>CAYPGP010000017.1:0-80285 GCA_964410495.1 uncultured Chloracidobacterium sp.
TTGGATCAGGTGAAATACGGCGTTGCGGTGAGAATGGCAGTGCTGTATCTCGCGACCGGCGGATCGGCAGTCGCTAGTTAATTTATGAAGTTATTGATCGCAAACGGCCATCTTATCGATCCGGCCGCACAGGAAAATACCGGAATGTCGGTTCTCATTGAGGACGGCAAAGTTACGGCGTGGATAAAGCCGAATGACCCGACGCCGGAGGGTTGTGAGGTCTTCGATGCGAGTGGTCTGTTGGTTGCTCCGGGCTTTATCGACATGCATGTGCATCTTCGCGAACCCGGGCAGGAACATAAAGAGACGATCGCGAGCGGCTGTGCCGCGGCGGTTGCGGGCGGTTGGACGAGTGTTTGTCCGATGCCGAATACAAATCCGGTCAACGATAACGCGGCGATCACGCGTTATATGATCGAACAGGCGGAGCGTGCAGGTTTGGCGAATGTGTTTCCTATCGGGGCGATCACAAAATCCTCTGACGGATCGGAGCTCGCTGAAATGGGCGAGATGAAGGCCGCCGGTGCTGTCGCCGTTTCCGACGATGGCCGTCCAGTGCCGAATGCAGGAATGATGCGGCGGGCGATGCAGTACGCCAAGGATTTCGACCTTCCGGTCATCGATCATTGCGAAGATAAATCACTGTCGTCAGGCGGCGTGATGCACGAGGGCAAGATCTCGCTGCTGCTGGGGTTAAAAGGCATGCCGGCTTTGGCCGAGGATATCGACGCGGTCCGCGATATGATCCTCGCAAAAGAAACAGGCGCTCATATTCATATCGCTCACGTTTCGACGAAAGGAGCGATCGAAGCCGTTCGTCGTGCAAAACATGAAAGCATAAATGTCACGTGTGAAGTGACGCCGCACCATTTCACCTTGACTGACCGTGCCGTCGAAGGCTACGACACGAACACCAAAATGGCCCCGCCACTCCGAAGCGAGGAGCACCTCGAAGCCGTTATCGAAGGGCTACGCGACGGTACGATCGACGCCATTGCAACCGACCATGCACCGCATCATGCGGACGAAAAATCGCTGGAATACGACCGAGCTCCGTTCGGGATCACGGGTCTCGAAACGGCTATCGGATTGGCGTTCAACGAACTGGTGCACAAGGGCGTCATCGGCCTCGCTCGGCTTGTCGAACTTTGCTCGACAAACCCCGCCAGTATCTTTCAGCTCGAGGACCGCGGTACGCTCGCTCCCGGCTCGATCGCCGATGTAACGATCATTGACCCGAGCCGGGTTTGGACATACACTAATGCCAATTCGCGTTCAAAATCGAGAAATTCCCCGTTCGACGGCTGGCAATTTCAAGGCGGGGTCGTAGCAACGGTAGTTGGCGGGAAAATAGTTTTTCAGATCTGAGATCAGGAGGCATGATCGTGCGTAACTCCGTTATTTTCCTTACCTTAGTCGTCTCGTTGGCCGTTGCTGGCTGCTCAAACTCCAGCACTCCACCTGACAATGCCGTTCCGCCTGTCACTACGCAGACCGCATCGACACCGCCAACCAGCGCTTCGCCAGTTCCTGGACTTCCGACCGCAATGCCGGCCGGAAGTAATTACACCGACCTTAACGATCGCGTTTGTAAGGATGTAAAACGCGGCCCCGACGATGAGGGCATAATTTACAAAGGCGAATGTCCTGGCTTTGCGGGTTATAAGGTGATAAGTCTAGCTACCGACCACACACAGGCACTGGAGATCACCGATCCCGCCGGCAAAAGTCACGATGTCGATTTTCGAGGCCCGCTGGGAACCGTTGCCGACGTCTTTCTGGGTGACAAACTCGAATGGAGGACAAAAGGATCAGAAAAAAATGCCAAGCCGCATGCTCTTATCGTTCGCGTCAATGTTCAGAAAGAACCGGGTAACTACGACAAACAGAATTCAAATCTAGCAGTGGTTAAGATCGCCGGCGACGGTATCTGTGTCACCGATTTTGTTCCGCCCAGCGAGAAGGACCAGAACGTCAAGGCTCGCGAACTATCGGATACTGCCGCTGCGCGGCCGTGCTTGAAATCGAAATTCGATAAGTAGCTATGAGAGGTTACCTGCTTCTGATCGCATTGCTTTTCCTCCTCGCGGGCATCTGTTTCGGACAGAACCGTTCGGTTTACACGAGTACAAAAGCGGGTTCATGTAAGACGATAAGATCATCGTCAGAAGGCACCGGTTCATACATCGGAGAATGTCCGGGCGTGGGCGGCTATCGTATCCGTTTGATCGAGGGCGACATTCGCCAGACCATTGACGTCATCACGCCCGCGAAGAAGAAGTTTGAGTTGAATTTCTGGAGCATCTATTCAAGTTTTTCGTCGATCGGCGAAAAGGTTGAATGGCGGGTAAAAGGAGGCGTGCCCGTCGCGCTTATCGCGCGGTATAATGTTGCTGACCCTGAAGGCACAAAACCTAGTACGTCTTATCTGATGGTATCGAAAATAAGTAAGACGGGGGCATGCGTAACAGATGTTGTACCGCCTGGGGCAAAGCAAAATGAAGAAGCGAGAAGACTCGCCGACGCTGCCGTAGATAAACCCTGTAAACTGAGCGAATCTGGTCACTAAGCAATAAGAATTAATGGAATTATTAGCCGATCCTAATGTCTGGATAGCGTTTGCGACCCTGACCGTACTTGAGTTGGTTCTCGGTATCGACAACGTCGTTTTTATCTCGATCCTCGCCAGCAAACTCCCGCCGGAACAGCGTCAAAAGGCTCGTTACATCGGCCTCGGGCTCGCGTTCGTGATGCGGGTAATACTTCTTTTCTCGCTCAGTTGGGTCATCGGCCTCGTCGCACCGCTTTTCACGGTTTGGGGACAGTCTGTTTCGGGTAAAGATCTCGTCTTATTGATCGGCGGGCTGTTCCTGATCGCGAAATCGACGCACGAGATCCACAACTCGCTCGAAGGCGAAAAAGGCACGGCCGTGAAAAAGGGATATTCGAGTTTTGCGGGTGTCATCGTGCAGATCGTGCTGCTGGATATCGTCTTCTCGCTCGATTCCGTCATCACGGCGGTCGGGATGATCAGCGACCAATATGGCCCGAACGGCATTTGGATCATGATCGCGGCCGTGCTCATCTCGATCGGGGCGATGATGGCCTTCGCAGGGCCGATCGGAGACTTTGTTCATAAGCACCCGACCGTCAAGATGCTTGCACTGTCGTTCCTGCTGCTCATTGGTGTGATGCTCGTCGCGGAAGGCTTCCATCAGAAGATACCGAAGGGCTATATCTACTTCGCGATGGCGTTCTCGGTCCTGGTGGAGATCTTGAATATGCGGCTCAGGAAGCGTTCCAAAGAGCCCGTCGAACTTCATGATCCTTACCGAGAACCCGAAACAGTACAGGGAAATTGAGCGGTAAAAAATCGGCGGATATACAGCGTCTTCGTGCGATCAGGTTCGAAGCGGGCCTAACAATCGGCTCGGGTCAGTGATGTAGGTTGAACTCAAGTAATGCTATGAGACTTATTTCCTTTTGTCTTTTGCTCGCTCTGGTCATCGGGTCATCCGCACCAGTTTTTGCTCAAAGTGCACCGTACGACCTGGTTATCGGAAACGCGCGGATCATTGACGGCAGTGGTAACCCGTGGTTCCGCGGCTCCATAGCGATCAAGGACGGTAAGATCGCAAAAATGGGGCGATTTGAAAATGCGCCGGCTAAACATTACATCGACGCGAAGAACCAGATAGTCGCCCCAGGATTTATCGACGTTCACGCGCACACCGAAGACATTTACTCCAATCCGAAAGCCGAGAACTTTGTCAGAATGGGCGTTACGACATTGGTCACTGGCAACTGCGGCGGCTCGGCCCTCGATATTGGCGAGTTTCTCGGTACGATAAACAAAACACCGCTTGCGGTCAATATCTCATCGCTCATCGGCCACAATACGGTGCGAAGTAAGATTCTCGGCCTCGAAAACCGAGCCCCGTCTGCCGCCGAACAGCAGCAGATGAATGAACTGGTCGAAAAGGCGATGAAAGACGGCGCCGTCGGATTTGCGACCGGCCTTATTTACCTGCCCGGAACGTTTTCGAAGACCGAAGAGGTTGTCGAGCTGGCAAAAGCGTCTTCAAAATATGGCGGAGTGTATGCGAGTCATATCAGGGACGAGGCAAACGAGGTCGTCAAGGCGATCGAAGAAGCAATAAATATCGGCGAACAGGCGAATATGCCTGTCGAGATCTCACATTTTAAGATCGCGAGCGGTGCCCTCTGGGGTCAGACGGCAATGACGCTCGGGCTGGTCGAGGCCGCCCGAAAACGCGGCGTTTCGGTCACGGTCGATCAGTACGCTTATCCCGCATCGTCGACATCGCTGGATTCTCGGCTGCCAAGCTGGTCGATCGCGGGCGGCCGTGAAGAAGGTAAAAAACGAATGGCCGACCCAGCGACGAGGAAAAAGGTCGCGGCCGAAGTCAAAGAGGACCTTAAGAAAAAGAAGTTCAAAGACCTGAGCTATGCTTATGTCGCGAGCTATCGGACAAATCCAGAATATAACGGCAAGAATATTAAAGAAATAACGAAAATCGCAAAGGGTAAGGACGATCTCGATTCGCAGATCGAACAGTTTATCGAGATGTACGAGAAGGGCGGCGCCCAGATGGTTTATCAGGCAATGAACGAACAGGACGTTCAGGCCATCATGCGAAATCCATTTACGATGATCGCGTCCGACAGCGGCGTACGCGCGTTTGGTTCCGGCGTTCCGCATCCACGGGGCTACGGCAACAACGCCCGCGTCCTCGGCCGCTATGTACGCGAGCTGAAGATCATCACGCTGGAAGACGCAATACGGAAAATGACCTCGCTTCCCGCCCAAACGTTCGGCTTCAAGGACCGCGGCCTTCTCCGCGAAGGCTTCGCCGCGGATATCGTGATATTCGACGAGAACACCGTCGGGGACAAAGCGACTTTCGTTAACCCGCACCAGTATGCCGTAGGCTTTTCAACCGTTATAGTAAACGGGAAGGTGGTTTACGACGGCGACAAAATGACTGGTGAAATGTCGGGAGCGGCCTTATTTGGCCCCGGCCGGACGAGATGATCTCCAGTCCGAAAGCTGTGAGGCCAAAATCAGTTCTTTACCGGTCGTCGGATGTGTAAACGCCAGTGAATAAGCGTGCAAACAAAGCCGCTCGAAGCGCCTGCCGCCGCGTGTTTCATCGCCAACTATTGGGTGTCCCATCGCCTCACAGTGGATCCGAAGCTGGTTCGTTCGTCCCGTTACGGGCTCAAGCTCTAAAAGCGTGGAATCGGGATATCGATCCCGCACCCAAAATCGTGTCTCCGAGTGCTTGCCGTCTTCCTTGACGCTCCACGACTTCAGCTCGGCAAATCTGCCGATCGGAGCTTCGATCGTACCTTCATCTGCTTCGACAATGCCTTCGACGAGGGCTAAGTAACGCTTCCGCACAAGCTTTTTCATCCACCGATCGCACATCAAGCGGTGAGCCCGTGCGTTCTTTGCGACGACAACCAGACCCGAAGTCTGTTTATCGAGGCGATGGATCAAACCGGGCCGGATCAACGGTTCACCGTTCTTTCGTGAGCTGTTAAGCCGAAAAGCGAGGGCATTGAGCAGCGTCCCGCTATTCTCGTGATGCGACGGGTGAACGAGCATTCCGGGCGGCTTGTTCACAACTATCAGGTCGTTATCCTCGAAAACGATGTCGACCGGTATATCTTCGGCCCGCATGGCGGTGCCGCGAGTGTGGTCGACTTCGATCTCGATATAATCATTGGGCTTCAGCCGAAAACCTATGTTCTCGTGGCGGCCATTCACTTCGCACGCCGCCTGCTTAACAAGGTCGCGGAGGTACATTTTGCTCAGGCTAGAGAAATGGTCGAGCAGAAAATCTTCCAGCCGCCATTTGAAATACCTGTCCGCAACGACAATTTGAACTCTTTCGACCACACATCTATCTTACCGCCTCGCTCATTAACGCCAAAAAAAGACGCTCGCCTTTCGACGAGCGTCAAGGAGTTACGAATCAGCCAACCATGACCTAAGTGGAAGTCGCAACCAGAGTCTTCTTTTCGAGCGGGACGTTTTCGGCTTCAAAAATATTCTCAGCGTGTGGGGGATTTGAATCCAGTTCAAATGCATAAGCCGTCTCGCCGTGCTGCGATGCATCAAGCCCGCTTATCTCGTCGTATTCCGTGACGCGGAGTCCGATAAGGATGTCGACCACTTTCAAAACCAACAGAGTTCCGACCGTGGCTAAAACTATCGCGACGCCGATACCTGCAAGTTGATTGACGACCTGCATCCAGTTTCCATCGATCGCACCGACAGGCAATGCTCCGCCTGCGGCGTCCTTGAAGATCGGATTTATCGCACTGGTTGCCAGCACACCCGTCAGGACTGCTCCGACCGTCCCGCCCACGCCGTGAATTCCGAAAGCGTCGAGCGTGTCATCGTATCCAAAGATATGCTTGACCTTCGCGACCATAAAATAACACGCCACACCCGACGCGAGCCCGATAATTAGGGCGGACATCGGCGTTACGAAGCCGGCAGCCGGTGTAATTCCGACCAGCCCGGCGACGGCCCCCGAGATCGCCCCGATGGCCGTCGGTTTACCGCTTTTGAACCAATCGATCACGGTCCACGCGAGCATTGCTGTTGCCGCAGCAAAATGAGTGGTAACAAAAGCGTTCGTCGCCAACGAACTCGCCGACAAAGCACTGCCGGCATTGAACCCGAACCAACCAAACCAAAGCAGCCCGGCTCCAATCAGGCTCAGCACCGAATTGTGCGGCGTGGTCGGCTCGTTCTTATAATCGAGCCGCTTACCAAGATATATGGCACAAACCAGAGCGGAAACACCCGACGAAATGTGCACGACCGTACCGCCCGCAAAATCCAGCGCCGGGATCGTGCCGCCCAGAACGGCATTCAAAAAGCCGCCTTTCCCCCAAACCATATGAGCAAGCGGAAGATAAACCACTATGGTCCACAGCGTCGTAAAGGCGATCTTTGCCGGGAAGCGGATCCGTTCGGCAAATGCCCCCGTGATCAACGCCGGCGTGATGATCGCAAACATCAGCTGAAAGATCATGAACGTTTGCTGGGGGATCGTTGCAGCGTAGTCGGCGTTCGGAGTTCCATCGACACCTCGCAGGAAAGCAAAGTCGAGACCGCCGATAAAGGCATTGCCTTCAGAAAAAACGAGGCTGTAGCCGAAAAACGCCCATATCAAGGTGACTATACCCACCGAGATCAGGCTTTTAAGCATCGTTGAAAGCACATTTTTCTGGCGGACCAAGCCGCCATAGAAAAGTGCGAGCCCCGGGATCGTCATCAGCAACACAAGTGCACTGCAGAGTAAGACCCATGCGTTATCGGCAGAACTTTGCGAAGCCGTCGCCGCCGCCTCGAGCTTATCTAGTCTTTCGGACAGCTCGTCGGCGCGAACCGCCTGCGTCAAAAAACTTATAGTTAAGAGTGACGTGGCCGTAAGTATCGGCCGCGGAAATATGGATTTTGATTTTCCTGACATAAACAGATCTGGTCGTGATACTTCCTTAATTGCAAACCACATGCCAATTCCACCGATAATCCCTAAACCTCCATATTTACTGCTTATAGAGCCGATATCGGCATTTCCTGGTCGGTTTATTGTTAGATTTTTTACTACATTATTGTTACTTATTTCCTTAAACACGACATTTTTGTGCTTAGTAAAGCGGTTTACCTCGTATTCCGTTGCTGTTGGGTTGTAATATCGCTCTTGCCTTCAGAAAATAGCAGGCATCACCTACGATATTGTAAGAATGAGGATCGATCAGCTGGATTTCATATCTAAAGCCGCCTCGACATTGGCCGAGTCCGACGGTGTGCGTTCAGGCTCGGGCATCGTTCTGGAACAGGTGGCGAAGGCACTCTCCGCACAGATAGGGTTCACGGCGTTGAGGCGGCGGGAAGCTGATTTCGCCGACATTATCTCGTCACGCGGTCTGGGAGCGGCGGACTTCCGACGGCTCGAAGAACGGATCGTGAAAGCCAGCCTCTGGAGAATGCTCGAAATGGCATCGCCATTTGTCATCGACGATCTCGCGCAAGACCCCGTACTGAACTTCCTTGCCTTTGGTTCGGCGACCCGGACGCTCGTCGCCGTTCCGATATCGCTTCGCGGTGAATCGGCAGGCATGATCGCGGTCGGCTTCGCACACGGTGCGACGGTCGCCGAAGACTCGGTGATAAAGCTTTTGCGGGCCATCGCAGCACTCTTCGCCCAGTCGATCAAGGCCGAGCGGGTCGCAAGCGAAGAAGGCCAGAAGCTGATCGAAGAAAATTCATTCCTGAAGCAGGAACTCCGCGAAAAATATGATTTCAGCCACCTCATCGGAAATTCGAGCCCGATGCGTCAGGTTTACGACCAGGTAGCTCAAGTAGCCCGTTCTAATGCCACGGTTCTCCTCCGCGGCGAGAGCGGCACCGGAAAGGAACTGATCGCCAACGCCATTCATTACAATAGCCTTCGTTCAAAACGGCCGTTCGTTAAGGTGAACTGTGCCGCCCTGCCTGAAGCCTTGATCGAAAGCGAATTATTCGGCTACGAGCCCGGTGCGTTTACCGGAGCGTCGAAGCGAAAAAAAGGCAGATTCGAACTCGCCGATGGCGGTACGCTCTTTCTCGATGAGATCGGCGATCTGCCGGTGCAAACGCAGGTGAAGCTTCTTCGCGTCATTCAAGAACGCGAGTTCGAGCGGCTCGGCGGAACTGAGACAATAAAGGTCAATGTCCGCCTCATAACCGCGACCAACAAGAATCTCGAAGAAAGCATCGCAGACGGAACCTTTCGCGAGGACCTTTTCTACCGGATCAATATTTTCACCATCTTCCTTCCGCCGCTGCGTGAACGAAAGTCCGATATTCTTCTTCTTGCCGAACATTTCCTAGAAAAATACGAACGCGAGCACAAAAAAGCTGTCCGTCGCATATCAACGCCAGCGATCGACATGCTCACGGCCTACCATTTCCCCGGAAACGTTCGCGAACTCGAAAACGCTATCGAGCGAGCCGTTATTGTTTGCGATTCGAACGTGATTCATGGCCATCACCTTCCGCCAACCCTCCAGACAGCGGAAGTCAGCGGCACCGAAACACGTGTCACTCTCACCTCAGCCGTCGAGGCCTTTGAGGGCGACCTTATTCAAGACACTTTAAAATCAACCCGCGGCAATATCGCGAAAGCGGCGATCATGCTCGATTCGACCGAACGCATTCTTGGCTATAAAATAAAGAAGTACAAGATCGACCCTAAACGATTTAAGCGATAAGCGGCCGGGCGGAAGCGGCCGAGTGGTTGTTTTCTATGGCCAAGATCGAACAATTGGTCCGCGACCTGCCCGATCCCGAGGCGGCTCGGCGCTTTTTAGCCCAACTCGAACAAGAAAATCCGGCCGCTCACGCAAAACTGCTAAAGGGCGAGGGGCTTCTTTCCGATGTCCTTACGCTCGTTTCATTTAGCCCGCTGCTCGCAACAACCCTACTTCAGAATCCCGAATATCTCTGGTGGCTCGCCCGGAAGCGTGTCGATTCGGGAGTTCGCGGTAAAGACGAATTGGTCGAATCGTTGGCTCGATTCTCTTTAACGAATTCTCAAGTCGAGCCTCAGGTCCTTTATGCCCGATTTCGGCGCCGCGAGCTGATCCGCATTTATCTCCGCGATATTCGCGGCCTAGCGACCATAGCCGAAATTACCGAGGAGATCTCGAATCTCGCGGATGCCATCCTCGAAGCCGCTCTGAAGGAAGCCCGTCGCGAGATGGACAACCGCTATGGCCTGCCGCAGGAAACGGACGAGAAAGGCCGTGCGATCACCGCAAGATTTTGCGTCGTCGCGTTAGGAAAACTCGGGTCAAAGGAGCTTAACTACTCGTCCGACATCGACCTTCTTTTTGTGTATTCCGCTGAAGGAAACACATCCGGGAATGGCTCACGCGGTTCCGTTACTAACCGCGAGTATTTTGTCAAACTTTCGGAATACATCGTCAAACTCGTCGGTCACCAAACCGGCGAAGGTGCGGCATATCGCGTCGATCTGCGGCTTCGTCCGCATGGATCGCTCGGGGCGATCACACAATCTATCGGCGACGTTGCCAAATATTGCCGCACCGAAGCCCGTGCCTGGGAACGCCAGGTACTCATCCGTTCACGCGGCTGCGCCGGTGACGTCGAGCTTTTCAAACAGTTCTTTTCCGAAGTCGAAGACATGGTCTTTTCACGAAGTGAGACCGTTTCCTCGGCGCTCTCGAACGTTCGCCGTTCGAAAGAACGTATCGATCTCGAGAACATCTTAAAACGCGGTTATGACGTAAAGCTCGGCCGCGGCGGTATTCGCGAGATCGAATTCCTCGCCCAGGCACTTCAGCTCGCATACGGAGGCCGCGACAAATGGCTGCGCAGCTCCCATACGTTGATCAGCCTCACTCGGCTCGCCGACCGCAAGCACCTGAGCGATACCGAATTGACCGAACTTTCCGCAGCCTACGCTTTCCTCCGCCGTACCGAGCATGTTCTGCAGATGAAGAACGGGGTTCAGACGCACACCGTCCCTGATGACCCGGAAAAACGTGCCGTTCTAGCCCGCCGTGTCATGTTCACTTACGGAGGCGATTTCGAGCAGAGCCTCGCGACACATACCGAAAACGTCAGCCGCGTTTTCCGACGCGTTTTTGGCGAGATCGATGACGACACGCCCACCGATATCGAAATGACCGAGGTTCCTGATATCCAGGAACGCACGCTTTCGCACGTAATGGCCTCGATCGAAAAATCGAACGTTCGTCTCGACGAGGTTGACCGGACAGCACACGTGCTCAACGAGCTGACACGCGTTTCGCCCCATTTTTCCGCTATGCTGGCGGCGAATCCGGATCTTGCCGCGATGCTCCCTGACCCGGACGACGATTTCGAAGAGCCGGATTACGGATCGGAAATGCTCGAAGCAGTCGAGTCCGAACGCGACTTTGGTGCTAGGCTGTCTGCCATGAGGCGAACTTGGTCGCGCTTTTTGCTCACCATTGTAGTTCGCGATGTATTCGAAAAAATAACCATTCGCGAATCAAAACGTCTTCAGACCCTGCTCGCCGAGGCCAGTGTTTCAGCTGCCTTGAAGGTGGTCCGCGACGAGCTCGCTTTCCGTTACCGCGAACGCGAACTGCATCTAGACCTCGCGATCCTCGCATTAGGAAAACTGGGCGGGCGCGGCATCGATTACGACTCGGACCTCGATCTTATTGTTGTCTATTTCGACCCGACCGTGACCGTAACCCCGCGTGAAAGATCAGGCCTGTTCGCGGGCGGGCTAGGTGCCGCCGAATTCTACGCGAAGGCGGTCGAGCTTTTTACGACGACTCTGTCATCAATGACCCGCGACGGAAATCTATACCGCGTCGATCTTCGGCTGCGGCCCTTCGGATCGAAAGGAATGAGCGCCATGTCGATCGACGCGTTCCTCGCATATATGGGCGAAACGGCTGCGATCTGGGAGCTGCTCGCCTTTGTTAAGCTTCGGGCCGTTGGCGGGGACGCGAGTCTCGGATTCACCGTCGAAAGCGAAACCCGCAGGCTGATCCACGACCGAGCATCTTCGATCGACCCCGAACAGCTTCGGCTTGAGACCCGCAAGATGCGGCACGCGCTCGAAAACGAGCGATCAAAGCTTCGTCGAGAATCGGACATCAACATCAAGTACGGAGCCGGCGGGATGCTCGATATCTACTTCGCCATGCGGTATTTGCAGCTTCGGGACAATATCCCCGACGAGGCCACCGACCGCTCGACGCCCTTCATGCTAAGATGGATCCGTGAAAATGGATCGATCTCCGAAGAAAACTTTGCCGCGATGAACGTCGGTTACGAGTTCCTCGCCGCGTTTGACCATAACCTCCGACTGACCGTCGGCCGAACCACACGTGTTCCGCTGGCAAATCATACGGCTCTTGCCAATATTGCTCAACGCATGCAGCTAGCTTCGGAATCCGAACTCTTGGAACAGTTAACTCTCCACCGCCTCGCCATCCGCGATGCCTTTAACGAGATCACCGGCGATCCTGCAACCACGAACGCCGATCAACACGCGGAAGGCTAAACCGCGTGATCTCCGACCTTTATCATTTCGCCGCCGATCACGGTGAAGGCGATCCGACCGTCGCTGTCGAGAGCGACAAAGTCTGCCCTCTTTCCAACCTCGAGTGAACCGCGGTCGTTAAGGCCTAGCAGTCGGGCGGGATTTGTCGAGGCCATCTTGGCAACCTCTCCGTTGGAAAACCCGAGCGACAGCATCATTCGCACGGCGTCATCCATAGCTATGACCGAACCCGCGATGCTTCCGCGTTCGTTTCGTGTCCGACCATTCTCAACCCTTATCGTTTCGCCCCAAAGCTTGAACTCGCCATCGCCGAGTCCGGTCGGAGCGACCGAGTCCGATATCAGAGATACGCCGTCGGGTGATTTCGCCCGGCATGCAAGAGACACCATTTTTGGATGCACATGAATGCCGTCGGCAATTATGTCAAAGGTAACGACTTCGTTTGCCAGCCCCCAGCCCGCAACTCCTACGTCGCGATGATGGATGCCGGTCATCGCATTAAAAAAATGCGTCATGTGCCGGGCTCCAGCCGCGTATGCCCGGTCGAGCGTTTCAGCATCGGCACGCGTGTGTCCAATTGACACAATCCAACCCCCACCGACTAACGCCTGTATCAAATCGACCCCACCCTCGATCTCCGGCGCCAGCGTCGTCATGTGAATTCCGCGTCTTAATCGCGGCAACTGCCCACCGCCCGCTGCCCACTGCCCACTCCTAAAATACTCCGGCCGCAGAGCCCCGCACATCTTCTGGTTGGCAAAGACGCCCTCGTAATGAACCCCGACAGCCTGTGCGACCGGCTTCCCTTCCTGCACTATCATTAGTTCGTCGATCGCAGAGATCACACGCTTATAATTGTCATCCGAATCCGGCACCAAGGTCGGCACCCAAGCCGTAACCCCACGGGTGGCCAAAAATACCGCGATCTTCAGCAGCCCCTCCACATGCGCCTCGTTCACATCCACCCCGACCGCCCCGTGGTTATGCACGTCGATCATCCCCGGCAAAATGCGGAGCCCGGCGCAATCGACCACTTCCGCTTCCCCTTCAAGAGCCTCGACAAAACGACCGCCCGCAACCATCAACCCTCCCGAAGGCTGCCCGTCGACGTCAAACAAGTGCAATTTACTCATACTCACGAATCTACCAAACAAAAAAGGCCCGCGTCGAGAAAACGACGCGGGCCAACGTTACAGCTTACTAGCCCTAGAAGTTCATCTTGACACCAAACTGCATGGTTCGAGAATCGCGAACGGTGTTGACCGTACCGAATCCCGCTGCGTTGATGTTAGCAAGCACGTTGCGGAAATTCACATTGTTGAAAATGTTGAATCCTTCCGCACGAAGCTGCATTCGGAAACGTTCGCCGAATCTAAGGTTCTTGACTGCCGTCAGATCAAACCGGATCGTCGGCGGGCCATCAATGCTGCCTCGGCCGGCATTTCCGACGACGTTCGGAACAAGGATCCTGTTTCCATTAGCGTCAGCGACAGCCGGATTCGGCGTGAAGCAAGACGTGTTGAACCACTGCTGGATCGTCCTCGCACCGCCTTCGTTAGGATTACAGGTGACATTGGGTCGGGCCGCCGGATTAACATTGAGGATACCGAGGCCAGCCGCATCGAAGAGCGAGGTCGTGGCCGTGAACGGTACGCCAGTTTGATAGGTAGCGATACCGTTGAACTGCCAGCCGCCAAGAAGTTTGCCCGTCCAGCCCTGCTGCGTTCGGAAGAACGGTAGTTCGTAATAATAGTTGATCGAAAGTATGTGCCGACGATCGAAGGCAGCCCTCTGATATTCGCTTGCGATATCATAAGCGTTCTGCGGCGAGGTCGTGCGATCATTTATAGACGTCGTCAAATTCTTCGACCATGTGTAGTTAGCAACGATCTGCGAGCCCGTCGAGAAACGATGGGTCGACGACATTTGCAAACTGTGATAGTTCGAATCATAACGAGGCTGCACCATGGCGATACCTCGATATCCGCGATATGGACGGAGCTGATCCAGTATCAAATTATCCACGAAGTTAGTCGTCACGCCATTGACCACAGTCACGTTTGTATTTCCCTGTGCCGCCGTTGTTGCAGAATTTCGGAACGCGTATCCCGGCAACTGGCAAGGAACTGTGGTAACACCACCCGGTTGGCCGATGTAGTTCGCTCCGGGAGCGCATTGTGAGGCCAGTGCTCTACCCGCGGGTAGACTGTTCAGTTCCGTTAACCCCTGAAGGTTGGTGCCCTTCGATCCGGCGTAACCGACCGAAACCGTTGTGCGACTCGCCAGCTGTCGCTGAATCTCGAGCGTCCAGTGCTGCATGTATGGCGTGTGCCAATCTGCCTGGACCGCCCGCAGTCCTATGCCCGGAGCTCCCGTTGCACCACCTGGGTTATCAAGCCGTGTGGCCGCAGCAGTCGCGGTGATCTGATATGGAGGGTTGGTTCCGATGTTCTGCAAGAACGTTCCGTTCAGAACCTGCTCGTGGAAGATGCCATAACCAGTTCGAATCGAGGTCTTACCGTCCTTGAACGGATCCCATGCAATACCGATACGCGGAGCGAAATCGGTTTTCGAAACGTCGATCACATACTTACCGTAAGGTGAGATCGTGGGGTTGCAGGGCGTAAACGCTCCGGTACTCGAAACTTGGGTCGCAGGATTTTGGCTGTTAATGATTATCCCTGAGCAGCTGTTTCGGGTAACGTCTGTTACACGATTTCCAGCACCAGTCATAAGAGGAGCCTGACTAGCATTGTACAACTCAGGAACAAAATTTGAGAGCCTTCCGTTCTTATCCCATGGGGCACCGAAGTAAGAATATCGAACGCCGATCGAAACCGTAAGGTTGCTCTTCGCCTTCCATTCATCCTGAACAAAGGCCTCTAGCGTCTTCTGCCTCAAATCGGCAGTGTAGTCGAAACTCGCCTGCGAAAAAGCGGTAACGTTGCCCACAAGGAAACTTGCCCACGCCTGAAGGTTTGTCGCAACCGCTGTCGTAATCGCGTTGGTCAAAACCTGCCCTCCGGGTGTGGTGTAGTTTATAGGAAGAGTCGGTGAACCGGCAGGCCGCACCGTTGAAAAACCAGTGAAACTACCCTCATTTACACCAGCGAGAGCGTTCTCATTTTTGCGATATACGGAGTAGACACCACCAAACTTCATCGTATGGCTGCCCTTGATCCAGGTAGTTGTACCAGTCCAGTTATGCTTGTATGAAAAGTTGTCATAAGGACCAAAACTACCGAGCCCGGTAAATCCATTTCCGCTGATAGAAGGAATTCGATCACGCTGGTTAACGAATGGAAGCGTGATGGGCACCTGGGTTCGCGATAAGGCAAGCAAGCCTACATTCTCGCTTAGAATGGCTCCGTATCCGTAGTTGTAGCGGCCTTCGAAAATAAGGTTCGGACTCGACGCGTAGGTCGACTGGAAAGTATGCGTTTTTCCGGGTGAGTTCGTCGAGGTGGTCGAAACGCCGTTTAGTCCAGTTCCGCTTGAGAACAGGGAGTTACCGTCGAGAGTCGGTATCTTGTCCTGCTGATAACGATAGTACATCGACCATTTATCGTTCACACTGTGATCGATCTTGAATAGTTCCTGTCGGAAATCCGCTTCGTTCGGGATCTGATCCACCAGGGCGAAAGGGCTGGCAACCGTTGGATTGTTAGGCAGAGCCAGGTTTCGATAAACACCATTCAGATACGCGAGTGCAGCAGGATTGATCAAGTTAGCCGGGATCGGAGTTCCCGCAGCCAGAATATTGGCCCCTGTACAGGTCTCTCCGAGATAAATACGATTGATACAAACGGGTATCGGGAAACGTCCTTCACGAAGGAAAGCATCCGGTACTGAAGTCGTTATCGGCGACGTGAATCGACGGTCGCGACGACGTTCGGTCGAGAAGAAGAAGAAGGTGCGGTCATAACGGCGGAAGCGGGATTCGTTCGGGTCTCTTTCGCCAAAGTCGAGAAAATAGACCGGGCCGCCGAAGGTTCCGCCGTAGTTATAGTAAGAGAACGGTGTTCTGCGGGCCTGACAACGCGGGTCCGAATTCGGAAGACCTTCGAATGCAAAACAGTTGCGGCCAAAAGCCGGCGTACCCGTTGTTGCGTTTACGAGGTAATTGTTCGCGTTGTACTGCTCATTACGCCAAAAAAGAAATGCGCTGCCTGAGAACTTTTTGCCGCCCGAACGGGTCACCACGTTGATCTGGCCGCCGCCGCTTCGTCCGGTCTCAGCCGGATAAAGCGAACGGAGAACCTTGAATTCACCGATCGAGTCGACGCTCGGATAAGCCTGAATTGTGATGTTCGAACCGCGGTCGGTAACGTCAGCGCCATCGACCGTGAAGGTATTCTGGCTGCTGCGTGCTCCGTTGACCGAGATATTTACGGTATTTGCCTGACCATCGGGGTTCGTCGTACCGACATAAACCTGATCGGCTAGATCATTAGAAACGCCCGGAGCAAGCGTGATCAGCTGGACCCAGTTGCGATTGTTGATCGGTATCTCGCGGGCTTGCTCGCCGGTGATGATCGTACCGCCAGTTGCTGAGGTTGTATCGATCGTAACGCGATCCGCCTCAACCGTGACAGTTTCGGAAATGTTTCCAGCCTGCAATTCGATGGGCACATCGCGACGCTGGCCTACATCGACCTTAACGCCCGTTTTGACGATCTTTTTGAAGTTTGCCGCCTCGACCGTCACCGTGTATTCCTGTGGCGAGAGGTTCGGAACCGTAAACTCACCATCTTCATTGGTGGTAACTGTTCTGATCCTTACGCCCTGGGCAGTCTGGGTGATTGTCACGTTGGCACCCGACACAGCGGCACCATTCACATCCCTGACAGTTCCAACAATACTTCCGGTTACTTCCTGGGCGATCATTACCGTAGCGAGACACGCGATCGCGACGGCGGTAAGCAGGCCGGATATCAAAGCTCTTGTACGCATATTCTGTTTTCCCTCTTTTGAATTTCCTCGATCCTGAGTATTGCAATCCATAAAAATAATTTAGGTTTATGGAGATTTATTCAAATTTTCGTTATTGGTACAAACTCGATAAATGGCCAGCTTCTCGCGAAACCGTTGAAACTACATAAGTTGTTACGAAAATTTGAACTTACCCGATTTTTATAACTTGTAAGCCGCTATTTGTAAAGCAAGAATGATGCCCGACGGCGGGCGAAATCCGAACTTTTTGAGTTAACCGCTTTATCGATGTTCTCGGGCGTTTCGCCGCGTTTGACCATGTCAAGGATCTCGGCATTTACGAGCAGACGGGCATAGCGGTCGACCTGCCAATCGTTTGGGTAAAGCTTGCGAAGAGCGGCCGCGATCTCAATGCCCGTCTGGTAGGAATTGAGAGCATTTCGGTCAGTTATCACGATGTTCACGCCGCCAACTTGCTCATCCTTAAAGACGGAGGCGTTGGGCTTGTAGCGGATCGGGATAAAGCGAGCCCCTTTGATATTTCGCCCGTTTAGATACGCCGCGAGCTTTTGGCCGTCGATGTAGGGCGCTCCGATTACTTCGAATGGCGTATCGGTGCCGCGGCCGACGCTGAGGTTTGTTGTTTCGAGAAGACCGATGCCGGGATAGAGCGTGGCCTGCGTGAGCGAACGCATGTTTGGACTCGGGTTTACCCACGTCTGGCCCGTTTCGTCGAACCACATCGAACGCGACCAGCCTTCCATCTTAATCACGCGAAGGTCGGCACCGATCTTTCGCTCGGCATTCATTAGCTGGGCATACTCGCCGATCGTCATGCCGTAACGCACCGGAACCGTATGCGGAGCGATGAAGTTCAGTTTGTCCTCATCTGCGAGCGAACCTTCGACGGCGTTGCCGTTTATCGGATTTGGACGGTCGAGAACGAAGACGGGCTTGCCTGCCTTCGCGGCCTCTTCCATCACGTTCTTCAGGGTGGCGGTGTAGGTATAAAATCTCGCTCCGATGTCCTGAATGTCATAGACAAAAGCATCGATCGTCGCCGTCTGCTCAGGCTTCGGCCGACGCATGCCGTCTTTGTAGAGCGAATAGATCGGCAAGCCGGTTTTTTCGTCCTTGCTGTCATCGATCTTCTCAGTATCAAGCTCGCCGCGAATGCCGTGTTCGGGCGCGAACATGGCCGTCAGCTTTACATTCTTAGCCTCTGCCAAAATGTCGATCGTCTGCTTCCCTGCCAGATTTCGGCCGGTGTGATTGGTGACGAGGCCGATTCTTAAGCCTTCGAGCTGTTTGAATTTGTCGCGTTCGAGGATGTCGATGCCGTTTAATACCGAATTTCGCAAAAGCGTTAGGAGGCCGACGTTTACAGACGAGGGCGGGAGCTGCGGCGGAATATTATTTGTGAGGATAATCGTCGAATTATCGGTTGCCTTTCTCGCCGTTTCGATCTGCTCCCTGAATCTCGGCAACTGAGCCGCCACGGCAGCGTTGTATTCGGCCTCTGCCTGTTTGTACTTCTCGATCGGCGTATCCTCGACCGCCGATGCTACAACCGTCGCCACCTTAGCTCGCAGCGGGCCGACGTCGCCTTTGCCGTCGGGGTGGACGCGGTTCGAGAGGAAAACATAAAACGTCTGCGAAACCCGGTCGATCCAAACGCTCGTCCCCGTAAAACCCGTGTGCCCAAACGACCCAAGCGGAAACAGATCACCGCGATTCGACGAGAACGACGTATTAATATCCCACCCAAGCCCGCGAGCATCGCCCGATTCGGAAACAACGTATGGCGAAGTCATCCGGGAAATAATCTGAGCCGACATCACCCGCTTCCCATCCAGCGTCCCGCCGTTCAGGAGCATTTGGCAGTAGCGTGCGAGATCATCAGCGGTCGAGAAAAGTCCGGCGTGTCCGGCGACACCGCCCATTCGAAAGGACGTCGGATCATGTACGGCCCCGCGTAGAATCTGGTCGCCTATCTTTGGATCGCCAGCAAACGTAGATCCAAGATAGCTGTTTTGGCCTCGCACATTTTCGGTAGGAGCTACGACCTTTTCAATAAGTGTTCGATCTCGATTGATGTCTTCAACCGAAATGCCTGATAGGCGAAAAAACCTAGACGCAGACATCCCCGTTTGTGTGAAGATATTTTTATTCGCAAACCGTTCTTCACAATTTGGGGGAAATGGGGAAGGCGTAGAAATACTTTTCCCCGGACAAATGCCGGGAAGGCCTATGCGTTCGACAATCTCTCCGAGCACAATAAACCCAATATCCGAATAGACAAATCTCGTCCCCGGAGCCGCTCGGAGTTTTTCTTTTTTCAGGGCGGCGAGCATGCCTTCGCGGCCGGTCCATTTTTCGCCGAGGTCGAAATCGGGGCGGTAGCCTGAGGTGTGGGTGAGGAGCTGCTGGATGGTTACTCGTTTGGCTTGCGGGTCGTCGATGTCGGGGATGTACATCCCGACGGTGTCACCCAGCCGCAGTTTGCCCTGCTCGACGAGGATCATGATCGATGTCGCGGTCGCGATCGGCTTGGTGAGCGATGCCACGTCAAAGATCGTATCGACCGTCATCTTCTCGACGGTCGGCACCAGCGAGCGGTTGCCGAATGCCTTCCGATAAACGATCTTGCCTTTGTGCCCGACCAGCACAACAGCCCCGGGAAGCTTTTTTGCCGCGATATCAGCCTCGACGAGAGCGTCGATCTGATTCAACTTCGCCGCATTCATCCCGACCGCCTGCGGAGCGACTACCGGCAGGCCTTGACCATTTGACGGAATTTTTAACGCAAAGACGCAAAGGAACAAAGACGCGAAGGTAAGCAAACTTTGGAGCCGACGATTTTGCACTTTGGACGGGTTTCCCTTTGCGTCTTGGCCTCTTAGCGACTTTGCGTTAAAAAACATCTCACTCATTTTACTGTCTTCAACCTCTTTTCCCTTTCGACAAAACTTTCCTTACACAGCCGCACGAATTCCTTAGCGATCGGTGAGAAATAGCCGCCACGCAGCCTTGCGAGCCCGAGTTCCCAATTGATCTCTGCTCCTTCGATCAGCCATGAGACAAGGCGGCCTTCGCGGATCTCGTCGGCGATGGTCTTGGCACCGGCGGTTCCTACGCCGAGGTTGTTTTCAACCATCTGATTGATCGCTTCCTGGCGTGAGAGCTCCATGATCACGTGTGGGCGGACGTTCGCAGCGTTGAAGAAATCGTCGATCATGCGGCGAGTATTGCCGCCGCGTTCGCCGAGGATGAGCTTTTCTCCCGCAAGGGCCGCCGCGCTGATGAATTTCTCATTGGCACGCGGATGCTTCGGATGAGCGATCGCGACGATCTCGTCGCTAAACAGAAGATCAGTCGTTATCGACGAATTCTCGACCGGCAGACTGACAAATGCAATATCGATCTCGCCGTGCATGATCTTGTCTACCAGCGTCTGACTTGTGCCCGCACTGACGGCGAGTTCGGAGTTTGGAAACTTCTCTCGCAAACCCTGCAGTATCTTGGGCAATTGTTGAGTAGCAAATTCGGCCGACGCCGACCCGATCCGCAAACGCCCATGCTCGACCCCGCCGAGTTCGGCGATCTCGGCGAGAGCCGTGTCGTGTTCACGCAGTATCTTTCTGGCCCGTTCGAGCAAATACTCGCCGGCTTCGGTAAGTATCACCCTCCGCGGTGTGCGCGTAAAAAGCTGCAGGCCGACCTCGTCTTCGAGCTGCCGTATCTGCATCGATATCGCCGCCTGTGTGACGTTGACACGGCGAGCACCGGCGGTAAAAGTCTTCGCCTCGGCAATGGCCAAAAACGCCTTTAGCTGTCGGATTTCCATAGAACCAATCTTCCCCGGGAGTGCGATTAGATTATCTTATTGACTACATAAAATCGACTAAATTTGATTATATGTCAAGTTTGGCGAACAATGAAGCTGATTTTTTTGGTGCAAAATGGCCCAAACTAAGAAGCGCGATCCAAAACTATACCAGCTCTATCTCGGCGTAGATGGCGGCGGCACAAAAACCAACGTGGCGCTGATGAATGCGGAGCAAGAGGTCGTCGCCGAAGGCTCAGGCGGGCCGTCGAATCCGCTGCGAGTCGGCGTAGAGACCGCAGTTTCAAATATCGCAAAAGCTATCGACGCAGCGTGCGACAGTGGCGGAGTTTCGCGGGGCGATATCGTTGCGGCCACGCTCGGACTGGCTGGTGTTCGGCGAAATGATATACGCGAGCGCGTTCGAGAAAGTTTTGTTTCACGCCTTCGAGTGCGAAAAACGACGGTAACCACCGATGCGGATATCGCCCTCTACGGAACGACTCTCGGCAAAGCCGGCTTGGTCGTGATCGCCGGCACCGGCTCGATCTGCATCGGGATGAACGAAAAGGGTGAGAAATTTATCGCCGGCGGCTGGGGCCCGGTAGCGGGCGACGAAGGCGGCGGCCGCGGCATCGCGGGCGAGGCGCTGCACGCAGTTGCAAAGGCCTCGGACGGTCGAGGCGAACTGACAAAACTAAGCGAGCGAGCCGCCGAGTACTTTCGAGCATCCAACGTCGAGAACCTGATCTCCGCGATCTACGCCCCGCAAATGGACAACAGCCGTATCGCCGGTTTTGCCCGTCTGGTCGTGGAAACCGCTCAGGAAGGCGATAAGATAGCGGTTGATATACTGCGAGAAGCCGGATTTGAGCTCGGCACGGCTGCGGCGGCGGTGATCCGAAAACTAGGTTTAGCAAATTCGAAAGTACCCATCGGCTGTGTAGGAAGTATTTTTAACGCCGGCGAGCTTTTGACCCGGCCGATGAATGCAATAATCAATCCGGTCGCGCCAAAAGCGTATTTGATCGAACCGCCGTTAGTTCCATCTCATGCGGCTGCTCTAATGGCGATGAACGGAAACGGCAACAAGAAGTAAGAAGTACTTTTATCGATGCTTCCAATAACCGAACAAGAAAATCCTGCCACCGCTGAGATCGACCGCGTCTCGACGCTCGATGCTGTCCGGCTGATCAACGCCGAAGATAAAAAAGTTGCGGCGGCGGTAGAAGAGGTCCTGCCGGAGGTTGCGGCCGTCATTGATCAAGTGGTTGCACGGCTCGAGAATGGTGGGCGACTGTTTTATGTCGGTACGGGCACGAGCGGCCGGCTCGGCGTGCTGGATGCGAGCGAGATCCCGCCGACGTTCGGCGTTTCGTATGATCTGATCCAGGGCGTAATAGCAGGCGGTTATGATGCACTTTATAAGGCAACGGAATCGAGCGAAGACAATCGCGAAGCCGGCGGCGAGGATCTGAAGAAACGAGGCTTGACCGGCGGAGATGCAGTGATCGGAATCGCCGCTTCGGGCCGTACGCCTTACACGATCGGGGCCCTCGATTATGCCCGCAGCCTCGGCTGCTTCACGGCTTCGATAGCCTGTGTGCCCGATTCGGCGATCACACGAGCAGCCGATATTGCGATCGTTCCGGTCGTCGGCCCCGAAGCGATCACTGGTTCAACGCGAATGAAATCAGGCACCGCGCAAAAGATGGTGCTCAACCTGATCTCGACGGTCACGATGATCAAACTCGGTTACGTCCGTGGCAATCGGATGACAAACGTGCGGGCGGGTAATGAAAAACTCCGAGACCGGGCAGTACGTATCCTGATGGCGGAAACTGGTATCGAGAGCCGAGACGAGGCCGAAGCCTTGTTGAATACTACGGGCTTCTCCATTCAGGAAGCCTTGCGTGCCGCGAGACGAGATGGGTAGACCACGTTTCATCTGGACCATATTATTTGTAATATTCGCGATCGCGTTTTCGAACTCGTGCGAATTCGTGACAGGTGCGGGTGGCTGCGGTTATCAGGCCCGCTTTCGGAAACCGGATGGCGTAAATAGTACCGAGATCCGTATTCAGCGCATTGTCGCTGAAACAGTCGGCGGCCACACAAGCTGTGGTTACGCGTACGTTTGGACCAAGGTGGCCAAAATGGAAATAGCCGGCGTGACCGTGCCCGAGCGCATTGGCAAAGAGCGAGTACCGGAAACCTATGTAAACTACAGCGATCAAGGCGGTGTCGATTATTTTTACGAGGCACCCGTGGGCTTCGATCCGAGAAAAGACATTATTCAGATAGAAACCGTTGACGGTTCAAGATACACATCGAGGCCAGAGACGATCGAAGGGCGTCCGACTGATTCGATAACGATCGCTCTTAAATAAGGACT
The DNA here is from genome assembly GCA_964410495.1 of uncultured Chloracidobacterium sp. Lineage (GTDB taxonomy): Bacteria > Acidobacteriota > Blastocatellia > Pyrinomonadales > Pyrinomonadaceae > OLB17. The sequence goes on from CAYPGP010000017.1 coordinate 23,267, forward strand.
AAAGTGCAAACACTCGACCTAGTAATCATCTTCGGCTACCTGATCGGCATAACGGTCTTCGGCATTTTGTTTTCGGGTAAGCAGGAGACGACGACCGACTATTTTGTTGGTGGTCGGAGCGTTCCGTGGTGGGCGATCGCGATGTCTATCGTCGCGACCGAAACCAGCACCATCACGTTTATCTCGGTGCCCGGAATTGCTTTTGCCAGGAATGGTAATTTCCAGTTTCTTCAGCTCGTTTTCGGCTATATGCTCGGCCGTGTGGTGATCTCGCTTATCTTTATTCCGCTGTACTTTAAAGGCGATCTGCAGACGGTTTATCAACTGCTCGGCGAACGTTTTGGCAACAAGGTCAAGATGCTGGCGTCGGGGCTGTTTGTCGTGATGCGCAATATTGCGGACGGCATTCGGCTGTTGCTGACAGCGATCGTTTTGGCGGCGGTTTATACGGCCTTTGTACCGGGAACAGATGCTACCTTGGTGATCGTTGGATCGATCATTTTGCTTGGCGTGGTGATGATCATCTTCACGTTTTACGGCGGAATGGAGGCGATCATATGGATCGAGGTAGTACAGCTTTTGATATACATCGGCGGAGCGATTGCCGCGGCGGTTGTCATCGCAAACCAGATCGAGGGCGGATTTTCGGGGGCTATCGCGATAGGGCAGCAGTTTGATAAGTTTGACGTGTTCGATTTTACGTGGGATTTCACAAAGACCTACACGTTCTGGGCCGGGTTGATCGGCGGCTGCTTCCTGACGATGTCCACGCATGGTACGGACCAATATCTCGTCCAGCGATATCTCTGCACCAATAAACCATCCAGCGCCTCGTTTGCATTGCTTTCGAGTGGGGCGGTTGTTTTAGGCCAGTTCATAGGCTTTCTATTTATCGGCGTTCTGCTCTTCGCGTTTTACGCTCCTTACAATTTGCCGGAATACGCCAACGCCGGTGTAGCGGGTTCGGGCGTAGCGGCAACGGTGCCCTTCTCAGGCGGCGACAAGGTCTTTCCGGATTTCATTACTAAGTTCATGCCATCCGGCATTTCCGGCCTTGTCGTAGCGGCGATCTTTGCGGCAGCCTTATCTAGTTCGCTCAATTCCATAGCCGCGACGTTCGTTAATGACCTTTATAAACCGTTCAAACAGGGTCGCGACGATAAGCATTTTCTTCGGGTCGCAAGCATCCTGACGTTGGTTTTTGGAGTGATCCAAATCGGCGTTGCACTCATCGTAATGCGGCAGGAACGCTCGGCACTCGATCAAGCCCTGTCGATCGCATCGTTGTTTAACGGCCCTGTGCTCGGCGTATTTTTGATCGGCACTTTTCTAAAGCGGGTTACCGAAATCCCTGCTTTGATCGGCATGCTTGTCAGCATCGGCCTGATGTTTTACATCCGTTTCGCCACGCCGATCGCGTTTCCGTGGTATGTGCTGATCGGCAGCGTAACCACATTCACCGTAGCTTTTTTGGCGAGTTTTGTTTTTTCGAGTAATAAAAATGAAGTTTCTAGTTAGTTCATCTTTAGTTCTGCTGCTATTTCTTGGGTCGGTGCCGCTAACGCGTGCTCAGTCCTCAGGACGGTTTTGGCCGTCGAAAAAGAGTGAAGAATTCGCCGCCAAGCTGGTCAAGAAGATGACTGTCGAGGAGAAGGTCGGCCAGCTTATTCACATCGGCATCAACGCGAGGTTTGCAAATCAGGAAAGTTTCTTTTTCAAAGATCTTCGCCGCCACATCGTCGACAACAAACTCGGCGGCATCATATTTTTCGGGGCCCCGATATACGAGACCACGCACATCGCCAACCGCATGCAGGAAGCCGCGAAATACCCGCTGCTGATGTCGCTCGATGCTGAAACGGGCATCGGAATGCGTTTCGAAGATGCCACCAATTTTCCGTGGGCAATGGCAGTCGCGGCAACAGGAAACCCGGAATTCGCCCGCCGAATGGGCGAGGTTACCGGCCGTGAAGCAAAGGCCATCGGCATCCGCCACGTTTATGCCCCGGTTCTCGACGTCAACAATAACGCTGCAAATCCGGTGATCAACGTCCGCAGTTTCGGCGAGGATCCGAACGATGTCGCCACATTCGGGACGGCATTTGCTCAGGGCATCCAGAGCCAGCAGGTGATCGCGACCGCCAAGCATTTCCCCGGACACGGTGATACAAATATCGATTCGCACCGCGGTTTGCCGATCATCGACCTGCCAAAGTCGCGGCTTGACTCGATCGAACTTCCGCCATTCAAACGAGCGATCGACGCCGGCATCGGTTCGATCATGATCGCACACATTGCCCTACCGCAGATCGATAATGAACAGGTCAAACCGTTGCCGAATTACGGCGGCGGCGATGCCGAATACGGGGCTACGATCGTGTCGGAAAGCGCGACGATCCCGGCCACGCTCTCGGCGAAAGTTCAGACCGACATCCTGCGAAAAGAGATGGGCTTCAAGGGCCTGATCGTGTCCGATGCGATGTCGATGAGCGGCCTGACCATCTATTTCACGCAGGAAGAAGCCGGCGTTCGAGCCTTTCTGGCCGGCACCGACATTCTTGAGAAACCGCATGATGTCGATGCAATGATCCGCGGCCTGATCGCAGCGGTGAAAAGCGGCCGCATCCCGATGAATCAGCTCGATGAATCGGTAACCCGGCAGATCGCGTGGAAACACGAACTCGGCCTTTTCAAGAACCGCATGACGCCAATCGACCAGATCGACCGCATCGTTTCAGGCCCTGATGTCAATGCCCTGGCCGACGAGGTCGGCGCGGCTGCCGTTACGCTCGTCCGTCAAAACCCAGGCGATCTGCCGATAAACCGGTCGAAGAAGATCGCGGTACTCGGCATCTCGAATGGCTTCGATGGCGGGCTCGTCATGAATCCGCTGACCTCGACGCTCCGTGCGAACGGCCTGCGATTTAGCCAGGCTTACCTGCAGGAAAACTCGCTCGCCGCGCAAGCCGAGGCCGCACGCAAAGCCGTTCGTGAAGCCGACACGGTCATCGTCGGCCTCTATGGCCGTGTGCGTTCGGGTGCGAAAAACAGCGTAGGCATCCCCGAAAATGGAGCCGAGATCCTCCGCGAAGCCCTAGCCGCTAACAAGACCGTCATTGGCATCAGCTTCGGCAATCCGTACATTCTGAGCAGCTTCCCCGAGATGAAAAACTACATCGTAGCCTACGGCGACATGGCCGGCCTCCAACGCGGTGCCGCGAAGGCGATTCTCGGAATGCAGGATTTCAAAGGCAAACTGCCGATCTCGCTGCCGGGTCTGCATCCGCGCGGGACTGGCCTCAGTTTGACGGCTATCAGATAGCAACTCGGCTTTTCTTTGCGTCTTTCTTTGCGATCTTGGCATCTTTGCGTTAAGAAAACTATGTTTCACGCAAAGTCGCAAAGGACGCAAAGAAACCGCAAAGTTAGCCGCGATGATATAATTAAGATGGTCTCGTATGCGAAATTATCCGTTTGTCGAACCTACATTTCAGCCGCGCACGACTCAATTGGCGATATGTCAGTCGATCTATGACGCGAATGCTTTTAACACGCAAAACTGGATACACGGCTTCGAGAGCGACCCCGAAATGTTACCTGATTCCGTAGTCGATTTTCTTCATCTTCTCGATCGGCTCGAGGTCGATTTCTGCATCGTCGGCGGAATCGCTTACCTTGCTTATATTCAGGATCGGAATACTAAGGATCTCGATATTCTCATTTCAACGACCGAGCTGGACAAGATCATCGACCACGTCGAAGTCATCGGTCAGGACGCGAATTTTACGAATGCCGATTTTCATGGCCTTCGCGTTGATTTTCTAAAAACCTCGAATGCCTTATTTCAATACATAAAAAAAAACGAGGTCACCAAATACGAGTTTGCAGAGGGCAGTTACCCCGTCGCGACGCTGAATGGCCTGATCCTAATGCGTTTTGATTCGATCATAGACTTGTACCAAAAAGGCAAATTTACCAAAGTTCTCTACTACGAGCGTGACCTACAGGTGCTGACAGTCGGGTTCGATATAGACTGGGACCATATCTGGAACATCTCGACGAAATTCTTTACCAATGGCCAGATAAACGAGTTTAAGACGATGATTGCGGACTGGAAAAAGCCGCGTCAACCTCGTTTTACCGACACTTCAGAATAAATGACGCACACTTGGGAAATCCCCGGTTTTCTTGAAACAATCGATGGCCAGCTTATGATCGACGGCGTAAACGCCGCGGATTTGGCTCGCGAGCACGGTACGCCTTTGTTTGTGTTTAGCGAGAAACGCATCCGGCATAACATCGACAGATTGACGAGAGTTCAGGACGTTATCGGCTGTCCTTTGAAGCTTTGCTATGCCGCGAAAGCGATGTCGACGATGGGCATTTTGAGAGCCGTCAAGGATGCCGACTGCGATCTCGAGGTCAATTCCGGCGGCGAGTTGTGGAAGGCTCTGCAGGCCGGTTTTACCGGCGACCAGATCAATTTCAACGGCAACAGCAAAGAGGTCTGGGAGATCGAACTCGCGATCACGAACGAGATCTACGCGATCCAGGTCGATTCCCTGTACGAACTCTCGCTGATCGAAGAAACCTCCGAGCGCCTCGGCAAACGTGCCAATGTTAGCCTTCGCCTGGTGCCCGAGATCGAAAGTGCAACGCATTCCGGCCTGCAAACGGCGATGCTCACCTCAAAATTCGGGATGATGATCGATGAAGCGTTTCAAGCTTTTCGCGAAAAGAAGGAATCACCTCATCTAGATCTCTGCGGTATTCATCTGCACATCGGTTCGCAGAACCCTGATCCGACCGTTTACACGAGCGCCCTGCAAGTACTCTTCGAAACCGCAAAACGCATCCACCGCGAAACCGGCGTTAAACTAAAGCACATCAATCTCGGCGGCGGATTTCCAGTCGATTATCTGCGAGCTGATGATGCCCTGCCTGGCGGTCCGGTCGCGGCCTCGCAGATCGAAATGCTCGGTGCCAATTTCGAACCAGCTGACGCGATGCATGCCGCCTGGCAAGCCATCCGCGAAGACATCGAAAGCGGCGGCGACAATTCAATTTTCAAAGATCTAACTATCCTCCTAGAACCCGGCCGCAGCATTATTGCCGACACGGGCATTTGCCTGACAACAGTTCGGAACGCCAAACAACGCCCGATCGTTCAAAGCTCCCCTCCTTACAAAGGAGGGGTGGACGCCGCTTCGGCGGACGGGGTGGTTCTCTCCTCGCGAAGTGTTCAACACGCCGACACCGACCACTGGCTATTGACCGACGCCGGTTTCAACATCCTCCTATCGATGGAAACTTACAAGTGGTACTACCATCTGATCTCCGCAGAACGAGCAGGTGAGCCGCATGATTTTCCGTACAAGGTCGCGGGCCCGCTGTGCGATGGCGGCGATGTTTACTTCGACCACGAAGGCCAAAACCGCCTGCCCGAACACCGCCTGCTGCCGCGTGATGTAAAGCCCGGCGAGATCCTTGCATTGCTGAATTGCGGAGCCTACTCACTGGCCCAGGCCTCGCAATACAACGGCCGCTTCCTGCCGCCCGTTATCCTCATTCGCGATGACGGCCGGGCCGACATGATCCGAAAACGAGACAATTTTGTTGATCTGGTAAACAGTGATATCTACTAATTCCTATGAATGTTGAATTTCGAGCAGCGGAGATCGAAGTCGGAGTTTCTCCGCAGGGAGTTATCAACGTTGGCTTCTACACGGACGGTAACTATCTTTCTTTCCAATACATGACGGACCCGGAACAACGGAAGCGCTTGGGTTTACCCGATACATACTACATAGCCCGCGACGACCAGTCATACGGCGAATACGGCGGTGTGGAAAAAGTTACGCTCACACGAAACTCCATCGAAGTCATCCTAGACGAACTAGGCCAATCAAACCTCCAATGCGAAAGCGTAACCGCCGCCTTCGAAACCGATGACAAGACCCTTGACACAGTCAAAGAAAAACTCGCGTACATTTTCGGCGACAAATTTGTTTTTAATGACTAGTCTCCATCTCGGTTACTACGCCTGGGCGAGTCGGACACCTTCTCCCAAATCGAGCGATGGTGAGTACTCGACATGCAGCACGCGGCGAGGCATATCATTCTTGATCTTCGATGATGCGTGAAAGATCAACGGACTCATCGCGATAACTCCGCCTTTGCCGACGGGGCATTCGACCGCCGGACCTTGGTTTATGATCTTTTCAAATTCTGCGTCATCCAAAACTCTTTCATGATGAGATCGAGGGATAACCCGAAGCGGGCCGTTTTCTGGCGTGGAGGCGTCAAGATGAATTCTTAGTGCCACGATCTTTCTCAATGCCCACGTCGGCGCATGCGAAAAAATGATGCCATCTTTCAAAGAACTCGGCCCCCAACCATTCGAGTCCTGAGCCTTCTCCAACGGCAACGCCGTATCCTGATGAAAAGCAACCAGCCAATTTGCCTTTCCTGTTTTCTCGAACAAAGTAGCCTTATAAGCGATCGGCCAAGTGCCCGACAGATCCTTTATTAATCCGACCAGATTCTGGCTTTCAGCTTTCTGTCGAACCTCCGGATTGGACATAAGGTTGCGGATGCCAGCCTTGTTTCGATCCGCGGAATGCATCGATGCTAGCGATCAATTCATCGCAATCTGAATGCGAGATAACATTCTCAACGACAACAAACCCGCTCAATCTGAAATGTTCCGATAGACTCTTCCGGTGACGCGAACTAAAACGACATCGCATTCGCAAATCTCCTGATCACCGCCAGCTCCGCCTCGCCGGGTTTTATCTCGTGTGCATCGTAGATCGCGGCGAGTTGAGCTATTGCGGCGGCGCGGGAGCTTTCGTCGAGGATTCGGGAGATCACGTTGAGATTTTCTATCGAGACGGAACGCGCCTTTTCGCTTTCGCCGAGAGCGGCGTAGCGGGCGGCGATCTCGTTCATGGCTTCGGAGCGGGCTGAGAATTGGGGCACCGTTTCGGTCAGAGTTGCGGCTTCGTCGAGGATCTCAATGGCCGCGGGTGTGTCTTCGAGCTTGCGTTTGGCGTCGGCCATCGCGACGAGAGCGAGTAGGCGGCTGGAATCGTCCTCGATCTGGCTGATCGTATCGCGGGCAAAATCGTCTTCCTTTTTCAGCGTCATGATCTGGGCGATCGACGCGAGGGCGTTCATCTGCTCGTTCGGGTCCGGATTTTCCAGGCTCGCTTCCACTGCCCTTTCGGGTTTTCCGTAGGCCGCGAACTGCGTCGCGATGGTGGTGAAGAGAGCATTTCGGGCTTTGCTGTCGCGGGTTTCGGTGTCAGCCTGCGACTTGATGATCGCGTACGCTTCCTCGAGCGAGTCCATCGCCTCGTCCTTCTCATCCTTGCCCCAGTGATGACGCGCGAAGCCGAGCATCGCCGACGCCATCTGGGTTTTGTCCGAAACTAGATCGAGCGTGCGGTCGGCTAGTTCTGTGCTGCCGGCGTTCAAAAACCCCATCGCGCAGGTCACGAGGAAGTAATCGCGGTGACGATTCTCGAGCTTTTCGGCGATCGATCTGGCCAGGTCGAACGTTTCGATAGCCTTATCGTTGGCCTTCGCGTCGATGAAGATATTGCCGAGTTCGCACAGGTTTCTCAGCTGCTCTTCATCATGCTCGATCTCGCCAGCGGCAGCGACAGCCTCTTCGATCGTGGCAATACCTTCGGCCGTCTTGCCGGAGTCGATCTGAGACGAACCTATCTGCTGCAGAGCCGCGACGCGGGCTGTCGGAAATTCGATATTTTCAATGGTTTCAGTGGCCGCCTCATCGTTGCCGGTCGATGCTTCCTGAACGGCGATCGCCGCGTCGACAAAGTCGGGGTGCTCCATCAGGCTGCCAACCTCGGCGGCGCGGTCGAGTTTTCCCTTGACCGCAAGAATCAGCCCGATGCGCTCGAAGGCCTGCGACTGCAGCCCGTGGTCCTCGATCGCCTCCGCAAGTTGGAGTCCGTAATCTTCATCGTCGACCTCGGCACACTTGACCGCGACAGCTATCAGCAATTTATCCCGCGAAAACGGATCGTCGATCGCATTGGCCAGCTCAGCCGCGAGGTCGACATCGCCCTTCGCAAGATACTGCGGAATGATGGTATTCATCGCCTCAGCGTGCCCATCGCTGCTCCGGATCCGCTCGGCAAGAAATGCGGCACAGTCGAGGAGGTCGTTTTCGGCTCGTTCGCGTGAAATAAAATTGTCGGACATATGGATTGATTTTTACCGCCGAGACGCAGAGAAGAGAGAGAGAACTATTTTTTGAACTGTCTTCTCCGCGTCTCTGCGACTCTGCGGTGAAAAAGATCTTAAAATACTCTCCGGATCGACTCCGGCATCCAGTCGGTCAGGTCTTTGGCTACGGCTCCGGCCCCGGCGGCTCGGAGTTTGTCGGCTGATACCGTGTTTGCCACGCCAAGGGCAGGCAGGTCGGCGGCGATGGCGGCTTGGACTCCGGGGACGGTGTCTTCAATGACGAGGCATTCGTCATGCGTCATCGGTAGATGGCCCTTCGAAATGCGGTAAAGGTCGATCTGATTGAAACCCGTCCGGTAGCATTCGGGGTTCGGCTTGTAGGTCGAAACTTCCTCGGCCCCGATGATAACGGCAAAATGCGGGGCGAGGCCCGCTTTTTCGAGCACATATTCGATCTGCGATGTTCGCTCCATACTGACGACGCCGAGCGCAAAATCATGCGAGGCTTTTTCGATGAAATTCTTGACGCCGGGAAAGAACGGCAGGTCGTCGCCGACAAACTCACGCCATTTGCCGAACTTCGCGTCGATGATCTCGGTCACCTTCGCCGGGTCGACCTTCTTGCCGCGACGCTCATATGCCGCGTTGACGAACGCCACGTCATTCATCCCGTGCGAAGCGGCGTAATCTTCCTCAGTCACCTCGACGCCCTCGGCGGCGAGCAGTTCCTGGTAGATCTTCATCTGTATCGGCTCGTCGTCGATTATCACGCCGTTAAAATCGAAAATAATTGCTTTGATCATAGTCAGTTGTCAGTGGTCAGTGGTCAGTGGTCAGAAAGATGCGTCCCAACTATCCGAGGTATTTTTCCTCAAACATATTCCCGCGTCCCAAGATTCCTTTTGGATCGAACGCCTTTTTTAGTTCGGCCATTTCGTTCAGGTATCGCTCGCCCATCATGGCGTGGAGATATTTTCGCTTGAGCTTGCCGATGCCGTGTTCGGCGGAAACCGTACCGCCGAGCATGATCGCCTGGGCAACGCATCGGCCGTAAATGTGTCGGGCTTTTTCAGCTTCGCTTGCGTCCCTGGGGATCATGTTCGCGTGCAGATGGCAATCGCCGATGTGGCCGAAAATGACATATTCGAGCCCGCTGGCGTCGAGCGTTTCTTTATAATATCGCAGAAAGCTGGGGAAATTCGCATCCGGCACCGCCATGTCCGTCCCAACTTTTCGCTGGCCATTCCTGACGACGCGCTCGTTCACGGTCACCGGCAATGCGTGACGAAAAGCGCGCATTTTCTCTCGGTCCTGTTCGCTGGTCGTAAACCACGAACGCTCAATATCGGCGTTATGCTTTTCGAGGAGCTCGTTCCATTTCTCAAACAGCGCGTCCTCAGTTTCAGCCGTAGTTTCCTGCTCAAGAAATATCGCTCCCGCTGCGTCCCAGGGAGTTTCGGGAAATTTTTCCGAGATGAACTTGAGGGCATTTTGATCAAAATATTCGATCAACGACGCGTCAACGTCGGCCTCTCTGTCAGAGCCGGGAGCCGTAGCGACCGGGCCAAAGCCACGTCGGCGCGTCCCAAACGACAACCCCCGAGCTTCATCTACAAACGCGAGCAGATCGTTTGCGTCCCAGAAAAAAACGATCCCGCTGAAAAAACCTTCGGGCTTCGGCAGCAGGTCAAGTTCGACCTCGGTGATGACGCCGAGCGTGCCTTCGCTGCCGATGAAGAGATCGATCTGGTCGAGCGGCGTTTCGTTGAAGTAGCCGCTGACGTTTTTTCGGACATTTGGTCGGTCGTAGGTCAACATGCGTCCCAAGTCCTTGGCACCATATGCTGACCCGGTCGCTACCGCTCTCGGTTCTGACATTGTGCGTCCCAAATGTTCATTTGCGGATAAGGACAAAACCCCACCCGCTACCGCAGGTGGTACTGATTCGTTGCGTCCCAAGCTCACGATCTCACCATCCGGCATTACGACCTCGATCCGCCGGACATATCGCCGCGTTGCGCCGTATTTGAAGCTTCTTGCACCAGAAGCATTTGTCGCCACCGTTCCGCCGATCTGGCAGCTCCACTCCGTTGGGTCCGGCGGATAGAAAAGGCCTTCGGCTTCCACCGCTTTTTGAAGATCGGCAAGGATCACGCCCGCTCCGACCGTCGCTGTGCGTCGCTCGCGGTCGATCTTTATTGAGTTCAGTTTTTCGAGCGACACGACCCATCCGCCAAATGGGATCGCCCCGCCGACTGTTCCTGTCCTGGCTCCGGAAATGGTAACCGGCGTCCCAGCTTCATTCGCGTCACGCAGGATCTGCGAGATCTCCTCGGCCGAGGTCGGCACAAAAACGCGTTCCGCATGCCCGCCCTGCATGTTGCTCGCGTCGGTCAGATATCCCGCAAAACTCTCTAGTTCCGTTTTTACCTGCATCTAAACTAAATCTACCACGCCCAAACTCACCCGGCCAAAAACCTGCCACAATTTCCGGACCCGGAAATCGTACCTGAAAACGAGCGCAAAAAGATATGCAATATTTCCGACATCGACGTATTATGCGTAAATCGACGCAAAATGCTTAGAATGCCGACTTCGCTATTTTAGTTCTTTGGTTTTCGGTTTTCCTTTGATTCGCTTGAAGTTAGTTGACGTGACAACTTTGCGCCCTGTTTTCTCTTCGATCTCGCGACGAGCATTTCCTGCTATTTGGCCGCCTTCTCCGGCTATGACACTGTTTTCGGCGAAACCCTTTGGTTTTCTTTCGCGCGCGATCTCCGTCGTCGTCGCCTCGGCTAGCATATTCAGGACGAGTTCGAGATTGGTCATATTATCCCGCAAACTCTCCGTCTTCAGGTCCTTAAGCGTCTTGTATTCGCGCGTGTTCAGGCCCGACCAGCCCTTGGTGATGATGTCAGTCAATGTCGCGTATTGCTGGCCTCTTTCAACACCACGTTTTTCCCATTCGTCGGTCAACTCCTTCCTGACCTCGATGCTCTTCAGCCGCTGGTTGATCCATTCCTTGCTGTAACCTTTCCGAAGGTATGTTTCCATCAGCCGATCAATACCTTTCTCGGGGTCGTCGAGTTCCTCGAGACGCTCGCGACCCACTTGGGCCAGCCAGAGTTTGAACGGTTCGGCTTTCGGTGATGGGATCGACTGGATGAGTCGAAAAAGCTGCTCAACATCTGCTACATCGGTCTTATAGTATTTTCCGTCGGCTGAGAGCATCTTCAGTTGACTACAATCTGTAGTCAACTGACTTCCCTCTTTCTTCAATCTAGTCTTTAGAACACTCCAATATTTCCTAGGATTCGGGCTATTGGTTAGCACCGCTACCGTGTCCACTATTGAGAAGAACCATTTCTCGCGATCCGAGTCCCACACCGTACGCACCCCATGTCCATCAAAGAGCTTTATTGCATTCTTTTTCATCAGTTTGAATGGGATCGAAGTTACGAAAAGTTCTCGATCCTAAGATTGTCAGTATGAGGCTGCAACTCAAGAATAACCCGCCCAACCACCTTTTCGAAGAGCTTACTTTTTCGATCACCGATCAGGCTAAGGTAAGGAGCGCCGTCTTCCTCAAAAACTGGCTGCACGATTACGTGTTCCAGCGTTATCGGATCTTTTAAGCTTAACGCTATATTCTTCTCCGGAAACAAACTCGGGCCAATCGCGCATCGCCGCGGCGAGATCCGTTGGAATCGAAAAGTACGAATAAATTCGCATAAACTACCTATACTCCAATTCTCGCTCCTTCAAATACTTCAAACGATCCCTAATCTCCGCCGCGCGTTCGAATTTCATTTCTTTGGCGGCCATCCGCATGTCGGCTTCTAGTTGGTGGATGGTTTCTTTTAGCTGTTTTGGCGAATATTCTTCGATCGAATCTATCTCGAGCGGCACCTTGAAGTAGTCGGCTTCGTAGGCGGTTACGAGGGTGGCGTCGATGGATTTAATGATCGTCGTCGGCGTGATGCCGTGTTCCGTGTTATAGGCTTCCTGTATCTCGCGACGGCGAAGCGTTTCGCTGATCGCGTAGTCCATCGATTTTGTGATCTTGTCGGCGTAGAGGATCGTTTTGCCGTCGGAGTTTCGCGCGGCGCGGCCCATGGTCTGAATAAGCGAACTTTGTGATCGCAGGAAACCTTCCTTGTCGGCGTCCAGGATAGCCACGAGCGAAACCTCGGGCAGATCGAGGCCTTCGCGTAAAAGATTGATGCCCACAAGCACGTCGTATTCGCCGCGGCGAAGATCGCGCAGGATCTTGATGCGTTCGAGCGTGTGGATGTCGCTGTGCAGATACGCAACTTTTACGCCGACTTCCGAGAAATACTCACTCAGATTCTCGGCCATGCGTTTTGTGAGCGTGGTGACGAGGACGCGTTCGTTGCGTTCGGCACGTTGGCGGCATTCTTCGAGCAGGTCGTCGATCTGGCCTTTTACGGGTCGAACTTCGACGATCGGGTCGAGCAAACCGGTCGGGCGGATGATCTGTTCGATCACTTCCCCGCCCGTTTTTGTCAGTTCGAACGGGCCGGGTGTTGCGGAAACATAGATAGTTTGGCCGCGCCTCGCTTCAAACTCCTCAAAATTCAACGGCCTGTTGTCCTTTGCACTCGGTAGACGAAAGCCGTATTCGACGAGCGTACCCTTGCGGCTTTGGTCACCTTTGTACATCGCCCCGAGCTGCGGGATCGTCTGGTGAGATTCGTCGATGACCATCAGGGCGTTCGACGGCAGGTAGTCGAGCAAAGTCGGCGGCGGTTCGCCGGGAGCTTTGCCGGTCAGGTGCCTCGAATAGTTCTCGATCCCGCGGCAAAAACCCATTTCCTTTATCATCTCGAGGTCGTACATCGTCCGTTGATGCAGGCGTTGGGCTTCGACTATCTTGCCTTCTTCGACAAGGAATTTTTCGTGCTCGTCGAGTTCGGCACGAATGGTTCCGACTGCAGATTTGATCGTCGAACGCGACATTACGTAGTGCGTTTTTGGATAAATCGGGATCCGCGTATCGTGCTTCTTGATCACCTCGCCGAGCAGCGGGTCGATCGTGTAAATAGCGTCGATCTCGTCGCCCCAGAATTCAATGCGATAAGCCTGGTCCTGATAGCTCGGATACAGCTCGACAACGTCGCCGCGGACACGGAAGTTACCGCGGTCAAAGTCGATGTTTACCCGTTCGTACTGCAATTCGACCAGTTTCTGCAAAAACTCTTCGCGTTTTAGCTGCATTCCCGGCTCGATAAAAATGAGCATCCCAAAATAAGCGTCCGGGTCGCCGAGACCGTAAATACACGAAACGGAAGCCACCACGATCACATCCGGCCGCTCAAAGAGTGCACGCGTCGCCGAGAGCCGCAGACGGTCGATCTCCTCATTTATCGTCGCCTCTTTTTCTATATAGAGATCGGATGCCGGAACGTAAGCTTCGGGCTGGTAATAATCGTAATAGGAAACGAAATACTCGACTGCATTCTCAGGAAAAAAAGTCTTAAACTCCTGATAAAGCTGCGCCGCGAGCGTTTTATTATGAGCCAGGACGAGCGTAGGCCGCTGCGTCCGCTCGATCACGTTCGCAATAGTAAAGGTCTTGCCGGAACCCGTAATTCCGAGCAAGACCTGATCCTGAGCGCCATCGTTCAAACCTTCGACGAGCTGGCGAATTGCTTCCGGTTGATCGCCTTTTGGCGTATTTTCACTTATGAGACGAAATTGCACATCTCAATTGTACGAAATATTGCGCGAAATCAAAAAGTCAGCCGGTTAGCGGGCCGATCCTGGGTGAAATGTTTTTTTCCGCCTCAGTCCATCGAGTTCCTCGATCAGGGCGTCGCCGCGGGCTGCGTAGATATCGGTGATTATCTTTTCGTCGGAAGGGCGGAATGCCCGGAGCATGATGTCGCGATTGCGCACGACACCTTTTGCATCGATAACGACGACTCCTCGCGTCAGATTTACCGGGAATAGCCAGTGTTGCGCAAATATGCGGGTGATCGCCCGATCCGGATCTGCCAGAAGCGGTATCGGCAGTTTTCGACTGGCGGAAAAACGCTGGTGCTCTTCGGGCGTTCCTGGCGAAACGCCGACGATCGTTGCCTTTGTAGCAAGATACTCGGCCCAGTGATCGCGAACCGAGCAAAGCTGTCTGGTACAAACGAGAGTTTCGTTCTGTGGATAAAAAAGCAGCACCTTAACGCCCTGTTGATCTGAAAGACGCCAGCGTTCTCCCTGGTCGCTGCCGAGTTCGAAATCCGGCGCTACTGAGCCTACAGCCGCTTTCTCGGTGGTTCCGTCAACGTATAAAGCCGGCATGACTTAAATGAATGCTTACTTGAGTTCTATTATGCGTTAGCCGCGACCTTGGAAATGCTCGCCTGGGCTTCGACAACACGTTCCAAAACTTCAGGTGATAGCGAGCTGAGCTTGCTTAGTTCGTTCAGACGTCCGGCCATTCGCTCATCGGCCTGGACTCGGATAACGTGCAGCAGTGCAAAGCGAACGCGCTCGTCTTTATGGGACTTGATCGCCTCGAAGATAACGTCCGTCTCATCCGCTGCGATCAAGAAAGCCACGAGGGCAAAAGCCTCCTGCGCGACCTTCATGTCTTCATGGACCAGTCGTTCGAAAGACTTGACAGCGATCTCAGATTCGATAGCTGCACGTGCTGCGTGGCGCATGCGGTATTCATCATTCGTGTCAGCGATACGCTTCCACGCATCGGCGCGGTCGAAGCTGAGACGGAAGAGCCCGCGGGCGGCGGCCGCACGGACTTCACGGGTGGGATCCGCACAGGCGAGAAGCAGAGCCTCGAAAACCGATGGATGATCAAAATCGGTGAGCGTTGTAACCGCCTTTGAACGCAGATTCGATGACAGGTCGTAAAGAGCGATCTGCGTGAGCGCCTCGATGGAATTTCTCGTCCTGAACGCGGCGAGGACCTTGACCGCCAATTCGCGAACTGCCTCGTCCTCCTCATATTCCTCGCCGGCCTGCTCGATCGCACTGATCAGCGACGGATCTTCGGAATAAGGAAGCGGTTCATACTGGCGGGCGGGGCGGAGAGAGAGGAAAGAGTTGATAGGAAGCTGCGAATACTGCATCTTCCGCATTCGCTCCTGGAACGCTTTCGTATCGATGTTTACGACACCCGTGTTGCGAGCGAAGGCGGTGACCGCTACTTGCGGTTCGACCGGTTTCGCGGGCGCTTTTGGAGTCTTTGGCTTTCTAACCTTCCTCAGCCATTCGAGTTCCTCGTCGGCGTCGAGCCCGTCCATGTCATAGCTTTCGTTGCTTTGATAATAACTGTGGTTGACCGAGTCCGGCATCGTGCCAGCGAACTCGGATCTTGAGCGTCGCCAAAAAAAGAAGGCAGCTCCCGCGATAGCCACTACGGCGATCAACAGCATTGGAAATCCCCAACTGAACGAATCGCCGGCCGCCGGGGACTGCGCCGAAACGTTCGCCGCGAAAACAGCGATACCGGCAATTGACGCCAAAGAATGTAGTTTTTGAGAGAAAATGCGTTCCATGCAATAAGTAGAGCGTGCCTCCGGTGAGGCGGGATTTGCACGTCGAAGTAACTGGAAGGGTAACGCCCTCGCCGAGCCACTCGCGGGGACACTATTTATTATGCATATCTTTTTCTGGTTTGTCATCAGAAATTTTAACCATGTTGTTACAGTTGCAACATTCTCTGTATTCCAGAATTATTCGACAGCGTTTTGATGTAAGTCGCACAACGTAAGTAATATATTTGGTATGGATCAAGGAACACAGGTATCGCAGACGGATCTCGCCGATCTGGAACTGCTCCATCGCGGCAAGGTTCGCGACGTGTACGCGGTCGACGAAAAGTCGCTCTTGCTCGTCGCGTCAGATCGCATCTCGGCGTTCGACTGCGTGCTGCCGACGCTTATCGAGCGTAAAGGTGAGGTATTGACGCGAATATCGGCATTCTGGTTCGGCAAACTGGCATCGATCACGCCTAATCACCTGATAACCGTTGATATCGACCAGATGCCGGCCGCAATAAGCCGCCATCCGGAACTCGCAGGCCGGTCATCGTTCGTAAAGCGAACCGAGGTTTTTCCAGTCGAATGCGTCGTTCGCGGTTATCTCGAAGGTTCGGGATGGAAGGAATATCAGGCGACCGGATCGGTCTGCGGGCATCGACTTCCCTCAGGGCTGCGCCAGTGCGACAAACTCCCCGAGCCGCTGTTCACACCGGCTACGAAAGCTGCGGCAGGCCATGACGAGAATATTGACTTTGAAAGATTTTCGGCAATAGTAGGAAAGGAAACGGCGGAATATCTGCGCGAAACCAGTCTGCGCATATTCAATTTCGCTGCGAACTACGCAAACGATAAAGGAATCATAATTGCCGATACGAAGTTCGAGTTCGGGCGTGACGCAGACGGGAACATTTTGCTGATCGATGAGGTTTTAACGCCCGATTCGTCTCGCTTCTGGGCGGCCGAAACCTATTCGCCGGGGAAAGCTCAGGCATCTTTCGACAAACAGTTCGTTCGCGAATATCTGGAAACGCTCGATTGGGACAAAACGCCTCCGGCTCCACCGCTCCCGCCGGAGGTCGCCGCTGCTACGGCAGAACGATATCAGCAAGCATTCGAATTGTTGACCGGCGATAAGTTCTGATCGAAGACGGGCAGAAACGAAACCAAAACGCGTTGACTTGCGTGTTATATTGTAAGAAATCTTACTTCGGAGACCTTTTACGATGAAGAAGTTAATTCCGGGAGCAGTTCCCTTCGCATTGGTAATTTTTGCGATAAACGCATTTACTCAGGCTCCGCCGCCGCCAAAACCCGCGCAGCCGCAGCCCACAGGCCAGCCGCCCCAACAGGTTACGTCGGTTACGCCGCAAGTCTTCCCTTGTCCGCAGATCAGTATTCAGGTCGGCAATCCGCGCATTTTACGCGATGGAGAACAAGTCGTTTTCGGCGCAAACGTCGGCGGCGGCGACCCGAATGCTCAACCATTATTTAACTGGTCCGTCAGTTCGGGAGCGATCATTAACGGCCAAGGTACCCGCAACATCACTGTCGATACGACAAGTGCGGGCAATGACAGGCAGATAGTCGCCGACTTGCTGATGAGCGGTTATTCGTACGAGTGCAATACGCGAGCGACATCGACCGTCCAGGTCGCGGCCCCGGCGAAAAAGGTTGACGAATTCGGCGATCTGCCCCAGCAGGATGAGGAAGGAAAGCTTGGAAGCATTATCAGCTACCTCGCTCAGGGCACCCCGGATCGTGTATACATAATCGGCTACGCAGGGCGAAATAACGTTCGTGGCTACGCGGGCGATGTACTGCGGCGAATGAAAGCCTTTATCGCAAAGGCCGGGCCAGCCGATCGAGTGGTAGCCGTCGACGGCGGTTTCCGTGAACAGCCGGCATACGAGATCTGGATCGTCCCCATCGGCGCCGAATCGCCGAAGGCAACGCCGACGGTGGACCGCAAGGACATCGTCTACCCCAAACCACCGCCTAAAACTCCGCCGGCGAAAACCGCCCCGGTGAAGAAACCGTAGAAACCGATCTGAGAAACCAAGAGAGCCGCAAAGCCTTCATTTTGCGGCTTTTGGCTTTTTTCGCACAAATTAATTCGCGGTTACAGCGGTTATTGTAGAAAAGGCGTTTTCCTTCTTTACTCTGATCTTAAGCTTGGGCGATGCTCCGCTTCCGCCAGCTTCCGGCGTTGAACGAAACGTCACATTGTAGGCTGCACGCATCTGGAGGACGATGTCTTCGTAGGCTTTTTGGATCTGTCCGATCTGGGCTATCGGATAGTAAACGCCCCCAGAAAGCTGAGCAAGTTTTTCGCCTTCACCTTCGCTTTTGGCGGTCAGCGACATGTATTTCTTTCGCAGCGGGTCGATGTCTGCATTCATATTCTGAGCCGCAAGAGCGATCAGGCCCGAAGGAACGTAGAGCGGATAGATCAGGGCTCCGCTCTCTTGGATCGAGCCGGCTAGCGAATCAAACGCGAGGAACGACCGGTTGTCGTCGCCATCGGTAAGCACGACGATCGCGGTCCGCTCGCCCTTCAGCGGCCTAAGCGTGTCCGCGATAGTAAACGCAAGAGCGTCGTAATAGGCGGTACCGCCGCCGGCATCGAACGTATCGAGACTTTCCGAAAGCTTGCCTTTGTCGGTCGTGAAGCTAGAAAGCTGCTTGACGTCCTCATTGAAGATCACGATCGCGACCTTATCCTGCTTGCCTACAGTATCAACGAAATTCCGCGCCGCCTTGCGGATAAAATTAACGTAATTTTCGACGCTTCCCGAAACATCGAGGAGCAGCACCAGATTGAACGGAGCTTCGCTTTTTTCGATCGAAACTATCTCGCGGACGGTTCCATTTTCCGTTATTTCAAAATCGTTTCTAGACAAGCCGTCGATGGCTCGATTTTTGAGGTCGGTCACGCGAACTAGGGCGGTTTTCAGATCCGCATTCGGGCCGGCTGTTCGCGGGGCACGCGTTGCAAATGTTGGCTCGGTTCGGATCGGTGGGAGCGTCCGCGCGTAATCACCAAAATACTTTGGCGATGCCCGGCGAATAGCTTCCATTAGCAGCGAATCGCCGCTGCGGACGATCGCTTTTGCGGCATTTGTCAGCGGACGCTCGCGAAGGTCGCTGTTCACCTCACCGGGCGGCACGTTTATAAGCACGATGCCGCGAGCGGTCGTTAGTTCGATCGCGACCGGTTCGATCTTGGGCGGATCGGGCGGCTTTGGCTGTTCGTCACCGTTACCGAGGATAGGTTTAGGCGTTGCGACCTTAATTTCCTCACGGTAGCTGCCCTTGGTCTGAAACCGGCCAGCCGACTGCTCCTTTATCTTTTCAAGCTCAAAATCCGCCAGAAATCGCGGGCGAGACTCGGTCCATTCGAGGCGATATTTCAGATCGGTGGTTGGAACATCGACCATGATCGTTCCGGTATCGGATTTGGCCTGCACCAGAGAGAGATTTCCGACTGCCTCGATCGCACCCTCGCCAGTTTCGATCTTAAGCGTCGAACGCTCCGGTACGACGAGCGATATATCGATGCGTTTGGTTGGATCTTTCGATAAGACCGTGATCGAACTTCCGTTGATCTTGACCTCGCTGTCCGAAACGCCTTTCGCCGAAGACGCAGTCAGCGTAAACCCACTTTCAGCTGTCCTAACGCTAACGCGGCCGATCTTGTTAACGATCTGCAGCGTCGAACCGGTGATGACGCCAAGTTCGCGACGGAGTTCCTGACCTGAAATGGTCGCAATGAATATGAACAGAAAACCTAGTAGAAATATCGGTTTTCTTAGCGAAAAGGTCATCGGCTCGGGTTGCTTGAAATTCGTCCTGACTGGATGAGCCGCTGACGGACCCGCTCCTGCCATTTTTTAATTGGACGCCCGCTGTCCTCGAAACGTTCGACGAGATCGTTCATCGATTCGCCGCCGGCGAGACGGGTTTTAAGATAAAGCAACGCTACAATGATACCAGAAAATGAGAACACGAATATCTGCATCGGCAGCCAGAGTATCTGGATAAGCGATTCCAAAAGCGTCTCTTTGACACGTCCGCGCATGTCCATTTCCGGGCGCGGCTCTTTTGGATCGAATCCGAAATTAAAGCCGACGTTCTTGTTCCGTCGGGGTGTGGGTTCGGGCGCTGGTTCATTAGAGGCTGTGGCAAGCACTTCACCCGCCGGATCGGCAGTATCGGGCGGTTTGGCGGCGGCGGCAGTATCGACAGTTTCGACCGCAGGTTTCTGTGGTTTAGGGTCTAACGCACGGGCTGAGATCTTCACGACATACGATATCGAACCTGCTACGACCGCGGGTATCAGGAACATCAGCAACGCAGCAGCGGCGGCGGTCGCAAAAGAGCGTTTGATCAAGGCCCTCGAGCGCCAGAAAGCGTCGCGTATTCGAACGTTTTCCATCATCACGATGGGCGAAACGAGCATGAAATTGATATATGACCAGAAGAAAGCGACCACAGCCATGATCACGGCGCCGACCGAACCAGCAATAAAGATCGCCCCAACCGATCCGGTCAACGGGTACAAAATACCGAGGATCGCGGCAAAAACCAAAAAGCCCGCTATCGAACCAATACCGGCGCAGACAAACGGTAAGATACCGCTCAAAAGCCCGGCTCCGGCGAAGCGTTTCCATTTCTTCTTCGCCTCCCACAAAACGGGCCGCAATCGAACTGGCCGTAGCGGGACCGCTATCGACTGCGTCACGATCCAGGCGATCGTTCCAATGATAAGACCGCCCGAGAATCCATTTGCCAGCGTAAGCGCCACGCCGGTTACACCGAGAGCGATGTTCAGTGTACTTTCCGGCACGAGTTCGCTGACCTTAAGAAACGCAATTACCACCGCAAGGATCGTCAAGATCGTAGCGGGTAGAAACAGAAACGTTGTCAGCGTCAAAAACTTCGGCAGATGTTCGCTGTATATCATCAGCGCCCTGCGAAGCAGTCCGAAGATGCCCTCGGAGCGAGACTTTAGTTCGCTCGCAAAGCCTTCCGCCGTTTGAGGCCGTTGATCGGGAAACTTGGAAAGAGCCTGATGTATGACTCGGCTCAACTTCCTCCGTACCTTCGGAGCTTTAAGCGTCGGCGGATCCACGTTTTTGTGCGACTCCATCACGTCCTTGAAGTCGCCTTCAAACGGCGGCTTTCCGGAAAGCATCTGGTAGGCGATAACGCCGAGGCTGTAGATGTCAGAACGCGCATCGAGCCGTTCGCCGCGGCACTGTTCCGGCGACATATACAGCGGAGTGCCAAGCACGGCGCCGACGCGAGTGAGTTCGGCCGAACTTCGCGAATCGTAGAGAGACCGGCTCGTCGTCGAACCATGCTCGCCTGAGTTCGGCGAATCGATATTCTCCGAGATCCTCGTGCTTATTGTGTCCTGAAATTCATCGGAAATGTCGCCGTCGTTAAAAATAGCGGTCTTGCCTTCAGTATCGACCGGAGCAAGGTGCAGCGTTCCGGCTTCCGAAACTAGTGTCGATGCGCGGCGTGCTCGAGCGGCCGCGGTTTCGGAGACTTTCGTATCGTTCCCGTTCGCCCCGATAGTCGTGGCCCCCGCATCGACTCCACCGAAGGTCGTTTTTGCGTCGGACGTGTAGGTAGGCGTGGTCGTTCTGAAAGCTTCCGGAAACTCGCCGTGGTCGGCGGTCTCGTCATGCTCTTCGAGCTTTGCGATACCAAAATCGAGAACTTTTACCGTGTAACCGCCGCGTTGATTCGGCTCCAGCCAGATGTTGTCGGGCTTGAGGTCGCGGTGGATAATTCCCTGCGCGTGGGCTTCGTGAACGGCCGAACAAACCTGCTCCAGAATGTCGAGCGTCCACGCGACCGGTAGATTTTTCTCCTCATCGAGGATCTCGCCCAGAGTGCAGCCATCGAGATACTCCATCACGAGATAGGCGACCTGGCCGTCGGATGTTTCGGCAAAACCGAAATCGGTAACGTTTACGACATTCGGATGCCTGAGCCGACCGGCGGCTCTAGCTTCGCGGCGGAAACGCTCAACGAATTCCGTCCGCTGCATGAACTGAGGCGAGATGATCTTTACGGCGACCGGACGTTCGGTTCCCATGTGATTGGCGAGATAAACCGTACCCATACCGCCACGTCCAAGCTCGCGTTCAATGTGGTACTTCCCGTCCAGGGTCTGGCCTGAAAAATCCAAAACGTCCATATGCCTTGTTAGTGCAAACTCTAACGGTTAACCCGTATCCAATGCAAGTAATTACGCCTGTGCGCCGGTAGAAGTTGCCGAAATACGTAAACAATTGTAAAGCCGCGTGGATAGTGGTCGTAGGTCACCGCACAACATCTAGCAAAGAATGCAACAAAACGTCGATACGTCCGTTTATTAGAGCAACAAAAGCTAAGAATGTTGTCGGCAAGGCATCAGATCTCACTCGAACAGCATCAATTAGCTCAACGAATTCTCTTTTCGCATTTACACAGTTCGCGGATCGCGCGAAGTTCTTGGTTGGTTTGGTTTTCCTAGGTGTCCCACTATGGCTAAACTTCGACTCCTGCTTCCGTTTACATTCATTTTCGGCCTCTGCGTCAGCGATACACAGGCTCAATCTTCCTCATCCTTAATAATCAGCGTCAGCGACCCGAACGGCAGCATCGTTGCGGCCGCTGATTCCGAACTTTTGGCTGAGAACTTTAGGCAAAATGCCGTTTCGAGTGATCTCGGCGTTATCTCATATCGCGGTTTGAGGGCGGGAAAATACCAGCTAACGATCACGGTTAACGGCTTCAAACCCTACAAAAATGTTTCGATCGAGTTGAAGGCGGGCGAGTCAAAACGGCTCGACGTAGTACTCGAATTATCCGTTATTGAAGATACGGTCGATGTCTCTCAAAGTGAAGCTGTTGATGCGACGACGTCGGGAACCGCTCGCGACTTGAAAAAAGAAGAGATCGAGAACCTGCCCACCGACCGCGACGAACTTCGCCGCGTGCTGCAGGCGATTGCTGGCCCGACGCTGACCGGCGAGGAAATGCCGATCAGTGTGAACGGCATCCCGGATGGACAACTTCCGAACAAGGAAAACATCAAGCTTATTCGCATCAACCGCAACGTGTTCTCGGCCGAATTCGAGTATTCCTATGGCGGCGGTATCCAGATCTACACGGATGGCGACATAAAGAAGATCAGCGGCTGGGCGGGCTTCAGATTTGGCGACGCTCGGCTCGATGCAACGAATCCCTTCATCGGACGGCGGGTTCCGGCTCAGACGCGTAGTTATGATTACGGGTTTTCGGCCCCGCTAACTAAAAGAGCATCGGTTTCGGTTTATTCGAGCTTCAACGACAGCGAGACAAATTCGGTCGTAAACGCGGTGGTGCTGGACCAGAATCTCAACCCTGTCGATCTTCGACGGTCTTTCGACACTAAGAGATTCAACAGCTATAACAATCTCTCGCTGAATTGGGATCCGACCAAGAAACACAAATTCGTGGCACAGGTCACCATATATTGGGGAAATTCGGACAATGACCTCGGCGGTTTTACGCTCGAAAGCCGGGCAAATAGATCGAGCTACAGAACGATCTCGCTTGCGGCGACCGAGACCTATATCATTGATCCAAATTTTGTGAATACGCTCCGCTTTTCCGGCCAGATCGACTCTAATAAAATTAAAGGCCGTACGTCCGGAACCGCAATTAATGTAAGTGAAGCGTTTCTCGGCGGCGGTTCGCCCTCAGACCAGGAAACCACGAATTCGCGGTTCGAACTCTACAATGATCTAACACGTAAGTTCGGGCGTCTGAATATTTCGTTTGGCGGCATGATCCGTGGCTACCGCATCGAGGAATTTTCACGCACGAATTTCGCCGGCACCTACACGTTCAGTGGCCGGACAGCACCGGTGCTCGACGCGAATTTCCAGCCAGTCATCGGTCCGCAAGGCAACATTCTAACCACCCAGATAACAAGCCTGGAAAGCTACAGGCGAACACTTCTGCTGCGAAATCTCGGTTTTTCGAACGCCCAGATCCGCAGTCTGGGCGGTGGTGCCGACCAGTTTACGATCGCGGGCGGCGAACCCAATATCGGCGTCAGCCAGTTCGATTATTCGTTCTACCAGCAGAATAATTTCAGCTTGAACGAGACAATGGGTGTAAGTTTTGGCCTTCGATTCGAGAATCAGACAAACATTAGAAGCTTTACGAATTTTGCGCCGAGATTCGGCTTCACATGGGCTCCAAAGGCAAAAGAAAAACAGAAGCCTGAGACCACGCTGCCTCGCGTGACGATCGGATACGGTGTTTTTTACAACCGCTTCGGGTTAAGTAACCAATTGAGCGAGCGGCAGGCCAATTCGCCGGATCGAGCTTTCTATTTTGTCACGGATCCGGCGATACTCGACCGTTTCCCTGCTACGCCGTCGGCCAGCGAACTCGGGCAGGGTGCCACGCTGCGCAGTCTGCGATTGATTGACGATGAGTTGCAGGCTCCGCTGTACACGCTGCTGAACCTCAACGTCTCAAAAAATCTATGGCAGGGAATGTCGATCAATGCAGGATACACCCGTGCGCTCAATTACCGATCGATCCTTACGCGAAATATAAATGCGCCGCTCGCTTCCCCGGCGGGTTCCACGAGTGCGCCAGTGTACCCATTTGGTAATTCGCGAAATGTCTACGAAACCCGTTCAGAAGGCCGCGGGCAGTCAGACCGGATCTTTGTCTCCGTAAACCTCCCGCCGGTCATTAAACTATTCGGAAAGCCCGGCAATATCAGCTTTTGGTATCAGTACGCGAAGATCCGTAATGACGTAGTCGCCGGAAGCGGTTCACCGATCGATCCGTACGATTTCAGCCGCGAATGGGGGCCGACACCAGGCGATGGGGTGCATTCCGTATTTGGCTATTTTCACTTCAGCCTGCCGAAGATGATCACGTTCCGTGGCGACTTCAACATGCGAACGGGCTCGCGCTTCAACATCATCACCGGCCGCGACACGAACAGGGACGGCATCTATACGGAACGGCCTTCGTTCGCCCTGGATTCGACCAAACCAGGCTTGGCCCAAACCGAGTATGGCCTTCTCGACCCGAATCCGGCTCCCGGTGATAACCTCATCCCTCGCAACCTGGGCCGAGGCCCTGGCGGAGCGGAAGTCAACGTATACCTATCGAAAACGTTCGGCTTTAACAAAGACAAAGCGAATAAGAACGCTCCGCGTCAGAGGTTGAACTTTGGCGTCTGGGTAAATAATGTTTTCAACAAGAACAATAAAGGAAACCCTATCGGAAATATGTCGTCGCCTAACTTTCTTCGAACAGTCTCGAGTTCAAACTTCGATGGCGAGTTTCGGCCCAGCATTCCACGTCGAATTCAGTTTTCAACCAGTTTCTCTTTTTGAGCCGCTGGGCGTTGCTATTTCCGCAAAAACCATCTACTATTTGGTCAAATTTCACCGAATTTGCGAACTTTTTTCACGATTTCTCACTTTTTCCGAGACAATTGATGTTTTATTTGTGAAACGAGATGGCATTTGTGTTAGATTTGTAGTTGGTTCATGGAGACTGCTAGAAATATTGGATGGGAGAATTAACGACAAATGAGTGAAGGCAAGAGCAAAGCGATCGAGTCGGCGTTGCTGCAGATCGAAAAGAAGTTTGGAAAAGGTTCGATAATGAAGCTCGGCGAGCGGCCGAGACAGGATTTTGGGGCAATATCGACGAATTGCCTGAGCCTGGATGCGGCGATCGGCGTCGGCGGGTTCCCTCGTGGACGAATTGTCGAGGTTTACGGGCCTGAGAGTTCGGGTAAAACGACACTCGCATTGACGGTCGTTGCTTCGGCGCAAAAGGCCGGCGGCGTGTGCGCATACATCGACGCGGAGCACGCGATGGATCCGGAATATGCCCAGAAGCTTGGAGTCGATATCGACGACATGCTCATCTCGCAACCTGATTCCGGCGAACAGGCACTTGAGATCGCTGAGACGCTGGTTCGCTCGAATTCGATCGATGTGATCGTGATCGACTCGGTCGCGGCACTCGTTCCGCGGGCTGAACTCGACGGCGAAATGGGCGATTCGCTTCCGGGCCTTCAGGCAAGGCTGATGTCGCAGGCCTTGAGAAAGATAACGGCCATCGTATCGAACTCGAACACGTGCTTTATCTTTATCAATCAGCTTCGCGAGAAGATCGGCGTATTCTTCGGCTCGCCGGAGACGACGACGGGCGGAAAGGCACTGAAGTTTTACGCGAGCGTTCGTATTGACATTCGCCGTATCGGAGCAATCAAGGAAGGCGATAAGGTCGTCGGCAACCGCACCCGCGTCAAGGTAGTGAAGAACAAATGCGCTCCGCCGTTTCGTGAATCAGAATTCGACATCATGTACGGCGAGGGCATTTCGCGTACGGGCGATCTGCTCGATCTGGCGGTCAATCACAACATCGTCGACAAGTCGGGCGCGTGGTTCTCATACAAAGGCGAACGCCTCGGTCAGGGCCGCGATAATGTAAAAAACATGCTTAAGGAGAACATGGATCTACTGGAAAGGATCGAAGCTGACGTGAAAGCAGAACTCGGTTTTCCTGACACGAAGGCCGATGCTGCCGCGTCGGCGTAACCTATTTAGCAGCGTACGAATCGAGCGGGCGGAGTTGATCCGTCCGCTCGATCTTTTTTTATTGCTGGTTATTTGCCGGTTTTCGGTTGGATCTCATCATCGGGACCTCGGCGGGTTTCGAACGCATCATCGTGCTGTTGGAAGACTTTGATCGCATCATTGGCTCCGATCTCCGCATTCCGGGATCGTTGACATCGTCCTGTGTCACCGGTTTCGAAAAAGCCTTTCGCATCTCGTCGGCAGAAGGTATCTCGCTCGACGGACTTGAACCTCCCGAAGCCTTTTTTTGGTCAACGACCCGCGGCCGTTCCGCATTTGCTGCTGAATTTGCGTTAGCTCTCGGAGTCGCAGTATTTACAGGCGTAGGATTCGCTGATGGAGAGACCGCGGGGGTCGATACAGGAGCCGCGTTTGCTGCCGTCGGCTGCGTAGCAGTTGTATTTGTACGCTGGTTGGCGTTTTGGTTCGGAGCCGACGACCCACCACAGGCGGCGATCAGAGCGGCGGATGTAATAAAGGTTGAAAAAAGTAGCTTTGACATTTTTTAGTTATCCCGATGAATAATTGCGGCGTTTGACAGATGTTAACTGCTTATTTACACTTACAAGTTCGCACTTCGCATCAACTTAGATGCAGCGTGTGGCCAGATAGCTCAGTTGGTAGAGCAGCGGACTGAAAATCCGCGTGTCGGCGGTTCGACCCCGTCTCTGGCCACCATTTCTATTGTCCTCACTCCGCTGAAAGTGATACCATAAAGTTGCCTCATGCATGTCCATGCAGAAATAAATTGCAGCTGGAGCCGTTGCAGCGCGCCGGCGACAAAACATGTCAGGTTCGGTAATCGAACGTTCGGCGTGCAGGACATTCTACCGTCAACCGACCAAAATTACACAGTCCTTCATCGCAATCTTTGCGATGAGCACGTCGAAAGCATACGCGAACAATACCTGGATGTTCGTGTTTTCGATATCGGCAACTGTCCAAGCTGCGTTAGATAACCCGACCGTGATCGAAAACTAAAGAACCTCTTCAGAGAAATGCGCGTAGCTGAGGCGTATCCTGTTTGCGTGAGGGGCGCAGAGCGAGGATTCCTGGCTTGTGTATGGGATCTCCGAGATCGGTTGGTCTAACGGAATGTCCAAAATTCTGAGGCCGAAGCTTACACGTTTTTCCGCGATCGATCCGCAATCAAACCACTCGCACATTTTTGAGATTTCGGCCATATGGCGAAAGCGTAACAGGCGCGATAGTATTTGTGTGTGCGTAAGCCAACATATAAACTTCGGGGCGTAAGGTATTCCAGAATACAGAAGCACTGCGGCCTAATGATTACTCTAGAAACGACTCATAGTTTCCTTTTCATATTGGCACTTCGGTGTGATCATCGATGCTCTCGTTAGGGAGCATCGTTTTTGTTTCAGTTTGAAATGCATCTAGTTTGAAATGCATCTATTAGTCATCTGTAATTTCAAGTGCGTCGACTAAACGTCAGGCGAAGATGCAGGCGTAGTTTGTTTGTTGTTGTTTGCAATGAGCGTTAACGATCAAAATCCTGATGAGCGCGGTACCGCTGCGAAACGGGAGCCTGCTGGTTTTGAGCGGATCGAAAGCGAGCGCCCAAACGCCGTCGCGAGTGATGATCTGGCTCCGATGGCGGCATTGATCGATCTTTCGGACGACGCGATCTTCGCATGGGATCGCACGGACGGTATCATCGACTGGAATCGCGGAGCGGAGCGTCTTTACGGCTTTACTCGTGAGGAAGCTATCGGCAAAACGAGCCATGAGCTTTTGCACACAAGTTTTCCTGCCTCACTCGCCGAATATCATTCAACACTCGCTCGCGATCGATTATGGTCCGGCGAACTCATTCATACAAGCAAAGATGGCCGCTCGGTTGTCGTCGAAAGCCGCCAGCGGCTGATCGATTCAGATGGACGGCAATTGGTCCTCGAGATCAACCGGGATATTTCCGAAAGAAAGCGCAGCGAAGGCATCCTTCAACGTTACAGATTGCTTTTTGAGAAATCCCGTGACGTTATATGGTTCCTTGACGCGGAGGGCCATTTTGTAGAAGTCAATCAGGCCGCGATCGATCTTTACGGTTACTCGCGAGAAGAGTTTCTGTCCATGTCGATCCGCGACGTGCGCCACGAAAGAACGCTTGGAGATCTCGTCCGGCAGTTTGAAAATGCCTATACGACGGGAGTTCACTTCGAAACTACGCACGTAAAGGCGGATGGTACCGAATTCTCGGTTGACGTGAGCGCAAATGGAGCCGATTTCGGAAACGAACGGCTGGTGCTGGCCATCGTACGCGATATCAGTGATCGCAAAGAAAGCGAGAACGCACTTCGAGCTTCGGAAGAACGCAGAAAACTTGCGCAGGAAGCGGGACGGGTCGGGATTTGGGATTGGGACGCTAAGTCGGACACTACGTACTGGTCAGAGACGATGCGGCTCTTTTACGATGACGTTCCGGCAGACCAGAATCCACACCACGACTATTGGCTGACGCACCTTCATCCGAGCGATCGCGAGCGAGTTGATATTCACGTAAAGCAGACCCTCGCATCTGCAGAGGATCGTTTTCGAGACGAATTTCGAATAGTAAAAAAGGACGGCAGTATTCGATGGTTGGAGTCCATCGCTCAAGTCGTTCGGGATGATGCGGGCAAGCCCGTCCGCATGTACGGCGTAAATCTCGACATCACAGAAAGGAAAGATACCGAACAGCGCATACGCCTGAGCGAGAACCAACTCCGGCTTGTGACCAATGCCGTCCCGGCGCTTATTTCGTACGTAGACAGCAGCGAGCGGTACCGTTTTGTGAATCAGCAATTTCACGAATGGATCGGCGAAGCCGGCGATAATGTAGTTGGGAAATCGGTTCGGGATGTCTTCGACCCAACCACATACAAGATACTAAAGCCCCGGATCGACCAGGCATTGAGCGGACAGCAGGTGACATTTGAAACGACTCTCAGTTATCAGGCGGCTGGAAAGCGATTTGTCCACGTCTCCTACATGCCCGATATCGGCGTGGACGGTACCGTTTACGGCTATTACGGGCTAACGAACGACCTGACCGAACTAAAACGCTCAGAGGAACTTCTGCGTTCAACCGAAGAGCGAATGGCCATGATGGTCGAAAATGTCACTGACTACGCGATCTTTTCGACGGATCAGGATGGCCGTATCGACAGTTGGAACACCGGAGCCGAATTGACCTTCGGCTACACCTCCGAGGAGATATTCGGCCGACACGTTGAAACCGTTTTCGCTTCAGAAGATGTGGAACGCGGGGTGCCGCAAAACGAGATGAAGCTGGCCCGGCAGCAGGGCCGCTCCTATAGTGAGCGATGGTATGTCAGGAAAAACGGTTCACGGTTTTTCGCAAGCTCCGTAATGATGGCTCTCTATCTGGGAGAAAAATTGACCGGATATGCCGCGATAGCCATCGATCTTACCGAGAAACAACGCCGGGCCGAAGAACTACAGCGCGCACATGATGAGCTTGAAGTGCGGGTAAAAGAAAGAACGAGGGCACTCGCCGAAGCGAACCTCGCACTGATCCAGGAAATGGAAGTACGCGAGGTTGCGGAGCGGCAACGGGTCGAACTTTTGGGAAGACTTGTAAATAGCCAGGAGGTCGAACGTCGACGGATCGCCCGCGACCTCCACGACCAATTAGGCCAGCGACTGACGGCACTGCGGTTAAAAATTGCTTCTCTGAAAGAAATTTCCACTGAGCACGAAGAGATCAGCAGGCGTGTCGAGCGTTTGCAGCAAATAGGTGAAGCATTGGATTCTGAGGTTAGTTTCCTTGCGTGGGAGTTGAGGCCATCTGCTCTTGATGAGCATGGACTTGTGGAGGCCGTTGGGGCGTTCGTTCACGAATGGTCGCGACACTATGAGGTTCCGGCCGAATTCCATGCCGCCGGACTCGCCAAAACACGGCTCGAAAATGAAACCGAAACGCATCTTTACCGTATTGCTCAAGAGGCCCTCACGAACATCATCAAGCACGCCGAGGCGACAATGGTAACGGTCGTACTGGAAAGGCGGGACGACGAGGTGGTCTTGATAGTCGAGGATAATGGTAAGGGCTTCGATGGTTCCGAACTGCGTTCATCGCCTGATGCCGAGGGCGGCTACGGCATGGTCGGAATGAAAGAACGGGCATACCTTGCGGGCGGAGAATTCGAGGTTGAATCGGCCCCCGGAAGCGGAACAACGATCTATGTGAGGGTACCGGTCGCGGAGTGACCGGTTTTGCATATCAGCATGGCAGACAAACTACGAGTACTGATCGCCGAAGACCATCAGACCGTCCGCGAGGGCGTAAAGCTGCTCGTGAACGCCCAGCCCGATATGGAAGTCATTGGCGAGGCGGGTGATGGAGAAGACGCGGTTAGGCTGGCGGCCGCGATCGTCCCCGACATTCTGGTAATGGACATTTCGATGCCGAATATGAACGGACTGAAGGCGACAAAGCGCTTGCGTTCAGTAATGCCCGAAATGAGGATCCTCATCCTGACGCGCCACACCGACGACGGTTATCTGCAGCAACTCCTCGCGGCAGGAGCAAATGGCTACGTACTCAAACAAAGTGCCCCGACCGAACTGGTTAACGCGATCCGAACCATTGCCGGCGGCAACGCTTATCTTGATCCCAGCTTGACGCGGCGGGTGGTTGGCGGATATGTCGGTCGGGCGACCTCATTACGCGGTGAAAGCAAGGGCGAACTTTCCGACCGCGAGGCCGAGGTACTGCGGCTTATCGCTTTTGGTTACAGCAATAAAGAGATCGGTGCCCGGCTTGAACTAAGTATAAAGACCATCGAGGCTCATAAATCCAATGCCATGAGGAAACTAGGCATCACCTCCCGTATCGACATCGTTAAGTACGCGATCCTGCAAAATTGGCTTCAGGATAATTAGAGGTCGATTAGGGATTTCCCCTAATGATTTTCCTGTAACTCCCTATTTCATCCTTTTCCCCCCAGTAGCATAATTCAAACATCGGGTAGGCTTTGTGGTCGCGAGTGATGGAGCGGCGAACGAAAAAGGGGTCGCCTACCCGATACTTTCAAGGGGGTCTGGCAAGGAGCTGAAACATGCTCCTTGCCAAACAAATTGGTCGCCAGACCAAACAAACAAGTTAAGTACCTATTTCTAAAAACTCGGCAGTAGCAGCCTAGTCATTCATAGTCCATTTTATTTACCGCTGCTGTCGAAACATTAAAGGGGGAGAAATATATGGATTTCAGAGACGTTGGTACGCGCGATTTTGACAGTTACGAAGAAGTTTACGGAACCTCGGAAAGGCTCCGGTCCCGCTTGGCGAAAACGCTGAGTCGGGAACCTGCTCCGGCGACAAATACGATCTTGTCTTCGTTGCCTGCAGATTTGAAAAGTTTGATCACTCCGGCTCTCAGGCCGGTCTCGCTGCGGAAGGAGCAGTTCATTAATCAGGAAGGCGACCCTCTTGATTACGTTTACTTTCCGGTGACCGCGGTCATTTCCGAGTTCAAGATGCTTGAAGACGGCCGCATGGTTGAGATATCGGTGATCGGGAATGAGGGAGCTGTTGGCCTTTCCTCGATAGTTTCCGGGTCGGACACAGTGATGAACTCGACGCAGGTGTCGCAGGCAGGTGTAGCGAATCGCATAGACGCAGCGACATTCGCTAAATTGCTCCGCACGAATGACAGGCTGAGGGCTGGGTTGAACAGATCGCTCGATCAGTACATTCGTCAGATCTCGCAAAAGGCGATCTGCAACATGTACCACTCCGTCAAGGAAAGGCTTTGCACGTGGCTGCTGATGGTGCAGGATCGGTGCGGCAAATCGACGCTCAAGCTAACGCATGAGCAGATCGCACGAACCTTGGGAGTATATCGTCCCAGCATTACATGCATCGCACAGGAACTTCGCGATATGAAATTGATCGACTACTCACGTGGAGGCATCTCGATCATGAGCCGGGAACGAGTAAAAAAATCGGCCTGTACATGTTACTTCGAACTTTGTAACAGCTAAGTGCATGATTCGACAAATGTTTGTAAGCCGTCGTACCGATTCGATGGCTGGGGCAGGTTAGGATAGACCTGACCCATGGCGGGGAGAGCCGATCACACCTTGAACATCCACACCAAAATGTTCGCACGGTGATCCCCGCCAACCTTTTTTCTGATTCATGGGGGCGTAGGATGAGTGCTAAAGACGTTATTCATACACACGGAGAAGACCTTGTCGTTCCAGTCGAGGAAGCCCGAGCGTTTCGCGGTGTGCACTGGGCATTGTGGTCGATCGGAGCGTTCGTATTGATCAGCGCGATCGTGTTCTTTTTATTTTTTACTAAAGCGGCGAGCGATGGAGAGGTTCAAAGCCCTTCGTCGATCGCGAATTCAAACTCTCGTTAAAGGGGAAACAACTGATGCTCTGGACCATTTTTATAATCTTGATCATACTTTGGGCCCTGGGTTTTGGTGTAGCCGGTGCGGCACTTGGCCAACTGGTTCACATTTTACTGGTCGTTGCGGTCATCGTTCTTGTTCTTCAGCTCGTTCGCGGGCGAAGAATATAGGATCTGATATCCGAATTGAACCAACTCTGAGGGCCCGATCGGCCCTCTTTTTTTATTCCTAATATTGGTCTGACCAATCTTCGAAGACTGTCGTGACCTTCCACACCCCGTCCTTTTTTCTTCTTGCAAAATTAGCAGTTCCCAACATTTCGATAACAAGGCGGTCCGGCGACAAAAGAGCAAATAACGCCAGTACAGGCGGCCTTGGCCAAGCGTTAGGCAAAATATTCTGATCTTTTTTTGCATTTCCGCTTGACGAATGATCAAAAGATTGTATTATGTCAAAAGTTCTAACAAATTCGTGCCAATTGAAGTTTAACCACCCATACGGGACGTAGTTGAGGCGTCATTTGCCGGCTGCTACCCGATTCTAAGCAGAAAGGCCGTTTATTTTGTTAAATACATTAACAATTGATGCGCAGGATAAACCCTACAGATTTTAAGCTCGCGACCCGTGGAACGTCGAGAGACATAAACAAGCAGATCGCCCTGACGCTGATCGGCACGCATCAGCCTGTCTCGCGGGCAGAACTATCTCGCTTGATGGATACGAACAGGGCGAATGTAACGTTTCTGGTCAACGAACTCCTCGAAGAAAAGCTTGTTCGCGAAGGCGATCTTGGCAACGAGAAAGTCCGTGGGCGAAAAC
Source organism: uncultured Chloracidobacterium sp. (assembly GCA_964410495.1). Taxonomy (GTDB): domain Bacteria; phylum Acidobacteriota; class Blastocatellia; order Pyrinomonadales; family Pyrinomonadaceae; genus OLB17. The sequence continues at coordinate 56,870 of CAYPGP010000017.1, forward strand.
CGACGCATCTTTATCTGAACTCCACGCGCGGTCTGGCGATCGCCCTCGATATTCGTGCGACCCGCATTTACATGATGGTTACGGATTCGATCGGGAAACAGGTCGGTCAGGTCGTCTCATTCCCGACCGTCTTGGATCCGGAAAAGTTCGTCGCCTCCCTTGGTGACAATGTACGGCGCCTGCTTCGCGAACTGGCGGGGGACGCCGTTGTTGACGGTATGGGCATCGTTGTTCCCGGCGTTCTTGATCGCGATAACGGGACGATCCTCAATTCGCCCACACTCGGCTGGAAGAACGTCAAACTGCTCGAGCCGCTCCAGAAGGAGTTTCCAGGAATCGATATTCACCTGGAAAATTCCGGAAAGGCTTGTGCTCTGTCGCAGATATGGAAAACCCATGATGCCGGTGCGATGCACAATGACATCGTCTTCGTCAGCGTCTCGGACGGAGTCGGCGTCGGCGTCGTTATTAACGGCGAGGTTGTTCGCGGGCGGCACAACACAGCGGGAGAATTCGGCCACGTCCCGATCAGTATTGACGGCCCAAAATGTGCTTGCGGAGCGAGCGGCTGCTGGGAAGCTTACATTTCAAATATTGCCACTCTTTCACGCTATTTCGGACATCCGTTTGACGCAAGACGCCCGAGTTCCATCGACATGCGTGACTTTACGGTCGAGGACCTCATCATTCGTGCTCGTGGAAACGATAGCCGGGCACTGACCGCACTAAATTCGACGGCTCGTTACCTAGGCCTAGGCCTCGCTTCGATAATCAATGCAGTAGATCCGACAAAGATCTACATCGGCGGCGAGATCACTGAGGCCTGGGACCTCATTGAGCCGCATGTTCGCGAAGCGATCCGCGAGCGAACGTTGACCGCCGACCTGGGACGAATCGCACTAAGCATTGTTCCGGCAAGCGAATATCCGAGGCTTCGTGGAGCTGCCGCTCTCGTCACAGCACCAGTTTTTGCAGCTCCGAAAGTCGCCTAAACGCCGGCTTTCAATATGCTGCTGTTTATCAAGTATGGGTTAGTCGTCTTACATAAGATCCAGTTTGGAAATTCAAAGGAGAAGTTAACAATGAAGAATTTGAGCAGAAATTTTCGATCCGTCCGTCTGGCGCGTCTTTTGTGGACGACTTCCCTGATCGCACTTTTGATGATCATTCCGATGTCGGTACCGGGGCAGGTAACTACTGCTACGATCCTCGGAAATATTACGGATCCCAGCGGAGCTCCGGTTGCCGCGGCGACCGTTACTGCGAGGAATACGGATACCGGCGTCACGCGTACTGTTGTCACTGGCGAGGAAGGAAATTACCGCATGGAATTTCTACCTATCGGCAACTATGTGATCGAGGTACGAGCTACTTCGGGCTTCAAACGAGCGTTGCGCGAGAGCATTATACTTCGAGTTGGCGATACAACGTCGATCGACATAGCTCTCGAGGTTGGGGCCGTCAGTGAAGAGGTCACGGTCACCAGTACAACTCCTGAGGTAAATACGACTAGCGCCGAGATCGGACGAACTGTGCAGTCTCAGGAGATCGAAAATCTTCCGCTGGTGGAGCGAAATGTATTTACTTTGCTGGATCTGACGCCTGGCGTTCAATCGAACAATACCGGAGTCGCGACCGCGTCCGCGGCAACAAACAACAACGTCTTAGGCTTTCCGGAACAGCGTACAATCATCAACGGCGGAACCGACGGCGGAACCGGATCGGTCAGCTATTACCTCGATGGCGGTACTAACATGACCAATCTCCGCAACACAGGAAACGTCGCCCCTAATCCTGAAGCGATCCGCGAATTCAAAGTAACGACCAACAGCTACAACGCCGAATACGGACGATTTGCTAGCGGCGTTATCAACATCGTGACCAAATCCGGCACCAACAAACTGCGAGGTTCGGTTTACGAATATGTTCGGAACGAAGCGTTCAACGCCAATGAGTACGGTTCAAGCGTGGATCGGCCGAAGTATCGCCGCAACCAGTTCGGCGGCTCGGTTGGCGGAAAGCTTATAAAAGACAGGACATTTTTCTTCGGAACCTACTCCGGACTCCGCCAACAGCAGAGCCGCTTTCTATCGGGTGCGACGATCCCGTCCGCGGCTTTCCGTAACGGCGACTTTAGTGCCCTTCCCGCAGCGAGCCAGCCAAGGGACCCGGCGACGGGAACTTCGCTTGCGACCGCATCATTCTTCCCGGGTGGCATCATCCCGGCAAGCCGATTTGATCCGGTGGCCGTTCGCATTTTGCAGAGTATTCCTGTGGCAAATTCGACAAATCCGAATGGGACGCCTAGCTGGCAGGGCAACGTTCCGCTGCCGACAAATACCGATGAGTTTCTCGTTAAGATCGATCACCAGATCAACGATCCGCACCGTCTTACATTTTCATATTTCACAACCGCTGGGAGCCAGACGATCTTTCCCGGAAACGGCAATCTTCCATGGGCGACGCAGGATTTCAGCTGGCGCCAGCATAATGCCAATCTAAGCCACGTTTGGGTCATGGGCGCCGACAAGGTCAATCAGCTGTGGCTGACCTACACGCGTAATTTCGGAGGCCGAATAAATAACCCGTCGACGACGCTCCGGGACTTGGGTTCCGCATTTACCCCACAGGGTGTTGCGTCGCTCCCGCAAATCACGGTAAATGGCTTCTTCCAATTGTCGAACGCGATCGGAGGTCCGGTTGCGGGCACGAATCTTTACTCCATCCGCAACGTAATGAGCTGGAACAGGGGCAGCCATTCATTGAAGATCGGCGGCGAACTTACCTTGAACAAGGATATCCAGGACACGCTTCTTAATAATTACGGCGTTTTCGCGTTCAATAACACTGCGACCGGAAACGCGTTCGCAGATTTTCTACTCGGAATTCCAAGCACGTTGACCCAGGACGCTCCGGTTACCGCTCTGACGAATACGAAATACGGTTCGCTGTTCTTGCAGGACGACTGGCGTGCCACCTCCAATCTGACATTGAACCTCGGCTTGCGCTGGGAAGTACAAACGCCGCCGACTGATCCGCAGAACCGTTTTACGAACTACATTCCGGGCCGCCAGTCGACCGTTCGGCCGAACGCCCCGGTTGGTGCGCTTTTCTTTGGCGACGCCGGCGTGGAACGCGGAGCGATCCCGATTCGTTGGAACCATTTCTCGCCGAGGATCGGTTTCGCTTATGACCCGTTTGGCGATGGCAAGACCTCCCTCCGTGCTGCTATCGGCATGTTTTACGGAAGCATCTCCGGCAACGAGTGGGGCAATATGACCAATTTCCAGCCGTGGTCCACCCGACTTTCATTTACCAATCTGAACCGTCGCGGCACCGGTGCGACGCTCGTCAACCCGTATGCCAACTATGTCGGCGGTAATCCGTTCCCATACAACGGGTCATTTACCAGCGGCGGTGGATTTTTCGCGGTCGATCCGGACTTCCAGCATCCGAGAACGCTGCAGATGAACGTCTCGCTTCAGCGTCAGATCACAAATCAGGTAACAGTCGGTGCGGCCTATATAAAATCAGTGGCTCGCAGGCTGCCATTTGGCCGGGACGTGAATTATCCCGTGGTGAACGCAACTGCGACCAATGCCGGGGCAAATATTCTTGCACGTCGGCCGAATCCTGCATTCGGAGCGGTCACACTTCTCGATTCCGATCAGCGAGCCGATTATGACGGATTGCAGCTAACAGGTGCCGTCCGATTCAGCAAGCTCTTCAGCGCTAACGGATTTTATACGCTGAGCAAGACGACCAGCTCAGTTCAGCTTCACAACAACACCGTCCTCGGGCTTGCACAGAATTACAGCAATCTCGACGCGGAAAAAGGAGCGGCCGATACGGATCAGCGTCACGTTTTCAGCATGAGCTTTAACTTCCAACCCGATTTCTACAATGGCAGCAATCGTGTTCTGAAAGGAATTCTCAATGGCTGGAGCATCGCACCGATCGTGAAAGTCCGCAGCGGCCGCCCGTTCACCGTGACAAACGGTGGTGTCGACGCAAATCTCGACGGCGTCGCGACCGACCGTGCAAGGCTCATCGGCGATCCGCGTTTGGCGAACCCGACCGCTGCACGCTGGTTCAACACCGCCGCTTTTGCTCAGAATACGATCGTCACCGGTGTCGCGACCGACGGCTCGTCGCCCCGCAACTTCCTTTACGGGCCGGGTTTTCGCGTTGTGGATCTTGCATTGTCGCGAGACTTTAAGTTCGCTGAACGTTACGTTCTTCGATTCCGTGCGGAAGGCACCAATGTGTTCAACATCGTGAACCTCGGGCAGCCTAACAGCACATTTTCGACCGGAACATCTTTCGGCACAATTACTGACGGCGGCGCAATGCGTATTCTTCAGTTCGGTGCGAAACTGACGTTCTAGTCCTTTTTGTTATGCTTTCCGGCCTTAGCGTTAAGTACAAACGCTAAGGCCGTGAAAGCCGCACCTAACGAGATGGGCCTATCGTTATTTAGATGTGTCCTTATTGCGATCCTCGATGTCATTCTTTAACAAACTTCCAATTAAACTGGCTATATCGGCGTTCGCAACAGCGGCGTTAGTTGCCGTCAGCCTGCCGGTGAATGTTTGGGCGCAAGCGGCTGCTGTAAGAACGCCCAGCTCGCTACGGTCCGAAGTTCGCACTTTTTTTGCCAAAGAGGTCGCGGTGCATTTCGGTGCGATCAATTCGTTTCAACAGCCTCCGGACATCGTTAATGGCTCGATAACAACCGGTGAATATACTTGGGGCAGCTTTATGCGGGTCGTTGCGGCGCAAAGCGATGTCAGCGGAAGTCCGATCATCGCAGGCCGTAATACCGCTCGCCCGGTTGCCGAAATGGGACTTTATGAAGCCCGAAAAGGCGGTAAGGCATTTTCGCAGCTCTATGCGGCTCAGGCATTAAGGCATTTTGGTGCAGACCTGAGCAAAAACGCCGTCTGGCAGAGCATGAACGATGCCGAACGACGCGAATGGGCTTCCCTGCTGGATGCGACGCGAATATACGATCCGAAAAAACGCGAGGTCATCAACCTTCCGGAAAATTATTTGGGCGTCGCCGCCCGGATCGCGGCTTACGCATACGAATTCGGCGTTCTCAAGGATAAGGCGTTCCTAGATTCCCTGATCGAACGAGCCGCGGTTCAGTTCACCGACGGAGCGATGTATGCCGACGACGATCTGCCGAACGGCCGTTACGATCGATATTCGAACGAGTACATACGTTTCTGCTGGAAAGCTGCCGAAGTTGTAGGCCGAAAGGACATTCTCGACAAACTTCGTCCGTCTATGAAGATCCAGATGAAACTCTGGTGGGACCTCGTTTCGGACAAAGGCTACGGCTATAACTGGGGTAGAAGCCAAGGGCTTGTTAGCTATCTAGACACGCTTGAGATCATTGCATTTCTCGGTGAGAATCCTGAGTTTCGGCCGGCTCCGCTAGCCGATCTCGCGAGCGTTTACAACCTTGCCTGGCGTTGGATCCGTACCAGTTATATCGACGCTCGCCATACGTTCAATATCTTTGCATACGGCCGCGGCAACTATGCATACATCAGCCCGCAGCGTGAGTTTCAGCAGATCTCGACGAGTTTTGCGAAGATGATCGTCGCTCACGACAGCTTCTTACAGGTCCTCGAAAACGAGAAGCTTTCGCAGATACCAGCCGAACCGAAGCTGGCCGAGGTTGCTCGGTTCGAATTCTTCAGCCGCAACCCGGATCGTCCTGAAGGCGTGTGGCTCGTCCGGCAAGGAAACCTGAGATTTGCGTTGCCGATCACGGTCGGCACCAAGCCGGGGATTTCCGATTATCTCGCCGCTCCGTACGGCCTCGCCGGATTTGCGAATCCAGTAGAAGAGGTCTATCCGGCGCTTGTACCGTTCATCGAACTCGAAGACGGAAAAACTTATGTCGCTTCTGAAGGTTCGTCGAACATCGAACCCTCGACAGACGGACGATCTCTGCGGGTCACATGGAAAAAATGGGGCCGCATCGGCTCCAAATCCGGCGAAAGATTCGATATCGGGATCACCAGCGAGGTCTCGTGGCGGATCGTTGGAAATACGCTCGAGCGGAGCGAGACGTTAACAGCGGACAAGAATGTAGCGATCAAGAAATGGTGGGTCGCAGTGCCGACGACTGCGGATCGCTCTTCAGCCGAGTCTGTTGAAAGCACGGGACGATCCGATATTTTCGAAGGCCGTGAAGGAATTCTTCGCGTCAAGGCAGATGCCGATTGGCCTTTGCAAAGCCGTCTGAACGCTGCGGGCGACTCGAAGCTGAGCAAGGGTGTTTTGATGGCAATCCCATTGCATTTGTTATACTTAAGCGAAAACCTAACCCTCGAAAAAGGTAAGAAAAGATCGTGGAGACTTTCGCTCGAGGTACTGAAACGAAACTGAATAAAGAGAATAATATGATCGGTGAAGCGGCAAGAATCGAAGCATTGGTTACGGATTGGGATTCGATCCCGGTCGAGAATATCGGCGAAGGCATCGACCGGCAGATGGTCGTGGGCGAGAACATCATGATCTGCCGTCTGCGGTTCGATCCGCATGTCGTCACACCCGCGCACCGTCATCCTCATGAGCAAATGACGTTGGTCGCAAAGGGAAAGGTGAAATTCATTCTCGACCAGGAAGAAAGGGTCGTCCAGGCGGGCGATGTGCTCCACTTCCCACCTGAGTATTGGCACGGCGCGACGATGCTCGACGAAGAGGTCGTCCTCATCGATATCTTCTCGCCGATCCGTGAGGATTTCCTTAACTGAACGTGAAAAAAGCCGCTGTTTTCCTATTTTTGGTGTTTTCGTGCCATGCGGCTCTGACCGTCGCGGGCCAGACACTTGTGCTCGATCATACGCTGCTCGAAAAGAACCGCCTTGTGCTAAAGGAAAATAAGGACCCGGAAAAAGCTAAGGCACTCGCCAAACTTGTCACCCAAGCTGAAAAGATCCTGAAAAAAGGAAAACTGTATTCGGTTATGAACAAGAAGCAGCTTCCACCGAGCGGCGACAAGCACGATTATTACAGCCAGAGTCCTTACTGGTGGCCCGATCCGGCCAAGCCCGACGGCCTTCCGTACATTCGCCGCGACGGCCAGAGAAATCCGGAACTCGACAACATCACCGACGCCGGCGAGATGGACGCGATGGTCGGCGATGTCGAAGAACTCGCTCTCGCATATTTCTTTACCGGTGAGGAAAAGTTCGCGAAACTTGCCGCAACACTCGTTCGAACATGGTTTCTCGATCCGAAAACACGACAGAATCCGCACCTGAACTTTGCACAACGTATTCCCGGCATCAACAAAAACCGCGGCATCGGCTTGATCGAGACGCGGGATCTTTACCGAGTTATCGATGCGACGACGCTGTTGGAAAAAAGCAATTCTTGGCCGGGCAGTGACCAGCTGGCGTTGAAAGCCTGGTTTAGCGAATTTCTGAAATGGATGACAACAAGCCCTGTCGGGCTAGATGAGGCCGACGAAAAGAACAATCACGGAACTTACTACAACGTCCAGGTGCTGACTTACGCGCTTTACACCGGCGACCGAGCGATGGCGCGAAAACAGATCGAGATCGCGAAAGAGCGCATCCGCTCGCAGGTTGAACCCGACGGCCGCCAGCTGCACGAACTCGCCCGTACGCTGAGCTGGAACTACGTGAACATGAATCTTTACGGCTTTCTTCTACTCGCCCGCCTTGCAGAGCACGAAAAAGCCGATCTTTGGAATTATGCGTCGGACGGCCGCGGGATCAAAAAAGCTGTCGAATGGGTCACTCCATACGCAGGCGGCGATAAGAAATGGACCTACGAGCAGATAAAAGCTGCCAAATTTAACCTAACGATCCCGATCCTTCGCCGTGCTGCGAAAAAGTTCGAGAGGCCTGAATACGGAACGATCGCGAACCGGCTCGAGGCCGCTCACGGCATCAGTGAGGTTGAACGTCTGACAAATTGATAGATATGTTTCAAAAAACCTATTACGCAACGCACCCTGAATCGGTCGATTTTGCCAATAACGACGATCTTCGCGATCTATATCTGGCCGAAGACCTATTTGCAGACGGCGAGATCAGGCTGAGCTATACGCATTTCGAGCGAATGGTCATCGGCGGAGTCACGCCTACGACCTCGTCCATTTCGCTTCCCGTTCAGACCGAACCGGCTTCGGCAAATGGCAAGCCTTTTCTAGAACGTCGCGAACTTGCGGCAGTCAACGTCAGCGGCAACGCAGGTACGATCACCGTCGATGGCGAGCATTTTGAGATAGGGCCGAAAGACGGCGTTTATGTTCCAATGGGCACAGAAACGGTAGCTTTTGCATCGAATGATCCGAATTCCCCGGCTCGTTTCTACATCGTTTCGACCCCGGCCCACGCCCGGTTTGAGGTTAAGCATATTTCGATCGAAAAAGCTGTGCCGATCGAACTCGGCTCGAAGGAAACCGCGAACGAACGAACCGTTTATCAATACGTCGTTCCCGCGGTCTGCAAATCGTCGCAGCTTCTGCTCGGCCTGACGGTGCTCAAGCCGGGAAGCGTGTGGAACACCTGTCCGCCGCACTTGCATGATCGCCGGTCCGAGATCTACTTCTATTTCGACCTCGCGACCGGTCAGCGGATCATGCATTTTATGGGACAGCCGGACAACATGCGGCATATGGTCATCGGCGACGGCGAAGCAGTGATCTCGCCGCCGTGGTCCATCCACATGGGCGTCGGCACGTCGAACTACGCGTTTCTCTGGGCAATGGGCGGCGAGAATCTCGATTACACCGACATGAACGTCCTCGATATCTGTCAGCTGAAATAGGTCAAGCTCTGCGTTTTTCTTTGCGATCTCTGCGTCTTTGCGTTAATGACCGACTTTAGCTATCGAAAGCATGCGAACAAAGTGCGTACTTCTGATCCTGGCGGTGCTTATGCACCCAGCCTTTGCCGCAATGGCGCAGGTACCCGGCGTCATTGACAGCGAAAACCATTTTCGCGAAGCGTCGAAACGCCCTAAACGCCCGGATTTCTCGGCCCGGATCGAGCGCCTGATCCGCCAGATGACCGTTGAAGAAAAGGTCGGGCAGATGACGCAGCTGACGATCGACATGGTCACGAAAGGCGACGATCAGGGTGTCGAGATCGACCAGGAGAAGCTCGAAAAAGCCGTCGTCAAGTACGGCGTAGGCTCGATCCTAAACGTAAACAATCAGGCGATAACGCTCGATCATTGGCATCGCATCGTCGGCCCGATCCAGCAGGCGGCCGCGAGAACACGGCTCAAGATCCCGATAATTTACGGCGTCGATTCGATACACGGTGCCAATTACGTACAGGGAGCGACGCTGTTCCCGCAGGAGCTCGGAATGGCATCCACCTGGAACCCGGCGCTGATGCAAAAGGCCGCCGAGATAACGGCGATGGAAACACGTGCGGCAGCAATTCCGTGGAGTTTCTCACCGGTGCTCGATGTCGGCAGAAACGCGATGTGGCCAAGGCTTTGGGAGACGTTTGGCGAGGATCCATATCTCGCGACCGTTATGGGAATCGCATTTGTCCGCGGACTCGAAGGTCAGGACGTTTCGAGCGGCAAACACGTCGCCGCGAGCCTAAAGCACTACGTGGGTTACAGCTTCCCGCTCCACGGCGGCCGCGACCGTACGCCCTCGTATATTCCCGAATACGCCCTTCGCGAATTCTTCCTACCTCCGTTCGCCGAGGCCGTCAAGGCGGGCGCTCGAACCGTGATGGTCAATTCCGCCGAGATCAACGGCGTTCCGGGCCACGTAAATAAGCATCTGTTGACCGATGTTCTGAAGAACGAACTCGGCTTCGATGGTTTCATCGTCACCGACTGGGAAGACATCAAAAAGCTCGTCACCCAATGGAAAGTCGCGGCCGATGAAAAAGAAGCGACGCGTCTCGCAATCCTCGCCGGAAACGACATGAGCATGGTCCCGTTGAGCTTTAGTTTCAGCGATCATCTCGTCGAACTTGTAAAGGAAAAGAAGGTACCGATGTCGCGGATCGACGACGCGGTCCGTCGCATCCTGCGAGTGAAATTCGAACTCGGCCTTTTCGACAACCCGATGCCTGACAATAACTTGCGGGCGAACTTCGGCAAGGCGGAATATGCTGAAACCGCGCTTCAGGCGGCACGTGAATCGGTGATCCTGCTGCAGAATCGAAACAGCATTCTTCCACTCGCGAAAGACAAAAAGGTCCTCGTCACCGGCCCAACGGCCGATTCCCTGATCTCGCTAAACAATGGCTGGACATACGTTTGGCAGGGTTCCGAGCCGTCGCTCTATCCTAAAGATAAGCCGACGATCCAGGCCGCGATATCACAGAAACTTGGGGGAAATGTATCCTTCGTTCCCGGCACTCGGATCGTCCGAAAGCCGAATTCCCCGTCAAACAGCAATCCGACGAACATCGATCAGGAAGTTGATATTGCTGCTGCGGTAAATACCGCTCAAAACTCGGACGCGGTCGTCCTCTGTCTCGGCGAAGGCTCGTACACAGAGCACCCCGGCAACACCGCCGACTTAACGCTGCCGGAAGTTCAGCTAAAACTCGCCGAAGCGATCATCGCAACCGGAAAGCCCGTTGTCGTGGTGCTCGCCCAGGGCCGACCAAGGATCATCAACCGCATAGCGAACAAGGTCGACGGGATCATTACGGCGTTTAATCCGGGAAACGAAGGCGGCCACGCGATCGCCGATGTTATTTTTGGCGACCACAATCCCGGCGGGAAGCTGCCGATCACTTATCCGAAGTTCCCCGGCTACTTCCCGACGTACGACGTTCAGCGGTTCGAACGCGTCACCGGCGGCGACGATTTTGCTCCACAATGGCCCTTCGGACATGGTCTGAGCTACACAACTTTCGAGTACAGCGACTTGACCGCGACACCGACCGCAAATGGTGTGAATGCTACGGTTACGGTTAAAAATACCGGTCCGAGAGCAGGCAGCGAGACGGTTGTTCTATTCGTTCGCGACGAGGTAGCGACGCTCACTCCGGCAGCGAAGAGGGTAAAGCGGTTCGCAAAGATCCAACTTGGTCCGGGCGAAAGCCAAACGGTTCGCTTTTCACTGACGAAAGCGGACCTAAGCTACATCGGCCTCGCGAATAAGCCTTTTTTTGAACCTGGCGAATTTACAGCCTTGATTGGCACGTTATCGGCGAAATTTGAATTAAAGTAGTCAAAAAAACTATGAAGAAAAGAGTCTTTCTTGCATTCGTGTCTCTTCTTTCAATGTCCACTGCGGCCCTTGCCCAGCAGACCGATCTATTCCGGCGCAAGGATATCGAGGCAAAAATGATCTCGGTCGCGAAGTGGCAGCTCGCTAACCCTAAGCACAAACTCTGGGACTGGACCAACGGAGCGTTCTACGCGGGCGTTTTTGCGGCGTATGAAACAACGAAGTCGCCCGAGATATGGAACGCCCTGATGGAGATGGGCGAGAAGAACGAATGGAAGCCGGGTCCACGGTTCGACCACGCCGACGATATCGTGATAAACCAGACCTATCTCGATATGTACCGGATCAAAAAAGACAAGAAAATGCTCCAGCCAACTATCGACGTCGTCGAACGTCTGAAAAAAGAGACTGGCAACGAGGTCGCCAAACACGGCATAACCTGGTGGTGGTGCGATGCCATTTTCATGGCACCGCCTACGCTTGCCAAACTCGCAAGAATCACCGGCGACAAGTCTTATCTCGACCTCAACGACCGGTTTTTCAAGGAAACTTACGACCGTCTTTACGATAAGCAAGAAAAACTTTACGCGCGCGATGCATCGTTCCTGATCAACGAAAAAGGTGAAGGAAAACGCGAGGTGAACGGGCAAAAGATCTTCTGGAGCCGCGGCAATGGCTGGGTTGTCGGCGGGCTTTTGCGATTGCTGAAAGAGCTGCCGAAAGATCATCCGACCCGCAAATTCTATCTTACCCAGTTCAAAGACATGATGGACCGCGTTCATAAGTTGCAGCAGCCCGACGGCCTTTGGCGTTCGAGCCTGCTCGATCCCGGGGCATATCCCGGCGGCGAGGCGAGCGGCACCGGATTTTACACCTACGCGATGGCATGGGGCATCAACAATAAGGTGCTCGATCGCAACGAATTTCTACCAGCGGTCAAGAAGGCCTGGATCGGCCTCAACGGCCTTGTACAGCCGAGCGGTATGGTCGGCTGGACCCAGCCGATCGGTGCCGACCCGCGTCGGAATTTTAACGCCGACAGTTGGGAAGTCTACGGTGCCGGAGCCTATATGCTGGCCGGTTCGGAAGTGGTGAAATTGAAACTATAGGGTGGCCGTGGAGCGGCCTAAAGATTCTAGCAAGACGTGAAACGTCTGGGAAAACGCGTTAGACGGCCCGCACTGGAGGTGCGGCAGACGGCCCGCAAGCATCGAGCTTTCGCCCCTTCAGGGCGACATGCGGCTTGGGGCTTGTCCAGAGGTTTCACCTCTGGCTAGTTTCTTGTGGCGGCTTCACCGCCTAATCGAGACCGGCGCCGCCTGGGATAACCAGAGATAGTCGTTGTCGAATGAAATGATGATCCGTCAAAATTGTATCGCTTTGATTTCGATCATTCTGATCGCGTTGTCGGCGACTGTTTTGTCGCAAACCTCACCAAATGTCAGGATCGTAAGGTCATTGAACGCAAACTGGAAATTCCTACCCGAAGACAAGCTCGGTTCAGAATCCGCCGATGTTCTAGACCACAAATGGCAGAACGTTAACGTCCCGCATACCTGGAATGTCAAAGATGTCGATGACGACACACCGGGATACAGACGCGGCGTTAGCTGGTACCGCCGTGATATTGAACTCGGTGCCGACCTCGCGAACAAGCGGCTTTACCTCTATTTCGAAGGCGTGAATCAGGTCGCCGATGTTTACGTAAATACGCACCATGTGGGCAAACATATCGGCGGATATTCGGCCTTCGTTTACGACATTACCCCACATATAACGCTCACCAAGCCCAATTTTTTCGCCGTACGCGTCGATAACAGCCTAAATAAGGACATCCCACCGCTCTCCGGTGATTTCAACATGTACGGCGGCATTTATCGCGACGTTTGGCTGATCGCGGTAGATGAAACGCACTTTAAAATAGACGACCACGCGTCGCCCGGCATACAGATAACGACCCCGGATCTAAGCGAGTCGTCCGGCAAGGTTCGCGTCCGGGGAACCGTCGTAAACAAGTCGCGAAAACCGGGAAATTTGACCGTGGCCAGTACGGTCAAAAATGCGGCCGGGCGGCCAATCTCGACAGCTTCGACCGAACTCGAGGCCGCGGTAGCGTCCGAGATAACGTTCGATCACACAACGCCCGTTATCGCCAACCCGCGGCTCTGGTCACCCGATGATCCTTATCTCTACTCGGTCGAAAATACTGTCAAGCGAGACGGAAAGATAATTGATAAAAAGACTCAGCCGCTCGGCTTTCGCTGGTTTCGATTTGATGCAAAGACAGGATTTTATCTGAACGGAAAGCCCCTAAAGCTGCGCGGTACCAACCGCCATCAGGACTTCAAGGGAATCGGCAACGCACTTTCGGATCGCCAGCACATCCGCGATCTCGAACTGATCAAATCAACCGGCTACAACTTCCTGCGTCTTGCACACTATCCGCAGGACCCGGCCGTACTCGAAGCCGCCGACCGGCTTGGCCTATTGCTCTGGGAAGAAACCCCGCTCGTTAATTACATCAATGACACGCCCGCGTTTGCCGAAAATTCAAAGCTGATGGTCCGCGAAATGGTCCGGCAGCATCGCAATCATCCTTCCGTTTTGCTGTGGGGCTACATGAACGAGATATTTCTGCCTCCCTCGCCGCTCTCTGAAGACACAAAGCTGGCGACAGTAAAACTTGCTCGCGAACTCGATGCGATCATCCGCGAAGAAGACCCAACGCGCTATACGGCGATCGCTTTTCACGGCAACGAGGTTTACAACGAATACGGACTTGGCGAGGTCGCTCAGGTTGTCGGATGGAACCTTTACAACGGCTGGTACGGCGGCGTTTTTGATGATTTTGGCAAGTTCATGGACGACCAGCACCGCCTATACCCCGACCGCGTTCACATCATTAGCGAGTACGGTGCGAACGGCGATCAGCGGCTGCATTCGTCGAACCCGCGACGATTTGATTCGACCACCGAATGGCAGCGGATGTTTCACGAATCCCATTGGAAGCAGATAAACGAGCGGCCTTACATCGCCGGAAGTGCGATCTGGAACGAGTTCGATTTCGGTTCCGAATTTCGGGGTGAAACCATCCCGCACCTCAACCAAAAAGGCATGTGGACCTTCGACCGCCGGCCGAAGGACGTGCATTTTTTCTACAAAGCGAGTTTTTCGAGTAAGCCCGTCGTTCACATCGCAGTTAACGATCGTCCGGTCTTCTCGGGCCAACCGAAAACGGAATTTCCGATCGATGTCTACACAAACTTCGCCGAAGCCGAGCTAAAGCTAAACGGCGTTTCGCTGGGCAAGAAGAACGTTGCCGATCGCAAAGCGACGTGGACGACAGCGTTTCGCAATGGAAAGAATACGCTTTCCGTGATCGCGCGAACCGGCAACCGCACGGCCACGGACACGGCTGTGATCGAGTTCCAAGAAATAACCGCCAACTCGCCCGAGATCGCGATCAACGTCGGCTCAAATGCTGATTTTACCGACGCAGCCGGCCGCGTTTGGCTTGCCGACCAGGCTTACAAAGCCGGATCGTGGGGATTTGTCGGCGAAAAGTCGAAGTTCATCTACTCAACGCCGCCCGACCGTAACATTCTCGGCACCCTCGACGATCCACTTTACCACACGATGCAGGAAGGCCTTACGGCCTACAAGATCGACGTTCCAGCCGGCTCGTACGACGTCGAACTGCGGTTCGCCGAAACAAGGCATGCCGACGCCGGGAAAAGGATATTTGACGTGCTCGTCAACGGTGCTCTATTTATCAAGGGGCTTGACCTCGCAGCCGACGTCGGGCGAAACAAAATGTATTCGAAAAGCTATCGTTTCAGCACAAAGGGCGGGCTCAACATCGAGTTTTCACCGTCTGTTGGCGAAGCGATCCTAAGTGGCATAAGGTTTCGACGAGTTGCCGGGTAGTTGTGTTGGCAAGTTAGAAAATCGAACAAAAAGACCGTTTGAATCCTATCATTGTGTTATTTTCTGTGATTATATGTTATCGTTAACTTAACCAATCAGAATTTTGTTGTGATCAGAAAGAAGCAGGTAACTCTTAACGATATTGCAGCCCGCAGCGGCGTGGCGGCGATGACTGTTTCGCGCGTTGTCAACGGAAACGGTTACGTCAGCGAAGAGACCCGCGAACGCGTTCTAGCGGCCGTTGCCGAGATGAACTATCGCCGAAATGGCGTCGCCCGCAGCCTGAAGCGCCAGAAGACCGAAACCGTCGGCCTGGTACTCGGCGACCTCTCCAATCCCTACTCGACCGAGCTCGCCAACGCCGTCCGCGAAAGCCTTTCGGCTCAGGGATTTAACCTTTTCATCTGCATCAGCGAGCACAGCGGCAAAGAAGACATTGCCGCCTTCGAAGCTCTGGTCGATCACAACGTCGACGGCATTATCGTCGCTACGCGGTCAAACAAGGAAGGCAACGAAAACCTAGAGCGAATAGCCGATTCCGACTTGCCGATAGTCGTCGTGGGACGCGATTTTCGGCATAGCGGCGTGGACCATGTTTCGGCGGACAATTTTGCGGGCGGATTTGAGGCCACGCAGCACCTTTTGGACCTCGGCCATCGTCGCATCGGCTTTATAGGTGCAGCATACGAAGACCGCAACGATCTCAAACGATTACAGGGCTACCTTAAAGCATTGGAAACGCAAAAGTTACCGGTCGACGAACGCCTGATCACCGGACGCCGTGAATCGGTCGCCGACATTCCCGGCTATTCGACGGAAAAGATCGGATACGAAGGCATGAAGCGCCTTCTGTCGCTGCCCGATCGTCCGACGGCGGTCTTCGCCCGAAACGACTACACGGCATTCGGGGCGATCGCCGCGATAAAAGAGGCGGGACTTTCGATCCCCGCTGATATCGCGATCGTCGGTTTTGACGACACGCCGCTCGCTTCGCATACAACGCCGGCACTGACGACCGTTCGCCAGCCTATGCGATTGCAGGGGCAGATCGCCGCCGACATGCTCCTGCGACGGATCAGGGCGGTCGAGGCCGTTGACCGCGAAGAAAGAATTTTGGATTGTGAGCTAATTATTCGCGAATCGACCGTAGCGTCGAAACTGTAGACTCTTCGGGGCAGACACAAATATGCAGAATTTCTCGGGAACAAACGACGCTGACGGCGGCTTTAAGTTTCGCGGCGTTCGCTGGGTGATCATTTCGCTCATCTTTTTCGCGACGCTGATCAACTACATCGACCGCCTTACGATCTCTGTACTCGGCCCGGTGATCGTTGAAAAACTGCAGCTCACGAATACCGAATTCGGCAGCATCGCGACTTGGTTCCTTTTTGCCTACACGATGAGCCAGGCGCTGTCGGGCAAACTGTACGACAAGATCGGCATTAAGAAGGGCTTTACCGTTTCTATCGTGGTCTGGTCGCTCGCCGGTATCGCGACAGCATTTTCGACGGGGCTTAAAACCCTATCCTTGTGCCGCTTTGTTCTCGGCCTTGGTGAAGCGGGCAACTGGCCGGGTGCGGCAAAAACGGTTGCGGAATGGTTCCCTGCTCGTCAGCGGGCACTCGGAATGGCGATCTTCAACAGCGGAGCCGCTATCGGATCGATCGTCGCCCCGCCGATCATCTATGGGCTTTACGCATTTTATGGCGATTGGCATGAGGTCTTTATCTTCACCGGGCTTCTCGGCTTCGTCTGGCTTGCCGCGTGGCTGCTCATTTATGACCGGCCTGAAAACCATAAATGGCTGACAAAAGAAGAGTTTGCTCTGATCCGCGAAGAAGAACCGTCAGAGAACACCGACGCGGCCCAGGCTCCGACCGAAGCCCCGAGACAGATCGGCTGGTTCGAACTGCTTCGCTATCGACAAACGTGGTCGATCGTCCTGGCCCGATTTCTTGTTGATCCGATCTGGTGGCTTTATATCACCTGGCTGCCGCTTTATTTGAGCAAGGTTCACGGATTTGACCTCAAACAGATCGGCCTTTTTGCGTGGGTTCCATATGTCGCCGCGGACGCTGGCAGCCTTTTTGGCGGATGGCTTTCAGGATATCTGATCGGTCGCGGCTGGTCGGTCAATAACGCTCGCAAAGCCGTCATTATCTTCGCCGCGTGCCTGATGCCAGCGGGAATCCTCGCGGCATTTTCGACCGATTCGATGACCGCGTTGGTCCTTATCGGCGTCGTGCTTTTCGGCTTCCAGGTATGGATCAACAACGTCCAGACTCTGCCGAGCGATTTTTATCCATCGTCAGCCGTCGGCTCGGTAGCAGGCCTCGGCGGAATGGGTGCGGGTATCGGCTCGATGATATTCATCTTCACGACCGGCTGGGTCGTTGACAATTTTTCGTACACGCCGATCCTTGTTACGGCGGGAATTCTCGCCCCGGTTGGCACACTGGTGCTTTGCTTGCTGGCCGGAAAGATCGAGAAAGTGACTATTCAAAAGGCTTAATTTCAGGAGATATTTCCATCTACCAATATGAACAATTATTTTGATTTCACAGGCAAGGTCGTGCTCGTGACCGGAGCCTCGAGCGGGATCGGACGGGCGACGGCTGAACTTTTTGGCAGTTTCGGGGCTTCTGTCGCACTTACCTACCACCAAAACAAGGTCGGGGCGGAAAATGCCGTCAGCAGCATTAATGAAAATGGTGAAACGCGTGCGATCGCTCTCGAAGTCGACGTTCGCGATAACGCCCAGATCACAAAAATGGTCCGCGACGTCGAAGAAAGCCTCGGCCCGGTGGACATTCTGATCAACAATGCCGGTTCCCTCGTCGAACGCCTGCGAACGCTCGAGATGACCGAGGAACGCTGGGACGAGGTAATGAATCTCAACACTCGAAGTGCCTTCTTCGCAGCTCAAGCTGTGATACCGAAGATGCTCGAACGCGGCGGCGGTTCGATCATCAACGTAACATCCATCGCCGGCCGCAACGGCGGAGCCCCCGGCTCGATCCACTATTCGTCCGCGAAAGCCGCCGTGCTTACGATGACAAAGGGCCTGGCGAAAGAATTCGCCCAGCAAAACATTCGGATAAACGCCGTATCGCCGGGCGTGATCGATACTCCGTATCACGAAACGTTTACTACTTCGGAAGTAATGGAAAACCTCCGAAAAGCGATCCCGATGGGCCGCGAAGGCCGCTCGTCCGAGGTCGCCGGAGTTATCGCGTTTCTCGCCTCAGACGCTGCAAGCTACCTGTGCGGCGAAACGATCGAGATCAACGGCGGGCTGCTGATGGATTGAGCAATACAGAGTTAAAACTATGAAAAAGATAAACCTGATCCTGGCCGTTCTCGTCGCCGTCATCTCATCAGTGACCGCGAATGCGCAGGAATTAACCGGTACTTACCAGGTCCGTGTTTCGCTGGACCGCCCGAATTGGACTTACGAGCTGAACGAAACGCCCAGATTCACGCTCGCCGTGACGCTGAATAATTCGATCGTCGCGGGACTTCCGGTCCGATACTCATGCGGTCCGGAAATGATGCCGGCGACGGTTGAAAAAACGGTGATGACTTCGTCGGCTCCACTCACGCTCGACGCCGGAACGATGAAGGAGCCCGGATTCCTTCGCTGCACCGCGGTACTTACTAAAGACGGCCGTGCCTATCGCGGCCTGGCTACCGCAGGATTCCGCCCGGACTTAATTAAGCCGATCGTAAACGACCCTGCCGACTTCGATAAATTCTGGTCCGACGGTCTCGATAAGCTAAAGGCCCTGGCCGTCGATCCCAAACTCGAACTGCTCCCGGCGTCATCAACTCCGAAGGTCGACGTCTATCACGTCAGCTTTCAGACGGTCGGCGGCGGCGTTAATCCGACTAGCCGAATATATGGGATCCTGGCGGTCCCGAAAGGGTCAGCGGGCCAGAAATTCCCTGCTCTGCTGCGTGTTCCGGGTGCCGGCGTTCGCCCATATACCGGTCAGATCGCCCTTGCAGAGCAAGGCTTGATCACGCTGGAGATCGGGATTCACGGCATTCCGGTCACTCTGCCTCAGAGCTTTTACGACGACCTTCGCAGCAGTGCCCTCAGTCGCTATTTCCTCTACAACCTCGACGAGCGCGACGCCTACTACTACCGACGCGTTTTTCTGTCGGTCGTTCGAGCTAACGATTTCCTGACCTCGCTTCCACAATACGACGGCTCTAATCTAGGCGTGATAGGCGGCAGCCAGGGCGGGGCTCTGGCTCTTGTTACAGCGGCTCTAGACAAGCGTGTTAAGGCCCTGGCAGCGTCATATCCGGCGATGTCAGACATGGCCGGATACACTGCAAACCGGGCAGGCGGCTGGCCGCACATGTTTCGCGATGTGAAGACACGGACGAAAGAAAAGCTCGATACCGCCGCTTATTATGACGTCGTGAACTTCGCCCGCCGCGTGCGCGTCCCCGGAATCTACACATGGGGTTTTAACGACGAAACATGTCCGCCTACGTCGATGTATGCTTCGTTTAACACGATAACCGCCCCCAAAACGACTGTTCTGTCCCTCGAAATGGGCCACTCGAATTCGCCGGAACAGACCGCGAAGATAAATGAATGGATCGAGAAAATCCTAAAGACCGGGAGAAGTGAATAGCATGTATTTTAGCCGTTGCTTATTTATCCTTGTTTTCCTGCTCGGCGCGACCGGGCACACGTTTTCGCAGGATCCAGCTGCGGCTAAGCCCACGGCTGATATTGCGAACGGCAAGTATGGCCCGCTGGAGCGAAATATTTTCGATCTTTGGAAACCAAGGTCAAAAACGCCGACTCCGCTAATGGTCTACATCCACGGCGGCGGTTTCGCAAACGGAGACAAGGGCAACCTGTCACCGAAACTCCTCGAAATGCTGCTTGCCCGCGGTATCGCCGTGATGGCGATCAACTACAGCCTTCTGCCGGATCATATCTATCCGCAGGCTTATAAAGATTCCGCACGTGCCATTCAATTCGCTCGTGCGAATGCGAAAGAGTGGAACCTCGACAAAGCAAAGGTCGGAGCCATGGGCAGTTCTGCCGGCGGCCTAACATCCCTCTGGCTCGGGTTCCACGACGATCTCGCTGATGCAAGATCGACGGACCCGATCCTGCGTGAGTCCACGCGGTTAAAGGTGCTGGCAGTTTGGTCTGCGCAGACGACGCTCGTGCCTGAGATCGTCGGTCCCCGAGTCGGCGAAGCGACGCTGAAGCATAGCTTTTACACAGGCCGATTCTTTGGACTCGATAAGAACGGGATGGCCTCAGAAAAAGGTAAAGCACTGACGAAAGAGGCGTCGCCGCTTTCGCATCTGACCAAGGACGATCCGCCGGTTTGGGCATTTTACAGCGTCGCCGACAAACCGCAGACCGCAGAGACCACAGTCAGCGACGCGATCCATCACCCCTTCTTCGGCAAAGTCCTGAAAGAAGAAATGGATAAGCTAAAACTCGAATGCAAGCTTCGTCACAAGGACGATGGCAAGACCGTAAATGACGATGTGACAGCATTTATCGTCAAATACATGAAGTAAAACCTTCTATGAAAAAGACAGCATTACTACTATTTTCCGTATTGGCTCTCGCGTCATTTTCGTTCACCCAGGATCAGCAGGAACTCGAAGCCGAGAGGATCGCAAACGCTAAGCTAAAGGGTGAACACCCGCTCATCAAGATCTCAGCGGCAAAACCGTCAGCACTGAAGAAGGAGCTGGTCGGCGTGCATCCGCGAGTCTATATGACTCAGGCTGATATCGATCGGCTGAAAGAAAAAGCGAAAACGGAAAAAGAACTTTGGCAGACCGCGCTTTCGCGAGTTCGTGCGTTGACCACCGAACCGGCCCCGGCTCCGGCACAGGAGCGGCGTGTACAGAACGAGGTCGGGATCGGCATCGCCGAGGCGGCGTTTGTCTATAAGATGACGGGCGAGAAGAATTATCTCGACGCCGCAAAAAAGTACATCGACGCAGGGATCAGCTATGACACTTGGGGCTACACCTACAATAAACCAAACGTAGACCTCGCGGCCGGGCATCTACTTTATGGAATGGGGTGGGGCTACGACTTGCTGTACAACGATCTGACGCCCGCCGAACGAACCCGAATTCGCGAAAAGCTCGTAAAGCAAGCTCGCCTTTTACATGAGTTCTTCAAGCCTAAAAGCGGCAAAACATACGCTTACAGCCAGAACCACACGTTCATTCCGATCTCCGGCCTGGCGATCACAGCCTATGCTCTGATGGACGAAGTGCCGGAAGCGAAGGAGTGGGCCGCAACTT
Source organism: uncultured Chloracidobacterium sp. (assembly GCA_964410495.1). Taxonomy (GTDB): domain Bacteria; phylum Acidobacteriota; class Blastocatellia; order Pyrinomonadales; family Pyrinomonadaceae; genus OLB17. Next base: position 78,309 of record CAYPGP010000017.1, read on the forward strand.
CGCGGGCGATCTTTGACCGCGTTCTCGAGACCTATACTCAGGACGGCTACTTTTACGAGAGTATGGAATACTGGATCTTCTCCACGCCGTGGATAATCCACTACATGGACGCTCATCATCACGCGACGGGCGAGGACCTCTATCAGACGACGCCGGGTTTTCGAAATGCCCACAAATACGTCTCGCACATAACGCTGCCGGGAGGTGAATTCAATTTTGACTACGGCGACATTTACGCTGGCCCTGTAACGCGTGCTCGAAAGGGCAACGACTACGAACGCGAGCGAATTAATGGCAAATTCCGTACTAACTACAACATTATCTATAACTTAGCCTCTCGCTACGGCAGCGGCGACGCACAGGGAGTCGCCAACTGGCTCAAGTCTAAAGGCCAGGTCAACGCCGAGGAAGTTTGGACCTTCATCTGGTATAACCCGAAGATCCAGCCCGTCGCGATCGAAAAACAGCCTACGCGGCATTATTTCGAGGATCACGGCGTTGTTTTCTGGCGTTCCTCGTGGAACGATGACGCCACCGCCTGGTCCTTCAAAGCCGGGCCGCCCGAAGGTCATTCAGCCACGGCTAAAGTAAAGGCATTTCCCGACTGGCGCCTCTCCAGCGGCCACGCTCACCCCGACAGCGGCAGCTTTATCATCTGGGCGAACGGCAAGTACCTGACGGGCGATTCCGGCTATGCCGGCGTGCCGATGACCGAGCATCACAACACGCTCGTATTCGACGGCCTCGGTCAGCACAAGGAAGGTAAAGGCCACGATGTTTTCGTCGGCGTCTCGTACGACCGTATGAACAAAATCCGGATCGAAAAGGTCTCGATGACCGATAAGGACGCCGAACTAATTGCCGATATAGCCCCCGCTTACGAACCTGAGGTCGGCGTGAAGAAATTCAAGCGAACCTTCAAATTCACAGCACCGGGAACTTTTTGGGTCAATGACAGCGTCGAAACCGACCGTCCGCGAACAATCACTTCGTTCCTACATTCCGACAACAAGATCGTCGCCGAGACGGGTGGAAAATTCGTCTTCGAGCCGGGAGGAACTCAGCTAAAGGTCGAACTCCTCCGCCCCGCCGATCTCGATGCTAAGTCAGAGGTCAACATTCTGACGGCTCCGGGCCGCCCAGGCTCCGTTGACAAGGGTGAGCGCGAGGAACGCGGCGTTCGGTTGAATATTTCAACCAAACAGAAGGTACAGAAACTGGAGATCGGTATAAAACTTAGAATCGAAAACTAGACGAATGCGGAAGCCCGCACGAAGTAAGGGCTCTTGTTCGTAACTGCGGACGAGAGCCCTTACTTCGTGCGGGCTTCTGCATGCTGTGGTAGATTTGAACTACGGATGGAACCGCTCGCAAATCGTATAAGGCCCTTAACACTAGACGATTACGTCGGCCAACTTCATCTGGTTGGCGAAGGTAAGCCGCTGCGGCTCGCCATTGAACAGGGCCACATTTTCTCCTTCATCCTGTGGGGCACGCCCGGAACCGGTAAGACCACGCTTGCCCGCATCTACGCAAATGCAATAAACGCAGAGTTTTACGAGCTTTCTGCCGTTTCGGCTGGTAAAGATGACATCAGAAAGATAGTCGCCGCTACGCCCGCGAAGGCAAAAAACGACGAACTCGATTTCGAAGCCCACAGCCCGAAGGCCGAAACCGAAAGGCCGAAGGTCCTCTTTCTGGATGAAATTCACCGCTTCAACAAAGCTCAGCAAGATTTTCTTCTGCCGTTCGTCGAGAATGGACAGCTCGTTCTGATCGGAGCTACGACCGAAAATCCCAGTTTCGAGGTCATTCCAGCTTTATTGTCACGCCTTAGGGTTTTCGTCCTAAATGAACTGACGGAAGAAGATATGGCCGCGATCATCGATCGCACCGGTTATGAACTCGCCCCCGCAGCGAAGGAATGGCTGATCGAGATGGCCAACGGCGACGCGCGCCAAGCGATCACGATGATCG
>CAYPGP010000018.1:0-78084 GCA_964410495.1 uncultured Chloracidobacterium sp.
GGGTCGTCAGATTTCCAGTTCCCTCACCCGTGATAAAGCCGGTGATCGTCGAAGTGATCATCGGAGCAGCGTCGCCGTATGTCACCGTATGCGACGAGGCCGTCACGTCCAGGGTCTTCTTGTTCACAGTCTGGGTCGTCGTACCCGAGCTCGCGTTGAAGTTCGCATTGCCCGAATAGTTCGCAGTGATGTTCCGAACTCCCGCAGGCAGCGGTGTTGTCGTAGTACAAGTCACCGAACCGAAAGAGTTCAGATTCAACGCAGTACACCCCGCGATCGGCGAAGCTCCATCAAGGAAGCTCACAGTCCCCTGCGGAGTCCCCGAACCCGGTGCAACAGCCGTCAACGAAGCCGTCAACTGCACCGTGTCACCGTAGACCGAAGGATTGATAACCGGCTGCACAGTCGTCTGTGAGTTTGCCTTGCCCACCGTCAACTGGAACGTCGCGAGCGTCTGTGCCCCGCAGTTGTCAACCGCACGGATCGTGATCGTATGCGTTCCGACCGGGCCGGCGTTCGAGATCTGCACGACTCCAGCGGCATTCACCGAGACATTTCCGGTGAACGTTCCGGTCGACTGTACCTGAACGCTCGTCACCGAACCATTGTCCGTTGGACCCGTCGCCGGGTTCACGGTTATTCCGCTCTGGCCAAACGCCACAGTTGCCGGATTATTGTAGGTGAGCGTGGGTGAAGTGTTCGGCGTCACCGTCACCGTCAGCGGCACCTCGGTAAACAAACCGCCGCCGTCCGTCACACGAAGCGTGAACGTCGCCGTCGTAGCTCCACACGCCGCAACGACATCCGCGAAGACCTGTCCGGTTCCGTTAGGATTGACGCCCGCCGAACCCGCATTCGAGTCCGTCAACGTAACAGTTACGCCATTTACGGTCGCGGTATTACCGGCGTTGACCGCCAAAGTCAGATCGCCAACGGGAGTCTCGATATCCCCGGCCGTGCCGATCTGCGAGTTTGCCGACGGCGAGCCTTCCTGTCGCGAAGTGGCCGCAGCAGTCAGCGACGGCGGCGTATTGTTAGATTCGAAGGCCCCGATATCACTGCCATCACCGCCCGTTGCGTTCGGGAACGTAGCATCAGGCAGATCGAACGGACGCACAAACGTCGGCCCGTTACCACGTTGGTCGAATCCAGTAAGGATGAAATCTTTACCTTTATCCAACGCCGGGCTTAGCCCCGTACAACCCGCCTGCGGAACGTTAACCGCAAAGCACAGAGCATGCGTCCGTGTCGGCCCGCCGTTATCCGCCAGCGGTGCGAGACGCGGATCGAGGACCGGGTTTACACCGCCTCCGACCTGGTCAGCCGTTCCGGTAAAGCCCGTCGCCGTCCCGACATTACCGATCAGGTTGTAACCCTGTGAAACGAAGGCTCCGCCGACATCGGGAATCGTGGCGTTATTGCGATTTCCGGCAATGATAGAGTCGCGGACCGTGACCGTACCAGTTGCCCGGTAAAGGCCTCCGCCGCTGGCCGCTCCGACAGCATTGTTGTCCGTTATGGTAGAACCGGTGATCGTTACAATGCTGTTATTGTCCGATCGGATGCCGCCGCCGTTATTGTTACCGCTTACTACCTGGTTTCCGGTGATCGTTGAATTGATGACCGAAAGCGCAGGACCAAAATTGCCGATACCGCCACCGCCACCGCCCGTAAAGGTGCTGGTATTGTTCGAGATAACACTTTCAATGATACTCAGATTGCCATCGTTACGAATTCCGCCGCCTCGCACCGCCGTGTTTCCGGTAACCGAGGCTTGAGCGAGCGTCAAGGTACCGATATTGTAGATCCCACCACCGAGATCAGTTGGGTTTCCACCACTTATGGTCAATCCGCTAATAGTCGCCGTCACACCTCCATTGACCTGAAAAACACGGCTGTTTGCACTCGGAGCCGCCGCATTCTGAACCGTCAATAGATTCGCACCCGGCCCTTGGATAATTAAATCCTTGTCGAGTACGATTTGGCTGCTCGATAGCGATATTGGGCTGGAAACAAAGCCTGCCCCCATGTTGAACGTAATGGTAGACCCCGGACATGCGTCATCGACCGCATTACGCAAGCTGCCGGCACCGCTGTCATTGCTGTTCTGAACGACAGGGTTCAGAGTACATGCTGTTGTGAAGGTCAGGACGAAGTTCGGCCCTGCTGAACCGTTGTTGTCGCCGTCGAGCTGGTTTCCGGGGATGTCGGTAATGTTTGCTGAGACGCCGGTCACCGTACAGAGTACACCTGCCGGAAGTGTCGCTGTCGGATCGATCGCGATCGTCGTAACGCCATTCTGCGGCAGCGTCGGCGAGAATGCCTGGACGCCCGCGCAGTTGACGGTGATGCCGCCCGCGGCGATATTGACCGGTTCGGAGAAGTTTAGCGTGATATTGCCGTTGCGATCGATGCCCGTCGCTCCCTGCAGCGGCGTTGTGCTCGTGACGGTCGGCGGGATGTTGTCGACCGTGAGAACTACGTCATTTCCCGAGCCTCCCGTGTAACTGATGGTCGCATTTACACCGGTCGCACCGAGGAAATTGGAGATCGTCGCACCTTGCGGCAATCCATTAAACGTACCGACGATAGCTTCAGCAAGATCGTTATTAACGATGACGAACTGTTGGCCCGCCGTCGGACCATGGCTTCCGCTGAGCACGAGCGAAACACCGGTCAGGTTTACGGCACCCACGACATTGAGCTGTGTGTACTGCGTATCGACGGTCGTGCCATTGATCTCGATCGCCAGGTCGCTACCGAACGAAAGCGTGCTGGCCGTTACATCGGTCGATGATTTCGTCGGTTTCACCGCGAACGGCGAAACGCCCGGATCGAGCAGCAACGTCCCGCCGCCCGTATTTATCTGGCCGCCGCTAATCAAGACATCACCGGCGCTGACGAGATTCATATTGGTCGCCGCAGAACGCGTGATGTCTACACTCGTCGTGATCGTGCCGCTGTTCGCGTTGCCGATATTGAGCGTTCCGGCGGTTATTGCGTCGAGTTCGGCGTCTGAAAGCTGTAGGGTGGTTGGAACGGTATCGTTCGCTCCCAGATCTATTGGGGTATTGTTTGTCCGCTGCCATAAGGTGACTGAGTTCGCCCCGGCGTTCATTGTGGCGCCGGGCGTCACAATTTCGATAGTGTCAGACGCAACCGTTATCGAACCGGCACCCGTTGTCTCAACCTTCGCTCCGTCGACGCCGAGTTCCGTGAGGCTGATGGCTCGATGCGGTGAGGTTACAGGATTCGTCGCATTGATAGCAATATTGCCGTTCACCGAGGTGACCGAGGCTGCATCCTGGATCCTTACGCCCCAATTCGAGAGCGCGTCCGTTCCCGAATTGCCGTTAACAGTTACGCTTGCATTATTTACTCCAACGATCGATCCCGCGCTTTGCATCTGGACACCGATCGCCTCAGGGCCAACACCCGTGCCGTTGGCGATTATGTGACCGCCCGCCGAGGTAATCGTGCCGCCTGAAAGGAAAAGTCCAATGGCCGCCGCCGGACCGGCATTTCCGGTAACGGTTACTGTACCGCTCCCACCAGATGAGATCTGGCCGAGATTATTGACGACTCCATTATTATTGAAGCCGGTACTCGTGCCGCCCGTGCCGGTAACCGAGACGTTTCCACCACTCGACGTTATCTGCGAGCCGGCTGCGTTTACGTATACACCATAGTTAAAGCTAAGAAAATTGGGGCCGACGCCGTTTCCCTTGCCGCCGGTCCCGTTAACAGTTACGGTCGCCGTGCTGGCCGTTCCCGCACTTGTGATGGCTCCAGCGTTTTGCACATACACGCCGAAATTGTTAACGCTAGTTCCCGCTCCGCCACCTGTCCCTTCGACTAGCACAGGACCGCCGCTCGAGGTGATCTGCGAGTTGGCGTCGACGACATTAACGCCCCAATTATTGCTTCCCGTTCCGGTGGTATTACCGCCGAAGCCACGGACCGTGACGGCGGCCGCGGTCGTGCCTGCACTGCTGATCACGCCGCCGGCTGAGACGAGAACGCCGTGATTTGTCTGGCTAGTGAGAGCACCGCCGCCGGTTCCCTCGACCAGGACTGCGCCGCCGCTTGAGTTTATTTGTGAGTTTGCACCAGTGACCCACACACCGCTGTTATCAACCCCAGCCGAACCAGGATTGCCGCCGAACCCCTTTACCGTCACGGTATCTGTGCTCGCTAGACCGGCATTGGTGATAGCCCCGCCAGCAAATACCAAGACGCCGACGTTGGCAGATCCGGTTCCTGTACCGCCGCCTCTACCCTCGACCAGAACCGTACCGCCGCTGGAGGTGATCCGTGAGTTAGTGCTGACGACACGCACGCCGTAGTTCTGGCTTCCCGCGTTCGCGCCGCCAGTGCCACTGACTGAAACTCCGTTGCTGCCGCCCTTGACCAGGCTGCCGACCGCCGAGGGGCCGTGTTGAAGCGAAACCCCGAGTTGGGCGCCGGAAGCATTTCCGCCCCGGCCTAAAAGGCTGAGCTGCCCCGTACCAGTAACCTCGATCGAAGCACTGAAGAGGGTAATACCCACGAAGTTCCCCGCCGTAGCTGGTGACTGCTGATTCGCTTCTACCACCAGGTTGCCGTCAGCGGTCCGCAATCTCGAACCGTCGAACATATTCACGACCGAGCTCGCCTTAATGGTGATCGCGCCCGTTCCCAACGTGTCCAGGTTCGCATTTGTACCGACGATCACACCATCTGTGCCAATCGTCGATAGTGCCGGCACTGGGTCGTTCTGTAGATCTACGTCAAGGCTGTGATTAGGTGCAAACGCGATACTGGCATTTAGCTGAACCGTGTCATTGCCTTCGTTGCCGTTTATGGTCAGGGACTTGTTAAATCCGGCATCAACCGAATTGAGGTTGATAAGATCGTTTCCCGTGCCCGCGTTGATCGTAGTCGAACTTGAAGGGTTGTTGAACTCGACGAATTCGCCCAGTGTCGAATCGATCCTCATCTGAAGGGTCGTTCCTGTCGTCAGAGCGATCGTCTCGGCACCACCTGTGAAGGTGAACACGCGATCAGTAGCGGAAATGTTATCCGTAATTGGCTCAAGCCCCGTGTATTGGATGGTGCCTTGGGCAAGTTCAATGCTGCCGTCGTTAGCATTCACGAATGTATGCGTTACCGTGGCACTTGTCCCACCCGTAACCGTCAACGAATCGCCCGGCGAACCCGACTGAGCGCCGCCGTTATAGAACAAACCTCCGGCCGGGATAAAATCACAGCCGCTTAAATCCAAGGTCAGCGAATCGTTGCCACCGAGCGTGTTGACGGTGATGTTTCCAGTAACGCTGGCTAGCGGAACGGTCTGGTTCAGGCCATTGGCTGCATCGGAGATGACGATATTTGACGTGCTGCAGGAGATGGTAATGTTGTCGTTCGAGGTGCCTCCGAGACCGTCGGTGATAGTTAAGTTTCCACCCGAGACAACAACTTCCGTCTGAGGTATTACGGTGGTCGGGTCGGAGGCTGAGTCATCCGAGACGTCCAGCTCGCCGCCGCCTGAGACATTTGCGGTGTTGGTTAATGACAGCGGCGAATTCAACGCGACCGAAACCGTCAAGGTGATCGGCGGAAATGACCCTCCGGCAGGGATCGCATCAGTGCTGGTACAGGTAACCGTCGGCGCGGCTACATTGCACATCCAGCCAGTACCTGTCGCCCCCGTCGGGGTCAGCCCGGCGGGAAGCGTGTCGGTCATCGTCGTGGTACCGCTCGTGATCGCAGGGCCATCATTAATTGCCGTCACCACATAGCTGTGGTTACCGCCCTGTTCAAAGTCGCCCGTATGCGTTTTGGTTACCCGAAGGTCTGAAGGCTTGCACTTGCCGCCGGCATCGGCGTTAAAGATCGATTGGATCTCTGACTGCGAAAGCTCGCGACTAAATATCTCGACTTCGTCGATCTTCCCGCGAAAGGCTCCGCTGCCGTCCGAATAAATTCCGATCCGGGCCGGAAGCGACGTGTTCTCAGGGGCACCACCTGCGTCCTGGCCCGCAAATGCGACCGTTGATCCCTGCAATACGCCGTCGACGTAGAACTTGATCTTCTGGTTTGCCGCTCCTGACCCGTTATAGGTCATGGCAACGTGCGTGAACACGGACGTCGCAATCGGAGTAGTGCTGTTGTACTGTGTGACGTTCGCACCACCAGTACCCAAAACCAGACCACGGAGGGTCCCGTTTGGATTCACACCGAATATATAACTACGCGCACCCGAGCCGTCTTTGCTGATGATGGTCTGCTGACCGGAGAAGGGGATGGTTGCGTTAATGTTGATCCATGCGTCGATCGTAAAGGTCGCGTCCAGATCGACATCACCGATATCCACGTAGTCATTTACCCCGTCCAGATCGAATCCAGCTTCAACCTTCGCCGCGGAGTAATCGGGATCCGGAGCCCCGTCGGGGTCGACTATTGTTCCGTCGAACCCGCCGGCGATATCCCGAGGCGTGTTGTCGCCTGTATACCACGCTTTCATATTCGCTGGCGGGGCGAGGCAGGTTGTGAGGGTAGCGGTTGCGGTGTTTCCGGTTCCGCCGTTTGTGGATGTGACCGCATCAGTCGTGTTGACGAGAGCTCCGTTGCCGGTTGCTTTGACATTGACCGAAAAGGTACAGGTCGTGCCGACCGGTATCGTCGCACCGCTTATCGTTATGCTTGTCGCAGCCGTTACGGGCACGAAAGTTCCGGTAGCGCAGCTATTCGTAGCCGCCGGGGCGGTATCGACTTCCATTCCCGCAGGAAAATTATCGATGACGCCGACGTCTGTCAGAGCAACGGCGTTGCCCGCGGGATTGGTGATCGATAGGGTGAGGGTCGAAATCCCGTTAGGAACCGTATTCGTCGGGTTAAATGCTTTGGAAATTGCCGGAGGTCTAACGACATTGAGCGTGCTAGTGACGGTTACGGTGTCGGCGCCGCCGTTCGCCGTGCCGTCGCCATCAACGAGCGTCCAGGTGATGCCCCGCGTGCCCGCCGTCGGATTGGCGCCGCCGGTGTTGTTGTATGCGATCGCTCGGACGAGTTGGGCAACATTAACAGGCGACGCGTCCGGATCGAAAGTGAATACGAGAGAGCCGCCGCCCACGCCGCCGCCAGTATATGTCGCGATCTGTGTGCCGTTCACGAACACCGCGTTCGGCGTGAACGAGACGGTACCGGTCACACGGATGACTAGCTGATCTTGCGCTGTGACGAGGCCGCTGGTGATCGCGACAGTGAGCGTACCGCCATCGAAATTCGAGCTGTCTGCATCGAGAACGGTCGCGTTCGAGCCAATGTCAAGTAACGCTGCAAGCCCTTGCTGCTGGCTGTAGGTCGCCGCATCGCCCGAGAGATTGGTTGTCGTCGGAGCGTCGTTGACCGGCATGATGGTGAAATTGAAGGTCCGGCCGGTGATGTTCGTCGTACCGTCGGACACCGAGAAACCGAAGCTTGCGCTGGTCGTTTCGCTACCGTTGTGAGTGTAAACGACCAAGTTCGAGTTGATGTCAGCCTGCGTGAAAGTGCCGTTCAGGGCAACCGTAGTCCCATTGCGAGAAAGCGTGCCGTTGGTAGGAGCGCTGGTGAGCGTGTAGATGATCGCCGACGCTGCGCTGTCGGCGTCGGTCGTCGACAGTTCGCTTGAAGTGATCGTGTCGGATGAGCCCTCCGCTACCATCGAACCCGTATTATTGACGATCACCGGCGCCCCATAGAGCAAGGTGAGACGCACCGTATAGGTGCCGGTACCGGTGCCATCAGCGCTATTGGCATCGATGTAATAGGTGCCCGAGGATGGCGCGGTGTAATCGACCTGGGCATTCTGTCCGCCACCGGAATCGTCGTCGCCGACGAGGGCTGCGCCGATCGAATTGCGCACCGTGAAGCGCGGATCGGCCAGCGTGCCAGCCTCTTGGCGGATGCGATAAATGGATCCAGCAGAAAGGGTGATCGCGAACCAGTCATGGTCGCCGCCGAAATTGATCAAGCCGGTGCTCGACGAACCGACCGCGACGCTGCCGAGATTGCCGGCGCCAACCTGTGAGCCGTAATCGTCGACCGGCGGCGGCGGCGGGTTTCCGTTGACGGCCGCGCTGACCGTATAAGTGCCGGTACCTGCCGCCGAGCCGGCATCAGCCGTATTCGCCTCGAGATAATGAATCCCGGTCGTCACTGCGGTGTAGTTGATCAGCGAGTTCAAGCCGCCGCCGCCGTCATCGTTGGAGGCAATGAGAATGCCGTTGCCATCGCGCAACCTCAGAAGCGGATCGGCCAGCGTGCCGGCATCCTGTCTGAAGCTGTACGATCCGGTGGCCGTCAGCGTGACGGCGAACCAGTCCCTGTCGCCGGGCGTTTCCAGGTTGCCGGTCGTCGAACCGCCGACAGCGACCGTTCCCACATTGGGCGAGCCAGCCTGAGACCCGTAATCATCGTTCGAAGGCGGTGGTGACGGATCGATGGCTGCCCGGACAGTATACGTGCCTGTACCGGTGCCATCGGAAGTGAACGCATCGAGATAGTATGTTCCGGAAAGCGTAGCCGTGAATCTAAACTGCGAATTGAAGTTTACGTTGGTAACGATGTCGTCATTGCCGACGATGTCCACGCCGTTGTGATCGCGCAGGACCAGAAACGGATCAGCCAGCGTGCCGATATCCATGTTGAAGATATATGATTGACCCGCAACAAGCGTGACGGCGAACCAGTCACGATCGCCGCCCGCCTCGATGTTTCCGGATGCCGAGCCACCGACAGTAACGCTACCCAGATTGGGGGCACCAACACTCGAACCAAAATCGTCTGCGAATGGCGCAAAAATTGCGGTGCGAGGAGCGTTCGACGCGACAACCAGGCCCGCCTTAGCGGCGAGATAGCTGCCCATGGAGTTCGTACTAATCGGCTCACGTTCCGCCCCGGCCGCGAGGAGGCGAACTGCATCCGGCAACCCTGCTAACGCAATAACAGCGGCGACGGAGGCAATACAAAGAGACAATAGATGCTTGCGGAATGGCGACAGGGACATTAGAACTCCTTTTTCGGAATGATAAATTTCGATTGAACTGATTGTTCGGAATAATAGAAACTGAGTATATTTCGTCCCTTTCCGGGTCATCCTCAGCAGAATGCGAATTCGACATTTTCGGCAACGCCGTATTGAAATAAAGTTTGCTTATAACCAGCAAAAACGCCGTTGCCTTTGCCCGCAGATAAAATAACAGCCGTTACGACGAGGATAACGGCTGCGACCAAGCAAACTCGGACCGATTTCAGTAAGATCATGCTCAACTCCAGGAAAATCTAATTTGATCCAGTGCAATGAAACTCAGATTGAAGGACTAGAACGGGAATTATATGTTGATTTGTCAACAAATTACAAGGATTAACAAAAAGCCCGGCAGCATCCTTGTTTTGCAAAGATACTCAACCGACATTTAGCACTTTGAAACGTATGGTGACGAGCTTCACCAGCAAGCACACGGAGTCCCGCCCCGGACCATCTTTCCTCGGCCCTTAGCGATCTAAGCTGGATCCCTTTTAAGCGTTCCTAGTTCTTCCGCACCAGATTCTCGTCATAGAGTTCTTTGTAGGCCCGATAGTTGTTCATTACCTTGAAGACGTAGTTCTTTGTCTCCGCGAAGCCGACTTCGGCGGCGAAGACTCCGGGTTCTTTGGGTTTTGAGCGGTTTAGCCAGCGGTGGGCGTTGTCTTCGCCGCCGTTGTAGCTGGCGGCGACGGCTTCGAGCAGGCCGCCGAATTGGTTTTTGAGGTCGGCGATGTATTCGCAGCCGATGGCGATGTTGGTTTTGGGGTTGTAGAGATCGTCGGGCTGAAGCGCGGGATAGCCGGCCTTTTTGTTGTATTTCATCGCCGTATCGATCACGAGCTGCATCAGGCCGCGGGCGGCGGAAGGCGATTTGACCGCCGGACGGAAGCTGCTTTCCTGCTTCATGATCGCGAGGATAAATCGCGGATCGATCTTGCGAGGTTTAGCCGCCGCAAGGATCTCTTCGCGAAACATTACCGGGAAATTGGTCGGCGAAACCTGCGCGATAGACTTTACTGTGCCCGCTTTCGGATATCGAGCCGATGCCAGGCCACTGTAGTAGGACGTTGCGCTGTCTGGTATCGACGAATAGACCGCAGAAGCTTCGTCGCGCGAACCGCGTTTTTCGAGAGCGAGTGCCTTAAGGAACTTGATCTCGTCCATACTTGTGAGCGAACCCGGGAATTTCGCCGAAGTTAGCATTTCGTCAGCTGCAGCGATCGCTTCATTCCAGCGGCCGCGATAGATCTCCATGCGAACCTTTCCCTGAAGCGCGTTCGTCTCCGTAGGCATTCCGCGAAAACGCGCGCGGGCTTTTTCGACCCACTCGTTCGCTTCGTCATACTTCCCGGCTTCTCGAAGAGCGTCGATCGCATTTAGATAGGAACCATCGATTCGTTCGCCGGTCGGGTACATAACGGTGTACTGCTCGTAGATCTTCGCGGCCTCGGCGTTCTTGCCGAGCCGAACGTGGCAAGCCCCGCTGAAATACAGGCCTTCGCGGCCATCCTTGGTGCCGGGGTATTCTTTTGCAACGCGATCCAGATAAGGGATCGCTCTGGCATAAGCCCTTTCCCAGTAGTATCCGCGGCCAGTTAGAAATATCGCCGATGACATCGCCGCGTCGGTCGGAAAAAGCTCGATGATCTTGTAAAGATGATCGCGTGACTGAGGAAATTGGCGGTTATCGTAATAAACGGTACCGCGACGCAGATGTTCGGCGGGCGTGAGCGTGTTCAGCTTGCCTTGGCTGTCGCGGCTCGCGGCGTCGGCTTCGATAACCGAGCGGAGCACGGCATCTGATGCCTGTGAAAAGCCATTGAGAGAAAATACGGCTACGAACGAAAGTACAACAACGGCAAATTTCATATAATGCAGGCCTCAAGGGGACAGTAGTTCAGACTACCGAGTCTTTGACGAAATTTCAAAACCGTTCGTTGCCGCCGATAGCTGCAAACGCTAAAATCGGTTTCATGAAAATCGCATTGAACGGCGCGACCACGATGCGCGCCGACCTTTCGACTGATATAAATGCCGCTTCGGCCGCCGGTTACGATCTGCTCGAGATATGGTCAGCAAAGCTTTACCGCTATCTTGAGTCGAAAACTACCGCCGACCTAAAAGCGGAACTCGATGCCGCCGGCATCGCGCCATATTCGATCAATTCTATCGAACACATAACGTTTCGCAGTGACGCGGATCACGCTGCGATCGTGGCAGAGTGCCGCACGCTGTCGAAGATCGCGGGCGAGATCGAATGTCCATACATTGTTGTTGTGCCAGGCAAATTGCCGAAAGGTGCGACCAAGGACGAGATCGTCGACGAATCGGTTCGGGTGTTGGAGGAGCTTTCCGATATTGCGAGCCAACACGGCGTTTCCTTGGCGTTCGAGTTTCTCGGGCAGACGGACTGCTCGGTGCAGACACTTGATCTTTGCAATGAAATAGTCGAGAAAGTCGGCCGTGACAATGTGGGAAATGTGATCGATTCATTCCACTTTTATGCCGGAAATTCGACATTCGAGGCGATCGACCGGATGGACCCGAAGAAGCTGTTTATTTTCCACATAAACGACGCCGAAGATCTGCCTAAGGAGAAGCTGACGGATGCACAGAGGCTTTATCCGGGGCTTGGAATTTTGCCGCTCGGCGAGTTGAAAAAGCGTTTCGACGGTATTGGATACGACAGCATGGTCAGCATCGAGATCTTCAGGCCGGAATATTGGGAGCAAGACCCATTTGAAGTCGCAGCGAAGGCGAAAGCGGCGACTGAACAGGTTTTGGGCATCGGAAAACACGCGGCGGGCGGCACCTGGTAAATGGATAAAGTAAAAATTGGCATCGTCGGCACCGGATATGTCGGCAACGTTCACGGAAACATTTACGCTCGCGAACCTCGGGCCGAAGTTGCGGCTCTATACGACATCATTCCCGAACGAGCCGAGGCGACGGCGAAGCGTATCGGCGGCCGAGTGTGTTCGTCGCGGGAAGAACTACTCGATAATTGCGATGCCGTACTGGTCTGCGCTCCGAATAAAACACACATCGAAATTGCTTCTGCGGCGATCGATGCCGGAAAGCATGTGTTTTGCGAGAAACCCTTTTCGATCGGGATCGATGACGCGGACCTCTTGCTCGAGCGTGCGAATTCGAGCAATAAGGTTTTTCAGGTCGGCCACAATCGGCGTTTTGCTCCGGTTTATGTGAAATTGAAGGAATTGCTCACGTCCGATGCGGCCCATTCCGCTCACATTAAGATGAACCGCGGCGAGCTTCTCAATCCCGTTTGGACGGGCGATACGAGCATTACGGGCGGATTTTTGTACGAGACCACGATCCATTTTTTCGACATGCTGCGTTTTCAGTTTGGGGAGGTTGAGGAATTGGTCGCCTACGGATCTCAGCATGAATATCCTGAGATCGACGAGTTCTCGATCCTTTTCAAATTCAAGAGCGGTTTCCATTGCTCTTTTGCTTCATCGGCGGATGCAAGCTGGTTCTTTCCGTTCGAGCGGTTTGAGGTGTTTTGCCATCATCGGACGATCGTCACCGAAGAAATGGTCAGGGTTCTCGATTGCCGCGGGACACATGCCGATTTTGAGACCTTCAGTTTTCACATGGGCGAGGAAGACTATCGTCGCGGTTTCCTGCAGGAAGACGCCGCCTTTATCGATGCCATCCTACAGGGTTCCGAGCCGCTGGTAACCGCGATTGATGGGTTTAAGGCAGTCGAGCTAGTTGAGTCGGTCTATCGTGCGATCAGGACCGGTGAAAAGGTGCGGTTCTCATAAAGCACTTTTCCTGATAATATTGCGTTCGCGAGGGCGGTATGAACACTTGTCAGAATTGCGGAAAGCTTAACAGTCCCGATACCAATTTTTGCCGCTTTTGCGGTACGCGGTTTACATCGCAGCCCCAGCCGATGCCCGTTAATCCATACGATCAGGCCGCTCCGAAGCCCTACGCCTGGAAAACGGACGAATATCAAACTGGAACCGAGGCTCGCAGGACAATGCCGACGGGCCTGGACGCAACCGTAGCTCTCAATCCAAACCAGAATCAGAATTATCGGCCGGCACCGCTCGCTTATTCTCAACCTCAGCAGTTCGCACAGGTTTTTCGCTGCCCGCATTGTATGAGTTCCCACCCGCCGCGTATCGAGCGAAAGATATCGACGGCCGGCTGGATAACTTTCGCCTGTTTGATGGTGTTCTTTTTCCCGCTTTTCTGGATCGGATTGCTGATCAAGGAAGATGTGATGATCTGTCAGGGCTGCAACAACCGAATTGGTGGCTAGCGATAATAGTAGCCTTTCGGGTGCTCGATCTTTACGTCGGGATTTGTGCTCATCACTTCTACCCGGTGATATCCCTTGTTCATGTTCGTTGACAGGTACGTCAATGAGAACTGCCGATTAAGCGAGAGGTTAAGTTCGCGAAGAAAGGGCAAATAACTTGTCGGGGCTATCGATCCCTGATAAAAAGAGCGGCCGCCGGTTTGGTCTGATATTTTTGCCAGTGCTCCCTGGCCGGCAAAAGTGAAAGTCGAATTTCCGTTCTCGCTTGTGGATGTAGGCGTGAAAAATGAATATATAGCGACCCCGCGACGCTGAGCTTTTAGCATTGCCTGCTCCAGATCGAAGCTCTGAGTGATCGAAGCGAGGCTTGGCCCTTGTGACAGATCCACACCGTCGGAAAACAGCAGGATCGCCCGCCGCCCCACAGGAACTGCATCAAAGCGGCCGAGAACTTCCTCAACAGCATCGTACGGGCTTCGCGGGCTAAACAATGCACTAGATGAAACTATCCGTAATGATTTAGCAGCTTTTTCACGATCGTCCGTGAATCTTTGCCTGACGTCGATGGAGCCGCTTCGTGCGTAAGCGACCATCACTCGTGTGCCCTGGGGTAAGCCCCGGATAAAATCCTGAATGTCTTTGATCTGAAGATTAAAGTTATTTACAAGATCTTCCTGGATCACGAAGGCAATCGATAACGGCGCATCGCTGACGCTACGGATCGAAAGTATCTGCTGTTCGGCCCGGTCCTCGCGAACGATCAAGCGATCGAGTTGAACAAACTCCTGTGCCTGATTTTCACGCAATTCCGTTTTGGTAAAGATCGAGATCGGGATCGTGACCGTTCTCACTTTTTGTTTTTGATCGGGCGGCTGAGCGAGAAAAGCGACAGCCGTGCCAAGGGTCATCAGCAAAAGCAAAGAGATCGTCGATGCGAGCGGTTTTACCATAGGGCGGCGCAAATCGTGTTTTTCGATATTATTACATTTACGATAAATACTAAACTTCTGATGTATTTACGATTAAGAAGGTTTGCGGCAGTGCGGTTATAATCGATCTCAACTTTTGATGAACGACATCAGCCCCGAAAAATATAAACGCGGAAAAAAGCTGGTCGCCGGTGCGATCGCGGCTCCGGTCGTGCTCACGCTTGTGCCGGCTATTATCACGTTTTTGCTAACGATCCTTATCGCCGCCGGAAGCACTCCGGCAGCGGCGGCCATATTTTTCGTCGGGGCGATCGCAACCGGCGTACTGTTTTTGATCGGATTGATAATTTCGGGGGTTTTGATCGGCCGCAGGGCAGCCTGGGTCAAGGAAATGCGCGAGCTAATTGCCGCGGACGGCATTCGGGCGGACGAGATAGATTGGTTTCGGCACGAACTGAAGTCGAATGAGAAGCGTGGTTTAAAGGCTGTCGAAGCCCGCGACCTGTTGCTCGGCGACGCCTACCGCGAAACGCTCGCTTCCCGGCTGACCGCAACCCGGATCGTCAAATCCTCTAGAAAAGAACTTCAGCTTGCAAAACGGCGGCAGTTTTCTGTTAAGCAGCTAAACAGTTCGCGCTCGGCGGAATTTCAGGCGGAGATATCGAAGGATATCGAAAACATTTCAAGGATAAACGATGAGGCTAGAAATGTCCTTGCAGAGGCTGAGTCGCGACTGCAGATGATCGAAGCGGCAGCGACCCGGCAGGGCGGCCTCGCGAGCAGTGAACTGGTGCTGAAAAAGCTGAACGCACGCTCGAACGAACTGCCGCTGGCTCTTGAAGCCGCCAAAATGTCTCAGAATATCCGGTTGGAACTGGAAGCGGAGCTTGAAAAAGACCCTGCCGCAAAGCTGCTGGAAGAGGGGGATCATCTGCTGGAAGCTGAAAACGGGCCCGATCGATGAGATCAAGGCCCGTATAAAAAACGATAAGCGGCGATGGAACCACGTGACCGTCCGAACGTATGAATTGAACCTGTTATTTACAGGTGGGTGGCTTTCTGCTCTTTCGAACATCAGAGCCGCTGTCTATGGCGATTCCCTCGTAGAGAAACGCACCGAAAAACGGCATTAGCCTCCCGGCATTCATATGTTGGCTCAATTGTTGTAGCGTTCGAAAACGCGAAACGCAGATAAAACCTTCGCCAGTTAGGATACTAGCACACCGGCATCAAAACGGAAATATTTAATGTGCCTGCCAGAAGTTTTTATGCGGGGTGCGGGTCGGTGTCGCGGTATTTCAGAAGCCGGTCGAGGCGCTCGGCACATTCCGCACTGCGAATACCGAGCTGAGCATCGATCTGGGTTTGGGTGTTATTCATCTGGAAGTACTCATCGGTGATGTGCAGTGCCGCGAGTATGGCCACCTTCAGCGAATCGACCGTCATCGTCCCCGATGATATCTCACGCATTTTCGAGTCGACGTAGGCCGCAAGATTCTGAATATATTCGCTGTCGCCTCCGTCCGAGCGGATGCTGTAGATCTGATCGTATATTTCTACTCGAATCGTTTGTTCCGACATCGTGAGCCCTCTCGCTGATTATTGGCCGACCGCCTTTGCCACCTCTTCGTCTATAACGGCGATAGCTTCAAGCATCGCTTCAACTTTTAGCTGGATCTCATCGCGTTCCGCCATCATGGCGATCACCTTTTCATCCGCAAGGCGTTTATCGGCGATCGCCGACGCTGTATCGCGTCTCAAGCCCTCAACTTCTACTTCAAGTCTTTCCTTCTCATCCCGCAATTTCTTGGCGTACTCGATCGTAAGATATATCTTATCTTCGAGGTGCGAGAATTTTTCCATGCCTGTCAGTGCATTCATCGGCCGACTCCAAATTCTTGATGTGCCCTGATTATGGAGACTTTCAAGAAAAACTTCAAGTAATGTATTAGGTTACACGCTAACTTTGCGGCCTAATGCCTAGTTTTTGCTCTATCGCTTGCAGAATCGAAGAGTGTACGGCTTCAACTTCGTCCTCAACCAAGGTGCGTTCGTCGCTGCGGTATTCGAACCGAATGGTTAAGGAACGCTCACCTTCGGCCAGGCCTTTACCTTCAAAAACGTCGACAAACTGGACGCCGCGGCACAATTCGTGATTGTGCTCCGCGATCGCATTTCGAATGTCCGCAAATCCAATCGAACGTTCGACAACGAAGGAGACGTCACGAACTACCGCGGGATATTTCGGTAGCGGCTGATAGACCCGCGGTTCCGCAGCAGCCGCCAAAGCGGTTGAGAGATCGATCTCGGCGACGTAGATAGGTTGCTTGAACTTATATTGGCCCGCTAGTGCGTCGTCGAGTCGACCAAGATATCCGATGACGCCTCCGCCCAGCGATATCGCGGCCGATTGGCCATTACGAAGATGCTTTACGCTCGCCGGTGAAAAGGTAGCATTCGAGAGACCGAGCGACGAAAGTCCGGCTTCAAGCGATCCTTTAAGGTCGTAAAAATCCAGCTGCCTATCTGATTTCGCGTGACCCGCGACGGCTTCTGAGCCCGTGATCGCGATCGCAAGCAGCTTTTGTTCATTCGGAAGGCCGTCTTCGCTTCGCTGGGCCGCGAACACCTTGCCGATCTCGAATAGCTTGATGTCCCGCTGTTTGTGATTGAGGTTCAACCGGACGGCATCGAGAAGCCCGGGAAGAATACTCGGACGCATCCGCAGGGCGCCTTCGATGACCGAATCCTGTAGCGTTACAAAGGGCTCTTCCGCTTCTGCGTCGATCAAACCGGGAACTATTTCGAAAATCCCGTCATGACGCTGGTCAATAAAGCTGTACGAAAGTGCCTCGATGTGTCCAAGATCCGCGAGTGCCGACCGAAGTTTACGTTCACGCTCTTCGCTGGGCTGATATTCGCCGGCACCGAAAGCGGGCGGCAATTCCTCGGCAATATTCTCATATCCGGCGTGCCTCGCGATCTCTTCGACCAGGTCTTCTTCGATCGCGATATCATGCCTCCATGAAGGTGAGGAGAATATTATCGAGCCGTCGCTCATTTTTTCCGACGTAATGCCAAGATCATCCAGAATGCGAACGCATTCCTCGGCGCTTACCGTCAAGCCGGTCAGTCTCAGTACCGCTGCGGAAATATCAGGAGAGACAATCGAATTCGAATTAGAGCCAACCGCGAAAACATCGACGAACTCCACCTTTTCGCCGCCGGCAAGTTCGCAAATGAGATTTGCGGCCCTTTCGGAAGCCCTAACAAGGTTTAGAACGTCGGTTCCGCGTTCGAAACGGTAGCTGGCTTCGGTTGCGAGATTGAGTCGTCGCGATGTAGTCCTTATATTTGAGCGATTAAAATACGCAACCTCAAGCAGCACATTAACTGTTTCGTCGGTAATGCTGGAATCAAGTCCGCCCATGATGCCGCCGATCGCGACCGGCTTTTCCGCGTCGCATATCGCAAGCATCGAGGTATCGAGCTTTCGTTCGACCTCGTCAAGCGTTTGTATAGTCTCGCCCGGCCTCGCACGACGCACCACTATGCGACCGCCCGAAAGCTTATCCAGATCGAACGCGTGCATCGGCTGGCCGAGTTCTAGCATTACGTAGTTTGTGATGTCCGCGACGTTATTTATCGACCGCTCGCCGACCGCTTCCAGCCGGTCGACAAGCCACTGCGGCGAGGGGCCCACCTTAACGCCGCGAATGATACGTGCCGTAAATCGATTGCAGAGCTCCGCATCCTCGATCGTAACCAGGCCATTATTCTCCGTAGCTTCGACCGCTGCTTCTCGCTGGGCCAGAGGCTTGCCAAGGGCGGTCGCGAGTTCGCGGGCAATTCCCCGATGCGAAAGGCAATCGGGGCGATTTGATGTCAGGTCGATATCCAGAACAAAATCCTCCCCATGCGGATGAATGCCCTCCACCGCCAACCCGACGCGCGTCAAATGATTCGCAACCTCGGTTGCGTCGAGGTGCGAATCGATCAATTCATTTAACCAGTTGTAGCTGATATTCATCCGAACTGCTCCAGAAAACGCACGTCATTTTCGAACATATGCCGAATGTCGTCTATTGAATACATCAGGGCCGTCATTCGTTCGAGGCCAAAGCCGAAGGCGAAGCCCGAATAGACGGTTGGATCAACGCCGCAAGCCTTCAGAACGTTCGGATGGACCATTCCGGAACCGCCGAGTTCGATCCAACCGGAGCCCTTGCACGGACGGCAGCGTTCGCCCTCAAACACGCCCGTCCCGCCGCATTTGAAGCACGAGAAATCGAATTCCGCGCTCGGTTCCGTGAACGGGAAATACGACGGGCGAAAACGCGTAACAGTTTCCGGGCCGAATAGACGGCGAAGCCATTCAGTGACGGTTCCCTTCAGATGGGCCATCGTGATGCCTTTATCGACGCAGAGGCCTTCGATCTGGTGGAACATCGGAGTATGCGTCATGTCAGGCGTATCGCGCCGAAAAACGCGGCCGGGAGCGAGGATCCGCAGAGGTACACCGCGGCGTTCCATGGCTCGGATCTGAACGGTCGACGTCTGAGAACGCAATGCGAAACCATCCGTCGTGTAAAACGTATCCTGCGATTCGCGGGCCGGGTGACTTTCCGGGATGTTGAGAGCGTCGAAGTTGTAATAGTCGGTCTCGATCTCGCGGTCATCCTCGATCGCATAGCCCATCGACACAAAGATGTCCTCGATCCGTTGGCGAAGGATCGTGATCGGGTGCAAATGCCCGGGACGCGGCCGGCGGCCGGGGATCGTAACATCGATGCTTTCGCGGGCGATCTTGAGTTCGGTGATGTAAGACGAAAGCTGCTGTTCCGCGGATTCGATACGGGAAGCGATACCTTTCTGAACTGCCTGTACTCGCTGGCCGAAGCCTGCCCGCTCTTCCGGAGCTACTTTGCCGACCAGCGACATTGCTCCCGCAATAGGTGACTTCTTACCCGTTTCGCGGACCTTAAGCTCGCTAAGCTGCGCAAGCATAGCCTCGGCATCACTCAACGACACGCCGTCAAGGCGTAAATCAGCGAAGCGTTCGAACTTTTGCTCGAACGCTTCACGGATACTTTCCACTTGTGCATCGTGTTCCGACATACCGTGATCTAGTTATCTTCCGCAAACAATCGCTGCATTTCCGCAGATGTGACAACCGGTACAACCTCAAAATCAACGAGATCTCCCCAATTCTTTATCCATTCCTGCAGCAGGATCGGATCCTCGGTCTCCATCACCTGAAAACAGCGGTCCATTCCTACCTCGATCCAGCTGTTTACGTATCTCAGGCCCTCGGGCATTAAGCGGCCGCGTTCGGCAAACCGTTTGTAAACGGGAGCCGGATCGCAGTCCTTAAAATGTTCGACGACCATAAACAGCATCGGGTCTTTATGCAGCAGCGGCCTGTTTTCCTATGGCGTCTTTAGCTTGAGCAGCGACCGCGGCGAAAGCTTCCGGCTGTTTGACGGCCATATCAGCAAGCACTTTGCGATCAAGCTCAATTCCGGCGAGGCTGAGGCCATGGATGAACTGCGAATACTTCATGTCGTTCAATCGGCAAGCCGCGTTAATTCGAACGATCCACAGCTTTCTAAAGTCGCGTTTTTTCAGCTTTCGGCCCGTGTAGGCAAAGTTCAATGCACGCTCGACCGACTCTTTCGCACTGCGGTACAGCTTCGATTTTGTTCCACGATAGCCTTTTGCTAAGGCTAATATCTTTTTGCGTCTCTCAGTACGCTTATTTCCACGTTTTGCTCTAGGCATGATTCACTCCTTTCAGTCGTCAAGGCAAAAGGAAAAAGTTAAAAGGCAAAATGAAATTCTGATCACAACTTTTTGCCTTTTGCCTTTCGCCTTTATCCTTCCTTAGTGGCTTCCGTACGGCAGCATCTTCTCTACTCGCTTCTGATCGCCTTCTGACACCAACACGTCGATGTCGAGGTTACGCTTACGTTTTGACGTTTTCTTGGTCAAAATATGGCGAGCGTGGCTGTGGCCGCGTTTGAATTTGCCCGATGCCGTTGAGCGAAAACGCTTGGCTGCTCCCTTGTGTGTTTTTAGTTTTGGCATTACTTCTCTCCTGTAACGTTCGTTAAAAAATCTCGTCGTCGTCGACGACCTTGGGTTCGACCTTTTGCTTTGACTCTTTCTGAACCCGCTTTTCTTTTTCGACCTTTTCCGCCTTCTTTTCAGGCGCTTCCGCCGGCTTTTTGTCGGCAACCTTTGTTTTCTTTGGCACGAAGATGGTGAACATCTGATAGCCTTCCATCTTCGGAGCGACCTCGACGTCGGCCAGTTCTGCGAGGTCTTCGGTCAGACGCTTTAGGATCTTGGCCCCGAGCTCACGGTGCGTCATTTCTCTACCGCGGAATGCGATAGCCGCTCTGACCTTGTCGCCTTCGCCTAGCCACTGCTGGGCGTGCTCCATTCGGTATTGATAATCGTGATCGTCGGTTCCGGGGCGAAACTTGATCTCCTTGACCTGAACCGTGACCTGCTTTTTCTTGGCTTCGTGCTGACGTTTCTTTTGTTCGTAAAGAAACTTGCCGTAGTCGATTATCTTGCAAACCGGCGGTTTGGCGTTCGGCGAAACCTCTACCAGGTCTAGGCCGCGTTTGCGGGCTTCCTGGATGGCATCGCGCGTGTCCATGATGCCAAGCGTTTCGCCTTCATCCACAACGACGCGAACCGAAGGAACGCGGATACGCTCGTTCGTACGGTGCAGCGGCTCACGAAACCGCGGCTTGAATCTATTTCCACCAAATCTTCTAGCGATATGTGCCTCCGTTAAATTTAGCTCGTTCCTAGTAGCTTCGCTCGGCTTTTTGCTTCGCGATCATTTCTATGAACTCTTCCAGCGGCATCGCACCGATGTCGCCCTGTTTTCGATCTCGAACGGCAACCTTGCCCGCTTCAAGTTCCTGATCACCGAGGATCAGCATGTAAGGGATCTTCTGCAACTGCGCGTCCCTTATCTTCGCGCCAATTTTATCAGATCGCGTATTCGATTCTACACGAAAACCCGCTTCGCGAAGTTTTGCGGCGATGCCATCCGCATAATCATTGATCCGGTCGGTGATCGGCAGGACCGTCACCTGTACCGGCGATAACCATAACGGGAACGCACCGGCATAATGTTCGATCAACACACCAAAAAATCGCTCGATCGACCCAAACAAAGCCCGGTGGATCATGAACGGACGATGCTTCAGATTGTCGTCGCCCGTGTATTCAAGCTGAAAGCGTTCAGGCAGATTAAAATCAAGTTGGATAGTTCCAAGCTGCCAGATGCGGCCGATGGCGTCCTCGATTTTGATATCGATCTTCGGCCCATAGAAAGCGGCTTCGCCTTCGATTCGTTCGTAGGAAATGTTTCGTTCCTTCAGGGCACTGGCAAGCTGCTCTTCGGCCGCCGCCCAATCTTCGTCGGAACCGAGATATCCTTTGTTTTCCGCTCCGCCCCGGACGGAGAGTTCGAATTTAACCTTTTCAAACCCGTAGGTATCGAAAACCTTGATCGCCAGATCGAGACAATCTGCGACTTCAACGTGGACCTGATCCGGCCGGACGAAAAGATGAGCATCATCAACCGAGAATCCCCGGACACGCATCAGGCCGTGCAGCGTTCCGGAAAGCTCGGCACGATAAACCGTGCCCATTTCCGAATATCGCTGCGGTAGATCGCGATATGAGCGAGGCGATGACTTGTAGATGCCGATATGGAAGGGGCAGTTCATCGGTTTCAGCCGATATTCTTCCTCTTCGATGCTCGTCGGTGCATACATTCCGTCGGCGTAGTTTTCTTCGTGTCCGCTAATGGTCCAAAGCTGTCGCTTCGCAATGTGCGGCGTGAAAACAAAGCTGTATCCGCGACGCTCGAGTTCTTCGCGAAGCAGCTTCTCCATCTCGTTGCGGATAATTCCGCCTTTCGGATGCCAAAGGATCAAACCCTGGCCGTAATCATCATCGATCGAAAACAGGTCGAGCTGTTTCCCAAGCTTGCGGTGGTCGCGTTTTTCAGCCTCTTCACGCTGCTTTAGCCACGCGTCAAGTTCTTCCTGGGTCGCAAACGCGGTTCCGTAGATGCGCTGCATCTGCTCGCGTTCCGCATCGCCTTTCCAGTATGCGCCGGAAAGAGCTAAAAGCTTGAAAGCCTTGAGTTTACCAGTATGCTGAACGTGCGGGCCCAGGCAAAAATCGATGAACGGTGAACCGTCGATGTAATAGATCGTTGCCGAATCATCGACTTTCTCATCAATTAGCTCACATTTCAGAGGCTCTTCGCGATCCTTGAAAATATCAAGAATTGCAGACTTTTCAACGACTTCTCGGCGGTATTTCAAATCGCCTTTCGCCATCTGACGCATCTTCTTTTCGATCACGGGCAGATCGTCTTCAGTCAGATTTCGCGGAGCGATAACGTCGTAATAGAACCCATAACGCGGGTCTTCCATCAACGCCGGGCCAACACCAAGTTTGGTTCCAGGGAAAAGATCGAGCAATGCCGCCGCAAGAAGGTGAGCCGTCGAATGGCGAATAACTTCAAGCCCATCTCGGGAATCTGCGGTTATCGGCTCGATCGAAAGGACTTCGTCCGTAGCCGAGAGTTCGCGACTTAAATCGACTTCCTCGCCATTTACCTTAGCGGCGAGAGCTTTTTTAAACCCTTCGCGGTCGAGCGCCTTCAGCGCATCAATGACCGTCGCGGGCGCAGGTATGGCCGCGTGTTGATCTCCAATTTTTACGTTCAGTTCGCTCATAACCGTAAGAGTTACGCCTTCAAGCGTGAATCTGCGTTCACACCAAGATCGTTTTTCGTTGAAAAACGCGTCACTCTTACCTACTACTAACAATTAAGATCAGATCCGATAAGAGCGACTTTGCCTGGCAAGAGTTACGCCTTTGGGCGTAATCGCGGCTGAAGCCGCAACTCTTGCGTTCACGCCATTAGAAGCGTGTCGTAGTAGTTATAAAAAACGCAAAGTTCTTCGAAAGCATCTTATCGAAAATATATAAATGGTAGGCACTAGCAGAGTTGAACTGCTGACCCCTACCGTGTCAAGGTAGTGCTCTACCACTGAGCTAAGTGCCTACATCGTTTTTGCAAGAGCAAAAAGCGAACCTTAAGAATGCCAAACGTGCGTTTAACCTGTCAAGGACGCAACAGCGTTTGCGACTTGTGTTAGATCAGCTACGAATTTGCGGTATTCTTCCTCGCGGTTTTCAACGGGTGTTCGAAGGATCGCCGAAGGATGGATGGTCGCGATAATCTTCGTATCTTCACCGTACTCGAACCACTGCCCTCGCATTTTAGTTACCCGAAAATCATTGCCCAAGAGAGTTTGTGCCGCGGTCGCTCCGAGACAGACAATGATCTTTGGCTTTAAGCCTTCGATCTCGGCGGCGAGCCAAGGGCGGCATGCATTTACTTCGTGGGCGTTGGGTTTCTGGTGAAGGCGTCTTTTCCCGACCGGCTTCCACTTGAAGTGCTTTACCGCGTTGGTAACATAGGTTCGATCGCGGTCGATTCCTACTTCGATCAGGACCCTATCCAACAAGCGGCCTGCGGGACCGACGAACGGGTGTCCCTGCTTATCTTCTTCATCGCCAGGGACTTCCCCGACGAGCATAACTTCCGATCCCTTTTTGCCCTCGCCGAAAACAGTCTGTGTGGCATTTTTGTACAGCTCGCAGCCCTGACATCTTTCCGCCGCCCCCTTGAGCGATCGATAGTCGAACTCCTCGGGAAAATAGTCCAAAGCGCTCCGCTGATGCAATTCGTCCATTACCCGAATATTTTTCTTGACCTTGCTCCGGCGGAATGTCGGCTTCGATACCCTCGATCAGCCTTTATCGTCTCGGCAGCCCCGCAAGGAAGTCGTAGATCTCTTTCCGTTCGACCTTCGCAAGCACTTTGCCATAAAACATCTCTCCTTCGCATGGTTACAGGATCATTGTCGCCGGCCCGCTTGTCTCAAGGTCGGATAGCGGTTCGCCATCATCAAGGCAGAAAAGCATGTCCGAGGAAAATGTTCGGTCGCACTTTCTACACACTTTGAATACGGCCGGACTTTTGTTACTTGCGTTCGAGCGCCCTAAGAAGGCGTTTACCTCATGAACAAATTTGAACCAGGCGGGTTCATGCCGCAGAAGGATATGATTTGAGCTCTCGAGTGGCACAAACTTAGCATTAGGGATCAGCGAAGCCATTCGACGGCCCTCTTCGAACGGGACGAGAGCATCGTGCTTCGAGTGGAGAACCAAGACCGGGATATTCAACTCCGGAAGTATTTGAGAGACGTCGAGTTCACCTAAGGCTTCAAAAATTCGTGCCGCGTTTGAGGCGGAGACTGATTCTAGCTGCAATTCGTTAAACGAGGCGTGTACCTCCGATGACGCCTCGGGGAGGCAAGTCGTGGTAAATAATTGTCTTATGGCCGGATTTTTACTGTCCCAGCCCTGCTTGATCAACGCGAGCTGGGCATGTCTTTTTTCTAGTTCACGATCCGATAGTTTCGAACGCTTCCACCCGATCGCGAATGAGCCGTAGATGACCAAATGCGAAACCTTATCAGGAAAACGTTGCGCATAAGCTATGGCAACGGGGCCGCCTTGCGAAATGGCGAGCATCGGAAAGCGTTCAAGCCCCAGGGCATCGACGACAGATGCGAGATCGTCCACAAATGCATCAAGAGACAGATCCTCAACCTTCCTATCGGAAAGTCCCGTGCCCCGTTCATCGTACCGGACGAGTTGCTGTCCACGGCCAAACTCAGCGAGCCAATGGCTCCAAACCGGACTATCCCAATCCATTTCAAGGTGATTAAGCCAGTTAGCGGCTTTGACGATCGGCGGCCCCTCGCCGACGGCCGAGTATGCGATGCTCACGCCGTCGCGGGTCGTACAGAATTTGATCTCCTGATTCATCGTCAGATAGTTGGCCCAAGGCTTATGAACTTTCAGCTAAACTTCACGTTCCGCACTTAAAGTACCTAGGCCATGCCCGTGCACACACGGTGCATCGCTATTGCCACTAAATTTGTTGTCCGATCGTCGACATCATAGCGCGGATTGGTTTCGGTGAACTCGATTATTTTCGTATTGGCAAGCGAAGCGGCGTATTTGACGAGCTGAATAAACTCGCCGGCACGCAGTCCAAGCGGGGACGGAGCCGATGTGCCGGGAGCATCGGCCATACGAACGACGTCCATATCAAAACCGAAGAAGGTGTTGAGCGAGGTACTGTGGCCGATGAACTTTTGTCTGATCTGTTCTTTCAGTTCCATATCCGCCTCGGCTCGGGAACGAACGATCTCGAGGCTGATGCGGTTCACGCCAAGCGAACGAATGTACTCGTAATAAACGGGTGAGGTGAAGTGTGACTGATAGCCGACCTCGTAAAAATACTCCGGCCGCAGCCGCTTTTCTTCGAGCAATTGTCGATAGGGCGTACCGCTATTTCGTTCCGCCGCGATCCTGACGTCTAGATGGGCATCGATATTAACGCCGATCCATTGCTCAGGCCCGAACACCTCGGCCATTGCGCAGCCGTCGGCATAGGAAATATCGTTTCCGCCGCCGATAACGATGATCCGCTTTCCGTCACGCAAAACCTGCGATACAACCGAGGTGAGTATGTCGTGTGTTTCCTCAAGCGTCGCTGCAAGCGGCACGTCTCCTAGGTCGAATATCTTTTTCTTAATGTTGAACGGCGTGAGTCTATAGAACTGTCGCCGTATTGCCTCCGGCCCTTCGGCCGCACCGATCCGGCCGCCGTTGCGACGCACACCTTCATCCTGCGGGCAGCCGATAATGACAATATCTGACCCCGCGTAGTCTTCAGGCCGGAACAAAATGTGATCGCCCAAACGCGGATCGTTAGGGTCATTCCTCGAGACGAAAACCCCTTCGCTCGGACGGCTCGTTCTGTTAAAAATATCGGGCATTTGATCGCTAGTATTTGCCAATTGGGCGGCTAAGTCAACGCCCTGGGGAACTGGATCGGAAACGCGCGGCGAGTATGCAGGATTGACATGCGAAATATACGGAATAATATCTTTATTGCTGGCAGGAACTGGAAATGAAACGTTCAATTGCTTTAATACGACTAACACGAAACTTGACCGCGACCCTCGTACTTCTGCTTTCCGCTATCGCGGGGTACGGTCAGGTCGACGATTTCTGCACGGAATTTGGCTACACTCCCTCGCTGAGTTCCCCATTTGCCCAAATCCCCTATGTCTTCGGAAGAATTACGCTGAAGGCACCGCCAGAGAAAAGTAAACTCCCTCGAGTCAACGTTGTTCTCGTCGACGGGGACCAAACAAATAAGCGGCTAACGATAGGCCGTACCGGGAACTACTGCTTTCGACGTGCAGGCGGAGCGGCGACCTTGGTCGTGGAATTGGACGGAATGGAGGTAGCCCGCCGCACCTTGCCTAATTTTGGAGCTACGCAGCAGCGGGAAGATTTCGATCTAATGTCGGGCAAGATGCCCAAGTTTTTTCATCCGCCAAATGAAAAAACTGAATCTCTATACAGAAAAGCCTTAACCTGGGAGACGTCTGGTAAACGGGATGAGCTGATAGAGGTATTAAAGGAAATAGTCGTGGCGGACCCGGTCGATTTCATCGCGTGGGCAAAGCTTGGCTCTCTTCACCTCGAAAAAAAGGCTTACGCCGATGCTGAAGCAGCTTTACGCAAATCTATCGAATTAAAACTGGAATACACGCCCGCCTGGATCAATTTCGGTCAGGTACGCCTCGGGCTAAAGCAGTACGAAGCGGCGGTCGAGGTACTGAAGCACGCTGTTTCGCTAGACAACACATCCGCTCGCGGCTATCAGTTGCTGGGCGAAGCGTATCTGCTCGCGAAACAAGGATCGCTCGGGGCCGAGGCTCTAAATCAGGCGATAAAGCTCGACCCCGTCGGAATGGCCGAGTGCCATCTTCAACTAGCGCATCTTTATCAGCTTGCGGGTGCAAAACCGATGGCTTCGAAGGAATACAAAGCTTTTCTCGAAAAAGTGCCGAACCATCCGGAAAGGCCCAAATTTGAGAAATTCATCAAAGAGAACCCCTAGACAGCTACTTTACCGGGACCGCTGCAGCACGGGCATTATAGAAAGCGATGAACTCTTTTGTGATATCGGTGTTGTCGCCAACAAATAACAACGCCCCCGCTTCTGCAAGCTTGCTGGAATCGAATATCGCCCCGTAACCATTCTTCTTCCCAAATTCGCTTATAGCTTTGCCAATATCGAAATTTATCGGGGCTATCAACGCTTCACGTTTGCGGTTTATTAGCACCTCGACATCGGCCTTCTTTAATGCTAGACGCCGCTGTAGCGACTCTGCTTCTTCTTTTTTCAACTGCAAAGCTGCTTGATTCGCCGCCGT
The DNA here is from genome assembly GCA_964410495.1 of uncultured Chloracidobacterium sp. Taxonomy (GTDB): domain Bacteria; phylum Acidobacteriota; class Blastocatellia; order Pyrinomonadales; family Pyrinomonadaceae; genus OLB17. The sequence goes on from CAYPGP010000018.1 coordinate 27,694, forward strand.
TACCGCAGTTTTCTGAAGCTCTTCAGCGATCGTCGTTAGCCTTGCATTCCCGTCCTGCAATTCTTTGATGTCCCTAGCAAATTCGGCATCGATCTGTTTTTCCGCGGAAACCAGCTTTGCGATCCCAGCCTTTTCATCATAGAAAGCCGCCGTGTTGATCAAACCGCTTTTAGGCGGAGCAACCTGAGAAAACGCCGCTCCCGCCAGCCCCAAAACAACAAACGCCACTAACGCCAAACGATGTACTTTAAACATGAGAATTCTCCTTATTCCTATTGCTCTGATCTTGATGACTGTTGGAGACTCGCAGTTTTGAAAGGGTTGTCTCGTTCGGCGAGAAATGCGAAGATTTCGGACGAAATACGGTCAGCCTACGGCACGAAGTTATAAGTAATAAAACCAGAGACTTTTACGGGGTGACCGGCGAGTAAGGTTGGTTTGAACTTTGAGCGGCAGGCGGCATCGCGAGCCGCATATTGCAATGTGCCTGCGCCGCTTGTGGCTCCCGCGCGTAGGATGCTTCCGTCCTCGCCAACCAGAATTTGAACCGTGACGGCTCCGCCGTCGCGATTTGCCTTGGCTTCCGCCGGATAAACGGGTCGTGCCATTTCAATAGCTTTACCATTTATCACTCCGCCGGTGATCAGGTTCGCCAAAGGTTTTCCGGTAACCGGGTCGATCTTTGGCGGCGGTGTAAGCCTGGGATTCTTAAGATCGAGCGTTATTGTAACCACCGCGGACGCCGGCTTTCCTTTTTTGATCGCGGGCGAAAAACTGAGTCCCATTCCCATCTCTATCAAGGCCTCGCCCAGTTCCTCCAGTGCCTTGATCGGCGTCGTGCTGCAGGGCCACATAGGGCCTAGCGACATGACCGCCCGCTTCGGCTTGCCGTTTTCCTCAACAAGAATTGCGATCTGTACCTTACCATCGATCTCAGCATCGATCGCGGATTGCGGGATCGTGAATTTGGCACTGCCGGAAAGTTTTGGATCGGAGTCCGGAGGAATATTTTGACCGTAAAGGCTACCCATCCAGCCTAGGCAGATAGTCAATAGGAGAACGAAAAACACTTGTTTCATTCAGAGATAACCTCTTGTTTGCTGTGTTTAGTATATTCGATCGAAGAGGAGTTTGGAGAATTGTTTTGCGATTCAGAAACAGCAGGGCCTTGCGTAGCCGAGGAAACAATGAATAACTCCAGCTTTGCGCTACAAAAAAGTAGTTTCGGCCCTGCTTGGGGTGAGGAAAGGTTCAATTGAGTCGATAATCCGCAAAATTGTTTATAGCCGCATGGAAAGGGGCAAATCTCTAGTTTTTTAGCGGCAGCTCACTAGCCGGACGGAGCTGGACAACACCTTTTTCGGCCATTATCTTCTCGATATCATCGACCTTGGACGGAACGAACGCACTCAGATTTTCGGCACCGTCGGCCGTGACAACTACGACGTCTTCGATACGAACGTAAAGCCGTTCTTCGTGGATCCAGATCATTGGATCGATCGTGAAGACCATTCCGGGCTCGAGCTTCACACCGCGAACCTGCCCGACGTCATGAACGGCCATCCCGACCGGATGCTGAAAATGCCCGCGGAACTTGAGTCCCTCGCGGACCGCTTTCAGATGCGCGTCGTTCTCAAATGTCTTGCCGACAAGATATTGCTCCATATCCTTGGCCGCGGAATCGAGGACGTAGTCGGCGGTTACGCCCGGCCTTATGTGACGGAAAAGTGCATCGCGATATGCAAGAATGTATTCGGTCAAAGCACGCTGGCCCTTGGTGTATTTGCCGTTCACCGGGAACATCCGCGTAACATCGCTCGTGTAGTAACGATAATCGGGAGCGTAGTCCATCAGGACGAGATCACCGCTCTTTAACGCGTCCGTCTTTCGGAAATAATGGCCAAGATAGGCGTTCGTCCCGCCGCCGATGATCGAGGCATAGCCATCGCCCTGCGATCCGTGCATGTAAAAAACGTACTTCGCCGCGGCGTCGAGCTGGTATTCATAAACGCCGGGCTCTGCCGAACGCATTGCTTCCATGATCGCGAGTCCGGCGATCTGCGTTGCCTTTCGAACTACGTCGATCTCTCGTTTCGACTTGATATTTCTCAGCCCGTCAAGAATAGGCGAGAGGTCGCGCACTTCGAATTGCGGAACCCGCAGATTGAGCAATTCACGAAATCGAGCCTCGCGTGACGGTGCGCCATCCCACGGATTTGACGAAACCCTAGCCTGCTCATTGACCAGTTCGTCGCGGCTGTCCGTGCCCGTCTCAGCTGGGCTTAGAGGTGTGTAAAGCAATGCTGCGGGCGGTCGAAGCAGGCCTTTGCCGACGAGATCCTGCGAAAGCTGCTCAAGACTGCGAACCTGATCGACGCCCGTGAGTTGCTTTATCAGATCAACGTCCTCGGCCGACAGCAGCTTGCCCTCACTGCGCTCACGGTCGGCGTCTCGATGCGGAAGATAGATCGTAGTCCGCCGATTACGCCCGTCAAGCAAGATGTACGCATGAGGCGACTCGACTCCGCACAGATAGTAGAACTCATTCGACTGCCGGAACACATTAAAATCCGCCGTCCCCTTCGCTCCCTGAACAAGTGCGACGGCATTGTTCCCGATCTTGTCAAACAACTTTGCCCTTCGCTCCGCAAATTCTTCCTTGGGAAAATCGGTTTGGTAATAATGCCGATCCTGGCTTGAAACGAGGATCGACATAACGAGAACGTGGATAGCACAGATCGCGATTTTTCTTATTGATCTCATTGGACTATTTCCGCATGGGAATTTCGATGCCACTGTTTTCGGCAAAGTCTACGGCCTCGGCGTAACCGGCGTCAACGTGACGGATCACTCCCATTCCCGGGTCGGTAGTAAGCACTCGCTCGATACGTTTTGCGGCTTCGGGGGTTCCATCGGCGACGATGACCTGGCCGGCGTGCAGTGAATAGCCGATGCCGACGCCACCGCCGTGGTGGAGCGAGACCCATGTCGCACCGCCGGCGACGTTGATCATAGCGTTTAGATAGACCCAGTCGGCGATGGCATCCGAGCCGTCTCTCATTGATTCGGTCTCACGGTTTGGCGAGGCGACGCTGCCGCAGTCAAGGTGGTCACGGCCGATCACGATCGGGGCTTTAAGCTCACCGCTTGCGACCATTTCGTTGAGTTTCAGGCCTGCTTTCGCTCGTGCTCCGTAACCGAGCCAGCAGATACGGGCCGGCAAGCCCTGAAATTCGACCTGTTCCTGGGCCATAGTCAGCCAGCGAGCAAGATGGTCGTCCTCTGGGAAAAGGTTCATTATCGCTTCGTCGGTTTTATAGATGTCTTCCTTATCGCCCGAAAGAGCGACCCAGCGAAACGGCCCTTTGCCTTCGCAGAAAAGCGGTCGGATGTAGGCTGGTACGAATCCGGGATAATCGAAAGCGTTGACGACGCCATTATCCTTTGCCCGCTGGCGAAGATTGTTGCCGTAATCGAAGACGATCGACCCGCGACGTTGGAATTCGAGCATTGCTTCGACGTGTTTCGCCATCGAATCCATCGCCGCTTTTTCATACGCGATTTGATCCCGCTTTCGAAATTCCGCGGCTTCGTCGACCGAATATCCCTCCGGTATGTAACCCATCAAAACGTCATGGGCGGAGGTCTGGTCGGTAACTACGTCCGGAACGATTCCCTGCTCGATCAACTGCCAATGCACCTCAGCCGCATTTCCGCAAAAGGCGATCGATCTCGGTATTTTCTTTTCAACAGCCTCGTTCGCAAGTTCCAGGGCGATGTCGAGCGTATCCGCCGCCATACCAACCTGCTTTAACTGCAGACGCCGCTCGATCCTCCACGGGTCGACATCGACGAGCAATCCCACACCGCCGTTGAACGTGATCGCCTGAGCCTGCGCTCCGCCCATTTCGCCAAGCCCCGCCGTGAGTACCAACTTCCCCGAAAGATCGCCCCATCCATGCTGCCTCGCAAGCGACCCAAATGTCTCGTAAGTTCCCTGCAAGATCCCCTGCGTGCCGATGTATATCCACGAACCCGCCGTCATCTGCCCATACATCATCAGCCCGTCGCGTTCGTACTGGTCAAACTGCTCCTGCGTTGCCCAATGCGGAACTATGTTTGAGTTCGCGAGCAGGACGCGCGGAGCGTCCGTGTGACTTTTGAAAACCCCAACCGGTTTACCCGATTGAACCAAAAGCGTCTCGTCTTCGTTCAATTCCCTCAATGAACGCAGGATCGCATCAAAACACTCCAAATTCCGCGCCGCCTTCCCACGTCCGCCATAAACGATCAAGTTGTCAGGATCGAACGCGACATCGGGGTCGAGATTGTTCTGTATCATCCGATAAGCGGCCTCGATCAGCCAGTTTTTGCAGCTTAACTCCGTACCGGTCGGAGCTTTTATCGTTCTATGCATGGGTTTAATGAAATAAGGTTTACGTGTTATTTTTATCGCAAAGCAGCGCAGTGACGCAAAGCAAATATATGAAAACCTTTTTTAGATTATCCCTTATCGTTATTTTCGTCAGCGGGTTCGTTGTGAACGCCGCGGCACAGACAACACCGGCCCCTAATCCTCAGTACGATGCCGAACTTGCAAAAAAGCTCGGTGCAAATGATATGGGGTTGCGTAACTATGTGCTTGCTATCCTGAAAACGGGCCCAAACGATGCCGCGACCAAAGGTGACGCCCGAACAGCAGCATTTAAGGGGCACTTCGAAAACATGACCCGCCTGTCAAACGAGGGCAAATTAGCTGTTGCGGGCCCCTTCGGGCAAAACGATAAGGCTTTTCGCGGGCTGTTCATCCTTGCTGTTGCGTCGGTCGAGGAAGCAAAAAAGTTAGCTGAGACGGACCCGGCGGTTAAGGCAGGCATTTTTGTCGTCGAGTACGTGCCTTGGTTTGGTTCGGCGTCTCTCATGGCAACGCCCGAGATCCACAAAAAGATAGCCAAGAGCAATCCATAGATGCAAACGGTAGACCTCATAATCTATAACGCGGGTCAGCTCGTGACCTGCGCCTCGTCGGGTGCGCCGAAACGCGGTGAGTCACTGCGCAATGCCGGCACTATAGAATCAGGAGCTATGGCGATCGATTCGGGGCGGTTTATTGACGTTGGAACCACAATTGAAATATGCAGCCGGTTCGAGTCAAAAGATACACTGGACGCGTTCGGCCGTGTTGTTACGCCCGGCTTTGTCGATCCGCATACGCATATTGTGTTTGCGGGTGATCGTCTCAACGAGTTCGAGTTAAAGATAAAAGGGGCAGAATATCTCGATATTCTTGCGGCGGGCGGCGGGATAATCTCAACGGTCCGAAATACGCGGGCGGCTTCTGTGAACGAACTTTTCGAACAAGGCCTCAAACGACTGGACAAAATGCTCGCGTGTGGCACGACTGCGTGCGAGATAAAGACCGGCTACGGCCTCGATACGGTGACGGAATTGAAGATGCTGCGGGTTATCGAAGCTCTCGATGAAAAGCACCCGATCGATATAGTTCCAACCTTTCTCGCAGCGCATACGATCGCTCCGGAATTTAAGGACGATCCGGACGGCTACGTCGATCTGATCTGCGAGGAGATGCTTCCCGCGGCATGGCAATGGTACGAGAGATCGCATTTTGCTCCGATCCCAAGACCGTTTTCGTGTGACGTTTTTACGGAAAAGAATTCTTTCAGTCTCGCCCAATCGAGAAGGATCCTTGAGACTGCGAGAAAGCTCGGATTCACGATCAAAGCTCATGTCGACCAGTTCACTAATCTCGGCGGATCGCGGCTTGGTGTCGATCTTAAAGCTCTTTCTGTTGATCATTTGGATGTAATATCCGATGCGGAGATCGGCCTGCTGGCGGACAGCAATACAGTTGGCATTGTCATTCCTACGGAAAACTTCAATGCCGGAAAGACTGCTTACGCTCCTGCACGACGGCTTATCGATGCCGGCTGTGCAATTGCTGTCTCTACCGATTTCAACCCAGGTTCCGCCCCATGTCCATCGCAGCCGATGGCGATGGCTATTGCTTGTCGCTATCAGAAATTGCTGCCGTCTGAAGCTTTGAACGCGGCAACGACCAACGCCGCATATGCTATCGGGCTCGGCATGACGCATGGTTCCCTTGAAGTCGGAAAGAACGCAGACATCCTTATATGGGACACCCACGATTACCGATCGATAGCTTATGAATTCGGTGCGACGCGACCGCATACGATCATTAAGAATGGTAAAATTGCAACATTAGATCAGTAGACCAGCCTATACAGTGGAACAGATTATCCTAGACGGCGAAAGCCTGACTTTTGAACAAATAACAGCGGCAGCGTACGGCAAACCTGCCGAGCCATTCGTTTTGCTGTCGGAGAGTGCAAAAACGAAAGTTGAACGCTCGGCGGCGGCAGTGCAGACACTGCTTGACCGCGGAGAGATCGCCTACGGTATTACTACCGGCTTCGGAGCGTTCAAGGACAAGATAATCAGCCGCGAAGAGGTCGAGTTGCTCCAGCGAAACATTGTTGTCAGCCACGCGGTCGGCGTAGGCGATCCGTTCGATGTTCCGACAACCCGGGCGATCATGCTCATCCGCGCCAACACGCTTGCACGCGGGTTTTCGGGCATCAGGCTCGAGACACTGCAGCTGATCCTTGATTGTCTGAATCGCGGCGTTCATCCGATCATTCCTGAAAAAGGCAGCCTCGGGGCAAGCGGCGATCTCGCACCGCTTGCGCACTTCGCCTGTGTTCTGATCGGCGAGGGCTTCGCGGAATTCGAAGGCAAGTCTATTTCCGGGTTCGAAGCACTAAAAGCTGCCGGACTGTCGCCAATAAAGCTCGCCGCCAAGGAAGGGCTCGCACTTACTAACGGCACAACCGTAATGACGGCGGTCGGGCTTATAGAAACCTGTAAATCAAGAAAGCTCGCCGAGCTCGCCGATATTTCCGGTTCCCTTAGTTTAGAGGCTCTTCACGGGACAGTTCTAGCTTTCGACGAACGAATACACGCCCTTCGGCCGCATCCACGGCAGATAGAGTGCGCTGCGAACCTGCGCGAGATCCTCGAGGGCAGCGAATTCACTCGCGATTTCGATCCGTCGAACGTTCAGGACGCGTACACTCTGCGTTGCATGCCGCAGGTTCACGGAGCTTGCCGCGATGCGGTCGCTTATGCTGAATGGCTTATCAAGCTCGAATTGAACGCCGTCACCGACAATCCATTGATATTCGTTTCAGAAGAAACCGGTGCTATCGAAGTGATATCCGGCGGCAACTTTCACGGTGAACCGCTCGCACTCGCTTTCGATTATTTGACGATCGCCCTTTCGGAACTAAGCAACATCTCCGAGCGCAGGATCATGCGTCTTACGGACGAGGCCTCGAATGCTCATGTACTTCCCGCTTTCCTGACAGAACATGGCGGCTTGAATTCCGGATTCATGATCGTTCAGTACACGGCGGCGGCATTATGCACCGAAAATAAGGTACTTGCTCATCCGGCCAGTGTCGATACCATTCCGTCGTCAGCGAATGTCGAAGATCATGTCTCAATGGGCCTCACAGCAGCGTTGAAATTGCGTCAAGTGGCGAAGAATTTCGCCCTCGTGCTCTCGCTGGAACTGCTCTGTGCGGCCCAGGGCATCGATTTCCGTCGAAAGGTCATTGGGGATGATAAACGTTTAGGTCGCGGCACCGCTCCTGTTTATTCGGCGATCCGTGAACGCATTCCTTTCATCGAATGCGATGTATTCATGAAGCCGCACATTGACGCTGCTTCCGATTTCGTTGAGGAGTTTTGTGCATGAGCTGTAAATTTTGTAAGTGACAACTCACTAAATGTGCTGAGAGAAACGATCGCAATAATAACTTTCAACCTTGACTGCAATAGACATCATGAAGGGAACAATAATATGCGCGGCCGCAGTTGCCGCTTTTGGATGCTGGTCGTTAAGTACTGACAGCAACTCTGCCGCGGCCGAGCCCCAAACATCAACTAATACAATGCAAATTGAAACGCCTGCGACCGGTGACTTTCTAAGCAATCTTCCTAAGGGCTTCGAACAGCCAGGTGACGACGCCGGGCGACTTCTGCTTCGTGAATATGGGGCTGTTTTCCTGGCACGGGGCGGTGCTACACCACCAAAGAAAGTGGTTTTCAAAGACGAGGCCGAGGTGCAAGCATTTCAATCGTCGCTTCAACGTTCGGTAGAAACCATCGGAGGCACGAGGGTTGAACTTCAGGCCGCGGCGATGACCGCTCTCTTGAAAGCTATCGGCGAGGCAAAGGCCGCCGGGCTTACGATCGGTCCTCGTGGAGCAGACAGTGCCAAACGCGGTTACGATCAAACCGTCGGTCTCTGGGCGAGCCGCGTCAATCCGGGATTGTCTCATTGGGTCGGCAAAGGCCGTATGACGCAGGCCGAGGCTAATCGGATACGATCTTTGACACCATATCAGCAGGTTCCTGAGATCTTGAAGCTTGAGCAGCAGCAGATCTTTTTCGCTCGGTCGCTGGATAAATCCATCATTTATTCCGTCGCCCCTCCGGGAACCTCGCAGCACATTTCGATGCTGGCGCTTGATGTAAAGGAATTTGAAAATGCAAAGGTCAGGGAAATATTGGCGAATAACGGCTGGTATCAAACCGTAGTTTCAGATCTGCCGCACTTCACATTTCTGGGCGTGAAAAAGACCGAGCTTCCAAAGCTCGGTCTTAAAGAAGTGTCCAATTCCGGACGAAGTTTCTGGATCCCGAATATTTAGCCGATAAACATCTCGTCATCGACGTAAACGCGATCGATCTGCTTCGGGGCCGGTGCGAAAAGCACTTCGAGCCCCTTTTTAACGCCTGCCATGATAGCAGCGATCTCACGTGCGGGAACCACGATCTTCTGATTTACGAACTCAGTTGTCGATGTCACCTGGTCGTGCGTTCGGTCGATCGTGCGGCTGACCATTTCGACCTTGTCACGCGCAGTCAACGCTGTGTGGCCGACGATCTGACGAAGTTCCGCGACCTCTTCCTTGACCAGTTCGGTCGATTCGGCCAGGTATTTCGTCGCTATCGAAAGATTGTTTGAAACTTCGGTAAAATGCACCGATATTTCCTTACCCTGAAGCCCGATCGCGTCTACCTTCGAGATCAGCGGTTCAACTTTTTCTTCTAGATTCTTGACCGTAGCGACGACACGTCGAACCGTCATCGCAATGGCGATGAGCGATATCGCCATCACGATGAACGTAATGGCGATAACGATCGACGAGACCATCATCCAAAACTGGGGTTCATTTGGATTCATAGATCAAAAATCTTAGGACTGCTTGTCCGGTGAATCTACCGGATAGCTCGCCCGGCCTTCGGTGATGGATTTGGCTTCATTCTTCCGCTTCTCGGCGGTATATGCATCCTTTCCAGCCTCAATTGCCGCGCTGAATGGATTGGCAGTGTTGGCAGCGGCGGTTTTTGCCTTTTCACCAAATTCCGATGCCTTCTCAGCAGCGGTATGATAAAGCTCCTGCGCCTTTTCACGCGAAACTTCGTAATACTCGCCGGCTCGCTCCTGAAGGTGGGTCGCTGTTTCACGGCCTTTCTCAAGCCCCTTACGCGTGGCGTCAGCGATATCGCCGCGAAGTTCAACACCCGATTTCGGAGCAAAAAGCAAAGCGAGGACCGCTCCGATACCGCCTCCGACGAGGAGATAGGTTAGTTTCGTAGCCGCACTTGTTTCATCTCTGTCATATTCGTTTCTCATAAAAACCTCCTGGCTCTGATGCCGAGCTAAAATAATAAAACTTCTTCGATGGCCTTAAATATAACAAAACTTTAGCATGGCGGCAAAGAAATTGTTTGTCTGGCAGATTACTCTCCCCAATCGCCCTGCCCTTCGCGTTCAACCTGGTAACCGGCCTCTTCCATATGACGATGAACTTCCTTAGCATGCTGTTCATCGCGAACCTCCAGCAGCACCTGAATTCCGACACGTCCGAGCGGTGCAAGCCACATCGCACGACGATGAAATACTTCGATCACGTTCGCGCCGGACTCGGCGATATTCTGCAAAAGGGTCGCGAGCATGCCCGGGCGGTCGAGGACTAGAAGCTTGAGCATAATGTAACGGCCCTGCCGAACCAAAACTTGTTCCAGCACGCGAGCGAGCAGATTGGCATCGATATTCCCGCCGCAGAGCACCGCCGCGACCGTATCCTTCTCAGAAACCGAGATCTTGCCCGCCAATAGAGCCGCTAAGCCAGCCGCTCCAGCCCCTTCGACAACCAGGCGATTATTCTGAACACAGAAAAATATTGCCCGGGCAATTTCCTCTTCGCTAACTTCGACGACTTCCTCGACAAGTTCCTGAATTATCGGAAAGGTCAATGCTCCCGGACTCTTGACCGCGATGCCGTCAGCGATTGTTTGACCAGGTTCGGCATAAACCGGTTTGCCGGCTTTAAGGCTCGGATTTACCCACGCGACGTTTTCCGCCTGCACCCCGATCACCCGTACATCCGGCTTCAACGTCTTGACCGCAGTCGCGATCCCCGAAATTATCCCGCCTCCGCCGATCGGGACAACTACCACTGAAATATCTGGCAAAGCTTCGACGATCTCAAGTCCGATCGTTCCTTGTCCCGCGATCACATACTCGTCGTCAAAGGCGTGGACATATGTATATCCGTGCTGTTCCTGTAATTCACGCGAATGAGCGACCGCTTCGTCGAACGTCGCACCGTAAAGAACGACGTCACCTCCGAAATTCTTGGTCGCGGTGATCTTGGTGAGCGGTGCTGTCGTCGGAAGAACGATGGTTGACTTGATACCGTTCAGCGTGGCAGCAAGAGCGACGCCTTGAGCGTGATTTCCCGCGGATGCGGCGATCACGCCGCGGTTTTTTTCTTCATCAGTGAGCCGCGAAATACGGTTATAGGCTCCACGGATCTTAAAGGAACCGCTTCGCTGCAGGCATTCGGCTTTCAGATGGGCTCTAGCACCGATCTCACGGGACAGCTTGTCGTCCGAAAGCGTCGGCGTCGGTATTGCGACCCCGCTTAATATTCGTCGAGCGTCCTGTATGTCGGATAATTTAACAGCCATGGTTGGCGAAATTATATAGGTAAAAGGCAGTAAACGCGAATGCCGTGCGCAACTGTAAATCAAGGCTGTTCTTAAAGGTAAGTGTGCTATATTGAGACATATAAATCGGAGGTTTTATGCCAGATATTTTTGGTCTCGGTGCGATATTTCTCGCGTTTCTTGGGATCGCTCTTCTCGTAGTGGCATGGAAGACGATCAAGATAGTTCCTCAGTCGAGCGTTTTGTTGATCGAGCGGCTTGGCCGTTTTCATCGGATCGCGTCAAGCGGGCTGAACATCATTGTCCCGTTCTTCGAATCGCCGCGAGCGGTTTACTGGTCCAACGTTCGCCCCGGAATCACGTCGATCGACCTTCGCGAACAGTACATCGACATGCCGCCGCAACCGGTGATCACGCGTGATAACGTGACGATCAACGTTGATTCTGTCGTTTATTGGCAGGTAACCGATCCGACAAAAGCGGTTTATGAAGTCGCTGACCTTGTCGGTGCGATCGTTCAGCTAACGATAACCGGCATGCGCTCGGTGATGGGCGAGATGGACCTCGACCACACCCTATCGTCGCGTGATCAGATAAACGCGAAACTTCGGATCATCCTCGATGAAGCGACGGATAAATGGGGCGTGAAAGTAACGCGCGTCGACGTAAAGAACATTAATCCACCAGAAGACGTCCGCATCACCATGGAAAAGCAGATGACGGCTGAGCGAAACCGCCGAGCTTTGATCCTGCAGGCCGAAGGCGACAAACAGGCTGCGATAACGCGTGCCGAGGGCGAAAAGCAGGCAGCGGTCACACGTTCCGAAGGAAACAAGCAGTCTGCCATTCTCGACGCCGAAGGTGCCTCGCAAGCCCGACAGATCAATGCCGCGGCCGAGGCTCAGGCGATAGCTCAGATAGCCGCCGCCATTGGCGACCGAAAGCAGACCGCTCAGTACCTGATCACGCAGCGATACGTTGATTCGATGCAGAATATGGCCCGCACTCAGAATTCGAAGGTCATCTTTATGCCAATGGAAACGTCGGGTGTACTGGCGAGCGTAGGTGCATTCAAGGAAGTATTTGCAGCGACGGGTGAAGACGATGCTCCACAGCTTCCGAAGCCGCGCTCCCCGAGAGAATTGGAGAAATAGGTAATGATAAAAGCAGGAATATTGATCGTTATACTGGCTGCCGGTGCGCTGGGCGCAGCGGCGTATCAAATGGGATTTTTCTTAAACCCAACGCCCACCGCGCCGCCGCCGGAGAAAGGTGTTTACGAGTTCACCATGAAGGACATTGACGGCGGCACCGTGAAACTTGATTCGTACAAGGGTAAGGTGTTGATGATCGTAAACGTGGCGAGCAAATGCGGTTACACATCTCAATACGAAGGGCTCGAAGCGATCTATAAGAAATACAAGGATCAGGGCTTTGTCGTCCTAGGTTTCCCTGCCAATAATTTCATGGGCCAGGAGCCCGGAACCGAAAAAGAGATCAAAGATTTTTGCTCGACGACTTATGGCGTGACTTTCCCGATGTTTTCCAAGATATCGGTCACGGGAGCCGATCAGCATCCTTTTTACACCTTTCTGACGAGCAAGAAGTCGAATCCCGAATTCGGCGGCGATATTTCTTGGAATTTCAATAAGTTCCTCGTCGATAGAAACGGCCAGATCGTCGCAAGGTTCGGTTCGAAGGATAAACCGCAGGATGAGAAAGTCGTAGCTGAGATCGAGAAGTTTCTGGCGGCAAAGTAGTGCGGCTTAGCGAAGAGAATGTGTTGAAAGCACGCTGTACGTCGAACCTCTCGGCGACAGCGTGCTTTCGTATATGACCAAGCGATCTATTCGAAACTCCATCGGCGAAAGCGTTAAGCTCAAGAATTCTTGAATCAGATCGTGTGCCTTCGCGGGATCTTTTACTCGTGCGACTGTAATGTGCGGCGTAAAGCGAGGGGATATCACGCCTTCATGCTTTTGAATTTCGATCGCGATCTCGTCGAGTCGCTTATCCGGTGAAGTAACGCCGATCCACAGCGGATTTGATCTAGATCTTCGCGAGATAAACGATCCGGTTCGCGAAACTGTCGCGATGAATTGATCCTGCCGTTCAGCAGCCGCTACAGTGTTCGCGGCTAAGCGGGCGGCGCTGGCATCGTCGAGATCACCGGCAAAATGCAGTGTGATGTGCAGGTTCTCATTCGCAACCCAGCGCACCTGCCGGCCCGGATATCTTACACGGAGCTCTTCAACGAATTCACCGATCTTCTCTTTGACCTTATTCGGCAGTTCGACCGCGACAAATACGCGTTTCATTGAATCAATTCTTGCCGATTGGTAAACTTTCGACAAATGAAACGGTTTTTGATCGTCGGATCCTTACTTATCTTTGTCGCCTTGATCGCCGCCGGTGGCGTTGGCTATTGGGTCTTTAGCAGCGTGGTCAGTGCCAAAGAGCACGGCAAGGCTTCGGAATACATAAAGATCGAAAAAGGAAGCACGCCGCCGCAGATCATCGCAAAACTCGCTGCGGAAGGCATAATCTCATCGGAACTAGCAACCAACATCTACCTTCGAACGCTGGGCGACTCGACCAAGCTTCAGGCAGGCGAATATCAATTCCCTTCCCCGATATCGACAATGCAGGTGCTTAAGCAGCTGGAAAAAGGCGAGGACCGCACAGTCAGGCTGACAATTCCCGAAGGTTTTACGCGGTTCGACATTGCAAAGCGCATAGCCGAGAGATTTCCGCAGAACCCGCCGGTCGACGACAAGGCGATCCTGGCAATGATGGACGACGTCTCGCTCATTCGCGACATCTCGCCGACGGCCCAGAACCTCGAAGGCTACATGTATCCCACGACCTACAACCTAGCTCGCGATATCAAACCGCAGGAGATCATTAAGGCAATGGTCGATCAATTCCGTAAATTCTGGAAACCCGAGTGGTCGCAGCAGGCTAAGTCTATCGGTCGCACACCGCACGAGATAGTCACGATCGCCTCGCTGATCGAAACTGAAACGGGAGTCGAAGGCGAACGTCCGATAGTTGCCGGCATCATTAACAACCGTCTTTCAAAAAACATCCCGCTCGGCATCGACCAGACCAACGTTTATATCGCCAAAATGCTCGGCAAATGGGACGGAACGATCCACAAAAGCGATCTCGAAGTCGATTCCCCCTACAACACCCGAATAAAAACCGGAATCCCGCCCGGCCCCATTTCGTCAGTCACCGAAAGCTCCATCCGCGCCGCACTAAATCCGCAGCCGAACGACTATATTTTCTACGTCCGAAACGTCGAAGCCAACGACGGTTCGCACTGGTTTTACTCATCCGCGGCCGAATTCGAAAAAGGCAAGGCGAAATATCAGCAGTGGTTGGAGAAAGAACGGCTTGAAAAGCGAGCGAACGAGGGCAACCAATGATAAAGCTCCTCGCCCTCGATCTCGACGGCACGACATTGAATTCAAACGGCGAAGTTTCGGACGCGAATCGCGAGGCTATCCGGGCGGCTGAGGATCGCGGTGTGCTGGTGACGATCGCGACGGGGCGGCGGTTTCGGGACGCGCGACCGCTTGGGCTGGGGCTGGAGCTAAATGCGCCGCTAATCACTCACAACGGTGGTCTGCTGAAATTCGCTGAGTCGATGGAAACGGTGCATTGTTCCCTGATCGAACCGGAGCTGAGCCTTGAGATAGTGCAGGTCGGCAAATCGCTCGGCGGCGATGCTCTGGTAAGTGTCGATCCGCATGGCAGCGGAACACTGCTTTACGACCGTGTTTCTGAGCAGAATATTCCGCTGAAAAAATATCTTCGATGGGCAGAAACGCTACATGGCGAAGGCCCGGGCCGCGAAGGCGTATCTCACGTTGAATCGTTGGACTCTGTCGTGGCCGATCACGAGGTGGTCCACATCTCGTTCTCCGGCACGTGCGAGAATATGCATCTGCTCGAAAATGATCTGCGGCGGGAACTTGCCGAAAGCGTGACGCTCCTCGCGACGATCTATCCGGACCTCGACTTCACTCTTCTCGATATTCTCCCGCCGGATGCGTCGAAAGGGCACGGTGTAGAAAGACTTGCGAAATTGAACGGCCTTACTGCCGAGAATGTGATGACGATCGGTGATAATTTCAACGATCTCGAAATGCTCGAGTACGCCGGCACGCCGGTCGTGATGGGAAACGCAGACCCGAAGTTGCTTACGAAAGGTGAATTTTATACAACATTAAGTAACGACGAAAGCGGCGTGGCCGCGGCGATTGAGAGATTTATCTTGAACTAGGAGAATTATTTAGTGGCAAATAGAATTGCGGTCATTGAGACCAACAAGGGTACGATCAAATTTGAGCTTCTTGAAGCAGACGCACCGAAAACGACTGAGAATTTTCGGCTTCTTGCGGAAAAGAACTATTACGATGGCGTTATTTTTCATCGCGTTATCCCCAATTTCATGATCCAGGGCGGCGACCCGCTCGGCGAAGGCTACGGCGGAGAATCGGCTTGGGGCGGCAAATTTAACGACGAGATCGACCGCGGTTCATCGCTCTACGCAGGACCTTATGAAAAAGGCACCGTTGCCATGGCGAATTCGGGCCCAAATACAAATGGTTCGCAGTTTTTCATCATGCACGTTGACTACCCACTGCCGCCAAGCTATTCGAAGTTTGGAAAGGTCATCGAAGGCCAGGATGTCGTCAACACGATCGCGACTGTCGAAAGGAATCACAACGATAAGCCGCTCGATCCGGTTGTGATGAACAAGGTTTACATCGAAGACGCAGCATAATCGTGAGAGCCGTCGTTCAGCGAGTCTCAAGGGCAAAGGTAACGGTCGATGGCGAGATAACCGGCGAGATCGGGCTCGGCGTTCTGATTCTTTTGGGCGTCACGCATGACGACCTTGAAGCGGATGCGGACCAACTCATCGATAAGATCGCCGGGCTTCGCATATTCGCGGATGAGAACGGGAAAATGAATGTCTCGCTTCGCGACGCCGGCGGTTCGATGCTCGTTGTTTCGCAGTTCACGCTGTTCGCAGATACCAGCCGCGGCCGGAGGCCATCATACCTCGGCGCGGCGAGCGGTGAACTTGCAAATACGCTATATCGTTATTTTATCGAAGCCGCCAGATCGTCCGGCATCGATGTCGCCGAAGGCAGATTCGGTGCAATGATGGATGTCGAACTTGTTAACGACGGCCCGGTAACGATAATTCTGGATACAAAAGCTTAAACTGATATGAAACGAATTTCTTTAGCGATCCTTCCTATTCTCTGTCTTTTCCTGGTTTCATGTAACTCGACGGGCTCCAACGCGACAAAGCCGACGGCAAACGGTGAAGTCAAGAAAGGCGTTGCTCCGATCCCGGATCCCGAGATCGCTGTGATCGAGATGGAAAACAGTGCCGCCTACGGCACCATCAAGCTTGAGCTCTACTCGAACATCGCCCCAAAGCACGTCGCGCGGCTTAAGGAACTCGCCAAGGAAGGCTACTATAACGGCATCGCCTTTCATCGCATCAACCAGAGTGTGATCCAGGCCGGCAACGCCGACACCAAACCCGGTGCGGTGGCGACACCCGGAAAGGAAGGAGATTCCGGCAAGCCGAATGTCCCAGCGGAGTTTTCTGATATTCCGTACGACACCGGCATTTTGGGTGCCGCCCGGCTCGGCAACGATGTGAACAGTGCGAACTCCCAGTTCTTTATCATGCTGAAACGCGAGGCCGCGTTCGACAACAAATACACCGTCTACGGCAAAGTGATCGAGGGCATGAACAATGTCCGAACGATCGCCCAGTCCCCGAAACAGGACGGCACCGAAAAGCCAGTCGAACCGATCCGCATCAAGAGCGTCACGATAGTTCCGCGTTAGTTTTCCGGTGTTATATAATCGTCAAGGAGTCAGACTCCGGACAGATCTGCTCGCGTAGCTCAGTTGGATAGAGTGCTTCCCTCCGAAGGAAGAGGTCGCAGGTTCGAATCCCGCCGCGAGTACCATAATAACGGATGTTTTAGCGGCATCCGTTTTTCATTTCCCAACAGCATTCCCACTCACTGCCGGTTAATTCCCAATTTTCAGTGATCGATCGAATCGGAAGGTTTGCCCTGGTTCGGCGTTCTCGCATTCGAAGTCGACGATTCCGGCGCGTAGGGCTTCGAAAAAGCGGACGTAGAATTGACTGTCAGCCGGAAGGACAGCGGCCTGGTGATTGTACCAGGCCGCTTCGTCTTCGGAAGGCCATCGTTGTAGGGCTTCTCGGCGAGCTAGTTCTGCGGCTTCTTGGATCGTCTCGGCCGGGACCATCGCGGCAACGTGCTCAAAGATCGTGCCGCCTTTCGGAGCCGCTGGATGAAGCTGTGACGTTGCCGAAATTGAACAAGCGTAGATTCTTAGATGGGCCATTTTAGTAGAAGCCCCCCATGCCCCGCTTTAGCTCGGTCGCCTTGCCGCCGTCGCCGCGGATCTCGGAAAGATTTGCGTCGAAGATCGCACTGCTTGCGGCACCGGCTCCGGCCATCACGACATCACCGGGCGATGCCACGCCGAACGTCTCGCGAAAGGCGTTTAGCTCTTCCTTTACCCCGCCAAGTACCGCATTTGTCCTTTCCATCACCTTGGCCAGAACTTCGTCAGAACGTTTTTGCTGATCCGTCAAAAAGCCCTGGAATCGTTCTGTGATCCGGATAGGCCGGTTGCCTTGATCCTCATCGCCGCCGCCCGAGCCGCCGCCGCCGCCGGATTCATTCGCAAACAGGTTACCCGCAAGCTTTCTCCCGACGATTCCCGCCCCGATTGCGATCGAACCGAAAAGAGCTGCAGCTTGGAAGTGAGCCGCCGCCTCGGCCGGATTGAAAAATAGTGCGGCGAATCCTTTCGCTAGTTCAAAAACACTAAGAATTGCCGCCTGTGCGGCAAGACCCGCGATTATGCCCGCTGTGAGTTTTCTCATTTGAGACGGGCCAGTGGATCCCATGAGGATAAAATTCGAGATCATGTTTCCAATGCCGGCTATCATGGTATCGATCCCCTCTTTGATCGATTCGGCAAAGGAAGACCACGACGCTTCGATCGAAAACAATGCACCCGCCATCTTGTCCCGAGCGGTAAGGGTTGCATCGGTCATCATCGAGATCGCCCCGATGATTCCACCTGCAAAACCGCCCGTGCGTAATGTGGAGCCTTCCGCCTGTTCTTTCTGATCGTCGAGACGTTGCTGCCGCTCCTTTTGCTGGTCGGCCGCGATGCGACGCTGTAACGTGCGTAGGCGTTCCTGCTCGATCTTGAGTAGCTTTTCCTGCTCGGCGATCTCTTTTTTGACTTGCTCGGTGATCTCTTTTGAACCTTTGAGCGTTTCGGTCCGAAGGTCGATTGCGAGGATCTTGAGCTTCTGCGTCAGCTCGGCCCGTTCCTCGGTATTGAGCTTGTCATTGGTCAATAGCGATTTGGTCAGGCGTATTTCATCCATCAGGGCTTCGCGACGGATCCGGGCCGTGTCGCGAACTTTCTCGGTTTCGGTGATAGCACCTTGAGTAAGCTTCAGCTCGAGAGCCGCCTGTCTTTCCTCATAGCCCTTGCGATAGATCTCGAGCGTGTCCGCGACGGCCTTTTTCGCTGCGTCGACTTCGGCCTTTCTGGCTTTCTCGGCTTCGGCTGCCGGGTCGGTTGTGGATTTACTACCACCGCCGCCGCCGTCTCTGCCGCCGCCACTCGGTAGAATGCTCGCGACGGATACGCCAGAACCACCCATGCCCTCTTCCGCGCCGCTGGTGTCCGGTCGCAGGCCTTTCACCTTGTAGTACATCGCGATCAATTTCGCGGCCTGAATGGCCAGTTCGCTGATCCCGAGCGTAACAACCGCAAGGCCTGCCCGTAAGGCGTTCGCGTTGTCGAGAATGAAGTTGAACGAAACAGAGATGCCCCGGGCGAGGTTAGCGACAAGGCTCGCAACGTACGTTCCCCAGGTGCGAATAAGATCGCGATTTTCGCCGATCCATTTCGACGCCATGCCGAAATATTTCGCGAGGACCGGCATCAGTTCGGACGTGAACGCGACGCCCGCAACCTTCGCCTGGTTCGATAGCAGGGCGAGCGAGTCGCCGAACGCATCAGCCGCGGCAAGGTCCTTTTCTGACATCACGAGCCCGAGCTTTTCGGCCTCTTTGGTCGCTCCCTTGAGGTCGCCGCCCATCTGATTGATCGTGCCGATCAAATCGCCGCCGCTTCGGCCAAACGCCTTCATCGAAAGGTTTAGCTTTTCCGTGCCGGCATCGGCTTCGTAGATCGTTTTTGTGGCCTGGGCTAGTGCGGTTTCGAGGTCGTAAGATGTGACATTGAGCTCGGCAAGGGTTTTCTGTGCGGTCTGATTACCAGCCGCGGCCTCGCCGAGCAGTTTGCTGAATTTTGCCGCGCCGTTGCCGACGGATTCGAGACTCGATCCGGCAAGGTCGGCGTTTACCTTGAGCGTCGAAAGTGTCGCCGCTGATAAGCCCGTTTTTTCGCCGACATCGAATATTTTTCCTGCAAATTCTGCGGATGCGACTGTGAGCTGATAAAGATTCGTCGCGACGGTTACGACCGCCGCTCCCATCGCAAGCAGTGCGGCCCCGGCGATAGGTGCTGCCGACGCGAGACCGGCCATTGCTCCCGCGGCCTTCCCGATCGTGCCGTCGATGCCTCGCATCTTACCGTCAAAGTTCGAAGTATCGGCATCAATTTTGAAAAGCAGACCGGCGCTTTGGGTTCCTAAACTCATTACCATACCTCCGCGTTGCCGACGTCCGGATCGTCATCGTCATCGTTGCCGTCGGAAAAGATCTTCGAAACCTCAAAAGCAATTAACCTGGCCTGATTTTTCATGCTCATCGTTTGATCCTCGAGGTCGAATTGCCGGAGCCGGATCGTCGCTGCGTTGTCGAGGTCGGTCGCAGTCCACCAGTCTTTGATCGCAAAGCGACGGCTTAAGGGAATGCCGGTCTGTCGAGCCGTCAAACACGCGACGAGAAAGCTCTCATTTTCGCCGTCCACGAAAGGTTCGGAGGGCCTTGCCCTCGTCACCCCCTTGGGCCCAAGTTACCAAGGCGTTGAAGTCGGCCATTGTCAAACTATCGGACGAAACCGCGTCCGTTCGATCGCCGACGTTGCCGACGACGATGCGAGGTTCAACTGCAACGTACCTAACCATCTGAGCCGCAACCTGGATCGATGCTCTTTGCTCGGCCGGCGTCATCGAATTGAATGCCTGGGCCTTCGCGTCATCATCCAAATCGGTCTGTGTACCCGCCAGAAGCTGCGCGGTCAGCGCCATCGGCATTTGGCCCGCGTTCGCCGCGAAAGACGCATCGAGTTTTCGGCATTTGAACGAAAAGCCGCTCGGGCATTTCACCTCGAAAAGAGACACGCCCTTGAGAGCTTCTTTTGAAAAACTTTGGTCGAGAAAGGCCTCGAATTGCTGCGTTTTTGCCTGTGCGTATTGCTGTGCTGCGGTAGTTTTTTTCATTTTGTCGAAGTTTGTAGGCCCCGTCGCCTCGAACTTCGACGAAAAGAGTAACGAGGCCTACGCTTTGGGACCGTGGGATCCCCCTTTTGAGGGTTTCGCTAAGGGCAAAAAGGAATCCCAAGTTCCCAAAAAAAATGGGTTTAAGCTGCTGCGGTTATTAGTCCGACGATCGGGCCTGCTTCGGTGGTATTGCCGACGTCGTGAACATTAATATCCCATCGGCTAGTTGCCTTGAGCGTCCAATCATCTTGCTTAAATCGCGGTTGGTCGCTGATTGAGATGCGGTACATCCTGCGATCTCCAAAGCTTGCCGCCATTGCGAGATCTCCGACGATCGCACACACTTGGCTGTTTGCTTCGGTGTGAGGCATCTTGTCGGCGTACTCGATCGGAATTCCGAACAACCGGTCTCCACGCCCCGCCTCGATCTCTCCGATGGTCGCTCCGCCGGCATCCAAAAGCAGCGGAACGATAACGTTCCAATAGAGGTGAAGCGACATGTACCACTTGGCACCTTTGCGAGCGTAGCTCGGAAGGCGTGCCACGGTCTTGGCAAAATCATCTAGCGTTAGCTCGCCGTATGCGTTGCCCGTTCCCACCTGAAGCCCTTTGATGTTAGCGATCGTGCCGCTAACACCCTTTAGTTTTTCGCGAACGCCGACGATGCCGCCATAGGTCGAGGTCGCATCACCGTTGAAGCCGCAATCGTCCTCAAGCTCGGCAAATGCCCTGGCCGCTTCGCCGGCAAGCGTATCGCCGATGCTTATCGTCGAGTCCTCGCTCACTTCGCTCGAAAAATCGACCAAAACCATCGTTTTGCGAGCCACCAGTGAGATCCGGTCGAAGTCCATCTCCTGCTCGGTCGTTGATGTGGACTCGGCAACAAATGTTGCGGAAAGTCGGCCAGTAACCCGTGGATCGCTTCGCGTGTCGCTAGACATCGGCACCACTTTCGCATTGCGACGAAAAACGCCGTGCTCTTCTATCAAGTTGACCAATTCATTTCCAAACTCGTCCGGAACCAGATAGGCTCCCTTTTCGTTGACACTCTCATTCTGGGCCCGGTTGAGCACCATCCATCCGTTTCGCTGACACTGCTCGCGAGCGTAGGCATTGCCCATCACCGCACCAAGAATCCAGGTACCAAAGGCATGAGCCCGTTCCTGAGATCTTTCGCCCTTGAAGTTCTGAAGCCTTGCCCGCGGAACGCTACGAGCGAGTTCGCCGCGCTGAATGCCGCCCTGCTGGTAGGCCGCATCGATCGGATGAAGCGACGGTGGTAGAGTGGCCGCCGGCTGGTTAGCACGGACCAATGCGAAAAACCCCTCTTTCGATCCGATAAACTGACCAGTGCTGTCGACTGACTGCCTGATATACCGGCTTGCGAGAGACTGCTCTCCAAACGCTTCGCCCCATCCGCGGATCTCGGAAGCTGCCGCAAGGTCCGGCGAGACTTCTGCTACATTATTTTCTGAATTGTTCATGTTTTTCTCCATTGATCGGCCTACGCCGACGGTGATATCTGCTGGTACGGAAACCAGGCTAATTTCGTAAGGTTCAAAATCGTTTGAGCGATAGGTCGGAATGCCGCCAGTTCTCTTGCCGTCATCCTCAAGCTCGAGGTTATGCAGCATAAAACCGACTGAAACGTTCTGCCGGATGCCGGTCTTGACGTCGTTGAAGATCTCAGTTGCGCGAGTTGATTCGCCGAAGCGAACGATCGCACGAGCGACACCGTCTTTACCGATCGAGTAGCTTTCGACAACGCCAACTTGGTCTGTTGCGTTGTGGTCCATCAAAAGCGGCGCTCCACTTTTCAGACGTTCCGCTCGCATCGCTTTCTTATCCATCGTCAGGATCAATCGACCGAAATAGTGGTCAACCGGCTTATCACTCGCAAAGGCCAGGCTAACCGTTCGCGACTCTTCGCGGACTGCGGCCCGGTCGATCGCAAAAGTACGATGGATCGGTTTTTCTTGAACACGCTTTAGGATTTCGAGGGCGTCAATGGCCATTAGGCGAAAGGATAGCCGTTCGCCCGGGCAATTATTTTTTTTGTGTATTTAATTCCGCGATCCGGAAGACCCGAAACGGACGGCCGCGGCTACCGGTGAGCTTTTCACGAGTTTCGACCACTCGGCCTCGCTTGATCAGTTCGGCCAGCAAAGTACTGATCTCGCGACGATCAAAGCCGGTCACTGCTTCAATGTCCGCGAGTCGGCGGTTGCCGCGGCTGATCGCATAGAGAAGAATCTTTTTCTTCGTCGGTGTGCCCCAAACGTAATGAGCGTTGAGCCTCTGCATCGCCAGCTTTAGAATTCTTCGCCCTTGATCGCCGACGGGGTATTGCTCGGCCATTCGTTCGAGCATTGCCGCGTTTTCAAGGGCTGTTTGTCGGAGATCCTTGGTCAATATAGCTCAAACCCCATGATGATGATATGCCCCGCAACTATATAGTTACTCCTATTGCTCAGTCGTGCGATACCCGTTTGGTGAACCGCCCACCAAGGACCCGCGGGAACTTATTCAGACAAACATGCGGGTGGTCGCATGATGATGATGAATCAGAACTTTTCCCGCCTGTTTTCGACATAGTTTTGAGCGATCCGGCAGTCAGGACCAGACCGCTCCAGCCTTGCAACGTTTCAACATAACGACCAGAGTGAAGTGGGCCGCCTGACTGTCGTTACAAAGATCAAACCTCATTGCTCTTTCATCTGTGACCAGTCGATATTCCGCATGAAATCCAAGTCACGGATTTTCGGCATGACCGGCTCTCGTCGAGCTTCGGCCCGTGGCTGCATGTCGCACCCCTTCCGCATCTGGTTCTCGAAACGGTCAGCGAGCGAGCAATTCATTTTATCGACGACATCGATAAGGGCATCTGGATCACAGCCAACCATCTCAAGAAGCTGCTGCAGCATGAATGTATTGAGGACTTGTAGAGCCCGGATCTCCGCGATCTGTTCGATTAGTTGTTCGGTCTTCATAACTTTGGATTTTCCTGTTGTCTTACGAAACATTTCTCAGCCGATCCCTGGTGCTTGAAAGGTTCGAGTTCGGCCAGTCGATCGATGCTTTTGCCAATGATCTGGGCCATGATCTTGGCCGCGAGCTGGGCGAGAATCGGTGTGATAATTTCATTGTGTAGGCGAATGACCGCCGCTGTTTGTGCTTTGCTCATAGTGGTTTTATCCGACATTCGCCGGCGTCGAGTCGAAAGCCTGATATCTAGCCCGCCGTTCGAGAAACTCCTTCAACTTCCCTTCGGCTTCCTCGGCCGTCGCGCCGTAGCAGGACCTTCCGTCTTTCTCGGCTTTGAACCGCATGTGTTTCGGAAAGTAACGTTGCGTTCGCCGGATCGAAATGCCATCCTGCCGCACTTCCGCCGCGAGCCTGCCGTCGCCATGTTCACCGACACGAAACTCGGTGATAATCAGCTCGATCTGCCGGGCTTTCATCGGAAGCGGTAGCGATTGATCTGACTTGATCTCGGCGATTCGTTTGTCACGTTCTTGCTCAGTCATAGATCCTCCGTTTTAGCCAATCTCTGGGCCTTTCCCTGTCGCCGGAGCTCGTCAATGAGAGCGATCGCGTTTGCTCCCCGCTGGGCAGATTTCTCGGCAGCGGACATCGGCGGACTAATCATGCGTTGCCGTTGGAGTTCCCGCTCGGCCTCTTTTTCCTCAACTGTCGGAAGACGTCCGGCGGAAGATCGATCTCTCTCGGACTTTATTTGGTGAATCACTTTCGCGAACGATGCGTACGAAGCCCGGAAGCCCTTGGCTTGATAGTCCTGGACATGACCTGGGAAGTGTTTGAAGATATCTTCCAAGATGATGCCGTTGTCCAGCATCCATTTCAGTGCTTTCCCTTGAGCCCCGCCGTCGATAAAGGGTCCGATTGTTTCCTTCAAAAAAGACATTGCTCGGGCGTGGTCGGAAGGCGTCGCTTTGGACGGCTTTTCGACAATAGGTTCTATAGGTTCTTCTTTAGGTTCTTCCATATATATAGGGATGTCGCTGGATTGCACCTTTTCTGCACTCGGGATTGCACCTTTTATGCTTGAAATTGCACCTTTTTTTGCAGCCTTAATAGGTGCAACACGCGACATCTTTTTTAGCTGGAATTTTGTAAAGTTCCCTCGCCCTATTCCTCGAACTATTTCGACATGCCCCCAGCGTTCTAGATCTGCCATCAGACTTTGAATCCGACGTTTTTTTAGCGGTCGAACCTTGCGAACCAACTTATCAAGCCCGGGCCAGCAAAGCCCCTTAGCATCCGCGTGGTCAGCGAGGGCCAGGGCGAGCAGTAAATGCGAGCCTTCGAGATCCGTCTCGTCGAAAAAATGTGCGATCCATCTTGAAGCCATTCACTCATCCCAAAACGGTCTAAGCTCCCGCCTCTGCGCCCTTTGGATTGCTTCGGCAATATTGATCGATCTCGGAAAGCCGAAAGCGAACCTGGTTGCCGATAAAGAAGTGCGGCAGCGGGTTGCGTTGGCGAGCTCTAAGCCGGTCGAGCGTCCTCTGTGCAATCCCTAGAAGTTCGCAGACTTCCGCCTTATTCATGATCCGGTCGTTGTCGAGTAGCGTTGCTTTTTGAGTATCCATATTCTTGTTTTGCTCCTTCTTGTGTCATCACGGGAAGTAACCTTGCCGTTAAAAACCGTTTCCCTGACTTGAATAGACAATATCTGAATGCCTTCGGAGTTGGTTTCTGGGGGGGACTAATTCACGTACTATAAGAAGTACTTATGGCACAAACCGTATTGTCCTCCATATAAATCAACAACTTACGTGCGGCGAAATGCTCGAAATGACGGTAATAAATGATTACCATTGAGGGGGGCATATTCCCATTTCACGGGGAATATCACGGTAAATTGAGTACACTTTCAGGAAGCGATCCGGAATGTATGGCGTAAACCATAAGCACTGCTTATCGTCCGAAAGGCTCACTAATCCCCCTGTTTTTGGGAATTAAAAACCCCGAAGGTTGGTCAACTCCGCCAGTATTCCTCAGTTTTGATCGGCCTCTGAAAGCCAACAACGACGCCCAGGATCGTCACGTGGTCGAGATCCCATTCGTCAGCGAAGCCGGCCGCAAGGGTATTGTTGGAACGACGGACAACAACTACATCCGCATCGTATGTTGGACTGAGATCTTTGCGATAAATGATCATGTCGCCTGAGCGAAACAGTTCGTGTTGGTGGCAGACCTTGAGCACTCCGAAAACCTCCGAATCGGCCGCAGTCGGCGGTAGTACGATACCGCCAGGCATCAATTTTGTCGGCCTCGGGAATGGAATGACGTTTGTCGCTTGCGCGAGCTTTTTGGAATTTGATCGCTTTTTGGTGTTTTGTTGTATAGTAGACATGTCTTGAAATTCTCCTTAGTCGGTGTATTTTTGAGACGCCTGGGCTTTCCGAGTTGCAACCTTGGAAAGCCTATTCTCATTGTAGAAGCTATACCAATGGAATATCTCTTGTCAATACCAGTGGTATAGTCTATAATTCTTGTAATGAGTCCGTCGGAGCTAAAAGAGGCGAGGTCGGCCCTTGGCCTTACCCAAAAAGAACTTGGTGAACAGCTCGGTGTTACTGCAAACACGGTCGCCCGCTGGGAGCGCGGCGAGCGAACGATTCCTGAATTTCTAACTCTTGCCCTCGAAACGATTGAGCGGCGTCTCAAACAGAATTCCTAGAGTTCTCTTCGTCAACCGTGCGGGCAAGCTGCCGCATCTCTGCTATGCCGAGTTTGGCATAATGCTCCATCAGAATTTTCATATCGCGGTGACCGGTCGCCTTAGCGATCATGGCCAGGTTTGTACCGGCCGCGATCTGTCGGCTTGTGAACGTCCGGCGTAGATCGTGGAAAGTAAGATCCTCGATTCCTGCCAGCCGGACAGCCGTATTAAAAACTTTGTCGATAACCGTGAGTGGAAAGGGCTTCCCTTGGTCGTCCGTGTCGAGACGATATAGCCGTTGAAGCTCGGCAACTGTCCGCGCACTCAGCGGAACGACGCGAGCGTGCTTCGTCTTGGTGTACGCGGCCGGGAGCAAGATAACGCCTTCGTCGAGCAGAATGTCCGACCACTGCAGTTGCAGGATCTCGCCTTTACGCATGCCACTATCCAGGCCTAACAGAACGATAGCTTTGAGGTATTCGTTGCCCGTGCTCTTGACGGCTTCTATAACAGTATCCGAGATTTTCTTGGTGTAATTGACCGGCCGTTTTGCAACGGGCTCGCAGCACTCGAGCAAGCGGATCTCTTCGTCTCGGGCAAGAACGCGGTTACGAGTGCCGACGGCCGTCATGATCAAAGGTTTCAGCTTCTTTGAGGCTTTGAACGGGTTGCCGGTCATCCAACCTTCGTCGATCGCGTGGTAGATCATCGAACGCATGATGCGAAGCTCTTTATCGACGGTCGAACGTTTGACCGTTCGTTTTAGATCTTCCTGCTTTACGTTCCTGACCGTCTCAGAGGTGCGTTTCTGGACGTAGGCGGCCAGCATAGCCCGATTTATCTTTGAGAGCCTACGCGGGCCAAAGAACGCCCGTAGATTAGCGATTATGTACCCGATAGAATTCGATTTCCGATCGCCGTACAGTTCAACCTCGCAGATATCGGCAAGATCATT
Organism: uncultured Chloracidobacterium sp.; assembly: GCA_964410495.1. Taxonomy (GTDB): domain Bacteria; phylum Acidobacteriota; class Blastocatellia; order Pyrinomonadales; family Pyrinomonadaceae; genus OLB17. The sequence goes on from CAYPGP010000018.1 coordinate 54,910, forward strand.
GAAAGTCTTTTTTCTGCCAGCCTGGATATTGCCGGAAGTATCCTCGATCGCTTTTTTCTCGGCGTCGAGTCCTCTCTCGGCTTCGCGCTTCAAATCGAACGGGCCGCGGTCGACGGTCTTGGTGAGGCCATCATCGTTGATATAGCGAATTCTGAAAAAATAGCCGCCGGCGAGCTTCACATCCTTTAGGCTGCCGTCTTTTAGCTTGATCTGTTTAGTCCTGGACTTCCGTTTGAAAACTGTCGATCCGAGCAATTCCATAAGACAATCTCAATTCCCAACAGCAATTCCCACTAAAAACGTGGTTTTGTTTGGCGTGAGTTGTCTATTAGAGTGCTACGAGTGACGTAGGCAGTCAAGCCATAAGCCCCTGTTTATCGGATGAAAGTGTGATATCTGACAGTTATTGGCAAAGCCTGTCTACCCAACCCGACACCCTCCGAAGGAAGAGGTCGCAGGTTCGAATCCCGCCGCGAGTACCAACAATAAAAATGGGCGTCCTTGTCGGGACGCCCATTTTTTGTTGGTCCGAGGCCCGAGGCCCTATGGTGTTTTCATCGCCGGGTCGCCGATAAGTACCCACGAAAGTCGTACGTCAGCTCCCTGAGATATCTGTGTTTTGGCATCCTTTATCAAATCGCCGATGCGCTCGAGATTACCCGGCGGCGGCTCGGACATTTTCCGTACAAAACGCTGGGCCATCAAAAGTTGAACATCCGGAGTCGTTTCCGATGTCGAAGCCCAAGAAGCTGAAGCTCCTCCTCCGACCTTGAAGATCAGAGCTTCTGATAGTGAGTCGGCATTCGTTCTCAGAAAATATCCATTCAAGCAGGTGAGCATGCTGAATAACGTTGGGTTATTTGCGTTTGTAAGGTTCGGCACATCTCCTAAAGTGAAGAAGTTCGAACTTGACCACAAGCCTGCCGCGCCGTGACCCGAGTAATTCAAAAATGTCTTTCCGGCATTGATGCTGTCGATCAATTCTGAGTTTGAGGCCGGGGTGCCCGCAGCTATGAAATTACGCGGTGCCCATGGCGGCAATTCGTTCGCCAAGATATGACTCATCCCCTCAAAATCGAAGTCTAAAGCATTGTCGTAGGCGAACGTATTGCCCCGATTGAAATCAAGTTGGTTCTGCTCGTACAGACGAACCTTATTTAGTGCAATAGCTACCTGTGCTCCGGTTCGTGCCGGTATCCTGCCAACAGGCAGTTCCGCAAATCCGTCATCATCAAAATCCGCGAGCGCATCGTCGCTGTAGCTTTCTTCCTGAATGAAACGCACGGGCGCTGACGGGATCATATTGAAGAAACCAAAGCTTTCGTAGTTCTTCGGATCGTACGTACCGTCGCCAATAAGCAACACGTATTTCGGACGCGTCGCCCAATTCTCGTAGGTATGTTCGAGAAACTCTCTGATCGAGGAGGACTTCGCCTCGCCGAAGGAAAATTCATCATAAATATCAGCGACGTCGGCGATCCTTGACGGCAGGCGACCTCCGGCCTCAGTTTCGCGATATGTCGCCCAAGCCTGTGCCTCATTCTTGATACTCGGGGAGGAGTGGGAAATGATCAGCATCTCGGCCGTGTTTGCATTTCCGGAAAGAGTCGACGGCAAATTCTCCGTGATACCCGGCGACTGCAGCAGCCCGTCATTTTCCACAGCATAACCAACCATTGGCCGGCTGGATGGAAGTTTAACCGTGTAGCCCGAGACTCCTTCGACGACAGGCACATTAACGATCTCAACGGGATTCCCGTCGAAACTCAGATCGTAAATTCTTACCGCTGGTGAAGTAAAACCCGATATATCAACTTTCTTCGAACCGGGTGTTGTGAAGGAGATCTTGCCCTGATCCGCCACGTACTGCCGCTGATACGACACTTCGACGCGGTCAAAAAGAGCCTCATCCTGAATGCCCGAACTGACGAACTCCAGGCGATTCTGCCCTTCCTCCAAATGCTCACCCGGGATATTTACCTCATTCCACATATAAACGCGGCCATACTGCGTTATATCTGGCAGACTATGGCCGTTTAGTGTGACTGAGATCCGATGATTCTGATATTCTCCAAATCCAACAAGCGTAACTTTGATCCGTGCAGCGGCCGTCCTATCGACCTGCGATAGGTTGAAAGTCACGACCGAGGGCGTGGGATTTATGTAGGTACCAAAAAAATTCTCTTCCTCGTAATTAAAGAACCGATTGAGATAGAAGAACCTTTCCTTTTTGCCCGCATCGATCTGATAACGCTGAGCCGTCGCCGACCCCGGGATCTGCCTCAAGACCTTTGTACCGATCCTTTTACCCGCAACGATGTCCGACATCAAATAATAATAGCGAGTGTTAGTTTCCGGATCGTCAATACCTCTGCCGTAGAAATCAAAATAGGATCCATCCGGCGCGACGGTGATCGCCTGTTCGTTACCGTTCATGAACAGTCGCCACTTCGCCGAGTCGGTATTTACCGGGAAATTTGCGGCCTGCAGTTCAGCCCGCGTTACTCGATAAAAACCATCGCGTCGTACCGCGATCTTCACGCCGGGCCGCGATGCGACCATACGCTGCTGTTCCGGATTTGGTTCCTGAGCGTGCAAGCTTACTATGTCCTGCAATTCACCCGTAACCGACACATCCGCTCGCTGTACGTCTGAATTTGTCGAGGTGCGTGTTTCTCGGAAGGTGTCAGCTTTTATGCCGGTTTCACCCTCGATGCTCTTAACGTTTTGGACCGACACCGGATCGCTATAAAACCGATCGCCACCGATCACCGTACCTTCGACGACGTATTGTGTACCCACGACTGGCTCGGCATCAAAAAAGTAATAATGTTCGCCATAGACCAAGTCGTCGCCAAAACGGCCGGCTGATCCGGGAATCACACGAGTGCTGATCAGATCCTTCGAACCTTCTCCGATCCGATAGACGTTATAAACGCCGACATTCTTTTCCGACTTCATCCGCCAGCGAATAACAACTCCGCTGCCGTCCTCGGTCATGGCACGCACGCTGTCGAATTGGTTCGCCGTGACGACGCGACGGTCCGATTTTGATGTGACGCTTCGCTGAGCTAATGTGGGTGTAACGCCCGCGATAACGAACGTAGATAGAAGTGCGAAGGTGGTGATCTTCCTCATAGATTTTCTCCAAGCAGTGCCGACATGTGCGGCAAATAAAACAATGTTGCCTAAAAAGTGTAAATTTAACACTGTTGAAGCTTAAATACAAGCGTTTTAGCTAACCAACTGCCTTAAAACAAACGGTAAAATACCGCCGTTCTTGTAGTATTCGATCTCGATCGGCGTATCGATCCTCAGAGTCAGAAATGTTTCAACCACTTCCCCCGAGGCACGCTTGATACGGAGCCCAACATCCTGACGCGGTCTGACATCATTATTTTCAAGCCCGACAAGATCAAATTCCTCAGTTCCGTCTAATCCAAGCGTCTGTGCATTCTGCCCGTCCTTGAACTGCAGCGGCAAAACACCCATTCCGACGAGGTTCGAGCGATGAATACGCTCAAATGATTCAGTAACGACGGCCTTCACGCCCATCAACGCCGTTCCTTTCGCCGCCCAATCGCGTGAGCTACCCGTGCCGTATTCCTTACCCGCAAAGATCATTAGATGCCGATTTTCGGCCTTATACTGCATGGCAGCATCGTAGATCGACATCTCTTCGCCCGAGGGCTGGTGCTTGGTCTGGCCGCCTTCGACCGGTGCGACCATCAGATTCTTAATGCGAACGTTCGCAAACGTGCCGCGGAGCATGACGCGGTCGTTACCCCGGCGTGAACCGTACGAATTAAAATCTTCCGGAGCGACTCCAAGTTCCTGCAAATATCGGCCGGCCGGCGAATTTGCCTTGATCGCACCTGCGGGCGAAATGTGATCTGTCGTAACCGAATCGCCAAATATCGCCAAAGCCCGTGCACCCTTGATATCGCTGAATGAACCGGTGGACATCGAAAAGTTTTCAAAGAACGGCGGTTCCTGAATATATGTCGAGTCAGGATCCCATTCGTATATTTGGCCGACACTGGATTCAATGTCGTTCCAAAGCGGGTTCTGCTCGGCAAATTGTGAATAGAGCCGTTTGTATGTTTCCGGATCGAACGCCGCACCAAGAACTTCCTTCACCTCGTCGAGCGATGCCCATATGTCCTTCAGGAAAACATCATTTCCGTCGCTGTCCTGCCCGATCGGGTGAAGGTAGATATCTTTAACTACGGTTCCCGCGAGCGCGTACGCGACAACCAGCGGCGGTGACATCAGGAAATTTGCCTTTATGTTCTGGTGAACACGTGCCTCAAAGTTTCGATTACCAGAAAGCACCGACGCCGCGATCAGATCGTTTTCGACTATCTCCTCCTCGATCGCGGGGTCGAGCGGGCCCGAATTTCCGATACAGGTCGTGCAGCCATAGCCCACAAGGTCAAAACCGATCTCGTTCAAATACTGCTGCAAACCCGTCCGTTCCAAATATTCCGTAACAACTCGTGAACCCGGAGCAAGCGATGTTTTCACGTACGGCGGAACCTTCATCCCGCGCATAGCCGCTTTTTTGGCAACTATCCCCGCCGCGAGCATTACCGCCGGATTCGAAGTGTTCGTACACGATGTGATGGCCGCGATAAGCACGTCACCATTGCCAACGGTCGTCGATACGGCTGGCGAATCTTCGTCCGCAATGTCTACGCGGTCTGGCGTCGGGCGGTTGTTTGCCATCTCGATCTCGGTTTCGACATTCGTATTGTCCGGAGAAACCGTTCCGTGAATCGATTCGGGCAATGTCTTCGGTGCCTGCGTACCGCCACCGGTCACGACCGATTCCGGATGGTCGCCCATAACGACGGCAAAACGCTTCTCGAGATCCGCAGCCTGCTTTCCGTATCCGCCGTCGGCGACAGACTTTGTAAACAGCTCGAGGAAGCGATCGTCGAGGTTCGACAGTTCGATCCGGTCCTGCGGGCGCTTCGGCCCGGCAACCGCCGGATTGACGGTTTCAAGGTTTAGTTCGATAACGGTCGAATAGTCGATATCGCCCTCTTTCGGGATCCCAAACATTTCCTGCGCAATGTAATATGCCCTGATCGTCTCGATTTGTTCCCGCGAACGGCCAGTATTTTGAAAATATTCGAGAGTTTTTTCGTCCACGCCGAAAAAGCCCATCGTCGCACCGTATTCCGGGGCCATGTTCGCAATGGTCGCACGATCGGTCGCGTTGAGAGCCGCGGCTCCCTCACCAAAGAACTCGACAAATTTGCCGACGACGTTCGCCTTGCGGAGCATTTCGGTAATTCGCAAAACGAGATCGGTCGCCGTCGATCCCTGCGATAATGCACCCGTGAGGTGAACGCCAACCACGTCCGGCGTAAGAAAATACACCGGCTGGCCGAGCATTCCCGCTTCCGCTTCGATACCGCCAACGCCCCAGCCAACGATACCGACGCCGTTGATCATCGTGGTGTGCGAATCGGTCCCGACGAGCGAATCAGGAAAATAAACACCGTCACGCTCGAATACCCCCTTCGCCAGATATTCAAGATTGACCTGATGAACGATCCCGATGCCCGGAGGCACGACGCTAAAGCCGTTGAACGCCTGAGTTCCCCATTTCAGGAAACGATAACGCTGGTTATTGCGTTTGAACTCGATCTCCATGTTCCGCTGGTATGCCGATTCGCTGCCAGCAAAATCGACCTGCACCGAGTGATCGATGACGAGGTCAACCGGCACAAGCGGCTCGATAACGCCTGGATCTTTTCCCATCCGCTGCACCGCCGACCGCATCGCCGCGAGATCGACCAGCAGCGGAACGCCCGTAAAGTCCTGCAAAACAACGCGTGCGACGACAAACGGTATCTCCTCGGTACGCTCCTCGTTGGGCTTCCACGCCGCGAGCGCTCGCACATTCGCCTCGCTTACCTTTTTTCCGCCGTCAAAGTTACGAAGCACTGATTCAAGCACGATCCGGATCGATATTGGAAGACGCGAAATGTTTCCAATTCCCTCCTTCTCGAGCTGCGGAAGCGAGTAGAACGTAGCTGTTGTGCCGTCGCCAGATGTGAAGTTTTGCCGAGTGTTGAATAAGCTGTGTGTCATAGATGATGGGCCGTAGAAGGCAAAAGGTGATTATAAGTCTTTGAACGACTATTTCCCAAGACCACTGGGGGGCGCGACAGCGGACATTTTTGTTTGGAATTCCGGGAGTTTCTGATACGATTTGTGCAACTGCAGGTCTAGCAAGGAAGTTCCCAATTATGAACAGATTTATTGTCGTATTTTTGACTATCGTCCTTTTCGCCGGAATAACCGCGACGGCTCAAACCTTTACGAGCGAAACTGTAAAGAAGGCCATAAGCAAGAGATCGCAGGGCGATACCGCTGGTGCCCTCAAGATTCTGGCCTAAGCTATCGAAAAAGGTCGCGATCTGCTCGAAGTTTACCAATATCGGGCGGGGCTGCGTTCGGCGACCGGCGACATGAAAGGTACTGTTGAAGATTATTCGGCGGCTATCGCTATAAACCCATCGATCGGGTATCTTTACGATCGTCGAGCTTTCTTCCGGCATTTCTTGCGCGATAACGAGGGCGCTCTAAAAGATTACGATTCGGCGATCTCCCTCGGTGCTAAGTCGGATCGGCTTTTCCTCGGCCGCGCACGTGTAAGGCGTGACATGGGCGATCTGCCGGGAGCTTTGGACGACGCCAAAACGGCGCTGTCTTTCACTCCCAATCACGCGGGAGCAACCCACGATATCGCGGTCACCTATGAGCGAATGGGTGACACGGCTTCGGCAATATCCGTGCTGCAGGCATTTATCGACAACATTGATGCCAAAGATTCCAAGATTTCATTGATCGCCAAGCCTACCGGAGAATCGATCATGATCGAACGGCCGGGTAACGAGGCGGGCGGCAACCAGACTTTTCTATCCGGCACCGGATATAAAACGGTTGCAAGGTCGCCGGAAGAAGCGGAAAGGATGGGCCTTGAACGCGAGCAGTTGATGAACACGGCCAATATATACATCAGGCTCGCCCGCCTATACAGCAAAAATAACGATCAGGATAGGGCACTTGTAATTTGCGAAAAGGGCATCGCATTAGACCCGCAAAATCCGACGGGATACAAACTACGAAGTGAACTTTGGATGGCAAAAGGGGATCTGGCGGGCGTGATCTCCGACCTGAGGACGATGGTCGACCTTCCGCTAAATGCTCCTGACATTAGCGTCGATCGAGGTATCTTGTTGATCTTGCAGGGAAAAGATGCCGAGGCGGAACCCCACTTTGCGACTTATTTACAAAGGTTTCCGACTGCCAAACGTTTTCTGGATGGTCGTATCGCAGCGGCGAAGGCCTTGCGCGACGATAAGAAATAGTAGTTATTTACTTTCGCGTCGGTTTTTGAAAACTAGGTTTAGTGGTTATAATGTTGCTTTTTAATGTGGCGCCTTCGTCTATCGGTTAGGACGTAAGATTCTCATTCTTGAAAGACGGGTTCGACTCCCGTAGGCGCTACCATCACTCCAGTCCAAAGTCCCGTGTCCCAAGTCCGATCCAGTTGAGATCAATGATCGAAACCGTTAAAACAAGGGTGCCTTGTCCTCTTTGCCGATCCTTAAGTCCGAGATCCATCTTAACAATCGGTTTTTCAATCTTCTCGGATCGACGAATTCGGTAATTCCGGTCGTTTTCCGTGCCTTCCCGTCCCTCAAGCTAAGCGTTATCTCGCTGAGCATCTTTACCTCGGTGAAACCTGAGCGAAACGCGGTCAACGGTTTAATTCTGATGCGAACGTTGTCTTCGCTGTTGAACGTTATCCGCCGCGGGATGAGCAATCCCCATCGATCGCGAGCGTAATCCGTGGTTTCGCAGGCGGCCGGGCGTTCCTCGATCTTTCCGTCTCGGATCAGGTAAAACTTTCCTGCCGCCGAGCGATTCTGTACACCGCCCAGGCGATCGAAAACCATCGTCGAATCAACAAAGTGTGCCCGGCCCCACATCCGCGAGCTGAGGTCGCGGTAATGAACGTTCGCACTCGAAACCTGGTCATGGTAACCCGTTCCGCGGAAATGAACGGTCTTCCTTATCTTTTGGGTCTTACCAATGAGCAAGATTTTGCCGCTAACGTCCGCGCGTGGAGCGACCGCATTCCAAACGGCGTCCGTGCGTTTATCTAACTTGCCGGTAAGGTCGTTCTCGATCAAAAGCCACTCCAACTCGGCCTTTATACGCCGTCCGCGAACTGTTAGCAGATCTATCGAGACAATAAACCCGCTGCCGTATTCCGCCCGTTCGATATGGAAAGATGAGTTAGCGACCCCGCATCCCTTGACGCCGTCCGATCGAAAATCCGCTTCGACAAATTCGTTAACGGACCCAAGTACCGGCTTTCCATCAACTGCATATACGAACGACACAGCCGGAAAACGATGCCGGCCCGAACGCGTAACGTTTTCGGCGGTTGTGGAATTTAATATGAAACGCGGAGATAGGACGTAGTTATCGTAGAACGCGATCACGAGCGCTTCGCGCCCGTCATCCGAAACGGCGTCGAAATGCCAGCTTTCAAAGGCATTCGGCCCCGCAAGGTTGTGCCAAACGTCGTCCTGAATACTCGAACAGAACGAAACGTCGGACTCGGGAATAGATCCGGGCTTCGCGTTCATCGGAACATAAACTGAGAATTGCTACAGGAGCAGAATCGCAAATCAGGAAAAATATGGCAAACTTTCGCAGCGTAAATGAATCTTTAGCAACAGTTTTTCTCTTCCCCAAATTTCAGATTCGAGGAAACAGATGAAAAAACTCTACAAAGTTTTTCTTGCCGCTGTCGTTTCGGCAACCGCTCTGCTGACCGCTGCATGTCCCGACCGCACCAGTATCGCCGACATCGAGCGAAACCCCGGCAAGTATCAGAATAAGGACGTCGTAGTCGCCGGCCGCGTTGTCGACAGCTACGGGCTTTCCATTCCCGGAACAAACATCGGCGGCGGAGCCTACAAGATCGACGACGGCACCGGTTCGATGTGGATCCTGGTCACGGAAGGCAACGTACCATCCCGCGGCGCCGAAGTCGGTGTCAAAGGCCGGGTCGGCACAGGAATAAACTGGAAAGGCCGCAACTACGGTCTAGGAATGTACGAAAAAGACCGCCGATACGGAAAGCGTTAAAACCTGTTCACGTTTCACCGATCACTATTCACTGATGGCTAAACCTATGTCCCGCCGCCAGTGGATAGTTTTTTGTGAATAGTGGATATTTGTTTCATGTTGATCCGAACACTCGATACGGAATTTGCATCGCTCGACCGGCGTTCGCGGCTGCTGCTCGAACGGCTTGATGACGATCGCGTTTTTCGCCCCATCAAAAACCTTGAACGCACGTCTTGCGGTGAACTCGTTGTTCGTTCGGCTGCAATGGTCGAGCAAACTTTTGGCGGCCTAACAACAAGGCTTTGGGATGACCCGTTCGAATGGACCCTGCCGGAAAAGCTCGGGACGATCGCCGGTATTCTCGAATATTTGGACGAGGTAGAAGCCACCCGCAAGCGGGGCTTTCAACTTTTCACGTCCGACGACGAGCTTTCGCGTGAACTTCCAGCTCCCGTGAAAGTGATCTCGCTCTTCGAACTTCTAATTCAAACGCTCTCCCGAGCAAACCATTTTCAAGGCAGAGCGTTCTTGGCTTTTCAAATAGTGACCGGTGAAAAGCCTCCGCGGCTCTAGTTTTTTGCAACGTGAACTTTTTCGTGTAAAAATTCGTTAAGATTTCGTCTCAACGACTTCGACGGAGAAAATTCATGCATTGCCCAAGCTGTGGACAGCAGCAGATATCAACCGAAACCAAATTCTGCTCGCGTTGCGGCATGCCGCTCGGCCTTGTTTCTGAAGTCGTCGCCCACGGCGGTTACCTGCCGCAGCTTGCGGAACTTCATAAGAAAAAAAGACCACTTTTCTCCCGCCGCAATGTTCTCGGATTTAGTTTGATCTGGTTCTTGTTCTTTCTTTTCATCATGACGCCGTTCTGGGGCATCGCAAATGTCGATGAATTGGCAGGTGTTTCGGCCGTACTCGGCATTTTCGGCGGGTTGATCATGATGGTTTCGGCGTTTATCTTCTTTCCAAAGGAAAAACCCGCTGTCCCGCTTATGCCGGGAATGATGCCTCCGGCCGCGACCCCAAACTATCAAAATCAAACCCATACGGCCCAGCCGCCGCAGGCCGCTCTTCCACCGCAACAATCGATTCCGGCCTCAACATACGGGCCGCCGATGGCTGGAAGCTGGCGTGACACAAACGACCTGCAGCCCGCAAGCGTCACCGAAAGCACCACACGCCTGCTCGACAAGGAAGACAAGCGATAAATATCTTTATGTTCTGCCCTCAATGCGGCCAGGAAAGATTTTCGACCGAGACGAGTTTCTGCTCGCGTTGCGGCTATTTGCTCACCGGCACGGCGGATCTGCTGCTCAACGGAGGTTTGATCCCCCAGATCCCGACCGCGGGCACAGCTCCATCGGAACGTTCACGCGGGGTAAAGCAGGGCATATTTATAATGCTCACCGCCATTCTTGTGGTTCCGGTGCTCGTCTTTACGGCTATAGCATTTAATATTGGGCCGGCTCTGCCCGCTATCGCACTGGTATTGCTCATTGCGGGCGGCATACTCCGAATCGCTTACGCGATGATGTTTCAGCTTGCAAGCCCTGAAGCACCTGCCGCCGCCAATCTCGCGCTTTCCGGCCAGTCAGAAACCGCAAGGCTTCCTCACGCACAAAGCATTCCTGCAACAGATTTCCAGGTTCCGGGCACCGGCCGCTGGCGAACGACGAGTGACCTCGAACCGCACAGCGTGACCGACGGTACCACCAAACTGCTCGACTAAAACCCGACCGCCAAGCCGTCGCTTCGCGAATCGATCGCGCCCAAGCGCACACCCTTTTCATCTATCATTATCCCCGTCGCGGAAGCGATGTTGCCGGGGTTCGCCGTGAATTTATGCCCGTAGCCGGCCAGGATCGCGATCGTATCCGGTGAAAGGCCGTAGGGTTCATAGAGCATTTCGTCAGGCAGCCATTGATGATGAACCCGCGGAAAATCGATGGCTTCTTGAATGTCCATCCCGTGATCGATCACGTTGATCACCGACTGCATAACGGCAGAAATGATCCGCGGCCCGCCGCGCGCACCGAGCGCGAACCAAACGGAACCATCTTTTCTTAACACTATCGTCGGCGTCATCGACGAAAGAGGACGCTTCCCGCCCTCGACCTTGTTTCGCTCGCCCTGCACGAGTCCGAACAAATTCGGCCTGCCCGGACGAGCCGCGAAATCATCCATTTCATCGTTCATTAGGATGCCGGTGCCCTTGATCGTCACGCGTGAGCCGTAGAGGTCGTTCATCGTGTACGTATTCGACACGACCATGCCCGAAGGATCGACAACGGTATAATGCGTCGTGTCCATCGATTCCACACCGGCCGGCTCGCCAAACTTGATCTCGCGGCTGCTCGAAGCTCGCTTCTCGTCGATCGATTTTCGGCGTTGTTCGGCGTATTTCTTGTCGATCAGACCTAACATCGGAACCTTCGCGAAATCCGGATCTGCCATAAATTCCGCCCGGTCGGCAAAAGCCCGTCGCGACGCTTCGGTATAGAGGTGATATTTTGCAGCAGAGTTCGGCCCAAGCTTCTTGATATCGTAGCCCTCGAGCATGTTCAGCACCTGCATCATCACAACCCCGCCCGAACTCGGCGGCGGCATCGAGATGATCTCGTGCCCGCGGTAATTCCCTTTCAGCGGCGTGCGTTCCTTCGCTACGTAATTCTTCAGGTCCTCGAGCGTGATCAGCCCGTTATTCGCCTTCATGTCATCGGCGATCATCTTCGCCGTCTGGCCCGTGTAAAACTCCTTTGCCCCGAGCCGTTCAATACGGCCGAGCGTTGCGGCGAGTTCGGGCTGCTTGAACAGATCGCCTTCCTGGTAATACTTGCCATTATTGAGGAAAATCCGATTGCTGTCCGGATATTTTGCGAGGTTTTCGCGATACGCTTTTGCAAGTTCTGCCAAGCGATGCGAGAGAATGTAGCCGTTCTGAGCAAGCAACCGGGCCGGGCGAACGAGATCGGTCCAAGTGACCTTGCCGGAACCGTATTTCTTGAACGCCAGATCAAAGCCCGCCAACGTCCCGGGAACGCCCGAAGCCCGATAACCGATCGTCGAACCGCCTTCGCCGCGGATCAAATTGCCGTCCTTATCGACAAAAACGTCGCGGGTCGCGGCCTTCGGGGCCATTTCCCGGTAATCGATGGCCTTAAAAACGCCACCCGGCATGCCGATCAGCATGAATCCGCCGCCGCCGATGTTACCCGCTTCCGGATACACGACCGCCAGCGCGATCCCGACCGCGATCGCCGCATCTACGGCGTTCCCGCCCCGCTTCATGATGTCTGCACCGATCTTCGAAGCAAGCTCATGCTGCGACGCCACCATCGCCTGCCGACCGCGAACGGGTTCCGGCGCTCCTGCATAAACGGGCGCAAATGAAGGTAGAAAGTGAAACGAGAACGCGGCTATTAGGAAAGCCGCGATAGACCGTCGGGCAAGGATTTTTTTCATATCGGAAAGATAGCAAAACTTGGAATCTGCGACAAACAGTCCGCTTTCGCCGCCGATGAAGAACTCTACCAGTTACTCCTGATCCCCGGTCTTTTCCTTCACCACCTCTGCCTTCGCATTGACGTGCTTGATCTCGACCCGAAGTCGGCGGTAAAGGCTCATCCACTGATTTGCGATCCACGGAATGACAAAAAACGCGATCACAGATCCGCGCCAGTCAGCGAAAAGAAGCCTGAAATCGGTAAGAACCAGAAAAAACAACGTAACCCAATGGCTAAAGCAGTATTCGCACGTGAAAACGTAAAAGAACTTACGCACCAACAGATTTTTGGAGCTTTCACATCTGTTCGAACATATCCTTCGCCATTCGGCAAAGATCTCTTCCTGCGTAACCGTCCACGCCACCGACGCGACGGCCAGCGAGAGGATGATCAAAGTGTAGATCTGCTCGAAGTATTGCATTGGCGTCTTATGAAGCTTTGCTCTATTTCGATCTTATATGAATAGTCTAACTGTCGGTTGTAACTCACAAGACAAACTTGTCGAGAGAAAAGAACCCAATATTCTCGACTTAAAAGGCCAGATTGGATATCCCTATCTCTTCCTGTTTTTCCTTTCCAATCGCGTCAAACGCTGTTCGAGCTGTTCTATAACGGCTTGCTGCCGTGTTGCAAGATCCTTCTGTTTCTCGATCACCCGGGCCTGCGCCGCGATCTGATCTTGTTGTTCTTTGATCGCATTAACGAACGCGACGCTAAGCCGGTCGTATTTGACGCCTTCGACCTCGCCGGCATGGTTGTACGTTACAAACCGCGGATCGATCTTAGCGATATCTTCTGCGCCAAATCCGACGTCCTTCAGCCCGCCGTCCTTCCAGTCGAATGAGATCGGCTGCAGCCGATTAAGGAATGAAAGACCTGGTTTGAAGTTTGTGATATTCGTTTTGTACTTCAAGCTCGATGAGCAGCTCGATATCTGATTCGAGGCGTTACGGCAAAGGGTGGTTGCTCCGGCCGCTCCGAGCGTATTTACTGCGACCTCGCCGGTGGCGGCGATGACGACCCGATTTGTTCCATTCGTGCGAAATCCAAGAGCGTCGCTCGACGATGTTCCGAGAAATGCTCCGCTGCTGCCGTTAACACCCCAAAAACTTTCGACATCATTCGTTGTCTCGCGCAGAACGACGTTGAATCCTGCTGTGCCATAGACACCAACCTTAGCGCTAACGGTCGTGGCTTCAGACGACCCAACGGTCAGCAGATTCGTCGGAGAGGTCGTCCCGATACCGACATTCGTGTCAGCCGCTGCTCCGTTTATACCATTCACGCCTCCGAGTACAAGACTATTACTGGTGGAGACTAAAGCATTATTTCCCAAAGCTATTGAATTGTTAACGTCCCCGGCACCGGTCTTTGAGTTTCGACCTACCAATGTATTGTTAGTCCCGGTCGTGACCGAGTCGCCTGCGAAGAAACCTACGATAGTGTTGCCCTCACCGGTCGAAAGATTAAATCCGGCGCCAGCTCCGAAAATCGAATTTAATGAGCCTGTCGCGTTTGATCCGGCGTTTCCCCCGAAAAATGCGTTACTTGAAGCGGATGTCATCGCAACACCGGCCCCGGCGCCGAACACCGAGTTGTTGCTTCCAGAGATATTTGAATCACCCGCGTTCAAACCGAAGAACGAGTTGTTGCCACCGGTGGTTGTTGCCGAACCCGCTCTTGCGCCAAAGAAGCTATTCCCAAAAGCAGTGGTATTGCCCTGTCCGGCCTCGTTTCCGAAAAAGGAATTTGTTGTTCCCACTGTGTTCGAAAGGCCCGCCAAATGTCCGAAAAAGGCGTTTCGATTTCCGGTCGTGTTAGCAAAACCGGCACGATATCCGAAGAATGAATTCTCTACGCCACTCGTGTTCCCAGTACCCGAATTACTTCCAAAAAAGGAGTTTCGGCTGCCGGTCGTATTTCCCGACCCAGCGTTTCGCCCAGCAAACGAATTATCTGAGCCGGTGCTGCCAGAGTTTCCCGCACCAATACCGGCATAAAGATTGGAGAGTCCCGGTGCCGCAAGTACGGACAAGGATCCGATCTGATACTGCGATATGGAATTGAATATGCCAGCCGTACCAACTCCGCCGATGACGAAATCCGCGTTTTGCAATACCGTTCCATTCTGGATGTAATTATTGCTTCCAGCCGGCACGCCACCTCCTGAGCAAGTGGCGATCTGGTTCGAAGCGTTTCGACAAAGGGTAGTAGCACCGGCGGCACCGAGCGTTGTTAGGGCGACCTCACCGGTCGGAGCGATTGCCATTCGCTGCAAGCCGTTCGTTCGAAAGTCGAGCGCATGATTGGTCGACGTTCCAAATAATGCTCCGTTGTTCACATTCAGGGCCCAGAAGCTTTCCACATCGTTGGCCGTCTCGCGGAGAACGACGTTGAAAGAGCTCGGGCTGAATATGCCAACTCGTGTTCCGGGAATGGTCGTCTCAGGCTGACCGACAGTAAGCAGATGGGTCGGCGAATTTGTGCCGATTCCCACATTGGTGTTGGCGGTCGCCCCGTTGACGCCGTCTATGCTGCCGAGGACCAGCGAATTGCTTGTACTTGCGACCGCATTTGCTCCGATCGCGGTCGCATTCGTCAGGTTGCTTGCTCCTAAATTTGCATCCCGCCCGATAGCCGTATTCGAGGTGCCCGAAATGTTCACTGCCCCGGCGAAGAGGCCGAAGAACGTGTTTCCCGAACCGATAGTGTTGCCATTGCCCGAACTCTGGCCGAAGAAGGAATTCCCGCCGCCAGTCGTGGTCGCTCTGCCCGAAAACGCTCCAAAAAATGAATTGGCGACACCGCCGGTATGAGCGGAACCGGCATCTTCGCCCGCGAAAAGATTAGTGGTTCCTGGCTTGCTCAAGATGCGGTCGCCGCTAATATTGTATTGTGTCGCGGCGTTGAAAATGCCCGCAGTACCGGTTCCGCTGATATTGAAATTACTCGAAGCCTGCGTTGTGGTTCCGTTTTGAACGTAATTCCCGCTCCCGGCGGGAACCGATGCCACTGGGATCGCTCCCGAAACCTTGGAACCCGCGACTCCGACTATTTTGGCATCAGTGACCGAGGCGTCCGCGAGTTGAGTTGTACCGACGCCGCCGGGAGCAAGGCCAACGGTCACATTTCCGCTGGTTCCGCCGCCGGTCAGGCCGGTTCCGGCCGTGACGCCGGTGATGGTTCCGCCGCCTCCGCCGCCCGATGCGGTTTCGTCGGTGGCTGGCTGCCATTGATTTGCGGCACTGTTAAATTTCAAAACCTGTCCGTTCGCGGGAGCTGAGGTTGAGACCGTCGTTCCTCTCAACCTCGCAACCGTCGTCGCACCTTGTGTTCCCGTAACGTCACCGGCGAGCGGGCCGGTCAGGTTTACGGCATTGGTAGCATTTGTCGCGTTTGTTGCGTTGGCAGCATTTTGGGCGTCGATGCTTCTAACTGCATAAGGTGAGCTCGCTACCGGCTGCCGCGGTGCAAGCGCCGTAAAGGTTCCGCCGCCCGACTGCCTGACGCGGATCTCGAGAAACCTTGCCGAGCCGTCGAACTGACTCCCGAAATCGAGCGAAACTGAGAATATCCCGTTCGTCACGCTCACGGAATTCCGCGTCAGCGTAGAACCTAACTGTGATCCGCCAAGAGCGGAGCCGAACAGAGCGAACTCGAAGTCAAACACGCCATTGGCGGACGCGGCCCCGTTCTGCATCTGCCCTTGATAAACAAAGTCCGTCGACTGTGCCATCGACGGCGTAACACTAAAAACCAGCAACGCTGCAAATACAATAATACCCCTGATCTTCATCGACCGATCTTTTCCTCGCAATCTAGAATTGAGTACAACGAACCCAGTTATACCATCAACCCACCGCAAAGTCACTGGCCGAAATACAGCATAACTTCAACCTAATAAAGGAATTAGGCCGCGTTATTAATGTACGGAAAGATGAGAGCGAGCGGCAGACTTCGTGGGATGCAACGAAAATTACCTTACTATCTCACACCCGTTTCCACACCAAATGAGACGGAATGCGAACCGGACCGGAGGTCCCGACAGTTTTGTGTTCGATGCCGTTTTTTTGTGTTATCCTTTCCATAATTTTTCTTACTGTTTACACCTTTCTTTTTACCCGAAGGCTTATCCGACTGAATAGGAGAAGAATCTACATGGTTTCCCGAAGCAAGATCTCGACATTCGTTCTCTTTATAGCTTTACTCCTAACCGCCTCAGCGCACGCTCAGGAGCCGGCCCGTTTATCATTTGACTTCTCTCTTTGGTTAATTAGCGGAGGGCCGACGACCATCCCGGTCAGGCTTGTGTCCGATGGCGGTGAGCGATCAGTTAGTTTTTCCGTAGCGTGGACGCGCGAGGCGAACCTTCGCTACGTACGTGTCGAGCCAGCCCAAGGTGCTCCCGCAGATATGGTGATAAGTGTGGATCAAAGCAAAAGCCCTGCAGGAAGGCTGGGTGTCACGCTGACGAGCTCTACCGGTTTTGCTGCGGGATCAAAACAGCTTGCACGCATCGTAATGCAAGGCGGCGAGCCCGAGACAGTCCAACTCCGCGTCGATTATGTGAATTCGCCGACCCCGATCCGCATTACCGGCGCTAATGGCGAGCAAATGCCGGTGATGGGTACCGCATTTAACTTCTCCGGCCCCGGCATCGCGGATGGGCCAAGGATCTTATCGATTGGCGAGCGCTCGGCACCCGCGGGCCGGACGATAAGTTTTCCAGTTTGGTTCCACCCGGGGTTTGGCGGCTTTGAAGGGATCACGAACTTTACCTTCTCGCTGCAATGGAATCCGGAGTTTCTCGAGTTTCAAGCGGCGCGTGTGGGCGACTTACTCCCGCCGGGTACGACAGCTACGTTTGACGAGAGCATGATCGCAAACGGAAAGCTCGGAGTTTCGGTCGCCGGAACCTCGCCTTTTGTCGGCACGATCCAGTACCGTCCGGTGCAGCTCTCGTTTCGGGCACGGCCTACGGCGCCGCTCGGTCTCTATTCTATTTCCTTCGGCAATTCGCCTACGCCCATGTGCTGCGTCATCGGGTATCCCGGCTTTCTAAACACCGGCGTAATTAATTGGTATCTGGAAGGCGATGTCCGTACTCCTGAAGGACTTGCCCTGAGAAACGCGACTGTTGTCCTGACCGATGATACGGGATTTTCGTGGACAACGACGACCAGTTCATTCGGTACGTTCAGGTACTTTTACGTTCCGAACATTTCGAACTACACCGTCACCGTCCGCTCAAAACGCTATCGCTTCGCACCTGTAACGATCCCGTCAAACGCCGGACTAGTGCCCACGATGCAGATAAGGGCATTGGAATAGTGATTGATCAAAGCCCATCATCGCTTGCTCAAGCATTTGGAACCACGACGAATGTAATTGAGAGATTGTAAGGGAGAAATAACCATGCGACGCCGAAATAAATTCTACGCTTTCATTATTTCCTTATTGGTCCTCGCCGCCTCAGCCCACGCTCAGGAGCCGGCGCAGTTGTCGATCGATCAGTCGCCGCACTATGTAAGTGGACAGCAGACGCTCATCCACGTCCGGCTCGTGTCCGCTGGCGGTGAGCGTTCGGTCAGTTTCTCGTTAGGTTGGGACCCAGTAGCCAGCGTCCGCTATGTGCGGATCGACCTCGCCTCCGGAGCACCTGCCGACGCCGTAGTCAGCGTCAATTCGAGCAAGTCGCTTGCGGGACGTGTCGGCGTTACCATCACAAGCGCGACTGGCTTTGCTCCTGGAAGTAAACTCTTGGCGCAGATCATGACTCAGGCGTATGGGCCGAATACCTCGCCGCTCCGGGTCGATTATTTGAGTAACCCGACGCCCACTCGCATCACGAACGCGGACGGCGGCATCTTGCCTGTCGAAAGCACCGGACGAACGCTAGTTGGCCCGTTCTTCGCTGATCCCGCGATGGATTTGTCAGTCCGCGAGGTTCAGCCGGGCCGAGGAAAACTGGTTGATGTTCCCGTTACTTTTGCACGCGCCATCAGCGGATTTGAAGGGGCAACGAATGTCAGCTTTTCGCTGCGATGGGAAACCGAGTTTCTCAACTACCTCACTGCTTCCGCCGGTGATGGATTGCCTCCCGGAACGACCGTCCTCTTTGACGAAACAATGGTCAGCAGCGGCCTACTCGGCATAACGGTTACCGGAACACAGCCGTTTAACGATGCGATCCAATATAATCTCGCTACTGTCCGACTCCAGCTGCGCGAGACGGCTCCGGTAAATATCTACCCGATCTCGTTTACCGATACGCCAACGCCCTATCGCGCTTCGAATGCGAGCGGGCAGCCGGTCTGGCCGGGTTGGTCGGCCGGATACGTAAACAATGGAGTCAACTATTCCGTCCTCCGTGGCCGCGTCTACACACCGGATTTTCGTGGGATCAGTAATGCGACGGTGCTGCTAACCGACGACACCGGATTTTCGCGAACGGCGACGACAAGTTCGTTTGGGGATTTCATCTTCAGGGATGTACCAAACATCTCGAACTACACCATAAACGTCCGCTCAAAGCGCTACCGCTTCGCCCCGTACCCGATCACACCAACCGGCGGCAACAACGGGCCGCTGATACAGATCAGGGGACTGGAATAGAACGGGCCGCGATCGAACTGGTTTACTTACTTTGCTCTGTCTTGGGATACTCTCGCCAGGTATAGCTTTTGTGGACTATTTTCCAAGAGCCTTCGTATTTGAGCAGCAGGAAGTAGTCAGTAAAGACCCTGAAGTTCGGTATCACGATCTCGACCTTCGCGGTCGCGGCGTCTTTTTCGTAGTCGATCGCGATTATTCGCCCGATACGGCTCGTTTTCTGGCCCTTCTTTACGTTCGCGACGTACGCTTCACCCGAACGCGTCACCAGAGCGCCCTTGTCATCGACCGTGTACAGATTAAAAGCCGGATGAAAAGCCCGTCGCAACCGCTCCGGCTCCCCATTCCCCGTCCCCTCGATGTAATCCATCAAAGTATCCGTGATCTGCTCAATGTCCGACCTAACCTTCCCCTGCGCACCCGCAAACCCGCTAAGAATAAAAACAAATACCGCGATCTTTAGTAAGTTCATCTATCGAAAAACTCCTTTCCATACCACTAGACTAACCCGAACCGATGCCATCGTTTTAGTTATCGATCAGACTATTAGATTTCCGGGCGCGTTACTAACCTTTCGCAGATCCCGGAGGATCGCATACGGGCCGCACGAGGCCGAGTGGGAGAAGAGCTACCGAAAAAAGTATACCCGAGGATGTGGATACTGTTACCTCGATGACGACGACCGATGGGTCTACAGCTTCCCCGACAAAACGCCCTGGTGATTTATGTTTGGACTTGTGAGGTCCTCTCCGGGACCATCGTCAGTTTTTCTCTTCGTGGGATGTGTCTAGGGCCTTCCTGAGCAGAACAGGTTTCAGATACATAATTCCATTAATCTATTGATTAACTATCGCTTTAATTTTCGCGAGAATCGGTCGAAATGGTTCGAAATCAAGCCCAGCACGGAAATTTTGGTCATTGCAAACTCTATCCGCAAACTGAGTTTTCGATGAAATCCAATCTGTAAGTTCGCACATTCGGGATTCGTCGAATACTTTCTTCTCAAGCTCGGCTTCCTCGCGCGGCGAAGGAAGCAATCGGAATTCAGGACGATTCAAACTTTTATTGAATAGATAATCAATCTCGTTAGTAAAATAGAGCCTTCGGCCATCTCGTTCGTTCTTCAACACCTCATCCGGATAATAAAACTCGATTGAAATATTACGATAGTTCTCTCTACCTGCAGGTGTCGGAAGACAAAAAGCGTAGACGTTATTCCCAAAATCCTTAAAGTCTTGCTCACCGTTTTCGATTTCCTGAACGATGGAATTTACATCTCTATCAAAAATCCCGATAATCTTACGCCCCTGAGGCACCTTGGCTAACTGTTCCAATAACTGTTTGAGCTTCGAGTCTCCCCATTCTCCCTCAGGTGGTTCAAATGCTTCGAAATCACAATTCTCAATGTCGAGTCGCTCTTTCGCATTGACTATATGAAGGTGGTCTGTTTTCCCTTCGGTAACGATTAACGGCCTGTTCCCTTGAATGATCCGGTCATTGAGACCTTTATACAGTTCTTTGAACCTTTCGTTCTCACTAACCATCATTTTGTAAACTTCATCATACAGGGCATTGCTAGCAGGATCTTTGCTGATGCCCATACCGTCAAGGTCAATAATCGAGGATCTCTGGAGCGCTGATTCTGCAAGACCCATACTTAAGAAGGGCGAATGGGAACTCAGGATAAACTGAACGTTAGGGAACAGGTCTAGAAGCTTCGGTAGCACTTCTTTCTGAATCTTGATGTGGAGATGATTTTCAATCTCATCAATTAGGACGATACCCGTAATCTGTTCCAACTGGAAATTTGGCAGACATCGATCTCCTTGACGAAGAATCTCACCGAACATGGAAATAACCGCCTGCTCTCCAGACGATAGATTGAAAATATTCGTGTAGACAGTCTGATTCGTCTCGCTGCGAATTATTTGAAGACGAGTAGAGCCAAATCCGCGTGGTCCGATGCCGTATCGAAGGCTTCCGTATCCCTTCGACACTAAAGCCCGAGAAATTAAGTCATCGATGAGTCGCTTCGGCGCCATCGCGTCAGCATAGTGCTGGGAATCAAGGACTATGTCCATTGCCCAACTCGCGAAGTTGCGGAAACTTGTTCGAACCTCAACCGGATTTTTAAGGTGTCCGGTCATCGTTGTTTCGTTAGCAAAATCAAGCGTTATCTGATAGGGCTCGGTCAGATATCCAGGGCGTTCGAATCTGAAGGATGGAAAATAGGTATGTACGACACTATTAAAAAAGTTCTTCGCATCTGCCTCCGCAAGCGTCGTTCGGAACTGCTTTATGTATTGTCCATTTTGTAAATCGCCTGCAAATTCCGCGAACGGCATTTTATCGTCCAGCTGAATTGCTTCGTTGTATTCTTCCTCGGTGCAAACATTCCGTATGTCAGCGTAGTCAATCGTGCCATCAACTGTACGAAACCGAAGATAGAAAAAGGAAGGGCGTGCTGGAGTCAAACAAAACATTGCCGACGATAACCGATAGAGCTTATTCGGTCGGTCCTCGAACGCCAAAGGAAAATATTCTCTAGCAATTTCATAGAAAGCATCCGCAATATGTGAGAGGATAGTCGTCTTGCCTCGACCGTTCACCGATGTGATTACTGAAATGCTGTTCTCCTCAAATGTGAGATCCAGTCGATCAAATGGAGCTCTGTTAACGAAGATTGCCCGCTCTAAATAAAATTTCATGATGGTATACTGCTCGCTGCAGAGTTCGAATGTCTAACAAAATGAACGCTTACCGGGATCTCTAATTCTCTACTCCCGTCCATTCCAATACTGTGCGTTTCAAACAAAAGTAACTACTATTTATTATTATTGTGTCAAAGCGAAACCTAATCAGCTTCAAATCCGACGACGAAAAATTAAAAGCCTTCAAGGTTTTGGAGGATGAGTTAGGAGCCGCTTACTTAGACTACCGCATTCACCACAAAATTCTCGAACTCGCGCGACAAAATAAATCGGCCTACGAAAGAACTTGGCCATTCTGGCTACCGGTTTTAGGAAGCTTGCTGAACAGTACAGTTCTTTGCTTATGTCGAATCTATGATAAAGATTACAGAACAACCGGTCTCCATGTAATCCTTACTAAGCTTTCATTATCGTCCTCGCAGAACGTCAACCCCTTGTTAGCAAAGGACCTTCTTTTAGTAGGAAAGTCCGATCCGGTCGTAAAACGCCTCACCATTTGGCGAAATGAGCTGCTGGCCCATTCAAATTTCGAGAGAGCAAGCGGACTTATAAGTCCAGATCGGAAACAATTTTTACTCAACGATGATGTAAGAATTTTGATTGATCGAGGGCTGGATATTTATAGTCGTTATGCGGGGCTTGATTTAAAAAAGAAACTCAGTGACGCAATCATGGATTCGGACCGGCAAACCGAGTTCATATTTGAAACGATCAACGCACGGGTAGAAAACGAGTTGACGGTCGTTCGCCAAAATCTACGGGACCACGGTGTTAACCCCGATTGTTTCCTGAAACTCGACCCACGATTCGACGTCTAAGGGAATTTTTCTTGATGATATTTATCCCGCTGCCGGCTTACCCCGCTTGCATTTTGGTATTGAATCGAAATACAATTCCCACGCTTTAACCGGTGAATGGTCTGGATCGCGTTGCGAGGGCTAGGGGGCGTACGCTAACCGGGTTAAAGCAACGATATCGAAAGGTATCGAACACAGGCCGCGTATTCCGCATAACACTCCTTCGAAATCCATATCAATTTCCAGTTTTAGCGTTGCGGGGCCGCGGATTTGCTCCTAGTCCGTATGGTTTGGGTAGTTCTCTCACGGCCTCGCGCATGCTCTTTGCGAATAAAATACATTTTAGGCAGTAAATACGGGGGTTCGGGCTTTGGTCTTAGGTCT
>CAYPGP010000019.1:0-11825 GCA_964410495.1 uncultured Chloracidobacterium sp.
GAATTTGTCGGCATCAATACAGTTAAGTCCGTCCCGTTTGATTAGCATTGTTAATGCATAAGTACATGCATACAAGGAGGTTAGATTTATGAAATTTTACAGATCAATTCTTGGCACGATGCTTGTCGTGATGACGTTTGCCGCGGTGAGCCTCGCACAGGCATCTTGGGTTAAACTTGGGGAAAAGGACGTAGACTTCAAAATAGACCACGACTCGATCGGCGCTGAAAGCAAGGGCAACATCCGTGAACTGCAGTTTCGGGTCATGAATGCTCCGATCAAATTCAAGAAAGTCGTTATCAATTATAAGGACGGCGAGAAGAAAGAGGTCGAGTTCCTCGAAGAACTCGAAGTCGGGCGTGAATCGCGTTCGGTCACTATCGAAGGCGACGGCCATCCGATAAAGAGTGTCGATGTCTGGTATGAAACCGACTCATTGGGAGGCAAGAAAGCAAAAGTAGCGGTGTACGGCCGATAGCTGATCCCAATTCTTTTCGTTATAGAAGGGCGTTCTAACAGAGGGACGCCTTTTTTATTTGTCTTTGTTGATAACCGCTTTACTTTAGCCGACTTATTGACGAGAATGCTCACAATTCAAGGTGGGTAAAAACAAAACTCGGAGGAAAAGAATGTTGAGAAGAACCATCATACTCTCAGCGGTGCTGTTATGTCTTACGTTTGCGGCAGCTTCGGCTTCGGCGCAGGAGTGGGTAAACCTAGGTTCAAAAGAGGTTAAGGATCGCAGCGAGCAAGACACGTGGCACGTCGGTGCCGGAAAGGGCGAATTTCGCAGGATAAAGCTTACGGTCCAACAACGTGCAGTTAGGTTTTATCGGCTCGAAGTAAAATTTGAGAACGGTGAGAAACAAAACATCGAGCTGCGAAATGTCATCCGAGCCGGAGGCGAGACACGCCTGATCGATCTCGTCGGTAAGGATCGGCGGATCGACAAGGTCGATGTCTGGTACGAAGCTCAAACGGTGAGAAGAGGCGTTAGATCGCAGGTAACTCTTTACGGAATAAAGTAGATAGCGGCGAAAGGTAAGACCACGAGGCGTGAAAGCCTCGTGGTCTCGCTCACTCAAGAACTTATTTATTCGCTACGATCTTCCTTTGAAAGCCCCATCGCATTCTTAATCGCTTTAATGTCGGCTTTCATCTCTTCTTGCTCGTCATGGCTGAATTGGTTTGCGTCCTCGATAACGTTGTTCAGGATGCGAGCCACAATAAGCGGGATAATAAGCAACGGAACTATGTGCATCAACACAAGTGCGACTACCTTTCCGCCAACGGTTACGGGGTACATATCGCCATAACCGATCGTGAGCCCCGTAACACACGCCCACCAGAACGAGTCGAATACGGGCTTATCCTCAAGATAGGAATACAGGGCCGCGGAGGCAGCTATAACAAAGACGTAAGAACCGAGGATCTCAGTCCAGCTGTCGGTTAACCGTGTCGCAATGTGTCTGGCTTTGCTCATTGTTCGCACCTCATGAAAACTCCGCTTCCTCCGACGCCAGCGGGTACGATACCGCTCGCACCGCGTCCTACCACCCAGTCATGCATTTGACAGAGCGGGCGGCCAGGAATTTTTAGAAGAACCGTTCCCCGCTTGTATGAGTTGTAGCTAACCTTGTAATAACGGAAGATATCGTCACTGGCGATGTAATCGAGGCTTTTCCGCTGGACCCACGTATTGTAATCAAGGCCGATCTTTAACACCTGTGCTCCCGGATACTCCTTTGCGAAGGCGGCTCGTATAACAGCCTCGACCGCTGCATCGCGATAGGGAGGCTGCTTGTACGAGCGGTTGGGAGCGTCCCTAAGCACGATAGCTTTTAGCTCATCGGCTTTAGCCTCGACAGCAGCGGTCGCGTCAGCAGGAACTTCGACCTTGTATTCCGCATACTTAGGACGCAGCCATGCCAGCTTTTCAGCCCGCCATTTGTCACGCTCCCAGATCAACTGCTGCGTTTCCCAACGAACCGGATTGTCCGGCTCATTGAATCCGAACCGTAGATTTTCGTCCGTGTAGCCAAGATTTATCAGTGTTCTTGCAACGCCGACCCGAGCCTTTTTCTCGATCTCAGTTCGGTTTGCGGCAATGTCGCACCAAACCCCGAAGCGATAATCGACGGAACCCTCACGAATATAGCCCGGACTTCGATAATCTGTGATTCCGCGGTATCGTGATTTACAAAGAGAATCCAACTCTGCAAGATCCGTGACCGACTTCTTCCATATATCTGAATCAGGCACGCCGCCTCCGGCTTTATTGAATTGAGCGTCATAATATGGCGCGAAGGCTGTAACTGCGTAAGAGAACTTCGGAGCAGCCTCGTTCATGAAAGCCTTCTGCAAATTATCCGGGGGTACACTTTCAAGTGGATTGCGTCCCGCAGTGCCCATTCGAAGCTTCGGAGAATTCGTCGGCAATGTAGCTACCTGATTGTCCATGTTGCCAAAACGAACTCGTACATTATTACCATCTACACGTTCGACAATTGCTTTTACCCATTCCTGACCGAAACAGAAACATTGATAACGAACCTCGTCCCCTACTTTCTGTGCCCTTACGGCAGGAACGACGCAAAGCAGGATTAGAAAGAGAAAAAATGATCTCATAAACAAAAATGCCTCCGAACCGTTTTTTTTTCGCATGATAGCATAAACGGATTCATCGCAAGCTAAAATATTTGACATTCGCGACACGTCTACAATAGAATCGCTTGCAATTCGGATTCTATTGTCAATAAAGGATTTGGGCTATCTTTATGAACATCTTCATCCCGCTGGCGATGATCGCGACGGTTCTTGCTTTCTGCGGCCAATTCGGCAAAAACACGGCGCCTGCGGTCGAAGACAAACCGGTTGCTAATAGAGCAGTAAAGCAGGCTCCCGACCGCGACGCCGTTAAGAAACAGCTCATCGAACTGGCAAATGAGATCGCGAATGCCGCCAAGGACGGTGATGTAACGTATCTTGCAAAGGTCACAACGGATGATTTTCAACTTACCGATGTCGACGGAAAGGTACAAAACAAGAATAAAGCCCTCGCTGATGTCAAAGAAGAGAAAGCCATCAGATCTTTTGATATTTCGGACGAGCAGCTGGTGAGCCTTGATGAAGAATCGGCCGTCTTGAGTTACACGATCAAAGTAACTGCGAAGAACGGGCGATCCGCGAAGGCGAAAACTATCGACAATTATGTGCGGAGGGACGGCAAATGGCTGCTTAAGAGTGAGCAGCAAACCCTCATTAAATGATCCTGATATGAATTCTCTTCGCTCATTTTCAGTCCTAATATTGCTGGTCTTTGTCCTTCTCGCGTGCAAATACGGTTCAAACACCGAAGTAAGCCCATCAAATGGGACGACCGGCTCACCGACTCCAACGCCGACTCCGATCGGTGATATCCGCGGCGGGCCGGGCGGAACAAAAAATGCGTATAAAATTACCGGCAACATCGATGATGCCCAGCAAGAAGGTAACGTGTGCGATACCAGCAAGCCATTTACTGTACCCGGCACGCTAAAGTTTGAATTCAAGCCGACTAGCTCTACAAAAGGCGAATACACTTATTCCGGCCCATTGAACGCCACCGGTTCGGGCCCCTATGAGATAAAGGACGATGGAACAATGATCGTCGATGGAACAGGATGCATCATGGGCCGCTGTGCGACATATTCCCACAATTGGAAGGCCGTTCCGATCGATCCCGCAACGTGTAAAGACGGAAAATAACAAAATCGTTGCGTTTGCGTTACGCAGAGTGATATACATCAAAATACGATGAAGTTTGCAAAGGGTTTGCTTACGGACGATCTACCAAAACCGCCGGATGCTCCGAAGGTTGATCCCGCTCCATCTCCCGTTCCTGAACCCACGCCAAAACCTACAACTTCTCCGGTCGAAGTTGAAAAGAACCGGCTTTTTCAAACCGTTGAAGAAACGAAAGGAAGTTCTCGGAAATATCTTGGCGTACTCGGCGTGGTTGCCGTGCTTGTCGCAATCGGCGGTGCCGTTGTGTGGTATCTCAACCGGCCCGGTGCGGGTGACAAAATACGGGTAAGTTCGGCCGTGGAATTATCAGTCCGCGACCACTTCCTGCTGAAGGAGAAAAGGACTGCAACGGATATCTCGTTTTACCAGTGTGAGGGATTTGTCTGGGCCCGGGTCGGTGTTGAAACCCGAACAGACCTTCCAAATCCGTTGTTCCGAGTTCCAACCTACAAGGCCCGAATCACTCAAAGCGGCGAATCCACATCGATCACCGCCGCTCCGATCATGTCGCCTGCAGATGACCAACCGTGCAGCTAATTTACGGCCCGTGAGCTTAGTTCAGATTCGCGTAGCTTTACCTGAGAATACGCTTCCGAGAGCGACATCTTGCATCCTATAGATTCAAGGTTGATAGCATCGTCCTTCTCATTGTAGATCCGATAGATCCATTGCTTAGGGTTTTGCCGCGACCAATGTTCGATGCGCATCTCCTGTTCGTTGACCAGCAGGCATTCCTTTAGCTTAGGAATAGCCAAAAAGCCTTCGAGCTTTTCAGTCCGATCGGTCGCACGTGTTCCCGGGGAAAATATCTCGATCAGAAGGGTAGGGTTAAGCAAGATCTCGTCAGTGTTGTCTGAAAATTCCGGCTCCCCCGTGACCACTACAACCGCCGGCAAGCAAACTGAATTTCGACCAAACTTAACTCTCATGTCGTTCGCGTACAAATCGTGATTTCCACGCTGAACGCGGCCGCCTATCGCAACGACAAAATTTGTCGCGATTATGTTATGCCAGCGATTCGATGCGGGACGCGGAATTGATTTTCCTTCGATCACTTCGCTCTTAAGGACGACTCGTGGATCAAGCTTCGAGGTAGATACGTTCTGAGTGGTGGCGGCTGAATTCATAGTGCGGTATAACTCCTTGAAAATAAATGCGGACTTTTTGCGGAGGAGAGAGCAAACGTGATGGTCGTTTTGCTTAGATCAAGTTCTTTGTAAAAATAGTTTTACACATCGAAGCTCTATCCATCAAGGGATAATTTATGAATCTTGCTCGCCTCGCCGAACTTACAAACGCAGAAATAGAATCGGGGTCGCCCGAACTTGAGATTACATCGACCGCCGGTCTCGACCTCGCATCCGCAGGCGAGATCACGTTTCTAGCGAACCCCAAATACACTCCGCAGATCGCACAGACTAAGGCCTCGGCGATATATCTCGCAAACGGCGTCGCGATCGATCGCGATGACATCGCTGTGCTTCGTGCAAAGGATCCTTACGTCGCATACACGCTCGCGATGCGGCTGTTTTTCCCTGAACGCGGTTTGCGGCCAGGCATCCATCCATCGGCGGTGATAGATGCGACGGCGACGATTGCGGATGACGTTGAGATCCACGCAAATGTCGTTATTGGTGAGCGAGCGAGCATTTCGTCGGGCGTTCGCCTGATGCCAAATGTCACGATCTATGAAGGAGTCTCCATAGGCGAAGATACCACTATCCATTCCGGCGTTTCCGTTCGCGAGAACTGCGAGATCGGGCGCAACTGTATCATTCACAATAATTCGACGATCGGATCAGATGGTTTTGGTTACGCAAAGGACCAAAATAAGCAATGGCTGAAGATACCGCAGACGGGGCGGGTCGTTCTGGAGGACGATGTCGAGATCGGGGCAAACACCGCGATCGACTGCGCCTCCGTCGGCGAAACGCGGATCAAACGCGGAGCAAAAATAGATAACCTCGTCCAGATCGGCCATTCGTGTACGATAGACGAAGACGCCCTAATTTGCTCTCAAACCGGACTCGCCGGCAGTTCGCACATCGGCAAACGCGTCATCCTAACCGGACAGGTTGGTATTGCCGGCCACCTTAAGGTTGGTGACGATGCTGTTATCACGGCCAAATCTGCGACATCACATGACGTGGAACCCGGAAAAGTCATCTCCGGCATTCCGGCGTTCGACAACCGCGATTGGCTCCGTTCGACGGCCGCATTCCGAAAGCTTGGTGACATGGCGTCACGGCTTAGAAAGCTGGAAAAGAAGGTTTTTGAACCAACACCATCGGAGTAACGCGCGGTAAGGAACTGCCTCATCGAATTATTGAAATACAGACAGTTCGGCAAGGAATTATGAAGACTATGGACAAGGAATTATCAGAATCAGGCTACGACATCACTCCTCTTAACGAAGAGACAATAGAGCGTCTTGCACAGGATCTCAACGAGGAAGAGTATCGCATCCTCTTAAACCACGGCACAGAGCCCGCTTTCTGCGGAACGCTGCTCGACAATAAGCTGGATGGTACGTATGCGTGCAGGCTGTGCGGGCTTCCGTTATTCAGTTCGAGCCATAAGTTCAACTCCGGAACCGGATGGCCGTCGTTTTATCGCCCCTTCGACAAAGATCACCTGACCAATATCGAGGACAACAGCTACGGCATGCGGCGAATCGAGATCCGCTGCGCACGTTGCGGCGGTCATCAGGGCCACGTCTTCCCCGACGGCCCGCCGCCGACCGGGATGCGATATTGCCTGAACTCAGCGTCGCTGGAATTTTTCGAAGAAGAAGAAGAGATACCGCAGAAGTCCTAGATCGCAATGGTAGAAAAAGTCTGCCCCATCATCATGCGCGAGCGGGCGGGTTCGCGCCAGATACTGGTCTTTCGCCATCCGTCCGCGGGCATTCAGTTTGTCAAAGGCGGGCTTGAGAACGGAGAAGTTCCGGCTGAAGGTGCCCTAAGAGAACTAGCAGAAGAATCCGGAATAACGTCAGTCTCAACCGTCAAAGACAAGGGGACGTGGAACGCCGTGCTCTCGAAACATCTCTGGCATTTTTTTCTTTGCTCGGTCGATGGAGAGTTGGAGGAAGAATGGGATTTCTACACGCTCGACGACGGCGGTCTTATTTATCACTTCTTTTGGTTTGATCTTGAGGATAAACCGGACGACAACTGGCACCCGGTTTACCAGCATGCTTTCGAGCATATAAAACGGATCATATGAAAAAGGCACCGAGATTTCTCGATGCCTTATTACCCATTTTGCAAGAGGTTTACTTCCGGTCTTTGAACGAATCAAACAGTTCCGTGTGACGACTCGTAAGAGGTATCTTGCGTCCGCCGATGAACATGTGCTTGATGTTGGTGCGTGGATCGAGGATATCGCCGTCGGCAATGACGAGATTGGCCATCTTGCCCACATCGATCGACCCCATTTGGTCATCGACTCCGAGGATCTGCGCCGGATAGAGCGTAACCGACTTTAGGGCTTCATCTTTTCCGAGGCCGTAGGCTCCAGCGATCCCCGCGTGGTATGGAAGATCGCGGGCTTCCTCACCTGGGTTACCAGTTGAAACCGCGAACTTAACGCCCGCTTTCTGAAGAAGCGAAGGAGCTTCGTACAGATAATCGTACGGATCGTCCTGCTGAACCGGAAGGCTGTAGATATTCGTATAGATCACGGCAATGTTGTTCTGCTTTAGAACATCCGCCGCTTTCCATGCTTCCTGACCGCCGACGATTATGCCTTTCACCTTGGTTTCCGCTACGAATTTCGCGACTGCCCGGACGTCACGTTCACGCTCAACCGTAAAAAGGATCGGCTTCTGACCGCGGACGTAAGGGATCATTGCCTCAAACCGCAAATTGGTCGTCGGGGTAGGCAGGCTCTTGTCTTTCGCATATGCTTCGACGATCTTGGCGTAAGCTTCAACCTCGCGAAACATCTTCTTCAAATCTTCGACAGCCGCATCGCGTCTTCTTACCAGCTCGTTGAAATCAGCTCCCTGGCCTCCGCCGCCAAATCCACCGCCTCCAAAGCCGCCACCCTGCGTCACACGCGGGAAGTTGATGACGAGGCTATGCATCGGAACTACGGCCATTTCAGACTGCGTGGAACCGTTTAGATTGATGACTGCCGCCTGGCCTGAGATCAAACCACCTGTCGGATGCGAAAGGACGGAGGTAATCCCGTTTACGCGGGTCACGTTTATATGCGACGAATGCGGATTGATACCAAGGAAGGCCTTGGCGTTCGCGTTCATGGTGCCGACTTCCTGCACGTCCATCGTCGCGTTGGCACCCTGAGCGATCTCAGCTAGGCCCATGTTTGTTGCGGCGTCGATCATTCCGGGGAAAACCCAGTGACCTTTTCCGTCGATCCGCTCGGCTCCCGCCGGGATCGCGGCACCAGCACCGACGGCTGTGATCTTGCCGTTTTGTACGACGACCGTTCCATTATCAATGACGGCGCCGGAGACAGTAACGACCTTTGCCCCAACGATCGCGAACGTGCCCGCTTTACCGGTCTTGTTCTGCTGCGAAGCGTCGCTCTGGGCGACCGTCGTCATAGTTCCGACCGCTATCGCGGCGAATATGGAAAGAAACTTTGCGATCATAATATTGCTAAGTCTGCTGCTCATCGATTGTTTCCTCCGTCCTCGTTGGCGTGGTAGTCGCCGTTATTTCGTTCGGTCGGGACACGCGGCGGCGTTCCGCCCGATCCGGGTGCACGGTTGATATCTAGCTTTTCGAGATCGGCCTTTTCTTTTGCAAGTTCGGCACGTTTTACGCGGTCATTCGCGCGGTCAAAATATACGTCGCCCTCGATGATCGTCATTTCGGCCAGCGAAAGTGCGCTGAACGGATGGCCGGACCAGATCGTGATATCGCCGTCTTTCCCAACATCGATCGATCCTGTTCGATTTGCGATACCAAGCTGCATCGCCGGATTGAGCGTGATCATCCGGAGAGCATCCTGCTCAGGAACTCCGCCGTATTTCATCATCTTCGCCGCATCGATATTCAATCGGCGAATTCTCTCGCCTGAATCGGAGTTGATCGAGACGTTCACGCCATTTTTCCAGAGGATGTAGCCCGTATATGGCGTCGCGTCGTAGGCTTCGAGCTTATAGCTCCAGCTGTCGGCAAATATCGAAACGCCGGCACCATGTTTGGCAACCTCGGGAGCGATCTTGAATGCCTCAAGGCCATGCTGAAGCGTGCCGATCTTGAAGCCGAATTCTTCGGCGATACGCAGGATATTCAGATGCTCGTCCGATCGATAACCATGACAGTGCACGATTCGCTTGCCTTCGAGGATCTCAACCAGCGGCTGCAATTCTTCGTCGATCCGCGGCTGGACTCGGGTCTTCTTCGCCCGAAAATCTTCCCACGCTTGCTTATACTCACGTGCCCTCACAAAGGCATCGCGGATGACTTCCATCGTTCCCATACGGGTGCGCGGATAGCGTACCGTCTGTCCTGGCTGCGGAGTAAAGCTGGAACGTTTTACGTTTTCCCCGAGGGCAAACTTGATGCCCGGCGGGGCTCCCTGGACCGGAAACTCGCTGACCGGACGGCCATATTTGAATTTAACAGTGGAACTCTGTCCACCGATCGGGTTTGCGGAGCCATGCAAAAGCAATGCTCCCGTTACGCCGCCGGCGAGCGCTCGATAGATACCGATGTCCGTCGGGTTTAGCATATCCGCGATCCGCGTCATCGACGTGACCGCTAGGGATCCTTCGTTGATCGCCGAGACCATCGCGTGCGAGTGTGCATCGATGATACCGGGCGTTACATATTTCCCTGTCGCGTCGATTGTCCGAACACCCGAACCAGCGGTCAACCCTTTGCCTATTCGCGTGATCTTGCCGTTTTCGATAAGCACGTCGGTCGCCTCGAGCGTTCCCTTCGAAGCCGTCATAACGGTCGCGTTCTTGATAAGCAGATCGCCTTTCGACTGGCCCAAAACAAGCGTGGGCGAGATCATCAGCAGCGAAACTATGGTCAGAAAAACTGTTGTCTTCCTCATTTCTTTATTCCTGTTTAGCTAAAACTTATGGGTTCTTGGTTCCTGAGAACGGTATATTTCCCTGCGGCGAATCGACAGTGCCCGTCACCGACGTTCCCGTAACGGTGCCCTGAACTGTGATGTTGATGGACGCACCGCCAAATTGAACTGTCGTGGTAAAGGTAAATTGGTTGCCGGTCACCCGTCCGTTTGTGATCTGCGAAGACCCAAGCTGCGACACCATCGTTCCAGTTACCGCAGTTCCCTGCTGCTGAAGATTGAGCGTCGCCGGGAGCGGCTGGTCCGGAATTTCGATATTGATCGAGTACGTTCCGCCAAGATTAGTTGCAGCCGGTGCACCGCC
Source organism: uncultured Chloracidobacterium sp. (assembly GCA_964410495.1). Lineage (GTDB taxonomy): Bacteria > Acidobacteriota > Blastocatellia > Pyrinomonadales > Pyrinomonadaceae > OLB17. Next base: position 10,169 of record CAYPGP010000019.1, read on the forward strand.
AGCACCAGGACCGCCGCCCGGACCGCGTCCGCCGGGGCCTGTTCTCGCGGGCTCACGCTGTTCGAAAAGCTTGCCGTCCACGAACACATGCGAAGCAAATTTATCGCGGCCGAACAGATCGCCTTTCACTACAACCAGGTTAGCGATCTTGCCAGTTTCGATCGAACCCAAACGGTCGCTTACGCCAAAGATCTCGGCCGCTCCGAGCGTCATCGCCCGAATCGCTGCGTCACGTGAGAGACCGTTTTCGACCGCTTTTCCCGCGTTTGCGAAAAAGTCGGCCATCGATGTCGCACCGCCGGAGCTGAACGCAAACTTAACCCCGGCCTGAGCTAAGCGTCCCGGCCCCTTGGGGGTTTCGGCACGAAATCTCAGAGTATCCAGCGACTCCGGATCGGCATCGGGCGAGGCCGCTGCCGTTCTTCGAGGGAAATTGAGCGAAAGCAGAACTGGAACGTTCTGGCTCTTGAGCCGATCGGTCAGTTTCCAGGCTTCCTGTCCACCCGCGATGATGCCGATCAGGTTGTATTCCTTCATCAAGTCCAACGCCCGGTTGATCTCAAGCTCGCGATTCGCCGCGAAGACGACTGGCATCTGACGGTTGATAAGCGGGAAAAGTGCTTCGAGCGAACGGTCCGAGCCCGGCCGCTGCATACCGCGCGGATCTGCGGCGTACGCCTTCTGCATGTCCTGCAAACGCTTCGCGTCGTTAAACATCTGACGCAGAGCGGAGAAAGTGCCGAGCAGAGATCCGGGATAAGTGCCCGGAATGGTCGAAAATGAGATGTGATGGGCAAAAGGATCTTTCACGATCATCGCCGAGACCGAATCGCCTGCCAGGTTAATGACCGCGGACTGGCCAGTAAAAATGCCGGTTCGGCCCATAGACAAGGCCGTTGTAAAGCCAGCATTTCGATTCGTTTCGAACTGCGCATCCCCCGCCCGAATGAGTTCGGAGACCATGACATCGGGGCGAAGCCCAGCCGGATAGTTTGAATTCGACGTTCCCGCCGCCGCTGCTGCTGCTGCCGCTGCTGCCGCTTGTCCGCCGCCACCACCGCCGCCCGGCCCGCCGCCGCCCGGGCCAGCCTGTGGAGCCGGTACGCCCAGATTGGACGCCGAATCAATAAATCCCGGGTAAACCGTCGCACCGCCTGCGTCAAGTACCGTAGCATCGGAAGGCGGCTGAAGATTTGCCCCGACCGCCGCTATCAGCCCGTTTCGAACCACAACGGTTCCCCGCTCGATCGGGGCTCCGGATACGGTTACGATCCGCGCATTCGTGATCGCGTAACTCTGTCCAGAAGCGGCGATGCTGAAAAACGTACAAATCGCCGCAAACGAAAGCACAAGAAGCTTTGATCTCATAACTTTGAATTCAAATGTTACTGCTGTGATGAACTGTTTATACGCAAGAGAATATAGGAAAAGTTTCGAAGGGCAAAATGCGCTCCGAGGTAATCGTTATTTCTTTACAAAAGATTACATTCCGCAGCAACATGCGTAGGGCAGCCGGATCAACACACTTTAATATCGAGTTAATGTCGAGGATTTGGCCTCGGGGAGAGATCGTTTGTGCTAATGCCTCGGATCTGAGTCGTCAGGACGCAGGAATGAGTGCTCCCGTCGCGGGGCAGAGCACTCAGGTCACGGGGCA
>CAYPGP010000019.1:11925-66188 GCA_964410495.1 uncultured Chloracidobacterium sp.
GAGTGCTCAGGTCGCGGGGCAGAGTGCTCAGGTCGCGGGGCAGAGTGCTCAGGTCGCGGGGCAGAGTGCTCAGGTCTCGGGGCAGAGTGCTCAAGTCACGGGGCAGCGTGCTCCGGTCGCGGGGCAGCGTGCTCAGGTCGCTGGGTTTTGACGACAGATCATGTTGATTTGGCTTCGTTCGCCGTTTCCTTCGCAAGCAGAGTGCGTTTTCGCTCGACTCCCCAGCGATAGCCGCTCAGATTTCCGTCGCTTGCGACCACGCGATGGCAAGGAATGACGACCGCGACGCGGTTTCTGGCACAAGCTTGGGCCACCGCACGAACTTTCTTCCGGTCGCCGAGAGCTTCGGCAACTTCAGCGTAAGAACGCGTCTCGCCGTAAGGTATTTTCCTCAAGAAATCCCAGACCTGAAGCTGAAACGCGGTCGCCTGGAGATCGAGCGGCAGCACGAGCCTTCGATTTTTGCCCTCAAGATAGTTCAGGATCGCATCGACCGCGTTCTTCAAGTCCTTGGCGTCCTCGGCGATCTCCGCGTTTGGAAATTCTTTTCGCAGTCCTTCAAACAATCCGTCGCTATCGTCGCCAAAAGTCACGCTGCAAACTCCGCGTTTTGTCCTCGCGACCAACAATTTCCCAAGCTCGCAATCCGCAACCGTGTAGTTTATTTTCATCCCGACGCCTCCTTTTTTATAAACCGCCGGCGTCATGCCCATGTTCTCCGCCGCTTTCTCGTAAAGCCGGCTGCTCGAACCAAAACCCGCGTCGTACATCGCATCCACGACCTCGCTGCCGCCTCTCAGTTCTTCCTTAAATCGTTCCATCCTTTTTGCCTCCGCATATTTTTTCGGGCTTATGCCGATCAGTTCCTTAAAACTCCGTTGTAGATGGAACGAACTCGACCCGACAGCCGCGGCGAGGTCTTCGAGCGATAGAAATTCATCGCGTTCGATCAGCTCGCAAGCCTTTATCACCTTCTCGGTCTGCGGATCGACAAAGGCAACCTCCCGCGGGCGACAGCGTTTACAGGCCCTGAAACCTCGGCTCTCCGCCGTTTCTGGAGAGCTGTAAAAATCGACGTTCTCCCGCTTCGGCAGACGCGCACGGCAGGACGGTTTGCAATAGATGCCGGTTGTCTTCACGCCCAACACAAACGCCCCGTCAAACCTCGTGTCGTTAGCCCTTACCGCCTTCCAGTAAAGTTCGTTTTCCATCACGTTTTTGAGTCTATCGTCTGCCAGCGGTTAAATTCTATCCGTTATTTGCGGTAGAATTTTTTTATGGAAAGGATCGTTCTTTTTGACGGAGTCTGCAATTTTTGCAATGGTTCCGTCAACTTCATTATTCGCAACGATCCATACAAGAATTTCAAGTTTGCGGCCCTGCAGTCGGAATTCGGCATCGAACAAAAGGAGAAATTCGGCATCGGCGACGACGTCGATTCGGTGGTGCTGATCGAGGACGGAAAAGCATTTATGCATTCGACCGCGGCACTGAAGATAGCCCGCGGGCTCGGCGGCATCTGGTCGCTGGCGTACATTTTTATTATCGTACCCGATTTCATCCGCGACGCAGCCTACAAGCTGTTCGCCGCTAACCGCTACCAACTCTTCGGTCGCCAGGAGGCCTGCATGCTTCCAACGCCGGATGTAAGAGAACGCTTCCTGTCAGAACCGGGAGCGGTAGCGACCGGGACGGATTTGTCAGAACCGGGAGCGGTAGCGACCGGGCAACCTCGCGACACCTAAAAACAATTTTATGAAAGCCATCTGGAACAACACAACAATAGCCGAAAGCAACGAAACCGTCGTCGTCGAAGGAAACCACTACTTCCCTGCCGACTCGATAAACCGCGAGTACTTCCAACCATCCGAGACCCACACCGTTTGCGGCTGGAAAGGCACCGCGAGCTACTACGACCTAGTAGTCGACGGCCAAACCAACAAAGACGCCGCCTGGTATTACCCGGAAGCCAAACCCGACGCCAAAAACATCGAAGGATATGTGTCGTTTTGGAAAGGCGTAGAGGTAACCGCAGATTAGTATGGGTCAATGCAAATCTTCGATATCATTCCCAAAACCGGAGTCGGACCAGTAAACATAGGGATGTCGCGAGTGGACGTTCGTGATCGTCTTGGGTTGCCCGTTGATATCTTTCGTGATCGCGAGTGGCACTTTGATTTTGGGATGGCCATTAACTATGACGCGACAGGGAGGGTCGAGTTTATTGAACTCGCTAATTCCAAGGAGTTTAGGGCTCTTTTCTTCGGCAAATGTTTGCATGAAGTTGGCGCTGATGAAGCGGTTATCTTTCTGGAATCATTTGCTCGGCATGACTTGAGTAATCCAGAGCTTGGTTATTCATACGTTTTCCCTGACTTACAGATTAGCTTATGGCGTTCAGTAATTCCTGAGGAATCGCAAGCCTTAGACGACTTAACTGGTCGCTATTTTGAAGCGGTCGGGGTCGCAGGCCACGGATATTTTCAGTTTAATGTGATTGATCGTACAAAGCCATGAGCTATTCGCTTGAAACACTCGAATACGCCAAGCTCCTTGAGCTTGTCAGCCGTCACGCTCAGACACCGATGGGCGTGGAGCGGTTTGCTGACCTGCGTCCCCTCGCGACAAGAAACGAACTCGACAACGCCTTGTCCGCGATCTCGGAAACCATCGCGCTCAACGAAGAAAAGCAAGTCACGTGGTCGTTCAGCGGGCTCGAAGATCCTTCGGACGCGGTCGCTATTCTGAAAATCCAAAACGCGACGCTTGAGCCGAATTTGATGCTTGAGGTTTCGCGGGTTTGTAATCAGGCTTTGTTTGTCCGTTCGTCGATCAGCCCTGAAAAAGAAACAGTTCCGGTGTTGTGGAGCTTTGTTGAGAATATCCCGCCTTCGCTGCTCGGGGCGATCGATCAGGTCAACAAAAAGCTGCTGCCGGGCGGCGAGATAGACGATTCGGCCTCGCCAGAGCTGGCAAAACTCCGCCGCGAGATCAACGCCCAGCGTGCGCGGCTGACCAAATCGCTCGAATCCGCGATGCGTGCCGCCGGGACGGCGATCCAGGACGAGATCGTCACGATGCGAAACGACCGCTTTGTGATTCCCGTCAAGACCGATTTTCGCGGTAAAGTGACCGGCGTCGCTCACGGCTTCTCGTCCAGCGGCCAGACCGTCTACGTCGAACCACTCGACGCCATCGAGGCCAACAACGAGCTCCAAAACCTGAAAGGCAAAGAAGAACGCGAGATCGCGAGGATCCTCTTTTCACTAACCGAATCGCTCCGCGAACAACTCCCGGCCGTCCAAGCCGCCGTCGAAGCGGTTGCGGAACTCGATTTTGTTAAAGCTAAGGTCGAGTTCGCGAGAAAATTCCGTGCAGTCGTGCCTCAGATAACCGATGATGAGACTTTAGATCTAGTCGACGCTCGGCACCCGCTGCTTGAAGAGAATCTAAGCAGTTTTTCAACGCAAAGACGCGAGGACGCAAAGCAAGACGCAGAGAAAATCGCCGATCAAGACCACAAAAACTCCCCTCCTTACAAAGGAGGGGTGGCAGCCGCTTCGGCTGACGGGGTGGTTCTCACCACGGAGCTCAAATCAACGCAAACCCGGACCGCGAACGCAACAAGCGAGATCGTCCCATCGACCTTCGGCCTGACGCCCGATCGCTCAATCATGATCATCTCCGGTGCGAACGCCGGTGGAAAAACCGTCGTCCTAAAAACCGCCGGCCTGCTCAGTCTGATGGCGATCTCGGGGCTGCCCGTGCCGGCGAAGGAAGCGCGAGTTCCCTTCTACCGATCGATCCTCGCGGACATCGGCGACCATCAGTCGCTGTCAGCAAATCTCTCAACCTTCTCTTCCCACATGTCGAACATCGCCTCGATGATCCGCGAATGCCGCCCGCCGTCGCTCGTCCTTCTCGACGAAGCCGGAACCGGAACCGACCCGGAAGAAGGCTCGGCTCTCGGCGTCGCGATCGTCGATCATTTCCGTCAAAAAGGTGCCCACGTCATCGCCTCGACCCACTATCGCGGACTGAAAATTTACGCCGCAAACGACGAAACCATTGTCAACGCCTCGGTCGAATTCGACGAAAAAACGCTCCAGCCGACTTATAAATTGCTGCTCGGTCTAGCCGGAGCATCGAGCGGCATTGAGATAGCGAGACGCTTCGGCATCGACCAGACCGTCATCGACGCCGCCCGCGAGAACCTCGACGTTTCGGCCCAGGACGCCGAAAACTATCTAAAAAAGCTCCAAACCGAAACCAAGATCGCCACCGACCTCCGCATCGCTCTGGAAGAAGAACGCGAAGCCGTGGCAATGAAATACGCCAACCTCGAGATCGAGGCCGTCAAGAAAGAAAAAGCCCGGCAGAAGGAATTCGAAAGCAAACTAGCGGCTACGATCGACGACTTCGACCGACAGTCAAAAGCCTTCGTCAAAACCCTCGAGGACAAGGCCCTTAAGAACAAGTTGGAAAAGGAGAGGTTGTCGCGGAAAGCCGAGATGAACCGAGCGGTCATGCGAAGGTCAGAACCCCCTGCGTCAGCGGGGGGCAAAGGCGAAGCGCGTTGGCCAATGTCGGTCAGTTCCGGGAACGTTGAACAAGAATCAGGTTTTTCGCCGCCCGTTCACGCAGGCGGTTCCGACTTTTCCGTCGGCTCAAAAGTCGTCACCAGCTTCGGCAACATCGGAACCATCGAACGTATAGACAAAGAAGTCGCCGAGGTCCTGGTCGGCGGAATGCGCCTTCGCGAAAAGCTTGCGGATCTTCAGCTAGCTGAGTCCCACGTCCCAAGTCCAAAGTCCAAAGTCGTAAAAGCTCAATCGACTTTGGACCTTGGACGAGAGACTTTGGACACGGACGCCGAACTAAATCTGATCGGCAAAACCACGGCCGACGCCGAATACGAACTCGACCGCTTCATCGATGAAGCCTACATGGCCCGCACCCCCCGAGTCCGCATCATCCACGGCTTCGGCACCGGCGCCCTAAAAAACTACGTCCACCACTTCCTAAAATCCAGCGACCTCATCGCCCGCCACGAATTCGCCCCCTCAAACCAAGGCGGAAACGGTGCTACAATAGCGGAGCTAAAGCTCTAGGTGCTCTACCCCCAATACTTCATCGACGATCTCAAAAACCGTGCCGACTTGGTGCGGATAATACAGCCGTATGCTCAGGATCTGAAGAAGAAGGGGGCGAATTGGATGGCTTGCTGTCCGTTTCATCAGGAGAAGACGCCTTCGTTTTCGGTTAATCCTTCGAAGGGGTTTTATAAGTGCTTCGGCTGCGGCAAGGGCGGGACGGCGTTTAATTTCATCATGGAGATGGAGGGACTGAACTTTCCCGAGGCCGTAAAGCGTGTTGCCGAGATCAGCGGCGTGATGCTGCCTGAGCCGATCGACGATGTCGATTACGAGCGGAACAAGCAGAAACGTGAGGAGAAAAAGAAACTCGCGGATCAGATCGTCGAGTTGAATGAGATCGCCGTCGGATTTTGGGAAGAACAGCTCAAGGGGAAAAGCGGAAAAGCGAAAGAGGCGAAAAGTTATCTTGAGAAAAGAGGCATTTCGGAAGACATCCAGAAACAGTTTCGCATCGGTTATTCGCCTGATAAATGGGACGGTTTGCTAAATCTGCTTCGCGATAAGAATATCGATGAGAAGCTTATTGAACAGTCGGGCCTAGTTTCCGTAAACGAAGAAAAAGAAAGAGTTTACGACAAATTCCGCAACCGCATAATGTTTCCGGTGCTCGATGTGAACGGAAAGCCGGTAGCTTTTGGAGCAAGAGCCCTTAGCCCGGAAGATCAGCCGAAGTATCTCAATTCGCCCGAGACCGCAGCCTACATAAAAAGTGAACATCTCTTTGGCCTCTTTCAGGCAAAAGATGACATCCGCCGCAAAAAATTCGCCATTCTTGTCGAAGGTTATCTCGACCTTATCGCACTCGCACAATTCGGAATTACCAACGTCGCCGCTAGCCTCGGCACTGCCTTTACCGATCAGCAGGCAAAGCTGCTCGGGCGTTTTGCGAAAGCGGTCGTGATCAATTACGACGGCGATTCCGCCGGGATCAAAGCCGCGAGGCGGGCGATCGAACATCTTCTGCCGCAGGAATTCGACATCAAGGTGCTCGTCCTGCCAGATGGCAAAGACCCCGACGACTTCATTCGTGAGAACGGAAAGGATGCATATAACGAACGCCGCGGACGGGCTACGCCGTTCCTACGTTTCGCCCTCGACGCTTCTCTGACGGGCCGTAACCTTAATAATGCCAAGCAGAAGGCCGAAGCGATCGAGGAATTCCTGCCGGTGATCTCGTCGATCCGCAACAACATCCAGCGTCGCGAAAGCTTCGATCAGGCGATGGAGTTTTATCACATCGAGGACGCTGGGCTCCGTCGCGAGCTTTGGTCGACACTAAAATCCGTCACGCCCGACACGACCGAATACGTGACGCAGCGCATTTCGCGCGCGGCAAGGGCTAAGATCACACTCGCGGAACGTCGTCTGCTCGAACTTCTGGTCCACGACGGCGACCTGCGCGAGATCGTGCTGCCGCAGCTCGAACCGAGCGATTTCGAAAACCTCGCAAGCGGCGAACTCTTCCACGCCTTTATCGAGATCCACAACAACGGCGGCGAAATAACGCCTGAAACCGTTATGGAAGCGATCGGCGATGACGAGAATTCGCTAGACCTCGCCCAGCAGATCCTTGCCACACCGCCGCGTCGGGCGAAGGACGAGGCGCTCGATCAGGTGCTCCACGATGCGGAAAACTGCGTGTTTTCGCTCCGAAATATGGCTATTTCAAATCGGATAGTGGAACTCAGCCGCGAGGCCTCACTCGCTGAACAGACCGGCGATGCCGAACTGTTTAACCAACTGACCTACGAACAACTGGAACTCGAAAAAATTCGCCGCGACCTTGCCCGTCGCGTCGCCGAATTGTGATATACTTACGCTTTTAAATCCGCCCGCCTCGGTTGAAACCAAATAGGCCCGCCGGACGTTATTAAATATATAGCGAACAACGATTTACGCTATGGTTTAATCAAAAAGCACTGATATCAAATATGGCTGATTACGACGAAAAAGAAGACATTATGGATCGCCTGATGGCCCTCGGCAGGCGAAAGAAGGGGTTGAGCCTCGATCAACTCCACCGGGAACTCCCGGAGAATATGTTGTCGCCCGACGACATCGAGGATGTTTTGGAGCGCCTCGAGGGCGCGAATATCTCTGTTGCCGAGACCGATGCACAGCTTCTCGAACGTGCGTCGAATCTCGCACTGGATGATGAGGAAGAAGAGGCCCGCGAGGAAGGTGATGAGGACGATCTTGACCTTGATCTCTCGGCCGGTGTTCTCGATAAATCGAATGACCCGGTACGACTTTACCTCCGCGAAATGGGCGTCGTGCCGCTTCTCAACCGCGAAGGCGAAGTTACTATCGCCAAGCGCATCGAGCGCGGCCAGATCAAAACTCACAAAGCGATCTCGCGTTCGCCGATAGCGGTAGAGCGCCTGCTAAAGATCGGCGACGATCTCGCCGCTGGAAAGGCGAGCATTCGCGAGACTGTGGTCTTCAGCGAACAAGCTGAAATTTCGATCGAGGAAGACAAGGCCGAAGAATACCTGCGTTGGACGCTGGAAGGCATCGAGAGCATTAGACAGAATTTCCAGCCGGTGCTCAAATCGTGGGTCGCTCTGCTGGCAGAGCAGGAAAAATCGGGCGGTAAAAAGACCAAAAAGCTTCTAACGCTCAAGCGAAAGACTGCTCGCCTGCGGCTGGATATCGCGACCGAGATCAAGCACTTGAATCTGACCGAACGCTCGCGTCAGGTGCTTATCGCGGCGATCCGGAAGGTTGTTGATGAGATCCGTAAACATGAACGGAACATCAGCAAATATAAAGAAATACTTGACGCAAAGCCCGGAACTGCTGCAAAAAAAGAGATTACGGGCAAGATAGCCGAGGCAAAGGCAGCGATCGCTGAGATCGAGAATCGCTATCACATGCAAGCGGTCGAGATAAAGCGGTCGTACCAAACTATCTCGGTCGGCGAGTTCGATACCAATAAGGCAAAACGCGAGCTGGTCGAAGCCAACCTGCGTCTCGTCGTTTCGATTGCAAAGAAATATACGAACCGCGGTTTGCAGTTCCTCGATCTTATTCAGGAAGGCAACATCGGCCTGATGAAGGCCGTCGATAAGTTCGAGTGGCGTCGCGGCTACAAGTTCTCGACGTATGCGACGTGGTGGATCCGTCAGGCCATCACGCGTGCTATCGCTGACCAGGCCCGCACGATCCGCATTCCGGTCCACATGATCGAGACGATCAACAAGCTGATTCGCACCTCTCGTCTCCTTGTGCAGGAACTCGGCCGTGAACCGACATCGGAAGAGATCGCGAAGCGGATGGACATTCCGGTTTCGAAGGTTCGAAAGGTCCTGAAGATCGCTCAGGAACCGATCTCGCTCGAAACGCCGATCGGAGAAGAAGAAGATTCACATCTTGGGGATTTTATTGAAGACAAGTCGATACTAAACCCTGCAGAATCAGTCACTTTCTCCAATTTACGTGAGATAACGGATGAGGTTTTGGCGACGCTAACTCCGCGTGAGGAGAAGGTCATCAAGATGCGTTTCGGCCTCGGCAATACCGGCTCGGAACACACTCTTGAAGAAGTCGGCCAGCACTTTGCCGTCACGCGTGAGCGTATTCGCCAGATCGAAGCAAAGGCCCTGAGAAAGCTCCGCCATCCGTCGCGTTCGCGCAGGCTGAAGGCGTTCCTCGAAGGCAAATAACCAGTCAAAATTAGCGGCAGAGCCGCCGCAGTTTCATGACTTCAAAGAAGACCGCAAACCGAAACCTTTTTGTTTTCGGCTTTGCGGTCTTTACGTTGTTGCCTTCGTTCGACACAGCCCTGAAATACGGCGGGCCGCTTGGCGTTTTGGCATATTTTACCGCCGGAACCGCGGTGATCTTTGCTGCAGATCAATTCATTTTCCCGCTGTTCAAAACAAAAATCTCAGAACGAACTGCCCGCATTCTCGCCCTCGTGACTATCGCAGGACTTGCGATCATCGCGGCCGTCGTCCATCCCATGATCGACTCAAAGACGGTCGGAATTGGCTCTGACGCGGATGATGCGCTGGTCACGGCGGCAAGCGAACTGCTCGCCGGACGGTATCCGTACACGCTTTCGACCTATCTCGGCAATCTTATCTCGCCGATGCCTGGTTCTGTGATCCTGGCGATCCCTTTTGTCGTTGTCGGTGCGATCTATCTGCAGAATATCTTTTGGATCGCGGTTTTTCTCGCTGTTTTCTCCCGTATAGAAAGAAGCACCGCTTCGGCGGTCGGTTTGGTCTGGGCAATGCTCGCATTCAGCCCAACGCTGCTACAAAACGTTGTTACAGGGGCGGATTACGCTTCGAACTCGATCTACATCGTCGTTTCGATGTGGATAATGCTGACAACGATTCCCGACCATGACAAACCGTTGTGGACAAAGATCTTACCTGCGATTCTCCTAGGCATCGGGCTTTCGTCGAGGTCCACCTTTATACTAGTAATGCCACTTTTTCTCTCGGTTCTGGTTCAACGAGCCGGTTGGAGTAAGGCGATAGGATTCCTAAGCATCTCGGGCATCGCATTTCTTGCGGTAACGCTTCCCTTTTGGATCATAAACCCGTCGGGATTCGCACCGCTCACTGTGCAATCTGAAAAACTGAAGTTCGTCGAGGAAGTTCTTCCCTTCGCCGGCATGATAGTCCCCGCAATTGCAGGATTGATCGCTTGCTCTTTAGCTTTCCAGAATATGAAAACCGACACTGCGAAGTTCTTCCGGAACTGCGCGATCGTGCAGATAACTGTACTTTTCGTAACTTCAGCTCTCTACACGGTTAAACTCGGCCAGCTGGACTTCTTCCTGCAGCAATCTGGCTATGGAATGTTCACGCTGTTTTTTGGGGCGACCGCCTTTTGGATGTATCTTAATAAGACCGGGTCTCGTGAATCGGTCGAAGACAACCTTTGAAACCTTACCTTAAGCTTATTCGCCCGCACCAGTGGATCAAGAACGGCTTCGTTCTGGTCCCGGCTTTTTTTGCGGGCAAGGTATCGCTGCTCATTACCAGCCCGCGACTCGCCATCGCATTCGTGTCGTTCTGTCTCGTAGCAAGTGCGGTTTATATCATCAACGATCTTTTCGATGTCGAGAAAGACCGAATTCATGAGGTCAAGCGAAATAGGCCGCTAGCCGTCGGGTCGATATCCAAAACCTCCGCGCTCTTGCTTATGTTCGTAATGGCGGCTCTTGGAATAGGTGCTGCTCTTTTCGTGGGAGTTCAGTTTCTCTATGTGATCGCGGGTTATATCACTTTACAACTTCTATACAGCGCAGTTCTCAAGCACATTTCGCTGATCGATATATCTGTCATAGCGGTAGGCTTTGTTCTAAGGGTTCTGGCGGGTGGGTTCGCCGCTGACGTGCCGGTTTCTAAATGGCTGATCCTGATGACTTTCCTGCTGGCGTGCTGTCTGGCTCTGGGCAAGCGCCGCGACGATCTGCTGCTCGATGTCGAAGACAAAGAAGCGCTAAGGCCGTCGTTATCCGGGTACTCGCTCCGATTCATTGATAACTGCCTTATCGTTCTTTCCGGAACGACGATCGTCTGCTACATCATGTACACAGTTTCCGAGGAAGTCATAACGCGGTTGCATTCCGATCAAGTTTACCTCACCTCGGTCTTTGTTATCATTGGATTGCTGAGGTTCTTGCAGATCGCGATGGTCGAGCAGAAAAGCGGTTCGCCGACGCTGATACTGCTCAAAGACACAATGATCCGGGCGATGATCGGCCTGTGGTTCATCGCGTTCCTCATCATTCTTTATGCCACGTAGAACGGTGACAAACTGGGGGAACTTCCCCCGCGTCGAAGCGGATGTCACCGAAACTTCCCGCCTTTCCGAGATCGCGGAACTTATCGGACGCTCGGACAATTTGACGATCCGCGGCAATGCCCGCTCTTACGGCGATGCATCGCTCGGCGAGAACATCTTTTCGACACTGAGACTTAATAAATTTCTCGACCTCGACCTACAAAACGGCGAGATCGAATGCGAGAGCGGGGTGCTTTTCTCAGAAATTCTCGATGTGATCGTACCAAAGGGGTTTTTCCTCCCAGTCACGCCCGGCACAAAATTCATAACCCTCGGCGGAGCCATCGGCGCCGATGTTCACGGCAAGAATCACCACAAAGAAGGAAGCTTTGCGTCACACATTGTCCATTTTGACCTGCTCGACGAAACCGGCGAGATATTGCGATGTTCTCCCACCGAAAACGCCGAACTATTCTGGAAAACTTGCGGCGGCATGGGACTGACGGGAATCATCGTCCGGTCGCGGTTTAAGCTAAAACGAATTGAAACGTCATTCATCGGTCAGGTGTCGATCAAGTCCTCAAACATCGACGCCGCGATGAAGGCATTTGAAGAGAATACCTCGCCGACATATTCTGTAGCATGGCTCGACTGTGCAGCTAGGGGCAACCACCTCGGCCGATCGATACTGCAACTCGGCGAACATGCATCGAAAAGCGATCTACCGGCTAAATTAGCCGCGGACCCGTTCGCTCTTCCATCGACCGATGGCCCGGCAATTCCGATGTTCATGCCGTCGTTCGCTCTCAATCCTCTGACCGTAAGGTCTTTCAATACAGCCTATTACAATCGACAACAGGCCGCGAGAAAAAGCTCCGTCATCCATTTTGACCCGTTCTTTTATCCGCTCGACGGCATTCGCGACTGGAACAAACTCTACGGCAAGAATGGGTTCGTACAATATCAATTCGTTCTTCCGCTCGAAAAAAGCTATGACGGAATCGTCCAGATCCTTGAAAAAATAAGCTCGTCAGGCGAGGGCTCGCCGCTTGCGGTACTAAAACTGTTCGGGAAATCGCACCCGAACGCCGTTATGAGCTTCCCAATGGAGGGCTACACGCTTGCCCTCGATTTTAAGGTCAACGACCGCGTCTTCAAACTGCTCGACGAACTCGACGAACTCGTCATGAAACACGAGGGCCGCATCTATCTCGCCAAAGACGCACGAATGAAGGCCGCAACATTTCAAAAGACGTATAAGAATTTCGTTTGCCCCGGCTACTTCACGTCGGATCAAAGTAAACGGCTCCAAGACTAGTAACTGAAGACTACCGACTAAGAAGTGAGGGAAAATATTTTCCTTTCATCCAGTGGATAGTTTTTAGTTTTTAGTTGATAGTTATGATTTATGGCGAAAACGCTTCTACTGCTTGGCGGACGGTCGGATATCGGGCTGGCGTGTGCCCACGAGTTTGCGGGGAATGGCTTTGACGTGATCCTCGCGGCACGTGGTGCCGATGAGCTTGATTCGACGATTTCGGATTTTGAGATCAGGCACGGCGTTAAGGCCTACAGAGCCGAATTCGACGCCGCCGCGATCGAAACACACGGCGACTTCTACGCATCGCTTCGCGCCCGACCGGACGTTGTACTGTATGCCATCGGCTCGCTTGGAGATCAAAAAGTATCAGAAAAGGACTGGGCCGAAGCGGAGAAAGTGATCTCGTCGAATTACACCGGAGCCGTTTCGATCCTTTCGATGATCGCGAATGACTTTGAAACGAGAAACGACGGCACGATCATCGGCATCTCGTCGGTCGCCGGCGAGCGCGGCCGGATGAGCAACTACATTTATGGCTCGGCAAAGGCAGGATTTACAGCGTTTCTTGCTGGGCTTCGGCACCGTTTGGCAAAAACCAATGTGAACGTGATAACCGTCAAACCGGGATTCGTAGCAACCAAAATGACCGCCGACATGCCCCTTCCCAAACCACTCACGGCAACCCCGCAACGCGTCGCAAAGGCCGTTTATAACGCTTATCTCTCCCGCAAAAAGACGATCTACACACTAGGCGTCTGGCGCCAGATAATGTTCGTCATTCGTTCGGTACCTGAGTCGATCTTTATAAAAACAAAACTCTAGCTAACGGCTGATCGACTAACGGCTATCGGCTATTCTTCTCTCCTGAGTATGTGCGCGCTTCCGCGATCGCACCATCAAGCTCGGAAACGATACCATCGAGCTGTTTTTCATAAACGGCATCGAGGATCTTCTTGAACTCCGGCCCCGGCGTCAGTCCAAGTTCGATCAAGTGTCGGCCCATGAGGATCGGATCGGGAGCTTTCTTTTCGACGTTGAGCGATCGCACCTTTTCGATGAACCATTCCTGAGCTTCCGAGCCGAAGATCATCTTGCTCCGATCTCCGTCGGGATAGCGTCCGAGCGAATCCGCCTTTGCAACGCGATAGAGCAGATCGGGTTCCACCTTGCGAGCCAAGCGGCGGAAAGCTCCGTCGCCGACGGGGTGTTTAGATTCGGCCTTATAGTATTCGCCGGGCTTCAGGTGGTAGCGGACGAGTTGGATGATCTGTTCGCGCACATCAAACCCGTCGATCGTGAAGATCCCCAGCTTGTTCAAAAACGATATCGTCGGCTCGACACCGGCCTCGTCGTGGCCGCGTGAGCGAATTCGACCATCGACAAACTCGGTCGTTGGCGGTTTGCCCAGATCGTGGCAAACGGCTCCGAGCATGACGGCGACCTTCCGCGGGTAGTCTAGATCGTCGACCAGCATACGGGCCTCGTCAACGACCATCATCGTGTGAACATCGACATCGCCCTCCGGATGCCATTCGTATTCCTGCGGCACACCGACAAGTGCTTCGATCTCGGGGAAAAGCTGCCGGAAAACACCGAATTCGTACAGCAATTTCATCCCGATCGAAGGCTGACGGGCACGGAGCAGCAGTTTTTCGAGTTCACCCCAAATTCGCTCCTTCGGCAGATCGGTCACGTCGATCGTTTTGCACAGCGCAGCCGTTTCCGCCTCTACATCAAATTCAAAGCGGGCAGCAAACTGAGCGGCCCGCAAAACGCGCAAACTGTCCTCGCCGAAAGTCTCTCGCGAGACCATTTTCAGCAATTTCCTCTCGATGTCACTACGCCCGTCGAGCGGATCGACTATCTCGCCGGTAACAGCGTCTTTCAAAATGGCGTTGACCGTAAAATCCCGCCGCGAACACGCCTCTTCGAACGACATTGACGGATCACCCTCGATGGTAAAGCCGCGATGCCCAACGCCCGACTTTCGCTCACGCCGGGGCAGTGAGACGTCCAGATCGGTCCCGATCTTGTAGACCGCAAATGATTCGCCAACAGCGTTAACCTCGCCAAATCCCGCTACGATCTCTCGCAGGCGTTCCGGCTCGATGCCGTAAACTTCGACGTCCCAATCTTTAGGCTCGACGCCCATCAGCTCGTCTCGAACGCACCCGCCATTAAGCATCGCCCGGCCTCCCGCGGCGGCGATCTTATTGGCAAGTCGCTCGATCTTTTCCGGCAAAACCTTCACGCATTAAGAATAGCAATTATTAGTCGCCCGAACGCGATCCAGAACCCCGATTTGTTTCCGCGGATTTGCTTTTCGACGCGAAATAAGCGATTTTCTGAAAGGCGCTTGTCGACGCAGAGTTGAAGGCGCCGATTGCTTTTTCTGAGATGAGAGGCGGGCCAATTCGCCGCTCAAGTATGGGAAACGGAACATCATCTAAGTTCAGTTGGCGAAACTGGTTAATGAAAGGCGCGGCGCGCCCTGCCGACCCTTCTGAACCCATAAAGCACGAACACCAGACCCATCCGTGGTGGAAGGTTATGTGTCTAACGGGCGTCGATTATTTTTCGACTCTCGGTTACCAGCCCGGCATCGCTTTCTTAGCGGCTGGGGCACTTTCGCCGTTTGCAACGTTCGTACTGGTTCTACTTACCCTTTTCGGCGCTTTGCCGATGTATAAACGGGTTGCCGAAGATTCACCGCACGGCGACGGATCGATCTCGATGCTCGAAAATCTTCTCTCGCGTTGGAAGAGCAAGATGTTCGTCCTCGTCCTCCTCGGGTTTGTTGCGACCAGCTTCATCATTACGATAACCCTGTCGGCGGCCGATGCGACGGCTCATATCATCGAGAATCCATTCGTCGAGCATTCGCTGCCGTTCATGCATCACCCTGTGATAGTCACGCTCGTGCTGATCGCTTTGCTCGGCATGGTGTTCCTGCGCGGGTTTAATGAAGCTATCGGCATCGCGGTCGGCATCGTAATAGTCTTTCTTGCCCTCACGTCGGTAACCATCGCTCGCGGCCTTTACGAGCTGATCGTTGTCGACCCGTCCGCCTATCAAAATTGGAAGATCGCGGTGATGTCTCACCCTGATGTTTCCGGCAGTTTGCTGTGGCTCGCCATCGCGGCTCTCTGGTTCTTCCCAAAACTCGCACTTGGCCTTTCGGGTTTTGAAACCGGGGTTGTCGTCATGCCTCTCGTCAAGGGCGATGACCGGACCTCGCTGAAACCCGCTGACGAGCCAGAGATCGCTGACACCGATCACCCTCATGTCGATGACGCGGAACTCGCGGGCCGGATACGCGGCGGCAAAAAGCTGCTTAGCGGTGCCGCAATAATCATGAGCTTTATGCTCGTCGGCAGCAGCATTGTCACATCGATGCTAATCCCGGCTGAAGCATTTCAGCCCGGCGGGCAGGCGTACGGCCGTGCAGTTTCGTATCTTGCTCACAAGATGCTCGGCGATGTCTTCGGCACGATCTACGACGTGTCGACGATCCTGATCCTGTGGTTTGCCGGGGCATCGGCTATGGCCGGTTTGCTCAACATCGTGCCGCGATATCTTCCGCGTTACGGAATGGCCCCGAACTGGGCTCGTGCCGTCCGGCCGCTGGTGCTCGTCTTCACGGCTATCTGTTTTATCGTTACCATCGCATTCGGTGCGAGCGTTGTAGCACAGGGCGGAGCCTATGCGACAGGCGTTCTCGCCCTGATGACGTCAGCGGCGATCGCCGTCACCATCGCATCGCGTCGCCGGCGTGAAAAACGCTGGATACTGTACGCTTTGATAACGCTGATCTTCACCTACACGACCTTGGTGAATGTGATCGAACAGCCGAGCGGCATCCAGATCGCCACGCTGTTCATCCTGGGCATCATCGTCGCCTCTTTTGTCTCACGAGCCCTCAGAACGACCGAGCTGCGTATAAACAAGGTAATTTTTGACGATACGGCAAAGGCGTTTCTCGAGGACATCGACGACGGTGAGATCCGCATCGTGACCAACCGCCGCGAAACGGGCGACGTTACGGAGTACCGCTTCAAAGAACACGAAAAACGCGTTGATAACCACATTCCAGCCAGCGACCCGATCATCTTCTTTGAGGTCGAGATCGGTGACGCATCGGAATTTTCAGGCAAGCTCGAGGTCGCCGGCGTCGATATCGACGGCTATCGGGTCCTTCGAGCAAAGGCTCCAGCGGTCCCGAATGCGATCGCGGCGCTTCTGCTTCACCTTCGCGATAAGACCAACAAGATCCCGCACGTGTATTTCGGGTGGAGCGAAGGAAACCCGATACATTACCTGATCCGCTACATCCTCTTCGGCGAAGGCGATACGGCCCCCGTCACGCGTGAGATCCTACGCCAGGCCGAATCCGATGCCGAATTTCGGCCCAGCGTCCACGTCGGCGGCTAGATCTCGACTTGCTCACCCAATTCAACGACGCGGTTCGGCGGAATACCGAAGTAAGCCGTTGCGGTCCTCGCGTTCTTTGAAAGCAAGCCAAAGAGCCGTTCCCGCCAGCGTGCCATTCCCGGATATTTTCTGGTCGGAATGATCGTTTCGCGGCCGAGGAAATATGTAATGTCATCACGCCGCAGCAACAGTCCCGGACGACACATTTTTTCGAGTTCCCTCGGAATATCGGGGTCTTCCATGTAGCCGTAGTAGATCTTCGCCCGCCAAAAACCGTTGCCGAGCCTTTCCAGCGATTCCCGCTCATCCTCCGGAACGTACGGGATAGGCCGCGTTTTCACGGTTACGAACAGGATCTGTTCGTGAAGCACCTTGTTGTGTTCAAGGTTATGAAGCATCGCCGGCGGAGTTCTCGAAGCGTTTCCGTTCATGAAAACGGCAAGGCCGGGAACGCGAAGGGGCTTGTCGCGGTCAAGATTGGCGAGAAACTCTTCGAGCGGCTGCGTTTCCTCGGTTACCCGCTGCCTCAGGATACTGCGTCCCTTCTTCCAGGTGACCATGACGGTAAAGATGACTGCGGCAAGAGTTAGCGGGAACCAGCCACCATCGAGGATCTTTATCGCGTTCGCGCCGAAAAATGCGACGTCGATCAGTAGAAAGATCGAACACAGCGCGAATGTCGGCAGAACGCCCCAGTTCCAGCGCTCTCTCGCAACAAAATAGAACAAGATCGTCGTTATGACCATTGTCGAGGTCACCGCAATCCCGTACGCAGAAGCGAGCCTGCTGGAGGAACCGAACCCGATCACGATCGCGATACAGCCCGCCATCAGTGCCCAGTTCACCCCGGGAAGATAGATCTGGCCAAATTCACGGCTCGAAGTGTGTTGTATTTTGACTCGCGGCAGAAAGCCAAGCTGCACGGCCTGCATCGTTAGTGAAAACGCCCCTGATATCAAAGCCTGCGACGCGATCACCGCCGCCGAAGTCGCGAGGACGATCATCGGATAAAGCGCCCATGCCGGAGCAAGCCGGTAGAACGGATTTTCCGCCATCGCCGGGTCTTCCAGCAATAAAGCTCCCTGGCCGAAATAATTTAGTAAAAGACCCGGCAGTGCTACAAAAAACCAAGCGAGTCGTATAGGTTTCCGCCCGAAATGCCCCATGTCGGCATAAAGGGCCTCGCCGCCGGTAACAACCAGAAACACGGAGCCGAGAATAATGAACCCCGGCCATCCATTCGCGGAAAAGAATTGGAACGCGTAGACCGGATTGACCGCGGAGAGCACGTACGGATAATGCACGATCTGGGCGATACCCAGCGTTGCCAGCACGACAAACCACAGCAAAGTCACAGGCCCAAATACCTTCCCCACGCGGGCCGTTCCGCGGCTCTGGAACAAGAAAAGCCCAATAAGGATCGCGATCGTAAAGGGAACGACAAACGGCGTCATCGCCGGCGTCGCGACGGTGAGCCCTTCAACCGCACCGAGTATCGAAATAGCGGGCGTTAGCACGCCGTCACCGTAAAGCAATGCCGCACCAAATATGCCAAGGGCGAGCAGCACCCGCCTTTCGCTCCTTCCGGATGGCTTTATCGGCGTCGCAAGTGCAGCAAGCGAAAGAATTCCGCCTTCGCCGTGATTGTCGGCACGAAGGACGAACACAAGGTATTTGACCGAGACGACGATAATTAGCGACCAAAAAATGAGCGAAAGCACGCCAAGAATATTCGCCGGCGTGGCAGCTATCGCGTGCGGCCCGTGAAAACACTCGCGAAGCGCATACAGCGGCGAAGTGCCGATGTCACCATAAACAACGCCCAAAGCCGCTAGCGATAAGAATGCAAGATATTTTCCGCTCGGCGCCTCTTTGGGTTTTTCGACGTCGGCGTAGGTTGAATGAATGTCTTCGACATGTTCAATGGTTGTCATATTAATAAAGCTCCTCGGCGGATGCGGCCTCGCGACGGCGCTTGCGCCTGCGGTCCGTAACATCCATCAGGTGAGAGCCGAGAAGCAGAAAAGGAATAGTAGAAATACAAAATATTGTCGCCACGCCGTCGATCGCCGGTATAGACGGAAAACCAGCGTGGATGACCGCCAGGACAAGACCCGCGATGGGGGCCGCGATTCCGCACGCGAACGAAGCAACAAGCGATATTCGCAGAATCGCATCGATCTTCGCGTCGCTATTAGTACGTTGTACCTGAACTTCGGGGCGTGCTTTTGAGATCATCGCGTCCATACAACCGTAATCGTACGAAGTCGCGAATAATTTGGGAGTAAATGTTGTATAAAGAGTTCGTAAAGATTAATCGGCGCCCGGAAAAAACCGGTAGCCGATCCATGGCTCGGTTCGGATGTAGCGCGGTTTTGATGGGTCCTGCTCGATCTTTTTTCTGATCTGGCCGATAAAAACCCGCAGATACTCGGTCTGCTCGGTCGAGTTTCCGCCCCAGACCGCCGAAAGTATCGCTCGATGCGTCACGACCTTTCCGCGATTGCGAAAAAGAAAGACCAGAAGGTCGAACTCCTTCGGCGTGAGGTGAACGGGCTTACCGGCGACCGAGATCTCATGTGTCGCCATGTCGATCACAAAATCGCCTTCAGCCAAGCGTTCGGGCTCGGCCGCGGCTCCCGTTTCCGGCCGTCGACGAAGCGCCGCTCGGATCCGGGCTAGCAGTTCGTCAATGCCGAACGGTTTCGTAACGTAATCGTCCGCCCCGGCGTCAAGAGCCTCGACCTTTGTCCTTTCTTCGCCACGGACCGAAAGCACGATGATCGGAACATTCGAGGTTTTTCTTACTTCCCGGCAAAACTCAAGGCCATCGACCTCCGGCATCTGAAGATCGGTGATTATCAGATCAGGATGCCAGTCGCGAAACGTATCCAGCCCCGAAACGCCGTCGGCCGCCGTTCGAACGTCATAGCGATGCGCAGTCAGGCTGTGCCGCAGCACACGCGTGATCTGCGATTCGTCATCGACGACCAGAATTTTATTCGGCTCGCTCATCCACCTCGCCCTTTGGAAATTCGACAATAAACACGGAACCGCCCGCAGAACCGTCCCTTACGCTGATCGAACCGCCCTGCGATTCGACAATGCCTTTCGAGATAGCCAGCCCGAGCCCAATGCCATCCGACCGTTCGCCCTGAACACGAAAGAACTTCTCGAATATCTTTTCACGATGTTCGGGAGCGACCCCCTTTCCCTGATCGGCGACCGACACGGATACCTTGCCGCGACCTGCACTCGCCGTGATGGTGATAACGGTGCCGACAGGCGAATATTTCGCGGCGTTCTCGACCAGATTGTAGAGCACTTCGGCGATCGCTCGCGAATCGACACGGATCGGCGGCAGATCTTTCTGCAGATTTACAACCACGTCATGGCCCGTGATCGCTCTTTCCGCCCGATCGAGAGCTACAGAAATAATTTCCTCAACATTCGCAAGCGCACGGTCGGCTCCGCTCGTCCCAGCCTCGAGCCGGGCGAGCTGGACCATGCTTTCGATAAAGCCATTGAGCCGATCCGTTTCCTCGTTTATAACATCAAGAAAATCGGTTCTACCGGAGCTGTCTAATTCGATGGTCCGATGCCCACCCTCGCTTTCGAGAAGCGTTGTAACTGCGGCCTTTATTGATGTTAACGGAGTTCGCAGATCATGCGTTACCGCATCGAGCACCGCGGTCTTTAGCTTTTCGCTCCGTTTCAGAGCCTCGGCGGCGGCGGCCGCTTCGAATGCGTCCTGCAGCTCGCCGTAAAGCTGCTCGGCCTCGACCGCACGCCGGCGGGCATAGGCGGACAGTTCACCCGCAACAATCGCCGTGATAGTAAATGCCGCCCACGCGATCAAGTTCTGCGGGTCAGCGATATGCCAGGTTCCGAATGGCGGAAGAAAGAAGTAGTTAAAGATCAGCATGGCCGCGAACGACGCGAGCAATGCCGGATTCCGCCCGAAAAACGTGGCCGACGAAAGTATGATGACGAGAAGGATCATCGCCACGGTCGTCGCGTTCACCGATTCGCGAACGGCCAGCAGAGCAAACGCCGCCAGCACGACCCCGCCCAGCGAAAGGCCGAAGCGAAGTGCTCTTGATCTGACCAAAATGTCGATTCGCATCCGAGAATCAACAGTCTAGCCCCAATTTCGAACCGGCGCATCCTTACCGATCCAAAAGTGAGAAAAAATTTACACGGCCGCTAAATTCTGGTGGTATGCTATTGGAAAATTCCAGAAAGAGTGATGGGAGAGTAATATGTTCGAACCCGAACTTCAAACCTTTAAGGTGCTCGGAAATGACCTCAACTGTCTGGTTTGCGGCAGTGATACTTTCTGGCAGCGCGAGGCTAAGCTCAACACGGGGACGGCCGAGTTCTTTGGGATTGCCTGGGCTAACACGTCGGCGGCATGTGTGGTTTGTGCAAATTGCGGATTCATTCACTGGTTTCATCCGGGCGAGATCCAGGAGTAGAATAAAGCCATCGAAACAAGGTTATGCGGTATTGGAGTTTACTGGTTCCCCTGATCTTCGCCTTGAACTGTGTTACGGCCGCACAGGTCATCTTCCCATCACCGACACCGACACCACGACCCGGTTCGCGTGAAGCCGCCATCGGCCCGATCACCCGTGACAAAGAGGGCTTCGACCGTTTGGGAACCATCGATATCATCGCCAACGGCAAACGCCCCGACCCGCCCGCTTTGCTCGACTCAAAAAAGGGAATATACCGAAAGCCGGGAAAAGATGAGATAGCTCCGCTCGCCGTCGACCAGTCCGTTATCGATAAATTTGGAGAATTTTTAAAGCAACGGGATACAGGCATCGTCAAACTGAACGCCAATATCTCCTGCTTTTCGGATACGGGAACGATCGTCGCGAGCGAGGCATGCCTTCCATTCAAGATGCCGGGAGCCGGGATCTCATATTCGTTTCGCACCGAGGGCTACCGCCTGCCTAGGCTTTCGGACTTGATATTGGTCGACGGCGTCTTCCGGACAGGAGGCATTTTCCAGCATGTGATCCTGACCAACATCGGCGACGTGCCGCTCGACGGTATCAACCTTGAGAGCCGGGGATTCGCATATCTGAACAACATAAAACCCGCTAAGGACGGCAACGAATACACAAGCTTTGATGAAAAGATCATAGCCGGCGTAACTATCGATGGCCTGCTCTACAACAAGGCCCAGCCCGTTAAGCTAGACGCGACCTACGCCATGCGCTCCATCGCCTATCGGGGCAAATACATGCGCGTGTTGGACCGTTACGAATACAACGAGCTCGACTACGACAAACGCCGCGACGTGATCGTCGCGTTTCGTGTCGTTGACAAAGATGCGAATGGACATTTCACGATTATATGGAGACGACTGAAGGATACGGAGGCAGCGACGCTCAAGGTTTCAAATTAACCGTTGAGGGCTGATAACTTATCTCAACTCTTTCGCCTTAAGCTCATCACTCAGAGCCTGCTCGACCAACCCCCATTCACGTGCGATACGAGCTCTAAGTCTAAGGGCATGAGCATTTGTCGGATAACGAAATACAAGTTCATTCGCAGCTTGAAGGGCCGAGAATCTCATTGACCTGTTCTGAACGTCAATGGCCGAATAGACGCGTGCTTCAACATTCCCAATGCCAGCAGCCTCGCAAATTTTACTTATTTCATCCAGAAGTTGGGACGCATCGGGGTTCTTAACGAACCTCTCTGCGACCTGGCCCCTAACACCTTTTCGCCATTCGTATCTAGATTCCGAAAGCGTCTGAAGGCAATTGGTTGTCGCGTCAGTAAATAGGGACGCCGCTTTTATTAATTTACTATTTGTATGGTTGGGCTGTTCCAACCTTCGCTCATCTTCTAGGCTGACCTCTGCTCGGAGCTCATCAGCTCTTGCGAGTCTACGTTCTGAGTACATTTTCCTAACTCTCAGATTACTGTTGAAATCCATGTGAGCTCGGTCTTCGTCCCCCTTTGCAAGGTAGGCCCAAAAACGAGCGAGATAAAGCCCGTTCAATCCTCGATACTCCTGAGGTTCGACGTTCCTCTCGTATTTGGTGAGTATTCTAACTTTCGGAACGAATGCGCTATCTTTAGGAAACAGATCGAGAGCTTCAGAGTACAAGACAATAGCGGCGTCATAATCACGATCCTTCATTTTACCGGCCGCTTCTAACATCTTCATCTGCCATGGCTCGGGGGGGTGCTGAGCACTGATATTCACGGCAAAACCAAACGGGAGAGCGACGACCAAACAAAAGTAAAGCAGGATTCTCATTGCGCAAAGAGCTCTTCTGAGTTCGTTTCGGGATTACGGAGAACAAATACTTAGTTGTTTGTGTAATAAATTTTGGTTGCCCAAAGCTCTGAGCCCAAATAGGGTCTGCTTGTCATCGCTCAACAACCGACTTTTAGCCGTGCCGAATCTATCCCAGCCGATCCTGCAAATAATCTTTCAAACCGGCTATAGGAACGCGCTCTTGCTCCCAAGTATCTCTGTCTCTAACAGTTACAGCGTTATCTTCAAGTGATTCATGATCGACCGTTACGCAAAACGGCGTGCCTATCTCGTCCTGACGGGCGTAGAGTTTTCCGATGCCGCCGGTGTCGTCGTAAACGGTCCGCATTGAAGGCTGTAGCTCACGTTTCAGCCTTTTAGCCAGAGTGACGATGCCTTCGTTGTTCTTAGCAAGCGGCAGAACGGCGACCTTGATCGGGGCGAGCGACGGCTTTAGTTTCAGGATGACCCGCACCTCGCCTTTGTCATTCGTCCGCTCCTCATAAGCCTCCATCATCACGGCTAAAAGCGTTCGGTTGACGCCAATAGAAGGCTCGATGCAGTACGGATAGAATCGCTCGTTGGTCTGCGGGTCGAAATACGAAAGATCCTCGGTCGTATCAGGATTTATCCGCTTCCCTTCTTCGTTTTCCGGCTTTTTCGAGTGAACTCGAAGATCGTAATCGGTGCGGTTCGCGATCCCGAGCAGCTCGTCGAACTGCTTGTCTTCCTCTTCCCTTTCCGGGAAAAATCGATACAGAAAATCGACCGTTCGGTCCGAATAATGTGCCAATTCTTCAGCAGTTTGCTCATAATGGACGACGTTCGAGCTCGAGATACCTATCGTTCCAAGCCAAGCGTCATAAGCATCGATCCATTCCTGATGGATACGCGGAGCATCCTCCGGCCGGCAGAAATACTCGACCTCCATCTGCTCGAACTCGCGTGTGCGAAAGATAAAATTCCCCGGCGTCACCTCATTGCGAAACGCCTTTCCAACCTGGGCTATACCAAACGGCAGCTTCCGCCGCGAGGTGTCGAGCACATTCTTAAAATTAATAAATATCCCCTGAGCCGTCTCAGGCCGCAAATAAGCCAAAGCTGCCGGATCGTCGTCGCTCGAAACCGCACCGATAGTCGTGCGAAACATCAGATTGAACGGCCGCGATTCGGTCAGATTCGTCGAACCGCAATTCGAACATACCAGCTTCCCGTCCGCGTTCCGCTCCAGCTTGTCCTCACGAAGACGCGTCTTGCAGTCGCGGCAATCCGCCAGCGGATCGCTAAATGTCGTCTCGTGCCCCGAATACTTCCACACAAGGCGGTTCTGAATTATCGAAGAATCCAGCCCCTCGACATCGTCCCGCTCATAAACGACCCAATCCCACCAGGCCTTCTTGATGTTATTCGCCAGCTCAACGCCCAAAGGCCCATAATCCCACGACGACCCCAACCCGCCGTAAATATCAGAAGCCGGAAAAACAAACCCCCGCCGCTTAGCCAGCGACACAATAGTCTCAATATTCGGTGCAGTCATAAAGAGAAGATTCTACACCGAACCGAAGGCTCTCACCAGCGTCAGTACAAAAGGAGCTCTTGTGTAATTGAGATTCGGCTGCACTAGAAACAAAATGGGCGAGCAAAACGCCCGCCCATCGTACTCCCCATGTTGATTTGAAGGTTATTCTTGCCCAATAAGCTCGATATTCGAGACCGACGCATTCAGATTCAGCACTCGCGGCGCAAATCGAAATCGCTTTGAGGTTACCGACACGGTGTATTCCCGGCCCGGCAATACATCTTCGAAAGTAAACCCTCCGAATGAACCAGTTGTAGCCGTTCGCATGCCCGCCGAATCAACAAGCGTCACGCGAGCATTCCGAAGCGGCTGGCCGGTGGGCGTCAAAACGCGACCAGCGATCCGTTCACTAATGCGGAGTACGGTAACGGTATTCTCAAAATCACGTCCGATTATGAACTGAGAGTTCACCGGATCGTATTCGGACTTCATATTGCCTCCCCCGTTCGGAGTGGTGCCGAAAATGCTGTAGTTCGAACCAACGGTTCCTGTCACGCCGAAGTTTCCGAAGGTGATCGCACCTACACGCGGTTGATCTCCAGCGGAATAATATCCATTTACAACCAGGAAAGCTCCATTCCGGGCCGGAACAAAAGCAGACTCACCAAGCCTCTGATCCGTGACCGTTCCAACAAGCGAATTTTCCTGAGAAACGCGTCCGACGATCCCTACGTCAGCCCTTGCGAAAGTGACCGCTCCGGCCATTGCGATACTGTTGTTATTCCATGAACCGCTCGGGATCAACAGGGCACCGCCAGGCAGTTCCTTGATCGCGTCGGGCCATACCGCCGCCTCAAGCAGCGAATTGCTCGACGAGATCTCCCCAAAAACTCCATTCGCCTGAGTGCCGAAGGTAACCGCTCCTGGATTCACCGAGCGTCCAGTCCCCCAGTTTGGGCTCAGCACAAAATAGTTGCCGTTGGAAAGCACCCGTACTATCGCCTGGGCGTCGTTTGATTTTGATCCGACGAGCGCATTACCGGGGCCAATCACGCCTACAGAGCCTGTGGTTCCATTGCCAAAAGCGACGGCGCCAGCATCGGCCTCAGGCCCGTTATCCCAGTAACGCATCGATAACAAGTAGTTTCCATTTGGCAACGGCGTCACATATGCGGATTGCAAATCGCTAGCTTTCGAGCCGACAAGTGAATTCGCAGACGTAACAACACCGCTCACGCCGTTGCTGCCGCTTCCGAACGTCGCCGCACCGACCGCGGCTCCGGTTTCGTCCTTCCAAAACGAACTAACGATCACAAAGTTCCCGTTTGAAAGCACCTTGGAGGTTCCGCCCATCCCAATTCGGTCATTTGATCTGCCGCCAATGAGCGAATTATCGGGCGTCACCGTCCCTACGAAGTTGTCGCGAAGAAATGTTGCGGCTCCAACATCCTGCGCACTGCCGTTGTCCCAGAATGGACTTAGAACGACTATCCCATTCGAAACGTCGAGGATCCCCGAGCGGCCGACCTGATCACTAGCACGCGCTCCCACAAACGAATTTTCAGAGGTTATCGGCCCGGTAGTTCCGGTCGATCCATTACAATAGGTTACCGCACCGACCGACGCGATACCATTTTTTGACCAGCTCGGGTTCACCGCAACATAGTCGCCGTTCCTCAGTGCAAAGACGTTCTGAAGCCCGTTGAATACACCGTCTCCACTCGACGTGCCGACCAGAGCGTTACTTGCCGATATGTTTCCGGAAATACCTGTGACGCCATTCCCAAAGACTACCGCTCCGGCATCGACGATAGCTCCGTTATCCCAGCCTGACGATTGAACAACGTAGTTTCCATTCGTCAATGCAATTACATTCGCTCCGACATTTTCCATCGGCCCGGTTCCAACCAGTGAATTTGCAGCCGAGATAACTCCCCTCACTCCCAGCGAGCGGTCCCCAAAAGTTGCCGCTCCGGCCTTGGAATGGGCTCCGTGGTTCCAACGGGAACTCTGAACAACAAAATTTCCGTTTGCTAGTACCTTTATCGAAGGCCAGCTGGCGGTATAACCCACAAAATCCAATGCCGACGAGCCGACCAGCGAATTACTATCAGAGATCTCCCCAATGCAATTTTCGGCTACATTACAAAATGTAATTGCACCCGCCTTCCCGGCTCCAGTTGCGCCGTTGGTCCAGTTTGGACTATGGATCAGGAAATTGTTGTTTGGCAAAACCGTTACGAAATCGCGAAAACCTGCGCCATCTCCGTTTTCCCAGCCTCTGCCGACCATATCACCTTGACGCGATCCAACGATCGAGTTCGATTCAGAAACGGTACCGCGGCAGCCACCGGCCTTACAATACGTCACCGCTCCAACACTCGAAAAGGCCCCTCGCTTCCAGGAAGGAGAGATCACCACATATTCGCCGTTTGCGAGGGTTTGAACATGGTAAACGGAATCACCCGCGGAGCTTCCAACAAGCGAATTTTCCGCCGATATCCTGCCGCTGCAGCCCGTCGAGGAGCTGCACCATGTAACAGAACCGGCATTTATCGAGTCGCCATTTTTCCAAGTCTGGCTCGTAACCAGATAGTTGCCGTCGGTTAGCACATGTACATCGGGGTGAATGAAGTCGCGTTCCTGTGAACCCGTTAACATACTTATTTGCTGCCGCGTCGCACCATCGTACAGGTATGCCGCCCCGATATTTCGGATGCCGGCGGGATCGCTGTAGTAAGGGTCGACAACGACAAAGTTGCCGTTTGGCAGGACTTTTACAATATACCCGAATCTTTCGCTGCCTTCCGGTCCGGGAATATCGATCCGAGTTTGAGCAAGCGCGCAGAGAGTCGCGCAGGTTGTGAGAACTAGCGTCAGGAGAAATTTTTTTAACTTCATGTGGGTGCCCCTTTGGTAGTGGAATATTAGGCATTATTAGTTTAGCATTGTTTAATGATGTTTATCTAGAGGTATTTTTGCCTCCAAATTCGAGCAAAATAGCCGAATATTTTTTAAGCATTCTGTGTCGATGTTGGCATAAGTATGCAATGTCGGCAGAAGTGTATTTATTTTCTGCGCGGTTTCGGGTAGCATGCCGCGTATGGGATTTTGTACCGTTTGCAGATGCAGCACGAATGATTCGGTTAAGCTTCCGCGATACGCACCTGACGAGAGGCTGGCGTTTGTCGAGAATGTGTGTGCGGTTTTGATCGAGAGCCGGTTCGGGCCCGGCCGAGAATATGAGCTGCTGATCAACCTGTCACGGAATCCCGGCCCGAACGACTGCACGTTTTTCGAAAACACGCCGTTCGGCATTTTCCCTTCCTACGACTACGGCCGGTTTCCCGAATCGGTCTGCAAACAGGTTGAAGCGGATATTATCGCGAAATACCGCCGCGACAATTCGAAAGTTAAAAAGGCGATGACCGCAGCCGCCCGTGGTTCCCCGGTCTGAAGCTCCGTCGATCTAATTCCTATTGGCCATCTTCTAGATCTTTGACAATTGTAATGTGAGTTTGTTTCTGGGACGCATTTCTAATGCACAAGCCCGCGCGTCCGAGGGCGATACGGGTATCAGCCTGCTTTTGCGGCTCGCCGCTCTCTTTGCGGCGAAGCTTGCTTCGCCGGCCCCCGTGCCGTTAAGGTTGCGGCTTGCCGCCGCCAAAGTTGCTGCTTTCAGAACACTGACGAGCGTCGATCAGTCTTCGGCTTCGGCGGCGGCTCAGCCGCAATCCACGTTCCGGTGTAGCGGACAAGCAAGCTTGCCCGCAAATAGAGCGGCAAGCCGCGACTTTCAGATATCCTCCCATGCGACAGGGGCTAGCAAGGCCTTGGAGGAAATTCTTGGGACGCAAACAACGTATCAGCGAGGACCAACCGCGAAAGGTCTGGGCGCACTCGATAGACGTTGTGCTGGTCTCTACCGAACGGTTGAAAACCCCGGCCACTGCCGCCCCACACGACCATCTTGGGACGCATCGCCGCTTTCTCCCCGCCGTTCCTGACAGCGCCATTCCTGGGACCGCAAAAAGAGAAGCCCGATGGTAGCTCTGGGACGCAAGGTCAAGGCAAGCCGGATTCGGAACGGTTGAACTCTTTTGGGACGCAAAAAGATGGGGCGAGACCGATGCTGAACGATCGAAACTTCTGGGACGCAATTGATGGATCTGGTGTCACTCTTAACCCGACCTTCGATAGCCCCGGTCACTACCGTTCCCGGTACTGACAGTCTTGGGACGCCTCGCTGTTCTCATGTCGTTCCGTGCTGACAGTCTTGGGACGCATAGGTCCAACTCCGAACGTCCGCCTGGGTTGGGACGCAAAACGGAAAGAAGGCTTTCCGAGAAGTGATGTCCTCGAAAAGCCTTCTTAGTTCGTCCTTACGGGCGAGGCTTGATTTTTAGTTCACGACCGGCAGCGAGGCACCCGGCGGGACGATCCAGATCTCATAGGTCGTCTTCAGCCGTGAGCTTCCGCGTACGATCTGTATTCGTCTCGGGTCGAATCCGCGATTTCTGACCATGTAATCGAGAGCTCGTTTCGAGAGTCGATCATAGGTGTTACGCGTCGTCGATACGCGGTCGGTTCCAGGGTAGATGATGATGTAAAGCTGTGCATCAGGCGTGTTCTGTGCCTGAATGACGCAGTTATCAAAGCGAGCCTT
Organism: uncultured Chloracidobacterium sp.; assembly: GCA_964410495.1. Lineage (GTDB taxonomy): Bacteria > Acidobacteriota > Blastocatellia > Pyrinomonadales > Pyrinomonadaceae > OLB17. The sequence continues at coordinate 41,047 of CAYPGP010000019.1, forward strand.
GTCGTCATCCGGAGCCTTGGCTTCGAATTCGTCGCAGCGGAACGGTTTCGGCTGTTCAACGACCGGGATCGGCGTGACATCGGTCGGGACCGAGATCACCTGGCGGCAGCGGCTGTCGTAAACGTCGTCATTCACGTCGAGCTCCGCGTTGATCGTCTTCCCTCCGAGTCCGGTCGAATCGACCGTTATCGAAGGCGTTCCGAGCCCGTTGGTCACACGGCCGTTGGAAACTTTCCAAGCGTAACGCAGCGGAATAGGTGCGGTTCCCTGATTTATCGCCGCGAATGTGACCAGGTCGCCTTCGGTAATGCGTTCAGGGCCATCCAGAGTAAAGCGATACGGGCACGGGGTCGATATTGTCTCGCGGACGATCTTCAGGCAGATACAGTTCTTTCGATCTTTGACAATCTCAATTCGATCACGCCAGACCTTGCCATCCGGACCGCCGACTTCCACGGTATAAATGCCGGGCGCAAGGTAGAAATCGGCATAACCGCCAACGCCGCTTTCGCCAACATACTTGCCGTCGACCTTTACCGGATATGAAGTCTCGGTGGTCTTGACGCTAAGCGTTCCCATGCCTTTCGGACGTTTTTTGCCGTTATCGTTGGCAAATGCCGTCGTTAATCCGAGCGTTATTACCAGCCCGATGACAAATAAAAAGTTGTACCTGTTTACTCGCATTACAATTTCCTCATTCCGGCCGATCGCGGCCCAGATAACCTTGTGCGTAAGGCGTGGGTCCCGCATCGGCGTTACCCACGCTCATGATAGCTTATTCTTCTTCTTTTTCGTCGCCCTTGTCAGCCTTTTTGCCGAACTTTCGGCGGGCGGCCATTCCGATCGATGCTAGTCCGGTGCCGAATAGCAGGATCGTCATCGGTTCCGGGACCGGCTCCGGCGGAGTCGGCGTCGGGGTGATCGGCGGCGGAGTCGGCGTCGGCGTCATTTTCGGCGTCGGCGTCGGTGTTCCCGGCGGAGTCGGCGTCGGAGTTCCCGGCGGCGTAGGCGTAGGCGTTCCGATCGGGATCGTCTGCGTCGGCGTCGGCGTTTCCTTCTTACGCTTGATCAGGATAAAGGCGATGGGTATCGCCGCAAGGCCGAGCAGTGCCCATTTCGGAAAACCGCGTTTGGTCACGATCTCTTCCTCGCAATCGCAAACGTCGTCGGTCACGATCTCGGTTTTCGTTTCCGTTATCACGCGTCCATCTTGTGGCAGCGGAGCCTTTTTCGTTTTGTCGTCTTCGCCATCGCCGCCGATAAACATCGGATCATCGATCGTGCGAATACGCGAAAACGATACCGAACTTCCGCTCCCCGGTTCCGGATTGACGATGGTAATGACCTGGTCAAACCTGATCGGCGCCGCATCCACACGGGCAAAACATGCCAGGATCGATGCGATGCAAATGGCCGAGAGCAACCCTCTGTATTTCATTATGTTCATGTCCTTTACCTGACTATAAACGATAGATCTACGGCAAAAACGTATAGCACGTTTTCACAGCTGGTTGGCACTCGCTGTCGAATTTGGGATCTGGGGCAGTGTCGAAACTATAGCAAAACCGGACGGCAAAATCACGTATATGCAAACGTTTTCAACGATTTATGACCTCAAATTCGGCCGTTCTATCTAAATTCAAGGGGAAAATATGCCTAATAGGCCATCCTCTCCAGAAAATATGAGATTTTTTTCAAATATTTTTCGTGTCCGCCGGACAAAAGAAAACCGGCTACCACAAGATAGTGGTAACCGGCGGTGTTTTCCTGAAAGTTTCTCTTGTCAGTTGCCACTAGCTTTAGCTAGTGGACCTGTGGGCGGACAAGGAAGGCTTTAGCCGAATCCGCTGATTCGGCTAAAGCCGGTCATTTTGTGGAACGCACTCCACTAGCTGAAGCTAGTGGCAACTGAATAGGCCCGGGCTATTCGCCGTCGCCCGCGCCCTTTGCTTTCTCTTCGGCAAGGATAGCCTTTCTGGAAAGCTTGACCTTGTTGCCTTCCTTGCCGATGCACTTGACGAGGATCTGCTGGCCTTCCTTGAGTTCGTCGCGAACGTCTTTTACCCGGCGGTCCGAGATCTCGGAAATGTGCAGCAAGCCGTCGAGGCCCGGAAGGATCTCGACAAAGGCCCCGAAATCGACGATACGCGAAACCGTGCCGAGATACGTTTCGCCGATCTCAGCCTCGGCCGTGATCGCCCTGATACGAGCTATCGCAGCCTGTGCAGCTTCGCCGTCGTTGGTCGCGATCATGATCGTGCCGCTGTCATCGATATCGATCTTGGCACCGGTTTCCTCGGTGATCGAGCGGATAACGCTGCCGCCTTTACCGATAACGTCGCGGATCTTGTCGGGATGGATCTGGATCGTGATGATTCGCGGTGCGTAGTCCGAAAGCTCTTCACGAGGTTCGGCGATGGCCTTCGACATGATCTCGAGGATATGCATGCGGCCCTTTTTGGCCTGTTCGAGGGCTTCCTGCAAGATCATGGCGTTGATACCGCCGATCTTGATGTCCATCTGAAGAGCGGTGATGCCGTCTTCTGTACCGGTCACCTTGAAGTCCATGTCGCCGTAATGATCTTCGGCTCCCGCGATATCGGAAAGGATCGCGTAGCGGTTCCCTTCCATCACGAGGCCCATCGCAACACCGGCAACCGGCTTCTTGATCGGCACACCGGCGTCCATGAGGCTCAGAATGCCGCCGCAAACCGATGCCATCGACGACGAGCCGTTCGATTCCGTGATGTCCGAAACGATTCGGATCGTGTACGGAAAATCGGCTTCGTCCGGCAGCACAGCCTGGATAGCACGGCGAGCAAGGTTTCCGTGGCCGGTCTCACGCCGCGAAGTCGAACCAAAACGGCCCGTTTCGCCGACCGAATACGGCGGGAAATTGTAATGGAGCATAAAGCGGCGTTTAACTTCGCCTTTCTCGATATCGTCCATGTACTGCTCATCCATCTTGGTACCGAGCGTGGCAGTAACAATGGCCTGCGTTTCACCGCGGGTAAAGAGGGCCGAGCCGTGAACACGCGGAAGCCAACCGACCTCGCACGAGATCGGACGGATCTCAGAAAACCTACGGCCATCCGGACGGCGTTTGTTGCCGAGCATGTCTTCGCGGAAGATCTTTTCCTTCAGCTGGCCAAACGCCTTACCGGCAGTTGCACGTGCTCCCGGATCGTCTTCCGGATAGCTTTCGACCACTTCTTTCTTAAGAGCATCAAGGCCCGCATAAACCTCGATCTTCTCGCGGCCCGTCGAATCGAGAGCCGCACGGAGTTTGTCGGTCCAGGTCTTTTCAACATCGGCGACGATGTGCTTATCGAGTTCCGGCACAACAAATTCGCGTTTCGTGATCGCGAGTGCCTTGCCGAGTTCTTTCTGCCACAGGCACAGCCGCTTGATCTCGCGATGTGCAAGCATCAGGGCCTCGACCATGATCTTTTCTTCGACCTCGTTTGCCTCGCATTCGACCATGCAGATCGCTTCTTCCGTGCCGGCGACAACGAGATTCAAATCCGATTCACGGCGCTCGTCGTAGGTCGGATTGATCAGGTATTTTCCGTCAATCAGGCCGATGCGAATACCGGCGATCGGGTTATTGAAAGGAATATCCGACAAATAAAGAGCACACGACGCACCGGTGATTGCGATCACATCAGGATCGTTATCAGTATCGGCCGAGATGACCGAGGCCACGATCTGAGTTTCGAAGCGATAACCGTCGGCAAACAGGGGGCGAACCGGACGGTCGATAAGACGGCAGGTCAAGATCTCCTTTTCCGAAGGGCGGCCTTCGCGGCGGAAGTAGTTGCCGGGAATACGCCCGGCTGCAAATGTATTTTCACGGTATTCGACCGTGAGCGGGAAGAAATCGAGCCCTTCCTTAGCGGTACGTGCGGAAACGGCCGCGACAAGCAGCATGGTGTCTCCATAACGAATTACGACCGAACCATCGGCCTGTTTGGCAACCTTTCCGGTTTCCACGATCAGCTCTTGATTTCCAAGCTTGATCGACTCATTCAAATATTTTTTTGGCATATATATCCTCTAAAAAACAAAGACGAAAGAGCGTGCCGTGAAGCTCTTTCGTCTTTGATACAACGACTAATTGTTAAGCTGATCTTCTTTCGCTCTCCAGCTTCTCATGCTGTCACGTTCAGCGGCCGAATGCGAATTCTTCGAGAAGATCTTGTATGTAACGGCCCGAAGCGGCCGATATCAAGACAAATGGCAAAAGTTGAAAGTCAAAATTTTGCCTTTTGCCTTTTACCTTTTGCCTTACCGGCGAAGTCCGAGCTTCTTGATGATCTCGTGATACTCTTCGATGTTTCGACGCTTGAGATAATCCAGCAGCTTTCTGCGACGCGAGACCAACTGAAGCAAGCCGCGGCGCGAATTGTTGTCTTTCTTATGCACCTTGAAATGCTCGGTGAGCTCCGTAATACGCTGCGAAAGCAACGCGATCTGCACCTGCGACGATCCGGTGTCCGAACCGTGCGTCTTGTAATCCGTAACTATTTTCTCTTTTACTTCTTTAACTGTAGCCATTTACATTCTTGCTTTAATCAGCCTCTCCTGTTGCTCGCAGTAACTCCGCGTTCTAGCGCGGTAACCGCGAAAAATATTGAACAACTATTGCTAATTGTTCCGATAAGTCTAACATATTCATACGATAAGGGCAATTTCCCCGCTCGTCTAATACTTGAACTCCTCCATAAACTTCGTAGAGAAGTTGCCTTTCCTGAAGTTCTCGTCGGCCATGATCTTTTGGTGGAGCGGGATCGTCGTTTTGATGCCTTCGACCACCATCATGTCCAGCGCACGCTGCATGCGGGCTATCGCAAGGTCGCGGGTACGAGCGTGGACGATGAGCTTAGCGATCATCGAATCGTAATACGGCGGCACCACGTAACCCGGATAAACAGCCGTATCCACGCGAACTCCCGGGCCGCCGGGGATATTAAAAGCCGTAATGCGTCCGGGGCTAGGCGTAAACTTGACCGGGTCTTCGGCGTTGATCCGACATTCTATCGAATGTCCGACGATCTGGACTTCATCCTGCGTGTAACCGACATCCTCTCCTGTCGCGATGCGGATCTGGTTTCGCACGATATCCGCGAGCGTGACCATCTCGGTCACAGGATGCTCGACCTGGATACGCGTGTTCATCTCCATGAAATAGAACCGGTCGTCCTCGTCGAGGAGAAATTCAAATGTTCCAGCGCTCGAATAGCCGATCTCCTGACACGCTTTTACCGCCACCGCACCCATTTCCTCGCGAAGTTCACGCGAGATCGCCGGCGATGGAGCTTCTTCGAGCAGTTTCTGGTGCCGCCGCTGGATCGTACATTCACGCTCGCCGAGATGGATCACGTTGCCGTGTTCATCCGCCAGAACCTGTATCTCAATATGCCGCGGCCTTTCGATGTATCGCTCGATGTAAACCGCTCCATTCTTAAAGGCGTTGAGGGCTTCGGTTTGAGCGAGTTCGAGATTGTCGGCAAGTTCGCTTTCATGCCGAACGATACGCATACCGCGGCCGCCGCCGCCTGCGGCCGCTTTGATGATGAGCGGAAAGCCGATCTCAAGAGCGAGTTTTTTGGCTTCTTCGGCAGATTCGATCGGGTCGGGGCTTCCGGGCAGGATGGGAACGCCGGCCGCGGTCATCGTTCGACGGGCCTCCACCTTATCGCCCATCATGGCGATCACTTCAGGACGCGGGCCGATGAATTTGATGTTGCAGTCTTCGCAGATCGTCGCAAATGTCGCGGATTCGGCCAGAAATCCGTAACCTGGATGAATGCCGTCAACATTGGTGATCTCGGCCGCACTGATGATCGCCGGAATATTGAGATAGCTGTCCGAGGAAGGAGCAGGGCCGATGCAGATCGCCTCGTCGGCATATCGAACATGCAAAGCTTCGCGGTCAGCCTCGGAATGGACCGCGACGGTGCGAATGCCCATTTCCTTACACGTCCAGATGATGCGATTTGCGATCTCGCCGCGATTGGCGATCAGGATTTTCTTGATTTCGCGCATATTGCTTATGTCCAAAGTCTAAAGTCCAATGTCCAAAGTCATTGCAGAGATCTAGGTCTTGCTTTGAACCTTGGACATTGGACTTTAGACTTAGGACTACTTTTTAACGCCAAACAAGGGCTGGCCGTATTCCACAGGTTGGCCGTTTTCGACGTAAACCTTAACGATCTCGCCCGAAACCTCGGCCTGGATCTCATTCATCAGCTTCATCGCCTCGACGATACAAACGGTCGTTTCCGGCGAAACGCTGCTGCCTTCGCTCACGTACGGAGCCTTGTCTGGCCCGGGCGAGCGATAAAACGTTCCGACAATGGGCGACGTGATCTTGAAAAGGCCTGCATCCGCGTCAACCGGTTCGGCAGCCGGAGCAGCTTCCACAACCTGAGGCGTTGCAACAGCCGGAGTCGAGGCAACCGGTGCAGCAACGGGGGCCGGAGCCGCCGTAACAGTCACTGCCTTGCTCAGCCGAACTCGGATATTCTCGTTCTCGAATTCAAAATCCGTAAATCCGTGCTCGTTAACGAGCGCAGCGAGAGCCTGAAGCTCCTCCATGTTGAAGGAAGGCTCGTCACCGTGCTTTTTGTCGTGTTTCTTTTCGTGCACTTGATCGTTGTCTTTGGCCGCAGCCGAGGATTCGCTCATTATTCACGCCTCCGCGTTAGATCAGCCTTTGGCGGCCATCTCGCGTGGGTTATCGACCAATTCGATCACAGCCATCTCGGCGTTATCGCCTTGGCGACGACCGAGCTTGATGATGCGAGTGTATCCGCCGTTACGATCTTTATAGCGCGCTCCGAGTTCGTTGAAAAGGCGTTGAACTGCTTTAACGCCGGCCGTACGTTCGATCGGCTCCTTTTCTTCACCCTTTTTACCGCGAAAACGGCTCTGCTGTGCCTTGAAAGTGCTGTTGCCAGCGTGGAAAAACGCGGCCGCCTGACGGCGAAGATGAACACCGCGAAGAACGGTGTCGTCGCCAGTCAGATTCTCAGCCTTGCGAGCAAGCGTGATCGCCTTTTCGACAAACGAGCGAAGTTCTTTCGCCTTAGGAACAGTTGTAACGATGTGCTCCTTCTCGGCGTTGATCAGCGATGTGGCCAGGTTGCGAAGCATCGACATGCGATGCTCTGTCGTGCGGCCCAATTTACGATGTGCTTTTAAGTGTCTCATTTCTTTAGTTGGCGGTTGGCAGTCGGCAGTTGGCCGTCAGACATTTACTGCCGACCGCCAACTGTCTTCGGCCTACTGCTAGTCCAAATCGCGCCCACCCGATCCCGGGATCGGATTGCCCTGCTCGTCAAAATCCATTCCGAAATCCAGGCCCATGCCGTGAAGCATATCTTTGATCTCTGTCAGCGACTTCTTGCCGAAATTCTTCGTGTGGAGCATGTCCTTTTCGCTTCGGCGGATCAGGTCGCGGATCGAGCGAATATCTGCGTTCTTCAAGCAGTTGTAAGAACGAACGGAAAGTTCAAGCTCATCAACCGATTTATCGAGCAGATCGTTCCGCATCAGCGGCGGACGGGCGATGTCTTCGTACTTATATTCTTCTTCCTCTTCTTCGAAGTTGACAAAGATCGACATGTGATCTTTCACCAATTTCGCGGCAAGGCCGATCGAATCCTCCGGTTTGACCGAACCGTTCGTCCAAACTTCAAGCGTAAGTTTATCGAATTCGGTATTCGAACCCTGACGGGTCTGTTCGACGTTGTAGTTAACTTTCTTGATCGGTGTGTGGACCGAATCGATAGGGATGTAGCCGACCGAAAGGTCTTCGTCGTTATTGAACTCCGCCGAGACGTAGCCGCGACCCTGTTTCAGTCGCATCTCGATATTGAGCGAACCACCCTGGCTGATCGTTGCAATGTGAATATCCTTATCAAGGACTTCGACGTCACCATCGGTCTCAATGTCGCCGCTGGTAACAATTCCCGCCCCCTTTTTGCTGATCGACAACGTTTTCGGGCCGGCCGCATGAAGGAGAATAGGGACCTGTTTGAGGTTGAGAATGACGTCGGTCGCATCTTCGACAACGCCTTTGATCGACGAAAATTCGTGCTCGACGCCCTCGATCTTGATCGCCGTTATGGCGGCTCCCTCGATCGATGAAAGGAGCGCACGGCGGATCGAATTACCCACCGTTGTTCCAAAGCCGCGCTCGAAAGGAGCCGCGTGGAACTTACCGTACCGTTCCGTCAACGTCTCGGTATCAACGTTCAGGCGGCTCGGCATTTGGAAATCTGTCCAGTGATTCTGTGTCATATTTTTGTTCTTTTAAAATGTTCTAAGGCTGGCCGCTGTCCCCGGATCGTCGCTAGTAAGAACGGACTCTTCGGAACCGGCTCTTCGGCCAACCAGTCAAAAAACTACTTACTGTAAAGCTCAACGATCAGCTGTTCGTTGATATTCTGATCGATATCCTGGCGATTCAGCGTACCCGAAACGACCACGGTCAGATCTTTTCCATCGGCGCTCAGCCACTGCGGGCGGCCGCGGCCTCCGGCGGTCTGCCATGCCGCATCGACAAAAGCATTCTTTTGCGAAGTAGGCTTGATCGCTACAACGTCGCCCTGCTTAACCTGGAATGAAGGGATATTGACCTTCTTGCCGTTGACGGTCACGTGACCGTGATTAACGAGCTGACGCGACTGGCGACGTGAGGTCGAGAAACCCGAGCGGTAGACGACGTTGTCCAAACGACGCTCGAGCATGAAAAGGAGGTTTTCACCCGTAACGCCTTTCTGACGGCGAGCCTTTTCGAAATAGTTTCGAAACTGCTTTTCGAGGATGAAGTATATACGCTTTACCTTCTGCTTCTCACGAAGCTGTTCACCATAGCCGCCAAGCATTTTGCGGCGTGCCGCACCATGCTGTCCCGGAGGGTTGGTTCCGCGTTTTTCGATCGCGCATGATGGTTTGAAACAGCGATCGCCCTTAAGAAATAACTTTGCACCTTCGCGGCGGCACAGACGGCACACCGCATCTCTATATCTAGCCATAATTTGCCTCCGAGATGCGATTTCGGATTGCAGATTGCGGATTGCGGATTCTCAATGAATCCGCCCGCGATCCTTTCCTTGATCGACCTTCTTAATCGGAAAAGTTTACAGGCATTCTCAGCCCTTCGTCCTTTCGATTCAATATCAAAACTCTTCAACGCGAATTGCATAAATCCGCAATCCGCAATCCCAAATCCGCAATCAGACGCGGCGCCGTTTCGGCGGCCGACATCCGTTGTGCGGGATCGGCGTGGTGTCGCGGATCGATGTCACGCGAATTCCTGCCTGTGCGACCGCACGGATAGCCGATTCACGGCCGCCACCCGGACCTTTGACGCGAACTTCAACTTCACGCATACCGGCATCGAGCGCCTTGCGGGCAACTTCACCAGCCGCCTGCTGGGCTGCGAACGGCGTACCCTTTCGCGAACCGCGGAAACCGCGAGCACCCGACGACGACTGAGCAACAAGATTGCCCTGCGTATCGGTGATCGAGATGAGCGTGTTATTGAACGAAGCCGCGATATGCACGATCCCGACCGGAATATTCTTCCGCTCTTTCTTCTTAAAAGTCTTCTTCTTAGTTGCTGCTGCTTTTGCCATTTTCTTTCAGTTGTCGGTTGTCAGTAGTCGGTTGTCAGCAAGCCAGCAAGAACTGACAAATGACAACCGACGACCGGCAACTACTTCTTACCCGGTGCCTTCTTCTTAGCGACGGCCGCCTTGCGCGGGCCTTTTCGCGTGCGTGCGTTGGTGCTGGTGCGCTGGCCGCGGACCGGCAGGCTGCGGCGATGGCGAAGACCGCGATAGCAGCCAATATCCATCAAACGCTTGATATCCATCTGAACACGTTTTCTCAGATCGCCCTCGACATCGCCCTGGGCATCGAGGATCGCGCGGATCTTATTTAATTCGTCCTCACTAAGATCGCGGATCTTCGCATCAATGCTGATGCCGGCTTCACCGAGAATATCGGTCGCCCGCGATTTACCCACACCATAGATGTAGGTCATCCCGATCTGTGCCCTTTTGTTGGGCGGTAAATCAACACCTGCTATACGAGCCATAACTTAATTATCCCTGCCTCTGCTTATGTTTCGGGTTTTCGCAGATCACGCGCACGATGCCCTTTCGGTGGATCACCTTGCACTTGTCACACATCTTTTTTACTGACGGCCTGACTTTCATAATCGCCTCTATTTATATCGATAAGTGATACGCCCGCGTTTTAGATCGTAGGGCGAGAGCTCAACGAGAACCTTATCGCCCGGAAGGATCCTGATGAAATTCTTCCTCATTTTGCCCGAGATATGGGCTAAAACCTCGTGGGCATTCTCGTCAACGGCGACCTTAAACATCGCATTCGGCAGTGTTTCCAGCACTGTCGCCGTTACTTCTATAGCTTCTTCTTTCGACATACTCTAAGTGCCAACCGGCTGATTAGTTGAGCAAACCAATAATGTTATACGCTTTTGCCGCTATTTTCAAGTCACGCAGCAGCCTTATTTTCCTTCTCGCTTCCGAGCTTTCGCTTCTGCTCCTTTGTAAGCGTGAGGATCTCAGGCCCTTCCGGCGTGACCGCTATCGTATGTTCGGCGTGTGCCGACGCTTTTCCGTCCAGCGTTACGACCGTCCACTTATCACTAAGCGTCTTTGTCTCGTGCGTTCCGAGATTGAGCATCGGCTCGATCGCGAAGCAGTAACCCGCACGGATCTTCTCTTTAGTTCCGGGGCGGCCGTAATTGGAGATCTGCGGAGCCTCGTGCATCGAACGCCCGATGCCGTGGCCGGTGTAATCGCGAACAATACCGTAACCGTACTTTTCCGCATGCTGCTGGATGGCCCAACCGATATCACCGACCCGGCCATTCACACGCGATGCGTCGATCCCCAACGCGAGACATTCTTCCGTTACGCGTATCAACTGCTTGAGTTCGTCCGATACTTCGCCAACCGGAACAGTGATCGCCGTATCCCCGACAAAGCCGTTCAGGGTGCAGGCCATATCAAGCGAGATAATGTCGCCCTCCTGTAAAGGCCGGTCATTCGAAAAACCATGCACGATCTGTTCGTTCGCCGAGGCACATATTGCGAATGGAAAAGGCACCATGCCGTGCGGTTTGTAACCGATGAAGGTCGGGATCGATCCCCCGTCACGCATCATCTTTTCGGCGACCGCATTCAGCTCGAGCGTAGTTACACCGGGTTTGACCATGGACCTGAGCGTTTCGCGAACCTCGGCTATCAATTCGCCGACCGCACGCATCTTATCCAGGTCCTTTTGTGATTTTGCGATGATCATTTTCTTCCCGAGAAAAACCGCCGATAAATGACTGACTATAGATTTCGCTGAAAATCCGCCCATTCAAGGCCGCCTTTGAAAATTAGACAAACGCTTCGATCTCGCGATAAATATCTTCGATCTCTCCAGTGCCATCGACCTTATGCAGACGACCGCTCGCTGCATAGTATTCCAGAAGCGGTTTTGTTAGCTCGTCATAGGTCTCGAGCCGAACCTTAACTTTCTCCTCCGAATCATCAGCCCGGTGCGACAGAGCCGCGTCGGAATGTTCATCACAGAACCCGTCATTCTTCGGCGGCTTGGAGTAAATGTTGTAGATCTCACCACAAACCGGGCAGCTTCGACGGCCCGTTAAACGTTTCATCAATTCGTCACGATCAACGTCAACCTCGATCGCGACGATAACCTTGCCTTGCTCTTTGGCAAGTTCTTCAAGCTGCTCAGCCTGCACCGCGGTCCGCGGATATCCGTCGAGCACATACGTCCCTTGGGTATCGGGCTTCGAAGTCCGCTCACGAACGATCTTGTAAGTAAGCTCATCCGAGATCAGCTTGCCCGATGCCATTATTTCCTGAACTTCGCGAGCCAGCGGAGTATCGAGCGTTTTCATCTCGCGAAACATATCGCCGGTCGAGATCTGCGGTATTCCGCGACGTTCGTCCAACAGGCGAGCCTGAGTTCCTTTCCCCGCTCCGGGTGCTCCGATGAGTACTATTATCTTATCCATAAGCACTTAACCACAGAGAACACAGAGGACGCAGAGAAAGCGAAGTAGATCTCTCTGTGATCTCTGTGTTCTCTGTGGTAAGAACAAAATTAAGCTCTACGTCCTCGAAGTCTCGAGCCCGAACCAAGAAAACCTTCGTAATTCTTCATCACCAACTGAGCCTCGATCTGTGAAGCAGTATCCATTGCTACACCGACCAAAATAAGCAAGCTGGTTCCGCCAAGGAAGAACTGATAGCCAAGTCCGTCAGGTATCCAACTTAAACCTGGCGTCGCCGAAACAAAGTTTTCAACCGAAGTGCCGATAAACGGAAGACGGCCAACCTTAAACCCGCTCAACAGCAGCTGCGGAACAAAGGCGATAAACGCGAGGTACAAAGCACCCACGGCTGTTAGACGCGTCAAGATCGCGTTAAGGTACTCCGCAGTCGGAGCTCCCGGACGAATACCGGCGATAAATCCACCGTGCTTGCGAAGATTATCAGCAACCTCGTCCGTATTGAAAATGATCGTTATGTAGAAGAACGTGAAGATCACGATCAACGAGATAAAGACAACTTCATAATACGGATCACCGCCAAAAAACTGCTGGAAGAAAAGCGATACCTGCGACCATGTCGAATTCGGATTATTCGGATCCGGCGGAAACGCCGTAAACAATGTCTGCGGCATCGCAAGCACCGATGATGCAAAGATCACAGGGATAACGCCGCCCATGTTGATCTTGAGCGGCAGCGTGGTCTCCTGACCACGAAAAGTCTGCGTCCCAACTCGTCGGCTAGCGTAGCTGATTGCGATATGCCTGCGGGCAGATTCAACGTAAACGATCAACGCGATCAACGCCACAAGAACTACGATCAGGAACACAACGCCAAGCGTCTGCATCGGATCGCCCGCGCCAACACGGCCGGCGATCTGTTGAATACCGTTCGGAAGCCCGATCACGATACCCGCAAAGATAAGAAGCGAAATTCCGTTTCCGATACCCCGTTCAGTGATCTGTTCACCGAGCCACATCACAAAGATCGTACCGGTGGTCAAGGTGACGACGATCATCAATGTAGCAGGCCATGTTTCCGGAATGATCTGATTTCGCGAAAGCCAGGTAGCAACAAAGAACGTCTGGACAGCACAAAGTGCAACGGTTCCGTACCGGGTCCACTGATTCATCTTCTGCCGGCCGACTTCGCCTTCTTCCTGGATCTTTTTGACCGCAGGCGAAAGCACGGGCAGCAGCTGCATGATGATCGACGCAGTAATGTACGGGGTCACCCCGAGTGCGAAGACCGAGATCGTCCTGAAATTACCGCCCGAGAAAAGATCGAGAACACCGAGAAGAGTGCCGGCAACGTCCGACCAAACCCTTTCGAGTTGGGCACTATTGATGCCGGGAGCCTGAACGTGAGCACCGAAACGATACACGGCAAGAAGCCCGAGCGTGAAGAGTATCCTCTTCCGGAGCTCCGGGACTTTGAACATGTTCTGTATCGCGTTAAAAAACTTCTCCATATAATTCAGTGGCCAGTGTTCAGTGGCCGGTGATCAGTTCTAAAGCCGGGACCGTCACAGTCAATATCTGACCGCTGGCCACCGACCACTGGTCACTAAGCTTCTGCTTCCTTCGCCTTTTCAATGACCGTCGCCGAGCCGCCGGCTTTTTCGATTTTTTCCTTCGCGGTCTTGGTAAAACGATGTGCTGAGATCTTTAACGATTTAGTGACGTCACCGGTTCCAAGGATCACAAGATCATGCTTCGCTTTCTTGATCAACCCGCGGTCGTGAAGGATCTGCGGAGTAACCTCGTCGCCTGCGTTAAAACTCTCCTCGATCTTAGCAAGGCTGATCTCGAGCCACTCTTTCTTAAAGATGTTCGTAAATCCGCGCTTAGGCAAACGACGCTGGAGCGGCATCTGGCCGCCTTCAAAACCCGGACGGCTCGAATAACCCGAACGCGATTTCTGGCCCTTGTGACCTCGGCCCGAAGTTTTGCCCAAACCCGAACCAGGTCCGCGGCCCACGCGCTTCTTCTTATGCGTGGAACCAGGCGCCGGATGTAAATTATTTAGTGATAAAGCCATAGTCTTAATTATGAATGGCGAATATAGAGTATCGAACTATCGTCTGCTCAACCTCGTATTCGGTATTCGTTATTCGACGATCCTTAAAAGGTGCGGCACCTTCGCTACGACACCGCGGGTCGCCGGGGAATCCGGCCGCGTGATCGTCTGGTTCAGCTTAGTGATCCCGAGCGATTTTACGACGTCTTTCTGATTTTGGGCGTAGCCGATCATTGACCGATAATATTGGATCTTGATCTCGCCGCCTGATTTATTTTCTGCTTTCTTTGCCATGATATCTATTTTTTCATTGCTCCATTTTCGATTGGCCCATTTCAAATGACCCAATGACAAAATGAAAAAATGATCAAACTAAACGAGTTCTTCAACCTGCTTCCCGCGCAAACGTGCAACCTCAATAGGATCTTTCATGCGAAGAAGACCGTTAAAAGTGGCGCGGATAACATTGTGAGCGTTGTTCGAACCAAGGATCTTGGTGCGAACATTATGTACGCCGAGCGACTGCAGTACCGCACGAACGGCTCCACCAGCGATAACGCCAGTTCCTTCAGCTGCCGGTTTGAGGAGAACCCGCCCGGCACCGTATTCACCGATCATTTCGTGCGGCAGCGTGCCGTCGATCAGCGGAACGCGGATCAGGTTGTTCTTTGCCGATTCTACCGCTTTCTTGATCGCGTTCGGAACTTCTTTCGCCTTGCCGGTACCGAAGCCAACGTGTCCGGCCTCATCACCAACGACGACCAGCGCCGCGAACGACATGTTCTTACCGCCCTTGACCACCTTGGTAACGCGGTTGATCGAGATCAACTGATCTTTCAGCAACAAACCGCCCGGTGCAACTTTCTGTTTTGACTTGAGCATAATCAATTCGCGGCCTAACGTCCGCGTGTATTAAATCCTATTCAGCTGCCGCTGCCGGAGCCTCCTGTACTTCGTGCTTGTTCAAACCGTTCTCGCGGGTCGCTTCGATCAAAGCTTTGACCCGGCCGTGATAAACATATCCGCCGCGATCGTAAACTACTGTCGAAACACCTGCTTTGACGGCACGTTCAGCAATTGCCTTTCCGACGGCCTTCGCCGCGTCCAGGTTTCCGCCGGTCTTCAGGCCCAAAGCCTTCTCGGTCGTCGATGCAGTAGCAAGCGTCTTGCCCGCCTTATCATCAATGACCTGAGCGTAAATATGATTCAGGCTGCGGAAAACCGCCAAACGCGGCCTCTCTGCACTTCCCTGAACTTTCTTACGGATCCGGGTATGAACGCCCGCTCTAATATCTGCTCTGCTTTTCTGTGACATAACTTAATTTCCGATTTTCGATTTACGATTTGCGAACGCCCGAAATCGACATTCGCAAATCGACATTCGAAAATTACTTACCTGTCTTACCCGGCTTCAACCGATACAGTTTATCGGCATAACGCACGCCTTTACCCTTGTACGCATCAGGTTTACGAAGCCTGTTCAATTCCGCGGCGACCTGGCCGAGCTGCTGTTTATCGATGCCGGTCAGAGTGATCGTCGTCTGGTACTGTGTTATCGACGCTTTCGTGTTTACACGCTCAGCCTTGGCTTCGATACCATCGGGAAGCGGAAATTCGATCGGGTGCGAATAGCCAAGCGAGAACATGATCTTCTTGCCCTGCACATCAGCCTTGTAACCAACGCCGACGACATCCATTTCCTTCTTAAAGCCCTCAGTCACGCCAACGACGGCATTGTTCGCAAGTGCTCTCGCCAGCCCGTGAAAAGCTGCCTGATCGTCGCTAGCACGCTCCGCGGTCAATGTTCCGTCTTCCTGCTTAAAGCTAACGCCCGCCGGGATCGGAGTCTTCAAGGTACCCTTCGGCCCTTTTACTTCCATCTCCGAATCATTGATCGTGACGGTGACACCCGCCGGGATCGTTATCGGTTTTTTTCCTACTCTTGACATAACACCTCAGTGGCCAGTGGCCGGTGGTCAGTGATCAGATCGTGGCATGGGTCTTCACTGCCCACTGCCCACCGAACACTGTCCACTGTTTAATAAACCTGCGCTAGAATCTCTCCGCCGACTTTTTCAGCTTTAGCACGCTTTCCGCTCATCAGGCCCTTCGACGTCGAAACGATGTTGATTCCGTACCCGCCGAGGACCTTCGGAATATCGGCCGAACCTACGTACACGCGACGGCCCGGTGTCGAAACACGCGATAAATGGGTGATCGAAGAAACCCCCTTCGCATCGTAGCGAAGAAATACACGTATTACGTATTTGATACCTTCGCCCTTGGTCGAATAGTTATTGATGTAGCCCTCTTCCTTAAGGATGCGAGCAACTTCCATCTTCAGCTTTGAGCCCGGGATGTCGACGCGTGAGTGGTTCGCTGCTATCGCATTGCGAATCCGCGTAAGCATATCGGCTATTGGATCTGTCATTTCTACTTAACTCCGTTAAAATTGTCTCATTGAGTCATTTGAACATTGGTTCATTACCAATGGCTAAATGAATAAATGGCCCAATCGTCAATCTCTTCTACCAGCTAGATTTCACTACGCCTGGGATCTGCCCCTCGAGTGCCAGGTTTCTCAACGCTACACGCGAGATACCAAACTTTCGCAGGAAGCCCCGCGGCCTTCCCGACTGCGAACAGCGGTTGCGAACCCTCGCCGGGCTCGCGTTACGCGGCATCTTCTGCAGTTTGATCACCGCCGCATCGACCTCTTCTACAGTCGATTTAGGATCGTTGATGATCTTCTTCGCGGCAGCACGGCGTTCGGCGTAAAGCTTCACCGTCTCGCGACGCATTTCGTTCTTAACAACTTTGCTGATCTTTGCCATAAAACTATTGCCTGAACGGCATTCCAAGTGCTTTCAGAAGCGAGCGTGCCTGCTCGTCGTTGCTTGCGGTCGTCACGATGGAAATATTCATTCCGCGTGATTTATCGACCTTGTTAAAATCGATCTCCGGGAAAATGAGCTGCTCGCGAATACCGAGCGTGTAATTCCCGCGTCCGTCAAAAGCCTTGCCCGAGATACCGCGAAAGTCGCGAACACGCGGCAGTGCAACCGAAATAAGACGATCGAGAAACTCGAACATCCGGTCGCCGCGAAGCGTTACCATTGTCCCGATCGCCATTCCCTGACGGAGTTTGAAAGCTGCGATCGATTTCTTCGCTTTCGTGATCACCGGCTTTTGTCCGGTAACCGCTTTCAGTTCTTCCGTCGCGACATCGAGGATCTTTGCGTTGGCACTCGCTTCACCGAGGCCCATATTCACAACGACCTTCTCGATCCGCGGGATCGCCATCGGATTCTTGATATCGAACTCCTTCGCAAGCGCCGGAGCGATCTCGTTTCTATATTTTTCCTTTAACCTGGCCATTTCTTTTTGGCTTCTCCTTTATGCGTCTGGGTTCCGGCAATAATTTCAGATTTCTTGCAAATCGCTCCGTTTCCAGACTAAAAAACCTTAGCTCTCGTTTTCAGCCGAATCTTCGTCCGTCTTCTTTGGCTCGCGTTTGTAAATGCCGCTTTCGGCGATCACCTTTCCGCTCTTAGCCACACGGACCTTCTTGCCGTCACGCATTTCATACTTGACGCGGGTCGGTTTGCCGGTCTCTGGGTCGATCAACGCGACATTAGAAACGCTGACCCAAGCTTCCTGCTCGAAGATACCGCCTTCGCGGTTCAGCTGCGGTACGGGCTTGCGGTGACGTTTGACCATCATCGCTCCCTCGACCTTTACCTTCCCGTTACGGGCATCGACGGCGATCACACGGCCGCGGTACGGCTGGCGTTTTTCATTGCTGTCGAAGCGGTTATACTCTTTGCCCGCAATGAAAACGACCGTATCGCCGCGTTTGATCTTGCTTTTGACTGTTCCTGTCTTAGCTGCTTCTTTCATTTCCAAATCAAATAGGACATATGCGTCCTATGGGTCCTATAAGTCCTATATCACTTCCGGCGCGAGGCTGACGATCTTCATAAAATTCCGCTCACGAAGCTCACGGGCAACCGGTCCAAATACACGCGTCCCGATCGGCGTTCCGTCATCTTTTATAAGCACCGCTGCATTTTCGTCAAAGCGAATGTACGTGCCATCCTTGCGGCGAACTTCTTTACGGGTCCGCACGATGACCGCATTGTAAACCTTACCTTTCTTGGCCGTTCCGTCCGGAGCCGCTTCTTTCACGGTCACTTTGATCGTGTCGCCGAGCCGAGCGATCTTCGATGTCGAACCGCCAACCGGCATGATCATCTCGACCCGCTTTGCTCCCGAATTGTCCGCGACCGCCAACGAGGTCTGCATCTGAATCATAACTTTCTCACTCCGTTCGACTGGTCAGTTTTTGCCAACTGCCCACCGCAAACCACCTTAAAGTTCTGCCCTATGAAGGATTTCCACTACGCGCCAACGCTTTCTCGCCGATAGCGGCCGCGTCTCCTGGATCCTTACCTTATCGCCCGTCTTTGCTCCCAACTCATCATGGGCCATGAATTTCTTTCGCTTCTTAACGTATTTGCGATAAACCGGATGCTTGACCAGACGATCCACTCGAACCGTCACGGTCTTCGTCATCTTGTCCGAAGCGACGATGCCGATACGCTCGGCACGTTTGTGGACCTTCCTATCCTCGGCACCTTCCGCCTTCTCAACTTTCTTAGCAGCTTTCGGAGCCTTCGGTGCGGCAGCCTTTTTCGGCTTCGCTTCCACAACCGGAGCTTCTTCAGCAGGTGCGGCTTCGACAGCCGGCTCTTCTTCCGCCGAAGCGGCTTCAGCTTCAGGGGCCGCCTCAACAGCAGTTTCCTCGGCAGCGGTCTCTTCAGCCGGAGTTTCCTCAACGGCCGGAGCCTCATCAGCGGCGGCTTCGACAGCGGTTTCTTCCGCCGGCGTCTCTACCGTTTCTTCCGTGGCTGCTCCTTCGATCTCTTCGTTCTTCTTCTTTGGCATTTCTTTCTACTTACGCGTTAGCGCCCTCTTTCTTATTGAGCAAAGTATAAACGCGTGCAAGCGTCTTCTTCTCGCGACGAATATCCTTCAACACCTCGCCCATTCCGAGCGTTTTGCGAAACTTCAAACGAAACAGCGACTCTTTAAGCGCGTCCGCCTGGTCTTTCAATTCATCGACGGTCATCTCGCCGAGCTGATCGATCTGTTCTTTCCTTTTCATCTCTAAACTACGCCTCCTTCGAGGTCGGCACGTGTCACAAACTTGACCTTGATCGGCAGCTTCTGTGCGGCCAAAGCCATAGCTTCACGTGCGAGGGCTTCGTCGACTCCCTGGATCTCGTACAGAACACGACCGGGCTTAACAACCGCCACCCAGTGATCCGGAGCACCTTTACCCGAACCCATACGCGTTTCAGCAGCTTTGCGGGTGATCGGTTTGTCCGGGAAAATGCGGATCCAGATCTTTCCGCCACGCTTTACGTGACGCGTCATCGCGATACGAGCCGCTTCGATCTGGCGGTCAGTGATCCACGCCGCTTCCAGTGTTTTCAGGCCGAAATCGCCAAAACTGAGCTTCTCGCCGCGCGTCGCGTTCCCGCGCATGCGGCCTTTCATTACTCTTCGGCGTTTTACCTTCTTTGGCTGTAACATAAAACCTCAATAAGATTTATCCATTGGGCCATTGATTCATTTGGCCATTCCTGAATGATTCAATGAATAAATGAATCAATCAACAAATCACTACCTTCTATCGTCTCTCCGCGGCCCGCGATCGTTGCGTCGTGCATTTCGATCGACCTTGACCTCGTTCACCGGGTCGGTCGTCGTTCCACGTGCCATCGAGGCATTCGGGTCGAGAATTTCACCGCGATAGATCCAAACTTTGATACCGATGATGCCAAAAGTCGTCAGAGCTTCCGCAAAACCGAAATCGATATCGGCACGCAGCGTGTGCAGCGGCAGACGGCCCTGAAGCGACCATTCCGTACGGGCGATCTCAGCGCCGTTCAAACGGCCCGCGATCATCACCTTGATTCCCTGTGCACCAAAGCGAAGCGTCTCTTCGATCGTCTTCTTCATCGCACGGCGGAACATGATGCGTTTCTCGAGCTGCTGAGCGATCTTCTCTGCCTGAAGCTGCGCGTTGAGTTCCGGATGGCGGATCTCCTGGATCGAAACGAGCACTTCCTTGCCCGTCTTTCGCGAAAGCTCTTCGCGAAGAGCCTCGATCTCGCTGCCCTTGCGACCGATGATGATGCCCGGACGCGAAGTGTAGATGATGATCTTCAAACGGGTCGCAGCACGCTCGATATCGATGTGCGAAACGCCACCGCCCGCGAATTTCTTCTTAAGATCGCGCTTCAGTTTCAGATCTTCGGCCAGGAACTTCGCAAAGTCCTGTTTCGCAAACCAGTGCGAGTGCCAATCTTTGTTGTATCCGACCCTAAAGCCGTATGGATGTACCTTCTGTCCCATATTATTGACTAGACCGCAAGCATGGTGCTTGCCCGTCGCTTACTGTTTCTCTACGTCCTCGTTGATCTTCTCCTGAGCCTCATCGGCAGGAGCAGTTTCGTCAACCGTTGCGGTCGTCTGCGTCTCGACATCTTTCGCGTCTGCAGCCTGAGCATCACCGGCGGCTTCAATATTGTCTTCCGCGGCCGGAGCGTCTTCAACAACCGCTTCCTCAGCCGCGGCTTCAACCGTTTCTTCGACCGCCGGAGTTTCTTCAGCAACCGGAGCCGTTTCGACCGTAGTTTCCTCGACAGTCTCCACCGCCGGTTCCTCAAACACTTCCTCGACCGGAGCCGCTACCGGCTTTTCAACCTTCTTCGCTTCCTTCTTAGGGGCGGCGGCACGAGCGGCCTTACGGGCAGCGATGCGTTCGTTGCGGGCGGCTTCAAGGGCCAGTTCCTGCTCGCTCTTCGCCTTCTCTTCGCTGGTGACCTCGATCGTGATGTGGCAATAGTGTCGCTGCTCACGATACGCACGGCCCTGCGGAGCCGGACGCATACGCTTACGGCCTTTGGTCGGGCCCATATCTACAAAGCAAGACTTCACCCACAGATCGTCCGGATCGATAGCGATGTTCTGCTGCTCGGCCTTGTAAGTCGCATTAGCGATCGCCGAGTTAAGGCATTTCGCGATCGGATCAGCCGCACGCTTATCGGTAAACCGGAGGATCGACAACGCACGCGAAACATTCGCACCGCGGATCAGGTCGATAACCAACCGCGCCTTACGCGGGCTGCCCTTCAAATATTTTGTTTTAGCTACAGCTTCCATAATCGGTGGTCAGTCGTCAGTGGCCGGTGGTCAGTCAGCGATCAAAACTGACCACTGACCACCGACCACTGTCCACTATTTCCTTTTCGCCATTTTCTCCGCTTTCGTTCCCGGGTGTCCCTTGAACAAACGGGTCGGCGAGAATTCTCCAAGCTTGTGTCCAACCATGTTCTCGGTAACGAATACCGGGATGTGGCGTTTGCCGTTGTGTACGCCGAAGGTCAAACCGACCATATCCGGCGAGATCGTCGAGCGTCGCGACCAGGTCTTGATCGCCGGCGGCTTAGCTCCGCCCGCCAGGATCTTCGCCATTACTTTCTGTACGCTAAGATCGATAAATGGTCCTTTCTTCAATGAACGTGGCATAACTTTACAGTTGTCAGTGGTCAGTGGTCAGTGGCCGGTTCTGAGACTCGTCACTTGTCACCCGTCACTGTTTACTTCCTTCTTCTATCCTTCACGATCATATTGCTCGTGCGTTTGTTGCGACGGGTCTTGTATCCGCGAGTCGGCTGGCCCCAAGGGGTTACCGGGTTGCGTCCGCCTGAGGTCTTGCCTTCACCACCACCGTGCGGGTGATCGACCGGGTTCATGGCTACGCCGCGAACTTTCGGGCGTTTGCCCATCCAGCGGCTGCGGCCTGCTTTACCGAGCGAAACGTTCTCGTGCTCGGTGTTGCCAACCTGTCCGACAGTTGCCATACAAACAACAGGCACCTTACGAACTTCGCCCGAAGGCATTCTGAGCTGTGCATAATCGCCTTCTTTAGCAACGATCTGAGCAAATCCACCGGCCGAGCGAACCATCTGGCCGCCTTTTCCGGGCCTCAGCTCGATGTTGTGCACCTGCGTTCCCAACGGGATGTTCGTGATCGGCAGTGCATTTCCCGGAAGAATATCAGCCTCTTCGCCGCTCAGGATCGTCGTTCCAACCGTCAAGCCAAGCGGGGCGAGGATGTAACGCTTTTCACCGTCAAGGTAATTGATAAGCGCAATGTGAGCCGAGCGGTTCGGATCGTATTCGATCTGAGCGACCTTGCCCGGAATACCGGCCTTGTCCCGCTTGAAATCGATGATGCGATAATGCCGCTTGTGACCTCCGCCGCGGCGTCGGATCGTGATGCGTCCGTCGCTATTGCGGCCCGAGATCCTCTTCTTTGCTTCGAGCAGTGATTTTTCGGGTACTGCTCCCGGCGTCAGCTCGTCGCGCGTCAGGTAAGTCTGGTACCTGCGTGCCGGCGATGTCGGTTTTAATCTCTTGATTCCCATAATCAGTTGTCGGTCGCCGGTTGTCAGTTGTCAGCAGTTGTCTGTCCTGACAACTGACAACTGACCACTGACGACTATATAGCTTCCGCGTAATCTACCATCGGCTCGCCCTTTCTAAGCGTAACGTATGCCTTTTTCCAGCTTGCTCGTCGACCTTCGATACGGCCGCGGCGTTTCATCTTGCCTTCATACTGGATCGTTCGAACGGCAGCGACCTTAACATTGAAGATCTCTTCGACCGCACCCTTGATGTCGATCTTGGTGGCCTTCTTGTCGACCTTAAAGGTCAAAACCTGGCCGTTGTTGCGATCGCTATCCTCTTCGGTCGAATCCTCTTTGAGGATCACGCTCTTCTCGGTGACGACCGGCGATTTCAAAATGTCCCAAACCGCTAACTTACTCATCTTTCGCAGCCTCCTCGCTTGTCGCTTCAGCCGGTGCTTCCTCAGCCGTCTCTACAACGGGGGTCGCTTCGACTTCCTCTACCGGAGCAGCTTCAACCGGAGTTTCTTCAGCCTTGGGCGACTTTTTCTCTACTTTCGCCTTGGCTTCCTTCTTCGCATTCGGTCCCTCTTCAGCAACAGCCTCTTCAGACTTGGAACCTTCACGTTTTGGATCAAGCAAGCTCGTAAGCTCTTCGACCGCCGCTTTTGAGATCAAAAGCTTCTCGTGATAGATGATGTCGTAGATGTTGAGGCCAAAGCTGTTCGTAACCTTGGTCTTCTCGACGTTTCGCGAAGAAAGGATCAGGTTCGCATTATCCAGCGAATCGACGATCAATGTCTTTACAACCTTACTTCCGTCAGAAAGCTTCAACGAACCGATCGCTGCGATAAAATCTTTCGTCTTCGGATTCGAGAACGAGAATTCATCGATGATGATCAGATTCCCTTCACGCAGCCTTTCCGACAATGCCGAACGCAGAGCACCGCGTCGCATTTTCTTCGGCATCTGGTACGACCAGTCGCGCGGCTGAGGCCCGTGGACGTTACCGCCGCCTTTCCAGAGAGGCGAACGAAGCGACGCGATACGCGCACGGCCCGTGCCTTTCTGCTTCCAAAGCTTCTTACCCGAACCGGAAACGTTTCCGCGGGTCTTCGTTGCCGAAGTTCCCTGGCGTCCATTAGCCTGGTAGTTCATGACGGCCGAATGAATGAGAGCTTCGTTCAATTCGACGCCGAATACGGCATCGTTGAGCTCAACGTCTCCGACCTCTTTATTCTTCAAATTGCGAACCTTTACGGTAGGCATAGCTTTCTCCGAAATTCTTCATTAGTTCATTTGGCCATTTGACCATTCGAAATGAACCAATGAGTAAATGATTCAATGAATCAATCCTCTAGCTTTTCTTAACAATAACCAATCCACCATTCGGCCCCGGAACTGCACCGCGAACCATGAGCAGGTTGTTTTCTGCGTCAACCTTAGCGATCGTCAGATTCTGAACCGTAACTCGAGCATCACCCATGTGGCCCGACGAACGCGTACCTTTAATAACACGCGAAGGATACGCCGACTGGCCGATCGAACCAGGTGCACGGACGTTCATTGAACCGTGCGACTCAGGGCCGCGAGCAAACTTATGACGCTTGATCGTACCGGCAAACCCGCGTCCTTTCGACTTTCCGACGACGTCAACGATCTCGCCATCCGCAAACAGATCGACCTTGACCTGATCACCAACCGAAGCTTCCGGCTCCGCCGCGAGCCGGATTTCCTTCAGCACACGTGTCGGCGGAAGTCCCGTCTTTTCAAAATGGCCACGAAGCGGTTTCGAAACGTTTTTAAGACGGATCGGATTCTCTTCAACAAGGCCGAGCTGCACGGCGTTGTAACCATCGCTGCCCGTCGCACTTTTGGTTTGGACGACAACGCAAGGCCCCGCCTTGATGACCGTTACCGGAGTAACTGTGCCATCTTCCGCAAACAGCTGCGTCATGCCAACTTTTCTACCAATGATTCCGCTAATCATAATAATTGATTCATTTATTCATTTTTTCATTGTTTCATTCGTCCCAATTGAACAAATCATCCAATGATCCAATGAACCAATTCAGTTAATTCTTTCCAAACGCCTTGATCTCAACATCGACACCAGCCGGCAGATCAAGTTTCATCAGAGCATCGACCGTTTCGGCCGTCGGATCGAGAATGTCCATCAAACGCTTGTGCGTTCTGATCTCAAACTGCTCGCGTGACTTCTTATCAACGTGCGGCGATCTGAGAACGGTCCATTTATTCTTGACCGTCGGAAGAGGTATCGGTCCCGCAATGCGTGCTCCGGTCCTCTTTGCCGTATCAACGATCTCGGTCGTGGACTGGTCCAAAACTCTATGATCGTAGGCTTTCAGCTTGATGCGAATCTTTTCGTTTAACATAAACTCAGTGGGCAGTTGGCGGTAGGCGGTGGGCAGCTGGGGCTTTATCTGCCCACTGCCCACTGCTCACTGTCTACTGCTATTCAACAACTTCCGAAACCGTTCCGGCTCCGACTGTTCGGCCGCCTTCGCGG
>CAYPGP010000020.1:0-65209 GCA_964410495.1 uncultured Chloracidobacterium sp.
ACATGCGACCCTCTGATTCGAAGTCAGATACTCTATCCAGCTGAGCTACGGGTGCCCAATGTCTTTTACTTTAGCGGTTTCGCCGTGCTGACACAAGCCGACGTAGAACGACGTGACCGACACGTTCGGCGTGCATTTATTTGCCTTGCAGTTCGCGAAGGTGAGCAACGACCGATTTGATCTCCTCAGGCTTCAGCGAGTCTTTGAAGGCCGGCATGCCTTCGTCAACAATTCCGTCGGCAATATATGAATATAGCTTTTCGTCCGATTTAGCCTTCATATTTGCCGAGGTCAGGTCGTCGGGGTTCAGCGTTTTGCCTTCGACGGTCACCTTGCCGCCCTTGCCGCTGTCTTTGTGGCAGGTCATGCAGTTGATCGTGTAAAGGTCTTTGCCTGATTTCATGGCGGCGACTTCGGCTTTTGGTGATTCAGCGGGGGCAGGTTTGGCCGCGTTTGCGTTTGCCTGGGTATTCGCCGCCGGGGTGTTCGCTCCCGGCTGGGCAGTTTGACCGCAGGCTGCTGCGAGCGAAACACCTAAAGCAATTGTCACAAGTGTTAACTTAGTTTTCTTCATAATTGATGCAGTTAAAAGTTTTCCGATGATAAACGAAAACTCGCCAAGCCGCAATTTACGTAATTCAGTTTCGGTTATAGCCGTTATTCCACTGCGTCACGGCCTGAAATCTGATATTTTTTATTCATGAATCGCGCACCTCTTTTTGTTCTTTCCATTGTCATCCTTTTTGCGTCGGCATTTGCTCAGAGTTCCGAAGTATCTGTTCCGGGCATCGCCAAACAGGTCACCGTAAAGCGCGATCAGCGGTCGATACCTTACATCGAAGCCGCCAATGACGCCGACCTATATTTCGCCCAGGGCTACGTGACCGCGAGCGACCGTCTGTTTCAAATGGACCTTATGCGGCGGCTTTCGCGCGGCGAAACTGCGGAGATATTTGGACGAACGACGCTCGAGGAGGATAAAAGGTGGCGACGATTCGGTTTCGCACGCATTTCCGAGGAAAGCCTCAAGATCATGAACCCCGAAATGCGTGCCGCCCTTGACGCGTACACCAACGGCGTCAACGCATACATCGCCTCGCTCGATGAAAAGACGCTTCCTGTCGAATTTCGCATTTTGCAGTACAAACCGGCCCCGTGGCGTGCATCCGATACGCTGATGATCGGCAAGATCCTGTCCGACGCCCTGAGCACAACGTGGCGAAACGACATCATGCGGCTTTCGGTGCAATCTCTGCCAAAGGAAAAGCTTGCCGATCTGACCAATCAGGTCACGCCCCATGATGTGATCCTCTTCGGCAACGACAGCAAGGCGGCGACCGCCGTAAATAACGAAAACGCGGTCACTGATGGTCTCGCATCGTTAATTGCGGCTGCCGATCGCGAGGGTCTTCTCCGCAAAACTTCTCTCGAACGCGTCGGCCTTTACGCCGAAGACCTCGCCGCGAGCAATAACTGGGTGATCTCAGGCAAGCGCACTGCAGACGGCAAGGCGATACTGGCAAATGACCCGCATCTGGCACCTACGGCGCCGGGGATATGGTATCTAACTCATCTTTCGACCCCGACGATGCGTGTTTCCGGCGTGACTGTGCCGGGCGTTCCCGGTGTTATTCTGGGCCACAACGCCGACTTTGCCTGGGGAGCGACGAACGTCGGGCCCGACGTACAAGACCTTTACTCCGAGACATTTAACGAAAAAGGCGAATACAAGACCCCGACAGGATGGCAAGCGCCTGTCAAGCGTACCGAGATCGTAAAATTCCGCGCAAATCCGCTCAGCCCGGCACTACAGGAAGAAACGCTGGACGTCGTCGAAACACGCAACGGCCCCATCATTTTTGAGAGCGACGGCAAGAAATATGCGTTGAAATGGACAGCTTTCGACCCGAATAATACCGAGTTCGAGGTTTTCTATCGCTGGAATCGAGCAAAAAACTGGGAAGAATTCAAGAACGCCCTAAAAACATACGGCGGTGCGGCTCAGAACTTCGTTTATGCCGACACTAAAGGAAACATCGGCTGGTACGCCGCCAGCAAGATCCCGATCCGCCGCGTCGGCGATGGAGCAATGCCTTACGACGGAGCAACGACCGACGGCGATTGGGTTGGGTTCATCCCATTCGAAGAACTACCGAACCTCTATAATCCTGACTCCGGCCTTATCGTGACTGCAAATCAGCGAATCGTAGGAACGTCATATAAATATACTCAGATGTCCCGCGACGCCGCGACGCCCTGGCGAGCGAGGCAGATCATGAACACGCTATCGGCAAAGCAGAAACTGACCGTTGATGATGTTCGTGCAGCGATGTTCGACTCTGGCAACCTGGCCGTTGAGATGATCGCGAAGCAGATCGTCAAAAATAACGCAGCTTCGGCCGAAACGCTCGACCTTCTGAAAAAATGGGATGGCCGAATGACGCCCGATTCGACCGCCGCGTTATTAGCGAGCGATATCCGCATCTGCATGGGCAATAAGATGGCCGACGCGAACAAACCAGCACCGGCGACCGTTGTTCGCGAACGCGTTTTGAATTGGGCCGTCGAGCGGCAGTCACCGCTCTGGCTTCCGGCGGAATTCAAGGATTATCCGGCGCTGATGAAGTACTGCGACGAAGCCGTACGTGCCGGTTTCGCCGACCCGAAACGCTACGGCCCCGATCAGAACACATGGCAGTGGGGCAAGATCTGGCAATCGCGTTTCCCGCATCCGCTCGCCGTCGCTCCGCTCATCGGAGCTCAGTTTCAGACGCCCGTTGTCCCGATCAGTGGCAGCGGCCAGTCGCCAAATGTCGGCTCCGCCGTCTCGATGCGACATATCGCAACGCCCGGCAACTGGGACATGACCAGCCACGTCATCCCACTCGGCCAAAGCGGCGACCCGAAATCGCCGCACTTCAAAGACCAATTCGACGCGTGGTCAAGCGGAAAACTCGCGACGTTCCCGTTCACAAAAGCCGCCGTTGAACGTGCCACCTTCAGTTCGCTGGTAATGAAGCCGGCGAAGTGAACGAGCAAGATAGGCCTTCAGGCATTGGCATGTTCCAGCCATTTCCGCATAATTCCCGGAGCCACGTTTAGATTTGCAACTTGAACCATATTTACACGCAGATATAGCGGATCAAGCAGATAATACGGATTTTTCTTGATCCGCTTTCATCCGCCTCATCCGCTTTATCCGCGTTCAAGAAGGGCCCCAACGTCGATCAACTCCTCGTGAATCGGCAAAATCGGCATTTTGTGCATTTTTAAGCATAATCCCGCGATGTCGGCATAAAAGGCTTCCAATTTTTAACGATTTCGAGTAGCGTAGTATGCATGCACACGCGTATCGCATCTGATAACCACCCGAACCTTCCGATCACCAACACCGCAGCCGCGCTCGATGAACAGCTAGCATTTATCGACAACGTCTGCTCACTGCTGATCGAAAGCCGATTCGGGTACGGATTTTCTTACTCGCCCTTCAGCAAATTTACGCCGGCCGCTGACGACGGAAAGGATCCGGAACGGCGTTGGATGCCGCTGCACGAGTTCATGCGGCCGAGTTCGCTCGGCCTCGATAGCGATCCGATTCTCGCTTCGAGCCAATTCACACCGCCCGAAACCACCCGGCCCGCTGCCCTCGCCACCCAATGCACTTCACCGGCCGCACGCAATTCCTGCAAGGGAGTCCACGCGGTACTCGCTCAAACAAACGATAATCCTGGGACGCATCTCGCACAATTCCTCTCCGCATCCACCCAACCCCGCGGCTCGCCATGTTGATCCAACCGAGTCTTTTCACTATTCACCATTCACTCTCTGACTAGATATTTGACATTCTGGGACGCAGAAGACGAGTCAGTACCGGGAACGATAGTGACCGGGGATCTACCAACTCACGGTACCAAGAACTTCTTGGAACGCAATCACCTGGTCGTATTTTGGTTTCCGCGATGATGATCTTACGCGAACATTCAAAGCCCCGGTCACTACCGTTCCCGGTACTGACATGTCTATTGGGACGCATCAAGATATTCGATTATTGGGACGGATCAAGATGTTCGATCAAGAAAATCCGCCAGAATGATCGCGGCGGCTTCGCTGTCGACCTGGCCTCGGGACGCACGGGTGTTGACGCCGCGATTCCAGAGGCGGCCTTTGGCTTCGTAGGATGTGACGCGTTCGTCCTGGAGAAAAACTGGGACGTCGAGCGAGAGCGAGAATCTTCGAGCCATCGAGCGGGCTTCGGTGGACATTTCGCTTTCGGAGCCGTCGGATTCCAGCGGCAAACCTATGACGAGTGCCTTGGCATCAAACTCCGAGACGATCTCCTTGATCTTTGAAAGCAGTTTTTTCCAGCTTGTCCGGTCGATGTGGGGAAGCGGACGCGTCGTCATTCGGAGTTCATCGCAAACGGCGATGCCGCAGCGTTTCGTTCCCGGATCGATCGCGACTATCCGGCCCTCCGCGGGAAGCGAGCGAAACTCTGCATTTTCGTTGGGATTAGTTGTATCTAATTCTTGCACTTGGGGTTTTTATTAGTAGATAATTTGTTTGTCGCCGTACACGCGTAAACAAAAGCCGCTGCATCTGCGTATCTACAACTGTTTAGACGTTACTACACGAGGTTTTAATATGTCATTTCGAGGAAAGCTTTGGATCATGTCGCTGTCGGGGCTGATCGCGGTTTATGCCGTTATCGGCGGGCTTCCGCTTGTCGGCGGCCTGCTTACGACATCCGCTCAGCAGCCTGTCAACGACGCGCAGGCCCAGCTTCGTATCGTCGAATCGGTTTTGCAGCATATCCAGAACGATTATGTAGACGAGCCGAACATGGAAAAGGTCCGGCTCGGTGCACTCCGCGGAATGGCCGGCGGGCTCGATCCGTATTCGTCATATCTCACCGCGGAACAGGTTAAAGCCTACGAAGCGGCGAAAACCTCGAATAAAGCCGGCATCGGTGCGGAATTTTCGCAGTATCTCGGTTACGTTTACGTCATCTCCGCCATCAAAGGCGGCCCGGCAGATCGTGCGGGCGTAAAGGCTGGCGATGTTATTGAATATATCGATAACAAGGCGACCCGCGATATATCGCTCTACGACGCGCGTCAACTGATGCAGGGCGATGCGGGCAGCAGCGTTGCACTCCGCATCCTGCGTTCGGGCGAAAAGGCTCAGACGATCAAGGTCACGCGCGGAACGTACGCGGTGCCGAAAGTGGAGACCAAACTCGAAGCCGGAAAGATCGGCGTCATCAAGGTTTTCAGCCTCGAAGAAGGCGAGGCGGCGGATATTCGCTCGGCCATTGGGACGCTTACCAAACAGGGTGCTCAAAAGATCGTTCTAGACCTTCGCGGCGTTGCGGCGGGCACTCTGGCTGAGGGCGTTGCGGTCGCAAATCTATTTATCAAGGACGGGGAACTCGCAAAGGTCGTCGGAAAAGACAGCAAGATCCAAAATACCTTTACCGCCGATCCCGCGAAAGCTGCCTTCGACGGACAGCTCGTTGTGCTGACCGATACCGCGTCAGCAGGTGCGGCGGAAGTGGTCGCAGCGGCCATCATCGACCGCAAACGCGGCGATGTAGTTGGCGAAAAGACGTTTGGTGCTGGAACCGAACAGAAGTTGTTCCCGCTATCGAGCGGCGGCGGATATCTTTTGACAGTTGCCAAATGGGCATCGCCGAACGCGACTCCGTTCCTCGGCGAAGATCGTGCGACTACCGGCGTGAAGCCAACAGTTGAGGTGAAACGCCCGGATACGCCGGAACCGCTCGACGTCGACTCTATCACTCAGCCGGAAGCAAATCCGAATCCGGCCCCGAGCCCAAGCCCGACGCCGAAGCCGCAGCCGAAGGTTGTCGATGATGTTCAGATGAAAAAAGCACTCGAACTTCTCGCGGACAAAGCTGCCGCCAAAACCGTCGGTTAAGTTCGCTCGGACAGCATTTTGACCAAATGGCCGGGTGCTGACGCACTCGGCTATTTTTATGCCGAATGCCGTGACAAATGTCATTGTTGAAAACCCGATTGCCTGTTAGAATCTGGTTTCAATGACGCACAACAATTACAGAGTCCGCGAGCTTTCCGAGAACGACCTTCCGGAATGGCTAAGGCTGCGGCTTCTCCTCTGGGATGAAACGTCGGAGGATGACCACCGGTCCGAAATGGTCGACATCATCGATCATCACGATACGCAGTTGGTCGTTGTTGCCGAGACCGACGGCGGCAGGCTTTGCGGATTTCTCGAGGCTAGCATTCGGTCCCATGTCGAGGATTGCGAGACCGAGAATGTCGGCTACCTGGAAGGCTGGTTCGTCGAGGAGCGTTTTCGACGCAGCGGCGTTGGAAGGGAATTGGTCGCTTTGGCCGAACGCTGGGCACGGAGCCGCGGATGCACTGAAATGGCGTCGGATGCCGAGATCGATAACTCGATCAGCCTTGCGGCGCATACCAGGCTTGGCTACGAGGAAACGTCGCGGCTGGTCCATTTAAGAAAAGAATTGGTTTAGATGAATTTTATCTATCGAACAAGGTTGCTGCTTTTTTGCCTGATCGCGTTCACCGGCGTTGCCGCGGCTCAGTCCACGGATCAGAATTTCCCGACATCGGTCACTACCAATCAGATCGTCGGGCAGATCAAGGCACGCGACATCGGCGATCCGCGATTGACGAGTTTTTATTACGCTTTTGATGGCGTGCAGGGCGATATATTCATCAATGTCGTTACCAAAAACTTTGTAGGCGATATCGATGTCTTCACCCGTGATGGATTACGGACTTTGACCAAGATAGTCGTTTTCGATTCGGGAGCTAATGAAACCGGCCGCCTGATATATCTTCGCAAGCAGGAACGGCTTCTGCTTCGCGTGCAGGGTAGAACACCCGGGGATGAAGCTGCGAATTATCAGATCAAGTTCGCCGGCAGTTTCATAGCCTTGAAGCCCGAAAAAGATGAACCGCCACCGACCATCTCTGACGAGGATGGCAGCAACGTCAACTCGGTCGGAACCAGGTTGCCGCCGAAGCCTAAGCCGATCGAACCCAAGCTGGTCGTCACCGCGGAAAAGAAGCCCGCACCGGTAAAGGAAGCTCCCGTTGCCGAGGTCAAGCCCGCCGAGCCAAAACGCGAAGAGCCGAAGGCCTTGAAACCGGAAGTTGTTGTCGGATCGACGATACGCCCGCCGCTGAAGATCGAGGCTCCTGCAAAAACACCGCCGCGAACGACAGCCGCCAAAAAACCGGCTCCCGAAAAGAAGCCGGCCAAGGAAAAAGCTCCCGATCCGCTCGCTAGCATCAAGCTGATGATCCTTATGAAAGACGGCTCAGTGATAGAGCGTCAAATGAACGAGGTCGTGCGGTTTACCGTTGATAAAGGAATCCTCGTAGTGATCCTGAAAGACGGCGGTATCTCACGATTTCCCATCGTCGATGTGGCTCGCGTTACGATCGAGTAGCGGCATTAAGAAAAGCCGCCGATCTTCGTGACCGGCGGCTGAATGGACCCGAACTTCTCTGCAAATCTACGCGTAGCTGTGCAGACCGACCAAAAGGTAACTAACTCCCAAGTACGTGAACAGCACAAGCAGGAATCCCACGATCGCGAAATATGCGGAACTTCGGCCTTTCCAGCCGCGTGAGATGCGCGTATGCAAAAACGCGGCGTATGTCAGCCACGCGATCAAAGCGCCCGTTTCCTTTGAGTCAAAGCCCCACGGCCGGCCCCATGATTCGTTCGCCCAGATCGCACCGGTGATCAGCAGCATCGCAAGACCGGCGAAGGCCAGACAGGCAGTCTTGTACATCAGGCTGTCGAGCGATTCCAGGCTCGGTAAACGCTCGCGAATCGTTTCGGTGCGGAATGCAAACAGCAGTACGAACAGCGTTGCCACCAAAGCCGTGATCAGAGCCGATAGTTCGACCGGATTGGCGTTGAGGCTCAGAAACATCTTTTCGCCATTGGCCTGGATGTACGCGCGGCCCATCTGCTCGTGCTGCTGCGGCGTGATCCGCGATAGTTCCGCAACACTCAACTGTTCGCGTTCGGCCATCGCCATTCCAGCGATAGCGTATTGCTCAGGATGCTGGGTCAACTGTGCCTGGAGCCGAGTCGGAACGTTCGAATTATCACGAACGCCGTAGACGAACAGCCCGATGGACACCAGTTGAGCGACCAATGCCAGCTTTAACAAAATATGGCCGATCTTGTTGGCCGCTTCCTGTTTTTGATAATGATAGATCAGAAAAGCAACGATAGTTCCGGCAAGCAGAAGGCCCGCAACCACAAGCGCAGGCCCGACGTACGGCAGTTCGAGCCGGAATGGTGCGGAGAATGGCTTCTTACCAACTTCATTCGGCACGAACAGCCCGGCACGGTAAACGAATTCGGTAAAGACCGAGAATTTGCTAATGGTCGCAATGACCAGAAGGCCGAATATGCTCGACCATATCGCCATCAAATGGACTTTCAGCCCATCTTTCAGAAGATAAATAACCGCGACCGCAAAGCAAACCATTGCGATGCCGTAGCTCAAACTGGCAACGCCGACGTGGATCGGCCGCCAGTACGAATCGAGCACAGGCGGCAGATTGATGAGCTCACCGCCGATAAATCGCGAAAGCGTCAAGATCAAAGCAGCGAGCGGCAGCGTAAAGGCACCGAGGATCCTGAAGCTCTTGCGGCCCGCGAAAAGGAGCGTTGTTATGCCGGCCCCGAAGGCGAACGCGATCCCGTAATCGTACAGGTTGGTAAGCGGAACGTAACGAAACACCCACGGCTCGGCCATGTTGCCGCTCGCGCGCATGATCGCGATCTCAGCGTCATATGCATTTACCCAGCGGACCAGCCAACTCGAGAGGTTGAAAAATACGCCGAGCGCCGCACCAAAATAACCGATCTTCTCGGCCATCGCCGAAGGCGCATAAAGGTTGGTGAGCAAGAAAAGTGCGGCGAGGATGTAGCATGCGAGGGCGATCATCATCATCGCGGCATCGGCGATGAAGTTCGCACCGATCTGCAGTCGAAGCCCAAGCATTACGAAAGCCCCAACGATTACCAGGATCGCTGGCAAATACGACTTCCAGGATGTGCGGTTTTCTAATCTATCGAGTTCCTGCATATGTTTGTCTCACTAATTACTGCTGCTGTCGGTGCTTCGGATTTCTTCGGCTATGCGTTCGATCCGTTCTCCAAACGCGACCTGGTTTTTATTCGCATCGCCGCCGAGCACGACCTCGACCGTTCCGTCTTCACGTTCCTCTACGTGCGCCCAAACTCGTTTATGTGGATAAAAGAATACGAAGGCGAGTGCTCCGATCAAGCCGAAGCCGCCGATGTACCATGCGATGAAAGCACCTTCGTACGGATCGTATTTGATCGAAAGAATGTGTGCGAGCGGAGCTTTTTCAAAGCTCGAAAGCCTCCATTTATAACCGGCTTTCGGAGCTCCGACCGGAATGTTCTCGGCTACTCCCGAAGCAAAGGCAAAAACGCGAACGCGTTCGCCCTGCGGCGGGGTAACATTCAGGATCGCGACCGGATTGTTATACTCGCCGCTCTTCGTATCCGGCTGGCCATCGCCGCCGAAGGTAAAGTCCGGCATGAATTCGGCATATTCGACCACGGTGCCGTCGGGCAAGGTTGTCTTGCCGTTTCGCTTGATATCAACCTTGACCGGAGCGCCGCCGGCCTGCGGTGTAGCGTCGATCGTTATGACGCTCGCGTTTCCGACAGGGATCGTCGAAGCCTGGAAGAATCTGTATCCGCGATAGCTAAAAGGCTTATTCAGGCTGACATCGATTATCGATTCGCCGTAATCCGGATCGTTGATCTTGACCTGAGTTCGCCAGTCAAGCGTGTTGTTCACGTCGATACCGGCGTTCTCGTCGACCAATCTCTGTTCGATCTCGGTGCATTCCATCGTAAACGGTATCTGAACGTTAAATTTCTCCTTCTTGTCCAGATTGAACTGGATAAGCTGGATCTCGTTCATCACCTGCCCGGGCACCATTCGAACATCGGCATCGAAACCGGTCTGAAGTGCAACGAAATGCCCAAGAAAAAGGGTCAGCAAAAAGACGTGGACTATGTAGGCTCCGAGCCGATTGAGCCGGCCCGTTTCGCCGAAAACGACCGTGCTCTTCTTGTTCTTAATAATCGAGAAATCCTTGCGGCCTTCGCTGTCTACGCCGTATTCGATGCTTTCGACATCTGTCGCGACAGGCTTCATTCCGAATTTCTGGAAGACCGACTTTACCTTTTCAACAGCACCATTTTTATCTTCGGTTCCAAGTTCGATGGTAGCGTTGGATTGCTGCGAAAGCAGCCAGGCTTTGGTCGCTGTTTTCTTAGGATCCTTTATGTATGCCCAGGCGGAGGGGAATCGGTCGATGGAGGCGAGGATGATATTCAGCGAAAGCGTGAGGAGGAGGAGATTGAAATACCAGCTATGGTAGATATCGAAAAATCCGAGCTTGCCGAAAACGAGTTTTTCCGCCGGCGTCAAGGATACGTAATACGCCTCGAATCCCTGAACGTTCTGCTGAAGGACGAGCATCCCGATCATCGCCAGAATGACCAGCAAAATAAGCTGGAAAACTCCAAAACGGACCGAGCTAAGAAAGTCCAAAGCGCGATTGAGAAAAGGTGCGGACTGCCTCTTCGTTTCAGGTCGTGGTTTTATAGTTTCTTCGGCCGCCGACATTTTTGTCTGTATGCAAAGAATAACTTAGCAATGGCGGTTTGTCATCCCTTTATAAATAAGTTCAGCTTGTGGAAAAAAGCGCTTCCTATTATCGAGGCCGTCTTTGCAATACCTGGTTAAGACGCTATTCTTTACATTCGAGTTTCAGATGGATTCACTGACGGCAGAGATCAATGAAAATAAGGCGGCTGGCATGCGTGAAAAACTTGCGGCGTACGTCGAACTGACCAAACCGCGCATCGCGTTTTTGCTCGTTCTGACGTCTGCTGCAGGATTCTATCTGGCGAGTCGGGATTCGTTCGATCTGGTCTTGTTCGTAAACTCCATGATCGCGATCAGCCTACTGGCGTTCGGCGTTGCGGCTTTGAATCAATACTGGGAGCGAAAGCTGGATATCCTGATGGACCGTACCGCAAAACGGCCGCTACCTTCCGGAATACTTGGCGCCAATGAAGCCCTTATCTTCGGCGTATTGCTTTGCGTTGCCGCCGAGTTGTACCTGCTGTTCGCGGTCAACGCACTTACTGCCGTTCTCGGCCTTGTCGTGATCGTCGGATACGTTCTGGTCTACACGCCGCTTAAAACGCGGACTTCGGCTTCTACCGCGATCGGTGCGTTGCCCGGTGCGTTGCCGCCATTGATGGGCTGGACGGCGGCGGCAAATGAGATATCGCTTGCCGCCTGGGCTTTATTTGCGATGCAGTTCCTTTGGCAATTCCCGCATTTTTTCGCGATCGCATGGCTTTATCGCGAAGATTATAAAAAGGCGGGGATATTGATGCTGCCGGTCATTGAGCCGGACGGAAAGCTGACCGCCAGGCAGATCGTCCTCTTTGCGATAATGCTTTTTCCGGTCAGCCTGGCACCGTTTTTCCTCGGTATCTCGGGGATTGTCTTTCTGATCGGAGCAAGCCTGCTCGGGGTTTGGTTCCTGTGGGCGAGTGTGCAAAGTGCACGGTCGAAGACCAAGGAGAAGGCCAAGAAGCTTCTCTTGGTCTCGGTGATTTATCTTCCGCTGCTGTTCATATTGATGGTCGCGGATAAACGGTAGTTATGGAAATCGGAACGGCCGAGATCCTGGATGATGTCCAGGAAAAGAAACGCCGCGGCAGTTCGCTGAGCGGCAGGCCCGGTTCATCGAACGGCGGCGGTGGTGGCGGCGGAAACGAAGGACCGGGCGGCGACCAAAATCAGCCGAGCCGCGACCGTGATTCCGGTCGTGATCCCTTTGTTCCTGGCAAGTCCCGCGTCCTGACAGGTTTCGTGCTTCTCGTTGTTCTGATGACCTTCGGCGGCCTGATCGGAGCTTACATTGTCATTTCGACAAACAGGGCGGCCGAATGGCGGCCGTTCGACCTGCCGATACCGGTTTGGATAAGCACATTTTTGATCCTGGTCAGCAGCGTCGTGTACCACTTCGGCAAGCTCGCCGTCGACAAAAATGACCAGCCGGGAGCTCGTAAATGGTTCATTGTCACTACGTTCTTTGGAGCGGCGTTCATTTCATCACAGATCCTAGCCTGGCTGGCTCTTAACGCACGCGGCTTGTACGTAGCAGGGAATTCCTATGCCGGCTTTTTCTACATTTTGACCGCAGTGCATGCGGTTCATGTTTTCGGCGGGATCGTTGCCCTTGGTTCGATCTTACTGCGGAATCTGACGCCGACGGAGAATTTACTGGAAATTTCCAAACGCCAAACGCTTGCGCAGGTTGTAGGCTGGTATTGGCACTTTATGGGTGCGCTTTGGATCGTATTGTTCGTCTTGCTTGGCTTTTGGAAATAGATGGAATTCCTGCAAATATTTCCGCACCTTAACGCCGCGCTGAATGCCACGAGTGGCCTGCTGCTCATCACGGGCTTTTATTTTATTTTGACCAAGCAGATCGCCCGGCATCGATTCTGCATGTTATCGGCGTGTATCGTCTCGGCGGTTTTTCTCGTTGGATACGTAACTCATCATGCTATCCGGACCTATTATTTCGGCCTCGGGCCGACGCGATTTATGGGCGAAGGCTTGGCGAGGCCGATCTACTTCACTATCCTCACATCGCACACCATTTTAGCAGCTCTTGTCGGCCCATTTGTGATCATGACCCTCAGGCGTGGATTGAAAGGAACGTTCGATTCACATCGAAAGCTTGCCCGGCTTGTTTTTCCGGTTTGGTTGTATGTTTCGATCACAGGAGTAGTCGTTTATATAATGCTGTACCACCTTTACCGTGCATAGCGAAAAAAAGATAAAAAACCTGTTAATTTGCTCAAAAATATCCTTGAAATCGATTTGCTATTGATGCTATTATTCAAGTGTTGAAAAGTTGATCACCGAAGCCGTCTGACGTGAGGCGGCGCGGGGGAACCAATTTCAGGCTGAAACGCCTGAACGGGGCGAAGCGTCAACGTGACGCGGGGGTAATCTTTCGCTCCTAGCCCGGCAGCTAACCTCGTAGGTGTGGCAAAGAAGTTAAGGATAACGACCGAGCCCCTCGGCACGGTCAAAAATGTTACTTCTCGCTCTGCGATTCAACAGTTAGTGGATGACATCCAGTCTTCTCAAAGGGAAAATCCCGCCGAGTGATCGGCGGGATTTTTTTGTGTGAACCGTTATCCTTATTAGAATCCATCCGAGATGGTCGCGAATCAGTTTACAAAGAGTTTCCACCATAATCCCGCTTTTCGATTTAAGAATTAACTTCTAATTCGTTACCATATTCCAAGTGTTACCAGTATTTAGCCGCTTAAATCTCATTCTCAGTAAATACGCGAGATTGCGTTTTCTCGTAGGCATTGCGCTTCTTGGAACCTCGATTTTGATCGAGCCGTCGGTATTTTCGCAGGTGGCGGACGATAACGAACGCCAGATGGCATTTGGTGAAATTGCCAAGATCGGCGCGGCCGACGCGGCACAGTTCGACCAATTCGGGGGAAGCGTTGCGATCAGCGGTGATTATGCTGTGGTTGGAGCCAACAGAGATGATGACTACCGCGGAGCGGCGTACGTTTTTGTTCGAAGTGGATCGTCGTGGGTCCAGCAGCAAAAACTTACGGCGAGTGATGCGACGGTTGAAGATAATTTTGGTTGGAGCGTAGCGATCAGTGGCGATACTGTTGTAGTCGGATCTTACCTCAGCGGTGGAACAGACGCCGGTGCGGCTTACATATTCGTGCGGTCGGGAAGTACATGGAGTCAGCAGGCGAAGTTAACCGCATCTGGATCGAATAACCAGTTGGGTATCAGCGTGGCTGTCGATGGTGATACGGCTCTCGTCGGGGCTATCGGCGAAGATAGTTTTCGTGGAGCCGCTTATGTGTTCACGCGAACTGGCTCTGCCTGGGGCCAACAGGCCAGGCTAACCGCACCCGTACGCAATGCGGATGACGATTTTGGTTGGAGTGTTAGCTTGAGCGGCGATTCCGCACTCGTCGGTAAACCGCAGGGTAACAATATAACGACAAACGGATCCGCCCACGTATTCGTTCGTAGCGGAACTGTATGGAATCAGCAGAGCGAATTAACGGCATCGGACGGAGCCGCGCTTGATCGTTTCGGATATAGCGTCGCGATCAGGAATGACCACGCCATTGTTGGAGCTGTCGGTGATTCGCCTGCAGGTTCGGCATACGTCTTTTTTAGAAGCAGCGGCTCCTGGTCGCAGCAGCAGAAGTTGAATGCAGCAGGAGCCTCAGCAAATGATGGCTACGGAACGAGCGTGGCGATCGACGGATTGAATGTTCTGGTCGGGGCTCCGGGAGCCGATAGCGGCTCCTCCGCGGACAGCGGGAAGGCCTCGCTGTGGATAAGAACTTCTCAGGTTCAGACCACCTGGAACGAATCCCAGCAGTTGTCAGCCGGCGATAGTTCGGCCGAAGACAATTTCGGAGTAAGCGTAGCCCTTAGCGGGGCCAATGCAATTGTCGGCAGCTATCTAGATGATACCGTCGCGACGGACAGCGGATCGGCGTATATTTTCAATGACCCTACCGGTGTCGGACCAACCCCAACTCCGACTATAACCCCTACCGTTACTCCGACGCCTACTCCGACGCCTACTCCATCTCCGACTCCGACTGTAACGCCAACACCTACTCCGACTCCGACTCCAACGCCAACACCTACTCCGACTCCGACTCCAACGCCTGCGCCGACACCTACTCCGACTCCAACGGTTACGCCAACGCCAACACCGACTCCGACTCCAACGGTAACACCAACGCCTACTCCAACGCCGACGGTTACACCGACTCCGACCCCGGTGCCATCGCCTACGCCGACGGTAACGCCTACTCCGTCACCAAGCCCGGTACCAACGGTTACTCCGACACCGAGTCCGACTCCTACTCCATCGGTTACGCCTACACCAGTTCCGACGGTGACACCGACACCTTCGCCGAGCCCGACGCCGACTCCGAGTGTTGTATCCGTCGAGGGACGAGTGTTTACGCCTGCCGGATTAGGAATACGAAACGCTATTGTGAGACTAACGGATCCTGCCGGTAATGTTCGGATCGCAACAACCAGTTCGTTCGGTTTCTATTCGTTTACGAACATTCCCGCTGGGGCGGAGTACACGATCAGCGTTCAGAGTAAGCGATACCGTTTTGCTCCAAGGATCGAGTTTCTGACCGTTTCGCTGACAAACGTCGATTTCTTTGGGCTCGAGTAGCTGAGCCCAAAGAAGTTATCTGGTTGTGCGAAGCGGGTTGATCTTTAATTTCTTTACGATGATCCGCTCAGCCGGGTCGATAATCAATTCGGTAGGTTTTCCCGGGAGCTTGATACTGAAGGTTTCGATCCTTTTCTTTACATCTAACTTTTCGCGAACGATTTGCTCTCCAATCTTGACCTCGATATCCAGCGGCAGCCTAAATGCGGTAGGCGTGATCGTGTCAGCCATCTGGGTTTGCGATATTGAAAGTTGAAGCGTATCGTTTCGGGAATTGAACGTTTGCCTTACATTCAAGCTCGGTGCTCCAGCTCCGTAGATCCACTGATCAAAGAACCACCCCAAGTCCTGTCCCGACGCTTCTTCCATCGCTTTTCGTAGATCGGTCGATTCCACCGAACCAAACTTATGCCGGTTCAAATATATGTTTACCGCTTTCCAGAAGTTGGCATCGCCGACCTGTTCTCGCAACATATGCAGCACGGCCCCGCCTTTGTTATATGTGGTCGATGCATTATCGAACAAGGAACTGACATCACCTGCCCGCTGGTTATACAACGCGTGACGCCGGCGGTTAAATGAGTCGTCAACCAAAAAAGAAGCGGCATCGGCTCGGACCTTGCGGATATAGTCACCCCGGCCGTTTAACTTCTCGCGAAAAACCGCTTCCATGAAAGTGGCAAACCCCTCATTCAACCAAAGTTCTGCCCAATTCTTGCAGGTAAGTAGATTTCCGAACCATGAGTGTGCAAGCTCGTGCGAGACGAGATCCATGACCGCATTTCTCCCGATATCGCTTTCCGCAAACAGGATCTCAGTATCGGCCATCGTGGTTGCCGTGATGTTTTCCATTCCTCCGAATTGGAAGTCAGCGACCATGGTCTGGTCGTATTTGTTGAATGGGTAAGGAACGCCGGTAAGCTCTTCGAAAACACCGAACATGCGAACCGTTTCACCGTAAGCATTCTTTGCGAGGTTCTCCTTTCCCGGATAGACGTAGTATCCGAGCGGAATATCCTTGTACCGCTCTTTAACCTCAGTGTATTTCCCGATGACAAAGGAAACGAGATACGTGGTATGAGGCACGGGCATTTTGTAGTGCCATGTCTCTGTTCCATCGCCATTATCTTTCTTACTTAGCAGCTCGCCATTTCCGATGACGGATAGTCCTTTCTCGACCGTAATGATCTGCTCGGTCGTAGCCTTGTCGCTAGGGAAGTCGAAGGAAGGAAACCAATGTCTAGCCTCGTCCGGCTCGCCCTGTGTCCAGATCTGGGCGGAACGCGAACTGCCTTCCGAACGCGCGGGAGCTTCGACGAAATAGATTCCCTTTTTCGGTGTTGCCGTGTATCGGAATCTAAGCGTTATCGTCTCGTCCGCGTTATACGCTCGTTCGAGAGATACAACGACCTTACCCTTCGAGGCTTGATACGCCAAATTTTTTTCCTGCCCCTCCAGTTGAACCGAGCTAAACAGCAAGTCGACAGCATCCAACTCAACCTGGCGTAGATTCGACAGCGGTTTAAGCGTTACCGTGGTGTCGCCGCGGACCATTTTTTTTGCGCGATCGAAGCTGATATTTATCGCATAATGCTGAACATCATAAGTTCGAGCACGATTAAAATCTGGCCTCGAAGCTTGAGATAGAGCAGAAAAAGCCGCGAAGATGATCGTCGCGGCTAATGTGAAAACGGCTGTAAGCCTGGTGTTTTTCATAATTCGATCTTAGGGATTCAGATGCTTCTTGAACCAGCTCATTACTTGTCCATGCCAGAACTCGGAGTTTTGCGGCTTCAGGATCCAATGTCCTTCGTCGGGAAACATGATCAGTTTAGATTCCACACCGCGCAGCTGAAGGGTTGTATACAGCTGTAAGCTTTGATCGTACGGAACCCGGAAATCCAGTTCTCCGTGTGTTACGAGTGTGGGCGTTGCAAAGTTTTTTGCAAACTTGTTGGGCGACCAGCGATTGTACTGAACCGGGTTGTCCCAGGGCATTCCGCCGAATTCCCATTTCGGAAACCAAACCTCTTCGGTCGCCGTCGCCATGCTTTCAAGGTTGTAAACGCCTGCATGCGATAGAAAGGCCTTGTATTTAAACCGTGGATCGTTATTATGGCCGAGCAGCCAATTGACGGCGTAGCCGCCATAGCTTGCGCCCGCTCCACCAATTCGGGTCTTGTCGATATATGGCCGCTTTATGACCTCGGCAACGCCGTTAGAAATGTCGGTCATAACCTTACCGCCCCAATCGAGAGATATCTCATCCACGAATTTCTGCCCGTAACCGGTTGATCCACGCGGATTTGGGGCGAATACCACGTAACCCTGGTTTGCCCAAACCTGAGGGTTCCATCGAGTGCTCCATGAATCGTTCCAAGCTCCCTGCGGCCCGCCATGAATAAGAACGATAAGCGGATATTTTTTTGCAGGATCGAAATTCGCAGGTTTGACGACGAAACCGTGGATCTTGGCATTCAGCGCGCCGCGCCACTCAAGCTCCTCGGCTTTTTTCAAGCCGAAAGCATTCAAGGCCGACGTATTGATCGAGGTGAGCTGCGCTACGCTTCCTCCGTCAGCCCCTGCTCGCATTACTTCGTTGGGGGACGTGGTCGAATTGGAGGCGAAGATCAATGTTCGGCCATCCGGAGAGATATTGGGCGTAGTTGCGTAAACCCCGCCGACAACTTTCTTTACATGGGTTGCGATCCGCAGGCTGAAATCCGGTTCGACCGGCACCGAGAATATCGGTTCGCGGCCGCGTTCTCCGGCTGTGAAATAGATCGTTCGGCTGTCCGCCGAAACCACCATCTCGCTGACCTGCTCATCAAATCCGCGAGTTAGTTCAACGATCTCACCGTTTGCCGGATTGTATCGCATGATCCGCCAACGATCCGCTTCGAAGCCCGCACGAGGTTGTGAGCGGAATAAAAGGTATTTGCCATCCGGCGTGTAGACCGGCGAGGCATCGTAGCCATTCATACCGGCCGTTATGTTTTTTGCGGATCCGTCGTTTATCGGCTGGATGTAGATATCACTATTCGTCGATATTGCCTCAACCTTGTCCGGATTTCGCAGGTAAACAATGCTCGATCCATCGGGTGAAAAGCTATAATCCACGCCCGACGCCGCACCATAAGGCGGGGAATCAAAGTCCCCCGGCGTTAGATCACGAGCCGTGCCGCCGCGAGCAGAGACAACGAAGACATGAGTACGTTTGCGGTCGCGCCATTCGTTCCAGTGTTTGAACAGCAGGCGTTCGGTAACCTTTGCTTTTACTTTGCTTGCATCAACCCGCTCGTCTTCAGCCTTATTGCACTCATCGGTGGTGCATTCCGGATATACTTCGGAAGAAAATGCTATCCATTGGCCATCACGCGACCACACCGGGCCGCCGGCTCCTGTCGAGATCTTCGTAACTTGTTCCTTGTCATCACCATCCGGCTCCATGGTCCAGATCTGGCCTGCGTGTACGTAAGCGATCTTTCGCCCGTCAGGCGACCATCGCGGCGAACTGCTCGAAGATGCGGCATTCGTGATCTGGCGCTGGCCTGTACCGTCAGCATTCATTACCCAGATCTGGCTTACGACCCGATTTCCGATCATGTCCGGAGTTCCGATCGTGAATGCCACGAGACGACCGTCGGGCGAGAGCCGCGAATCTGAAGGCCGCTTCAGTGTCAGCATGTCACGCGATGTGAACTGGGTCTGTGCATATGCCGAAACAAGAGAAGCAAGAACAAAAAGCGATAGAAAAGCTAGACGTTTCATAAATATCTGCAGCAGTTTGATGTAAGTTTACGCACTATTATTGCACACAATATTTGCAAATCAGAATTGATGGTTTAGCATCGATAAAGTCGAAACAGCTTTGCCCTTACCCTGATTGAAATGAAAAAAAACCTCGTATTTTTTACCCTTTTGATAATCTCGCATCTTCCGGTCACGGCCCAGCCACCGTCGCCGACACCGATCCTTTATTCGCAGCAGACA
The DNA here is from genome assembly GCA_964410495.1 of uncultured Chloracidobacterium sp. Lineage (GTDB taxonomy): Bacteria > Acidobacteriota > Blastocatellia > Pyrinomonadales > Pyrinomonadaceae > OLB17. The sequence goes on from CAYPGP010000020.1 coordinate 19,365, forward strand.
ATCGCGGACCTCACCCGAATTCAGAAGGCGGCCCTGGAAAGCGATTTCGCTTACCGGCAAACGCGATATCTGACTAACAACATCGGCCCGCGACTTAGCGGAAGTGCTCAGGCGCAGCGCGCGGTTGAATATGTTGCCGATGAGATGAGAAAGCTGGGCTTCGAGGTTCGACTGCAAAAGGTGATGGTTCCCGTATGGATCCGCGGTATCGAAACCGGGGAGGTCGTCGAGTTTCCGGGAATGGCTACGGGCACAACGCAGAAGATTGTCCTAACGGCTCTCGGCGGCAGCATCGCAACACCTGATACGGGGTTGACGGCCGAGATAGTCGTTGTTGAGACCTTTGAGGAATTGAATGCTCTCGGGCGCGATAAGGTTGCGGGCAAGATCGTCGTTTTTAATCAGAAATTCGACCGCGAACTCCAGGCAAGCGGATTTGGCGGTGCGGCGTACGGCCGGGCAGTTCAGTATCGATTTGGTGGAGCCATGGCGGCGGCCCCGCTGGGCGCCATTGGCGTTTTGGTGCGATCTGCCGGCGGATCACAAAATCGACTTGCTCATACCGGCGGTATGGGATACACAGACGGCGTGCCGAAGATCCCGGCGGCCGCTATTTCATCAGAAGATGCGGACCTGCTGGCCCACCTCGCCTCCGAAGGAAAGACGCGCGTAAGATTCACGATCACGCCAAAAACTCTGCCCGATGCTCCGAGCTATAACGTTATCGCCGACCTAAAGGGAAGTGAGAGGCCGGATGAGATAGTTCTCGTCGGCGGACATCTGGATTCATGGGATCTAGGAACCGGAGCACTCGATAATGCCACGGGAGTAGCCGTTTCGATGCAGGTTCCGTATCTGATAAAGCGATTGAACCTGAAACCGAAACGAACGATCCGTTTTGTCGCATTTATGAACGAGGAGAACGGAGGAGCGGGCGGTCGCGGGTATCTGGATGAGGCGAAAGCCGACCTCAGCAAGCAGTTTGCGACGATCGAAAGCGACCTTGGAGCGTCGCACCCATTAGGAATCCTCTACGCAGGAAAAGCGGAGATCGCTCCTTTCCTCGCGCCTATCAGCAGGATATTGGCGGCGAATGGCGGCGGTCAGGTTCAATATCAGCCTGGAGGAGTCGGGGCTGATACTGGGCCTCTTACTCGTGCGGGAGTTCCAGGCTTTGCACCTTATTTCAACCAGCAAACCTATTTTAACTATCACCACAATGCCGCCGACACCTTCGATAAAGTGAATCCGAAGGAGCTAGCCGAACTCGGGTCATTGATGGCGGTCCTGGCGTACGGACTGGCAAATCTCGAACAGCCGCTGCCGCGGTAGTTCATGAACGAACATGCCCAGCATTGAAGTTAACCGGGCGAAGCGTTAACATCTACACATGCTAAACCGACCGCCGCCGTATTTTCCGCAGAATCAACTTTCGCCCCCCGATCCGAATCGGTATCGGAAGTTCAAGCTGGTAGTCGGTGCTCTTGCCCTAGCCGCGATCCTTCTTCTGGTCGGTATCGGATTTGGTATCTACTATCTCATTAAGACAGTTTTCTAAAGAACAAAGCCGCCGATCAAATCGGCGGCTTTCTGACGTTTAAATTCGATATACGATCAGTTTAGCGACGTGCGAGGTTTCAGCAACTTTGCCTTTTCTGCCTGGGTTGCGAGCTGCTTTGCCTGCGGCAGGAGGTCGATCGCTTTCAGAAGCTGCTGATCGTACTCATTGAACACCTGCGTGGAAGTCTGCGTTCCGTACGCCGCAGTTACGAGTTCCGTCCTTAGCATTCGTTCGACAAACTCACGTTCACGGTCGATCTGTGCGACCGGGATCTTGTATTTATCCACCGCAAACTGCTTGAACGCCGCGAATACTGCCTCGGTTATTGGGTAATCCGTAGCTTTCAGGTCATAGTCGAAGGTAATTGGCTTATCGACGCGATAGGTTTCGAGGCCCTTTATCTTTCCGACAACGAGATCGAGCGAAAATGCAAAGACCGGAACGACTATCTTTGACTGGACACGGCCGCGTTCGGCGGTGATCGTCTGCGGCTTCAGTGCGATGTCCGGATTAATTCCGCCGCCGCTGTAAACCGTTCGGCCGGTATCCGTCTTGCTTTCCGTGCCGCGTGGCTTTTCCTGGTTCTCATCCCGGAAGCTGCCACCTTCGGTATAATAGTTGTAAAGCTCACCGTTCGAATAATCTCGCTGGATCAGACGGCCTGACGGAGTTTCGTATTTGGCGATCGTCAGGAGCAGCATTGATCCGTGCTCGAGCGGGAACGGGTTCTGGACGAGGCCTTTTCCAAAGGTATCTTCGCCGACGATCAATGCCCGATCATGATCTTGTAACGCTCCCGCAAGGATCTCCGATGCCGATGCAGTGTTGCGATTTACAAGCATCACGATAGGCGAACGGTCCGGCGTTCGGTTCATTGCACGATACGGCGGATCCGTGGCACCTTCCATTCGACCTTTTTGTGAAAATACTATCTGGCCTTCAGAGAGGAACGAATTTGCAACGCGATACGCCTGACTGACCAAACCACCGCCGTTATTTCTAAGGTCGATGACAAGCTGCTGCATTCCGGCCGCCCGGAGCTGTCGCATGGCGATGACAAACTCGTTATAGGTGGTCTGATTAAAACCGCCGCTCATGTTGATATACCCAACACCCGGTCGGATCATGTATGCTTCGCTGATCGATGGTTGCGGAACCGCATCGCGAACGATGTTCATCGTTTCGCGGGCTCCCGTGCCAAGTCGCTCGACGGTGATCTTTGCAGTCGTTCCTTGCGGCCCACGAAGGTGATTACGAACTTCGCTGAATGGTTTTCCGAGCATCGAAACGCCGTTAACGTCGATTATTTTATCGCCATAACGCAAGCCCGCTCGATTAGCCGGAGCTCCATCGAAGGTCGCCTTGATATAGGTAGCGAGGATCTTTCCATCCGCATCCGCTAGATCGCCGATAGTTGCCCCAATACCGAAATACCGTGAGCTCTGATCATTGCGGAACTGCTCGAACTCCTTCGCATCGTAATAATTTGAATGAGGATCGAGGGAATGAAGCATCGAGTCTATCGATGATTTAAAGACCTCGTTGTAGTCGAGCGTTTTTGCCCCGACGTAGTTATTCTGAATGACCGCGAGGGCTTCCTTGAGTTCATCCTGTATAACAGCAGGTGTTGCCGGCCTTGAAGCGGATTTTTTCGACGCTTCGGCAGTTTTTCCCGGCTCATTGCGAGCAGTGGAGACCTGGCTTTGTCCAAAACCGAGAGTCGTAAATGAAAAGATTGCGATGACGGTGAAAAAGCGGATAAAACTGTATTTCACAAAAATTAGATCTCCCGGGAATTAAAACTCTGGCAGCCAGAACTTATGTCAAAAAAGAATAACACCCATTTGAGGAAAAAGCGACGGATTTCGTTGCCCGCCCCGAATCGCCGTTAATTTAACGATTCGTGGATTTTACGCGTTCGACCTACAGTTGGTTGCAAAAGCTTTTGCTGAAGATTTCATGAACTTATGGCAATCTTTCAACCCATTCACTTTTTTGAAACAAACAAAAAAATCTCGTCGTAGTAAGTGCTTGATACGACAGAAGCACAATCACTAGCTATAATCAGAGTTTCGTGTTCGACTACTTCTTTGAGAGGAATATTTAAGCATGGCATTGAGCCGTAAAACCAAGATAATTGCCGGCATTGCCGCGGTGTTGCTGTTGGCTGTGGTGGTGGTTGTAAGTATTTTAGCAACCCGAAAAGATACGCCTGAGGTAACGACCGTAAAGGTCGAGGTGCGTAAAGAACTACGGTCAACCGTAACATCGTCCGGCGAAGTGCGCCCGATCCAGTTCATGAACCTTACGAGTGAAGTTCAGGGCCGGATCGAGGAGATCTACGTAAAGGAAGGCGACCAGGTCACGAAAGGCCAGCCCCTTGTGCGGCTTGATCCGACTCAGCTCCAGTCAAATACCGATGCGCAGTTAGCCGCTTTCCAGGCATCGCAGGATGAGGTTCGGGTTTCACAATCACAGGTCACGGCCGCCCAGAACAATTATTCCGCAGCCCAGCAGCAGTACAATGTTGCTCAGGTCGCGGTCGACTCGGCCCGGCAGGCCATTGTTGCCGCCCAGGCTGATGTCGATCGAGCTCAGGTGGAATTGAATGCCGCGAATCGCGAAATGACTCGCAGCCAGCAACTGCTTGAAAACGGAGTTATCGCTCGGTCGGAATACGATGCCGCAAAGGACCGTGTCGAAAATGCAAAGGCTTCGCTGAACAATGCTCGGTCGAACCTTTCTTCACGGCAGCTCAGTGTGAAGGATGCCCAATCCCGACTGGCCCAGCAAGCTGTTTTGGTTCGCGATGCTAAGCGGGGAGTCGATACTGCCAACCTTAGTGTTTCCTCGAGCCAGTCAAGGGCAAATCAGTCTGCGGCCCAGCTTCGCGGGCAGAGAAATCAGCGTGATAAGACGATGCAGGTAGCTCCGATCAATGGCGTGATCGCGGAAATTCCGTCTAAGGTTGGTACTTTTGCGGTTGCTGGTCTTTCAACAACCGCCCTCCTCACTATCGCCGATATGTCGCAGGTCAACGTCGAAGTAAAGGTCGACGAAACTTCGATCGACAAGGTCGAAGTCGGACAGAAAGCAAAGATCAAGGTCGATGCGTTCGGTGATAAAGAGATCAGCGGTGAAGTGATCCAGAAAACACCGCTCGCAGTCGGTAAGTCGCAGACAAGCGGTGGCCTTTCGACCAATATCAACGTCCAGGAAGCAAAGGAATTCCGCGTTGTTATCCAAATGAAGGATCTGCCGAAAGAGATCCAGGATGGACTTCGCCCGGGTATGAGTGCGACGGCTGAGATCACGACAAAGGTTGTTGAGAATGTTGTGGCGGTTCCGCTGCAGGCAGTTATTGAGAAGAAAGCCGATAACGAAGGTGCGAATAAGCAGCTTCCCGGCGATGGAGCTCCGGCTCCGAGCGAAAAGCCTAAGATGATCACGGGCGTTTACGTGCTGGATGGCAATAAAGCCAAATTCGTCGAGGTCCAAACCGGGATCATCGGCGAAAGCGACCGCCAGATCACGAGCGGATTGAAAGAGGGAGACGAGGTCATAACCGGGCCAAGTCGAGTCCTAAATACGCTCAAAGAAGACACCCTCGTAAAGAAGCAAACCAAGAAGGAAGGCGAAGCGGCGAATAAAAGCTAGTGGTCAGTAGTCGGTAGTCAGTGGTCAGTTCGTTCTGATGCACTGACCACTGCCCATAGACCACCGACCACTCACGAGATGTATCGATTTATGGAAAACGAAAACGGCAACGGAAAGAGTGCCCCGGCTCAATCCGACGAGGCGCTGATCAGCATGAAGAACATCTGGAAAACATACCAGATGGGTACCGAAGAGCTTCATGCGCTTCGAGACGTTTCGTTCGAGGTCCGCCGCAATGAGTACCTTGCGATCATCGGCCCTTCGGGTTCCGGTAAATCTACCTTAATGAACCTGATCGGCTGTCTCGATTCGCCTACCAAGGGCGAATACTGGATCAACGGCAATCTTGTTTCGGACATGTCTGACGATGAACTCGCCCGGATCCGGAACAAGGAGATCGGCTTTGTCTTCCAGACATTCAACTTGCTTTCTCGTGCAACTGCTCTGCATAACGTAGAACTTCCTTTGATCTATGCCGGCATTCGTGCAAATGAACGGCACGATATGGCAATGGCGTCATTAAGTTCCGTAGAACTCGGCGATCGCGTCATGCACCGCCCGAATGAACTATCGGGCGGCCAACGCCAACGTGTGGCTATCGCCCGAGCTCTCGTGAATAGCCCGTCGATCCTGCTCGCCGACGAGCCGACTGGTGCTCTCGATTCGAAGACAAGTATCGAGATCATGCATCTGTTTGAAAAACTCCACGAAGACGGCAATACCATTATCCTCGTTACTCACGAACCGGATATCGCGGAACGAGCCCATCGTGTTATAACTATTCGCGACGGCTTGATCGAGAAAGACGAGCGAATAAAATAAATGGAAAACGTTCCGGCATATGTCTCGATCGTCTTTATCGTAACGACATTTGCTACCATCGCCATTCTGCTTCAGGCGGTAAAATTCGTTGGCCTAGACAAACTCCCATCCAAGATACTTCTTTTCGTGCTTCCACTATGGATCGTTTTTCAGACGATCCTTTCGATAGGGGGCTTTTATCAGGAAACCAGTTCGACTCCGCCTCGGATCGTCTTATTCGGCGTACTTCCCGCGGTTCTTTTGATCGTCGCTTATCTCGCATTCTTTCGAGAATTCGTCGAACGCCTGCCGCTCAAGATCTTAACTACTACTCACATCGTAAGAATTCCAATCGAAATAACGTTATTCTGGCTCTTTGTCGCCGGCATGGTCCCGCGGATCATGACTTTCGAAGGAGCGAATTTCGATATCGCATCGGGAGTCCTGGCGATCATAGTTTTGATCATCGCGTTTCGCGGCGAAAAGGTCAGCCGCCCGCTGATCATAGCCTTCAACATCATCGGCCTAATTCTGCTCGGCGTGATCGTAACCATCGCGGCACTTTCCGTTCAATCGCCGATGCAGCAAATGTCATTCGACCAGCCAAACCGAGCGGTCCTGTTTTTTCCATACGTCTTTCTTCCGACCATCATTGTCCCGATCGTCCTGGCCAGCCACCTGTTTGCCCTTTACAAATCTTTGCGCGGAAAGCTTAATTGATTTACGCTCAGATTTGATAAACTCAAGTCGAATATTAGTACCGCTCGACGTCGAAAGTAAGTAGCGGCTGGACATGAACTTATACGAAACTCTAAAGCTTGCCTTTTCCGCGATATGGGCGCACAAGCTGCGTTCATTCCTGACGTTATTGGGAATGATCATCGGCATGACGGCCTTTATGGTCGTACTTTCCATATTGCAGGGCTTCAATGGCTACGTCGACGAGAAGATCGCGGGTATTGGTTCGAATACATTCAACGTCCAGCGCTTTAATTTCGAGGACTTTAAGGATACAGACACCATAAACGCTGCTCAGCGGCGAAATACTGAGCTAAGCTTCGCCGAACTGGATTTTTTGCGAGAGCGAGCCCAGCTTCTCGATCGCATAGGAGCAAAGGCGGGTAACACAACAAGTTCGGTTCGACAGGGCTCATATTCTCTTGAAGACGTTTCTATAACTGGCGCCGAACCGGTCATACGCGAGATCGAAAACCTTGATATTGCGGAAGGGCGGTATTTCACCGACATTGAAAACGACAACGCCATGCGCGTTGCTTACATCGGGCGTGATATAGCGACCAACCTGTTTCCTTTCGGTGGAGCTATTGGCGGTGAAATAACGATTCGCGGCATTCCGTATCGCGTGATCGGGATCCAAACAGCTAAGGGCACGGTATTCGGTTTTCCGCAGGATAATTTTGTCCAGATCCCTTTGAAGACCTTCGGTGAGAACTTCGGCGGACTTCGCCGGCAGAGGGCCCCGTTCTTTATTGCAAGGCCAAAAACCGGGGTGAAAACCGCCGATGCCGTTGATGAAGTTCGAACCTTGATGCGGATCAAACGCAAAGTGCCAACCGGTGAAAAGGACAACTTCGGCATCGTCACTCCTGACGCTATCAGCGGTCTGCGTGACAGCCTGTTTGGCACTATCTCGACCGTCATCCTCTTTGTTCCGGCGATCGCATTGGTTGTTGGAGCGATTGTCATCATGAACATCATGCTCGTGGCCGTTACCGAACGAACGAAAGAGATCGGTATCCGCAAATCGCTTGGTGCACGCCAGCAGGACATATTGCAGCAGTTTCTGCTTGAATCCGGAATGCTTTCGGCGATAGGAGGCGTGATCGGGCTATTGCTGGCCCTGATCATCGGCCAAGTGATCACGCGGCTGGTGTTTCCGACAAGGATCCCGTGGTGGTCGGCCGTTATCGCTATTGGTGTTTCGGCGATCGTCGGGATCATGGCCGGCCTATTCCCGGCATGGAAGGCCGCTCGGCTTGATCCGATCGAGGCATTACGAGCTGATTAGGAGTTTTTGAACGCGATGAAAGTCGTAACCAGCCAATTCTACGAAAACCTTAAAATGGCGTTCGACACGCTGCGCTCGAACAAGATGCGCTCGTTTCTGACCATTATCGGCGTGGTGGTCGGCGTGATAACCGTGATGCTCATCTCTTCGATCATTAGCGGAATAGGCCTCGCGGTCGAAAAACAAGTTAAGGCTTTCGGCACACGCTCCATTTTTATCTACAAACAGGAGATCGGCATTCGTTTTGGCCGCCCCTCGCGCGAAGAGCGTATGCGGCCGGATCTTACGCTCGATGATGCTCTGGCTTTGCGCGAACTCGCGGATGTTGAAACCTCAGTGCCGTTCCTCAATGTTTCAAGCGGCTTCTTTGGAAATCGCACCGTCGTCTCGGCCGGAGGCAAGCAAACGCAGAACATTCAGCTAAGCGGAACGCTGCCCGAGATCGAGAAAACCGATACACAGGTTTTGATCGAAGGCAGATGGTTTACGCAGTCGGAGTCCGACGCCAAAGCCGATGTATGCCTGATCGGCGATACCGTGAAGGACACGTTCTTTCCATACAAATCCGCTATCGGAGAAAAGCTCGAGATCAATGGCCGTGAATTCCGAATCATCGGCCAGTTGCAGAAAAAAGAACAGCTTGTCGGCGGCGGCGGCGGTAACAATGACGAAAGCAACACGATCTTTCTGCCGTTTCACGCCGCGCTGAGGATCAAGCCGAATGCCGACGATATCTTTATTCTCGCGGTCGCAAAACCCGGCCGTTTGAACGAGGCTCGCGATCAGATCGAAGATATGCTCCGCGTTCGTCGCGATGTGGCCTTTGGCAAGAAAAATAACTTTTCCACCGCTACTGCCGACAGCATAATCGACCAGTTCAAATCGATCACGGCTGGTGTAGCCCTGGCGATGGTCGTCATCTCTTCGATAGGCCTCATGATCGGCGGTATCGGTGTGATGAACATCATGCTCGTATCCGTTACCGAGCGCACACGCGAGATCGGTATCAGAAAAGCGGTCGGCGCCAAGAAAAGCGATATTCTGCTTCAATTCCTGATCGAAGCCGGCACGCTTACCGGTTTTGGCGGCCTCGTCGGGCTCGGGATCGGGTGGCTGCTAACGCTTTTGATAAGCCTTGTGTTTCCATCCTACGTGCCGTGGTGGGCACCGGTCGGAGGCTTTTTTGCCAGCGTCGGCATCGGCCTGATCTTCGGCATCTGGCCCGCATGGAAGGCTGCTAGCCTCGATCCTATCGAATCGCTGCGTTACGAATAAATTGTCAAAGAACTCCAATGCACAAGCCCGCGCGTAAGAAAGGGCGAAATATTCAACTCTTGCTTACGAAAATCCGAGCATCCGCTTTCTAGCTTATAAAGCTCGGGAAAGCCACTGCCATTCCTAATCCAAAGAACAGGATCACGACAAATATCGCGATACTCGCTGTCCACGCTATCGCTCCGCTGACTCGTTCACCCGCGTTCTTCAGCCCTATCGCCTGAAGAGCTATCCAGTAAAACATAAGAAGGCTGAACGTGCCCAAAAGCGTAAAGATAACGGGATTATCAGCCGAAGAGACAAGAAAATTCAGATTGTCTTGGACAAGCGACTGCTGGCCGAGGATCGGGTGGATCTCAGCCGGATCCTTTACATACAGAACTACGGTATTCAATATGAACCGCAGAACTGCCACCGGAAACATCGCATACACCGCGACTGAATAGGCCTGCCAGAAATTTATCTTGCCGCCCATCGCCAGGGCGAATAGCAGGAAAACGCCGGCAAGGATCGCGCAGACAACCGTGTACCCCAAGAATGAGCTCACGACCTGAATGCTCCGCTGAACCGGACTCTTGGCATCAAGAATCGCCTGGGCACGCCCGTCTTCGACTTGCTTTTTGGCTTGCTCATTATTGGCGATCATCGACATTTCCAGCGTTTTGTCGATCTGAAAATTCACGATCCGCTCGGCACCGAGCCTGTTCGTGAATAGCATGGCGTAAGTGAAAGACAAGACAACCATTATCAATAGCGCGACCAAAAACCGGGGATGACGGCGGAAATTCGCGAAGACCTCGCCCGGCGAAAAAAAGATGTTGGCAAGCGTAGCCGGAGTCGACATCCGATCAAACCCTTCGGCATCAGGCCTGTTAATAAAGCTCAAACCGATGATCAGCCCCCCGACGATGATCATAAAAACCCCAGCTCCGGTCACGCCCGGAACAACCTTTACGATGCTGAGCACCGCGAGAATAAAACCAACCGCTGCAAGGACAATACCGGCAATACGATTCATATTTTCCTCAGATAAATGAAATTTAAGTACTTCATCACGATTTACGCCCGCGGTCGTGCGATTGTTTCAGATTTCGGCGGTGCCGTATCGTAGCCGTCCGCACGTATACAGGCGGCAAAATGGCCCGGCTGGAGTTCGCGGAGTTCCGGGTCGATACTCGCACAGGCATCGATGGCGAGCGGGCAGCGTGTTCTGAATCGGCAGCCTGACGGTGGATTGATCGGCGTCGGCACGTCGCCCTTTAGGACGATGCGGTTACGCTTGACCTTTGGATCGGGAATCGGAATGGCCGACAGCAAAGCCTGCGTGTAGGGATGAAGCGGGTTCTCGTAGAGATCCGCAGCTGAGCATATCTCAACTATTTTTCCGAGATACATGACCGCAACACGATCCGAAATATGCTCGACGACCGCCAGCCCGTGAGAGATGAAAAGGTAAGTCAGCCCGAACTCTTCCTGAAGTTCCTGAAGCAGGTTAACGACCTGTGCCTGGACCGACACATCGAGTGCCGAAACCGGTTCGTCACAAATTATCAGCTTCGGATTGAGTGCGAGGGCTCGCGCAATTCCAATTCGCTGCCGCTGCCCGCCGGAGAATTCGTGCGGGTAACGATCGGCATATTTCGGATCGAGTCCGACCTTTGCGAGCAGGTCTTCGACTTTTGCGTTCTGCGTTGCCTTGTTGCCGATGTTGTGGATCTTCAGCGGTTCCGAAACTATAGAACGGATGCTCAACCGCGGGTTCAGGCTCGCATAAGGGTCCTGAAAAATGATCTGCATCTCGCGCCTCAATGCCTGCATTTCCTTGTTCGGCAGCCCGACGATATTGCGTCCCAGAAAATGAACCTCGCCGCTGGTCGGCTCGTGCAGCCGCAGCAAACAACGTCCCACAGTCGATTTCCCGCAGCCCGATTCGCCCACGAGTCCCAGAGTTTCGCCTTCGATGATATCGAACGAAACATCCGAAACCGCCTGCACCACATCGTCACTGTTTTCCACGGGGAAGTTCTTGACGAGATGGCGAACGGAAAGCAATGGGTTTTGATTCAATTGCATCGTCTAATAATGCAGCCTAAGTTCCAAGATCCAGCGTTACAGAAATTCTCCGTTTTCTTAGCGATCCGCGACTTGGAAATAACTTGACAGTAGTCCATCTTGGATTAAACCCAGGCTGTCCATTTTCAAGCCGGTATGTTCCCGACGGTAGACCACCGAAACAAAACCTTCCGTTAATGTTGGCGCTTGGGTACCAACATAAATGGCGGTGCCCTCAACCAACCGCTTAACAACAACACGGGAAAAAGGGATAGGCTCCCCTCTAGGATCCAATACACGTCCCACAAGTTTACCAACGCTGCCGGCATTAGCTGTAGTTAGAATATGGCCTCCAAGCCCGTCTTGCGGCTTGGAACGGTCAAATTTACAAGACTGCGCAAACGTACTGTTTGAAAAGCACAGCCCCATAACTAGCAACAAGATGCCAAAAGAAATTCGCATGATCATCTAAGCATCGGCCCTCAAGGTGAGTTCCTTCGCTATTTGGAATTTCTGAGCCGGATCGTGCAGCACGCACCGCACCTTTACATCATTCTCCAACTGCGTCAACGGTATCTCGCCTTCCACGCAGATCTCCATTCGGTGCTCGCATCGCGGGGCGAAGTGGCAGCCGAAGGGGAGGTTGGTCGGCGTTGGGACCGTGCCTTCAATGGTTTGCAGCCGTTCCGCTTTTGTCGTCCCAGCGTCCGTAAGTTTCGGGACCGAACGCAGCAGGCCGCGCGTGTACGGGTGTTTCGGGTTTGCGAACAGCTCGTCAACGCCCGACTCCTCGACGATCTTGCCGGTGTACATAACGCAGACGCGGTCGGCGACTTCGGCGACCACACCGAGATCGTGCGTGATGAGCAGAACCGCGAGTTTTCGCGAACGCCGAAGTTCATCTAGCAATTCAAGGATCTGGGCTTGGATCGTTACATCGAGTGCCGTCGTCGGTTCGTCGGCGATCAGCAGATCGGGGTCGCATGCGAGTGCCATGGCGATCATTACGCGTTGACGCATTCCTCCCGAAAGCTGATGCGGGTAGTCCTTCGCGCGGCGTTCGGGTGAAGGTATCGCGACCTCTTTCATCGCCGCGACCGCTGCGTCCCAAGCCTGTTTTTTATCAAGTTTCCGATGCAGACGCAGGGCTTCGGCGATCTGTTCGCCGACGGTGAAGACCGGGTTCAGCGATGTCATCGGGTCCTGAAAGATCATCGCGATGTCGTCGCCGCGGATCTCACGCAGCCGGTCGTCCGACGCTGTCGTCAATTCCTCGCCCTTGAACTTTATCGACCCGCCGACGATCTTGCCGGGTGAGCCGATCAGCCGCATTACGGAAAGCGCGGTTATCGATTTCCCGCAGCCCGATTCTCCTACGAGTCCCAAAAGTTCGCCTTCCGCGATCGAAAAGCTGACGCCATCGACCGCCCGCACCAATCCGGCCCGGGTCTGGAATTGCGTTCGAAGATTTGAAACTTGAAGAAGTTCGGACATGCGAATCTAAACTCCAGATTTTAACATGCGTCCCAGGGGTTGTCAGTTTAAGGAATATGGCCGCGTCCTTAGCCCTGCAAAAGCCCGCGAGTGAGCGAAGACGATTCGTCTAATTTACGCCGTCTGGTGTGCGTCCCAGAGAATTGTCAGTACCGGGAACGGTAGTGACCGGGGTTTTGAATGTGCATATCGCTAGCTTCGCTCAGTAGCGTTCCGGTTTGCGTCCCAGGAAGTTCGTGGTGCCGTGAGTTGGAAGAGCCCGGTCACTACCGTTCCCGGTACTGACATATCTCGCCGTCCGTCTTCTGCGTCCCAAAATTGTCAAAGATCCAGTCGCTGATAGTGAATAGGGAATAGGGAACAGTTACGGCTCAGCAGGGCGAGCCGCGGGGTTGGGCCGATGCGGAGATGAATTGTGCGAAATGCGTCCCAGGATTTTCGTTTGTTCGAGCTGGCACCGCTTGAACTCCCTTGCAGGAATTGCGTGCGGCCGGTGAACTGCATCGGGTGGCGAGGGCAGCGGGCCGGGTGGTTTCGGGCGGTGTGAAGTGGCTCGAAGCGAGAATCGGATCGCTATCGAGGCCGAGCGAACTCGGCCGCATGAACTCGTGCAGCGGCATCCAACGCCGTTCCGGATCCTTTCCGTCGTCAGCGGCCGGCGTAAATTTGCTGAAGGGCGAGTAAGAAAATCCGTACCCGAATCGGCTTTCGATCAGCAGCGAGCAGACGTTGTCGATAAATGCTAGCTGTTCATCGAGAGCGGCGGCGGCATTGGTGGTCGGAAGTTTCGGACGGTTGTCAGATGCGATACGCGTGTTCATGGATAATACGCTACTCGAAATCGTTAAAAATTGGAAGCCTTTTATGCCGACATTGCGGGCTTGTGCTTAAAAATGCACAAAATGCCGACTTTGCCGATGATCGGCAAGTTGGTCGATATTGACGCCTTTTAGAACGCGGATAAAGCGGATGAGGCGGATAAAAACTGATCAAGAAGATCCGTTTTATCTGCTTGATCCGCCCGATCCGCGTTCAAATCTTGTGCAAATTGTCGAACCGCCGCGCTGCCCGCTTCCGCCGCTATTATAGATTTGACGTAAAAATCAGGTAGAATTAGGATTTACACGGAATCTAACTGCGTTTAGAATATCGGTTTGGTTCAATGGCGCCGCAGCCCTTTTGCTCGGCAATGACGATCATGATCAGATGCCCTTCATGCCAGACGGCAAACCTTGATACATCCCGTTTCTGCGACGAATGTGGAACGCGCCTTGTTGTCGCACCGCCGGCCGAGGTGCAGGAAGCTCCCGCCTACGTGCCGCCGCCGACCTCGGGTTCCTACGGGCGACCGGTCAGCGTGACCTCGATCGGCATTCCGCCGGTCGCGTTCGATGTTGAGAACGCTGCTCCTGTCACGCCGATAAAGAGCATGAATTCCGGTGTTGCCCACGCGACGCTCGTTATCGAACGCGGCGATATGCCGGGCACCGAATTCCGGTTGATAAACGACGAATCGACCATCGGTCGCTGGGATGCGGACAATGGAGTTTTTCCCGATGTCGATCTGGACGCTCACGATTCGGACGCCAAGGTTTCGCGGCGTCACGCCCGTATCGTTCGCAATAACGGTTCATATTTTATTGAGGATCTCGGTTCGACGAACGGCACTTATGTAAATCGTGGGAGACGGCTGCTGCCCGGCAACGCGCAGCTGCTGCAGGACGGCGACGAGGTGATCGTCGGCAAGACCTTCCTTCGATTTCAGATCACGCATTAGTTTTTTGGTAATCGGTTAGTCACGAAATAATGGCAATCTGTCATAAATGCGGCTATGAATTAGCGCCCGAATCGGGATTTTGCCCGATGTGCGGCGTCGCGCTTCAAGATGCGGCGGCTCCCGCGGTTGTCTCGGAAGATCCTGATGAGATGATGGCGCGCATGTTCGATAGTTCCGAATCGAACGAGGAATCTCACGAACCCGTGATCGAACGGACCGATCCTGCGCTTTACGCACCGTTTCAACAGCCTAGTTCAGGACTCGATGCTGAAAAGATCGACTTTTCGGACGATACGACGTTAGCAGATCACCGGGCGGACGAACCGGCTGCTGATTCGGATGCGGAGCCGATTAACCTCGAAGATCCATCCGATACGGAACCACACGGCGACATTCTTGAAGAAAAAGCCCGGGAGCCCGAAGCTGAACTAGCCGGGACTGCGGAAGAACAGCAACCCGAAAATGAGGTCCACATAGTTTCCGAACCCAACGCGATAACGGAAGAGGTTCTAGTCGTTGAGGAGATCGACGCAAGACCCGAAACCGAATCTGATTCGATGATGGCGGATCTGGAAGCGGTAAATTCGGAGGCGACCGACCAAGAGCTACCGGGCGAAGCGGATGTCCGCGTAAGCACGAATGATTTCGACAGTCCTGCAACCCCAGTTGTGGAGACTGCGGGCGAGACAGCTACACCGCTGGGCGGCTCAACGAGTGGAAAAAAATCGGGCTTGAAGCCTCTTGCTGAAGGAACGCTGCTTAATTCGCGCTATCAGATCGTTAAAAAGATCGGCGGCGGCGGAATGGGAGCCGTATATCTCGCGTGTGACCAAAACCTCGGCGGCATCGAACGTGCGGTCAAGGAAATGGTCCAGTCGAGTATCGAGGAAGACCAGCAAAATAAGGCGGTCGAAGATTTTAAGAGGGAATCGACGATACTTTCGACGCTCGATCATCCGTCGATCCCGACGATCTACGATTACTTTTTTGACGATTTCGAGGGCCGTTTTTACCTCGTAATGAAGTACATCTCCGGCGGCGACCTTGCCGGAAGGCTACGCTCAACGCCGGGCGGGCGGATCGATGAAAAAACAGTAACGGAATGGGCGATACAAGTCGCCGATGTGCTTTCTTACCTGCACAACCTGCCGACGACGATCGTTTATCGCGATCTCAAGCCTTCAAATATCATGCTCGACGGCACGACGGGCAAGATAATGCTTATCGATTTTGGCATCGCAAGGTCGATAAATCAGGAAGAAAAGGGCGTGACAGCGGTCGGGACCATGGGATACGCTCCGCCGGAGCTGTTTTCAGGCCAGGTCGAACCGCGATCGGATATTTACAGCCTTGGCTCAACGATGTTCCATCTGCTGACCGGGGCCGATCCGCAGAACAATCCGCTGCTGATCTTCGATTTTCAAAAGAATCCGCGCCCGCGGCAGATCAATCCGCAGATGTCCGACCAGATGGAGCGGATCCTGATGCGTTCGGTCGAATATAAGGCCGAAAGCCGATTCCCGAGTGCTGACGCGTTGAAACACGCGTTGATCGAGCACTTAGAAAGGCTGAAAATGGGCCAGGTGACCTTCGGCGTGTCCGAAGCTCCGGCCGCAGTGAGTCTCGCTAACCAGTTTGTTTTCTGCGGGTTCTGTGGTCAGCAGATCGTGGCGACCGATCTTTTCTGTGCATTTTGCGGAGCAAAGCAGCCGATCGCACAGCAAGGCGTCCACGCCGATATCTATCCGCGAACCGGGGCGACGGCGAAGCTGATCGTTGACGGAACTTCCGAGCTCGATGCACCCGTTTTCTCGCTGGAACGCAACGAAAACCTGCTCGGCCGCCGCGACCCGCAATCGAATATCTTCCCCGAGGTCGATCTTTCAAAATACGACCCGCAGACAAAGATCTCGCGTCGGCACGCCCGAATATGGCGTGATGGCGGAAGTTTCATGGTCGAGGACCTCGGCTCCTCGAACGGCACCGTTTTGCTGGCCGGGCAGCACGATTCTATCCGGCTTCAGCCGCGGCAGCCGCACCCGCTCGCGAGTGGCGACCGGATTCGACTCGGCGATACGACATTACATTTTTTGACGAGTTAGGGCGTTTTTTCTATTTTTATGGCTTCAGCCGCGAAAGCGACAACAACAACCGATCGAACGTCCGGCTCAGAAACGATTGTAGGCTTCTCCGCAGAAGAACTGAGGGCTCCGTTCATGCTGCGGTGCGCCGCGTTGAGCATTGACTATTTGCTGCTCGTCATACTGCCGGCAACATGGCTCATGCTCGGAACAACTGTCGGCTCGGGCCCGGGCGGAGGGATCGGTACTGTTGTCTGGACGATCGCGATAATTGTCTTTGTTGCGAATTTCCTGCTTTTGCCACTCGCGACCGGCCGCTCGCTCGGCAAGTTGCTTACGGGCCTGACCATCGTAAACATGGACGGGACGAAAGTAAGCCCGGTCAAGCTGCTGATGCGCAATACGGTGGGATATTTGATAACCGCGGCATCCGCAGGCCTGGGTTTTGTAATTGCTGCATTCAGCACGACGGGCCGAAGCCTGCACGATATGCTTGCCGGCACGGTTGTCATCCGCGGAAGAAAAACGCAACTTTAACTAAGCAAATATGGCCCATTTGATCGTAAAACATGCGAACGGAAGCTCGGATAAATTTCCAATTTCCCGGCTGCGCACCACGATCGGGCGCTCAGCCCGAGCAGACCTTTGCATCCCTGACGCGTTTGCATCGAGGCTTCATGCAGAAGTACGCCAGGAAGGTGATAATTACTGGCTCGTCGACCTCGGCTCGGCGAATGGGACGCGGTTGAACGGAACGCCGGTCAATGGAACGCTTCCGCTTCAGACGGGCGGTGAGATCCAGATCGGCGAGACGAGGATCGAGTTTGAAAGCGATGTGAAGCCGCAGATCAGCTTTAGCTCGACACTGATCTCAGATGGAACACAGGCGCTCGACCCGTCGCAGACGATCTCCTTTATGGGTCGTCGAAATCCGACGACGGAGATTCTCGATTCGTCGATGGCGGCTTCAATGGGCAGCCGTAATAACCTGCTTGGACTGATAAGCAAGGTGGGCATCGCACTGCTTTCTTCGAGCGGCCTTGACGACACACTAGACCAGGTCGCGACCCTTGTTTTCGAAGCGGTTCCCGCCGAACGCGTGGTTATCATGCTCCGCGACGAGAAAAGCGACGAGGAAATGGTGATCAAGGTCGCCAGGCATCGCGGCAGCGACACGAAGATCGGCGAGGTCCGTGTGAGCCGTGCGATCCTGAGCGAGGTTATTGAGAACGGCAAATCTGTTCTGACGTCGGACGCCCAGCAGGATCCGCGATTCGCCAGCCAGACAATCATACTTCAGGGAATTCGCTCGGTATTAGCGGTGCCGATGTGTGTGGATGAACGCCACGTTTTCGGTATCATTTACGCCGACAGCCCGACGAGCCAATCGACGTTTACCAGCGACCATCTCAATATTTTGACCACGCTCGCGTCTGTTGCGTCCATCCGAGTCGAAAATGCGACCTTGATGGACGAACGCATCAATCGCGAGCGTATGGAACGCGAGCTCGAACTCGCAACCGAGATCCAGCAGCGATTTCAGCCTGACGGACCGCCAACCGTACTCGGGTACGATTTTCAGGGTATCTCTTTTTCCTGCTACGAGATCGGCGGCGACTATTACGATTTTATTCCGCGGCATGACGGGAAAATGCTGGTCGCTCTTGGCGACGTATCGGGCAAGGGAACTTCTGCGTCGTTGCTGATGTCGAGTCTGCACGCTGCAATTCACGCGCAGGTGGCTGCAAAAACGCCGCTGAACGAGCTTGTGACCGCGGTCAACGTTTATCTCGCGAACAACACGCCTTCGAATCGTTTCATCACTCTTTTTGTTGCCGAGCTCGAGCCTGAGACCGGGCAGCTGACATTTATCAACGCGGGCCACAATTCTCCGCTGATCGGCCGGGCCGACGGAAGCATTGAACTGGTCGAATCGGGCGGATTGCCGCTCGGGCTGATGGATTTCGCTGAATACGACGTCGGCCACGCCAAGTTGAACCCCGGCGATGTGCTTTTCATATACAGCGACGGCGTTTCTGAGGCCAACAACCTTAATGAGGACGAGTTCGGCATGGAAAGGCTGAAGAACGTGATCAGCACCAACGTCGGGCGTTCCGCTTCCGGGATTCGCGACCGCGTTGAAGCCGCTCTGTCCGAATTTACTGGAACCGCCGCGCCGAATGACGACATAACCCTCGTTATCGTAAAGCGGGTTTAGCGTAAATCTCGCGCCTTTTCCATGAAAGTTTGCCCGGAATGCGATCGAACTTATAACGACCAAGAGCAGAACTTCTGTTTGATGGATGGGGCTGTATTGGTAGACGGTGCCAGCCAACCCACGATCGCGATTCCATCCGCTGGGGCCGAAACCGCGGTCCTTCACGCTCGTCCAACAAATGCGGAGCCTCCGCCTCCTGCCGGCAAAAAGCGGTCGCTTGTGCTTCCCATAGTATTGACCGCAGCGGGGTTACTTATCGGAGCGGTTCTTGGCGGCACGGCGCTGTATTTCCTGGTGAAGCGACAGAATCCACCACCACAAGCGCAGAATCGGTCCGAGGATCGCCCTGTAAGAACATCGAAAGCGACTCCGACAAAGACGATCGATTCACAAGTACCCACTCCATCAGGCACCGCAAATAATGAAAAGCCGGATAAAGCTTCGGAGCCACCGTTGGATTCGGTCGTGGTGCTTTGGATGACAACTGGCGTTCCGTTTGAAGACGACAAGAGCGGGATCGTAAAGCTTTACTGCCCACCGAAGGGTTCGGAGTTTGCCGTCTGGGGCGTCGATATCTACACATCTGATTCATCCGTATGTACGGCTGCCGTTCATGCGGGCCTGATCACCTTTGACGCGGGCGGTTCCGTGACTGTCGAATTTATCTCCGGTCGTAAAACTTATGGCGGCAGCGAACGCAACGGAGTGACCAGCCTTCCTTACGGCGAACACGACTCAAGTTTTATCTTCCCAGACCGTTAAAACTTGTTGACCGCCTTTGTTCAACTAGCGTAAACTCTACAGTAGGTGCTTCCCACGCCTCCCCGCCATGCCGTTAATTAAGAAGAAAGTCAGCCTTATTTTTCTCGTTATCGTGTCCCTGCTTCTCGTCGGGCTGGTTCCGCTCGTATTTACGGGCTGGCTGCTTTCGGAGAAGAGCGGAAAAGAGTTGCGTTCGGCAGAAAACCGATATCAGATACAGCTAGTGCAGGAGAAGGCCAGGTCTATTGAGATGTTTGGGCAGCGGATAAGCTCAAGCGTGGTTAGCCTTGCAAACGGGCTCGAGATCGCCGGTGACGCGAAGGTCGTTTCCTCGCCGCAAACGGAAAAGAAACTCGGCGCGATCCTGAGGGAAAATCCCGACATGGTCGCGATGTACCTCAAGCCGGCGAACGAAGATTCCTTGATAGTCTTCCGTGCGGAATATCTGACGCGAGCGGATGTCGAATCCATCGCCGCTCAAACAACGCAGTCCACTGGAAAAGCCAAGATCCGTGTTGGCGAGCCAAAAAAGGTCGCAGGATCAAGTCATCTGGTAATGCCATTTGCCAGCGAGGTCTCGATCGACGGTTTTCCGGCGGCGACGATCGTTGCGATCGCGTCGCTGCAGGGCGTATCGCAAGGCATCGTCGGATCGGGAGCAGCTAAAGAAGACGATCTGATCAAGGCGGGCCTTCCGATCGTTTTTGTGGTCGATCGCGATGGAAAAACGCTTTTTCACCCGGACCCGGGCGTAACGGCCGCTCGCCGGCCCGCAGGTGATCTGAAGATCGTTCAGGAATGGCTCGGTTCGGGTTTGCAGATCCAATCGGCTCTCGTTCCTTTTTCGGCAAATCTCAATGGCAGCGACAGCGACATGATCGGTGCTTATTCCACCGCGAATCTCGCCGATGGCTACAACGTCGGCGTGATCGTAATGCAGGACGAAGCACGCGCCCTTGCATCGGTAGGCGAGATGCGAAACCAGGCTTGGCTTATCAGCATGGCGTTCGCTCTGCTCGCGATGGTTATCGGCTTTGTCGGTGCAAAGTTCATGACGACTCCGCTGCTGCGGCTTGTTAACGCAGCGAAGAGGATCGCTGACGGTGATTTTTCGAGCCGCGTCGAGACAAGCAACCTGACCGAGATAGGCACACTTGGCGAATCGTTCAATTTCATGACCGATAAGGTCGAAGAGCAGATAGCAAAGCTGGCAAAAGCGGCGGAAGAGAACCGCGAGTTATTCGTGGGCACCGTAAAAGCCCTTGCGGCGGCAATCGATGGAAAAGATAAGTATACGCGCGGCCATTCGGAACGTGTTTCGCGGATATCGGTCGCCATCGGCCGCAGGATGAATTTACCGGCTGATGAGCTCGAAACTCTACGTATCTCGGCCCTGCTTCACGATGTCGGGAAGATCGCC
The DNA here is from genome assembly GCA_964410495.1 of uncultured Chloracidobacterium sp. Lineage (GTDB taxonomy): Bacteria > Acidobacteriota > Blastocatellia > Pyrinomonadales > Pyrinomonadaceae > OLB17. The sequence goes on from CAYPGP010000020.1 coordinate 40,492, forward strand.
GTTGACGATGCGATCCTTAAGAAACCTGCGGCACTCACCGACGAAGAATTCGCGATCATGAAGACCCACCCGCAAAAGGGCTACAAGATCATGTCGCAGATCCCGGCGATGAAAGACTTCCTTCCGGGGATGTACATGCACCACGAAATGGTAAACGGAATGGGCTATCCGCAGGGGCTCAAGAGCCACGAGATCCCGCTGCAGGCAAAGATCGTATCGGTGGCCGACACATTCGATGCGATGACGATCGACCGTCCGTATCAGAAGGGAATGGAGCTGCCGGCTGCTTTGGAACGGCTCAGGAGTTTCGTCGGCACGCGTTATCAATCCGACGTTGTCGAAGCGCTGGTCGAGGCTTGTAATGCCGGTGAAGTCGCGAACGGAATCGTGAGGCAAATGGCCGCGATCCGTGCCGCGGCACAGGAAGAAGAACAAAAACCGGCAGTAAAAATGGTTGCTTGAACAGAACCGCATGAACGAAGAACAGAGACAGGAAGTCTGGGAAGTCGAGGCTGGCGGCCAGGTATTCGAAACGAATTTCGCCGAAATGACGGAGTGGATCGCTGACGGTTCGCTGCTGCGTATTGACCGTGTCCGAAAGGGAAATCTCCGTTGGATCGAGGCGGGCAAGGTCCCGGCATTGCTCGCGGTCTTTAACGCAAAAGATAACGGGCAGCCGATCGCTCCGCCGGTGGTTTCCACGACCAAACTCGGGCCAACGGTCATGCCCGGCTCGAGCGGTTCGACTTTCGGCGGACAGACAGTAACAACATCCAGTTCACCAGCGGCGGTTGGCGAGCCGTTTTGCAGCATGCACGAAGACGTTCCGGCGGCCTTTGCGTGCAAGACATGCGGGAATAATTTCTGTAAGACCTGTCCGAATTCTTACGGCGGATCGGTAAAGATCTGCCCGTTCTGCGGCGCGATGTGCGAGGCGATCGCGAAGAAGGAGGCACAGCAGCGAGATGTCTATTTCGCCCCGGCGGGGAATTTCGGCTTCGGCGATTTCGGCGAAGCGATAAAATACCCGTTCAAGTTCATGCCGAGCCTCGTAATGGGCGCGATCATGTTCATGTTCCTGTCCGTCGCACAGGGCGTTTCGTCGTTTGGCGGGATATTCATGATGTGGGGCGCGATCGCATGCGCCTTGTGCGCGAATACTCTGACATTCGGCATCCTCGCAAATACGGTCGAGAATTTCTCGCAAGGCAAGATCGGCGAGAATTTCATGCCGTCGTTCGATGATTTCTCGCTGTGGGAAGATGTAGTACATCCTTTCTTTTTGATGGTCGGTGCGTATATTTCGTCTTTCGGGCCGCTGCTCGCGGTAGTTGTGATCGCCTTCTTTGTTATCGTCGCCCCCGTCCGCGATGAGATCAACAACTCGGTCGAGACAGAAGCGGCGCGCTCATTCGAGGCGGAACTGCCCTATGCCGCTAACGCCGCTGAGCAGTCGAAACGAGTTCGCGAAATAGTCGGAAATGACGCGAATCGCCAGCAGCAGTTAGTCGAGAGCGTAGAAGTGGGAGATATCCCCGAAGAAAGCCTCACCGGTCGTCAGACTGCCGCCGATGACGAAGAAGCCCGTTTTGCCGAGCTTCAGAACATGATCCAGGAGCATCGGAAGGCCCAGATCGAGGGCGTTGTCGGTAAGGCCCCGGAAACCGAAGCCAACGAACGGATGGCGTTCATACGAGACATTATCGGGCGAGGGATCATATTTATCCTGATCGCCGGACTATGCCTGCTTTGGGGTTTGTTCTATTTCCCGGCAGCATGTGCCGTTGCGGGCTATACGCGTTCGTTCGCGGCGACGGTAAATCCGACCGTCGGCCTCGACACGATCCGCCGGCTGGGCGTTGATTACGTCAAGATCCTCGTTATGTGCCTCATTCTGGCCCTCGCGACGGCCTTTGTCGGCGGCGTGCTGGAAGTGATATTTGCCCCGTTCAGCATGCCCGCGATCGGAAATATTCCCGCCATCGCAGTCGGCAGCCTTTTCAGTTTCTATACCACGATCGTTTTCGCATGCGTTCTCGGCTTTGCTCTGTACAAGTCGGCGGAGAAGTTGAAATTATATCGCTGATCGGGCCGCGATTATTCACGATACCGTGCACGCCCCGCGACCTGATCATAGAGCCACGCGGGCATTATTCGGCCAAGTTTGACTATCCAGGACAGCGGAAATGGGAAGGCGTAGAATTTCTTCTTCTTTTCGATAGCCGACATAAAGTGCGGGATCGCGTCGTCGAGTTCCATGATGAACGGCATCTTGTTCGAGCGTCCTGACGTCAGCGGTGTTTTGATAAAGCCGGGCTGGATTATCGTGACGTCAATGCCGTGTTTTGCGTGATCGAGGCGGACGCTTTCGAAAAAAGCGGTCATACCAGCCTTGCTTGCCGAGTACGCGGCCGATTTCGGCAGCCCGCGAAAGCCCGCAAGGCTCGATATCGCAACGAGCTGGCCGCTCCTGCGGTCGATCATGTCACCGATAACGGCGTGGATGGAATTCACCGCTCCTAGCAGGTTGATGTCGATGAGTTTTTTGACCGAAGCCGGATCATACGCCCGCGTTTTTTCGTCGTTTCCGCCCATGCCCGCGTTTGCGATCATAATGTCGATGCGGCCGAATTCCTTGCGAAACTGACTGGCTACATTAGCCAGAGCGGCAGCATCAACCACATCGCACGGCAACGCAATAGCCCGCCCGCCTACGGCTTCGCATCGAGTCTTAAGGTCGGTTAACAATTCCTCGCGACGGGCAACAAGCCCAAGCGTCGCACCTTTTTTTGCCAGGGCGACCGCCAAAGCCTCGCCAATACCACTCGATGCCCCAGTTAAGAAAACGGTTTTACTTTGCCAGTTCATCTGCTAATCGACGATCTCACGACCTGTGAAATAGATGGCCCAAATTCCAATCTGTCCAATAATATAGACGACAATCGTCGCTACAAAACTCTTTGGGAAACGTTCGATCATTTGCACAGTCAGAGATCGCTCGAGCGAATATGGTATCAGCGCGAGCGAGAGCAGCCCAAGCGTTACGGCGTAATGTATGAACATTGCGTTTCGGGCAAATGTTCGATTAGAGCGATCTTCTGGATGGTCCAGTGCATAAAGAGCGAGGCATCCAAGCCAGATTGTCGCAAGTGGCGTCAAAAACACAAAAGTCCCATATCTGCTGAAATTATCGAGTGGTATCCATGACAAAGCGAAAAGAGAGTAGATGAAAACATAGATCAGATAAATAAATATTCCGAACATCTACAAACTGAACGCTGTTTCCTAATCTCCAGAGCTACTTTGAGGCTTCGCCGATCCGGCTCTTCATTTTCGACTATCTGCCCGCCCCGCATCCGAGCTCGTTGCGACACCGTACCAAAAATACACCAGTGAGGATCGCGGCGCCGACCCCGGCAGCCACGATGCCGATGATCGCTCCGGTGCCGAGCCCGCCCTTTTTCTTTATCTCGGCGACCTCGTCGTAACGAATGGTCATGGACTGGCCGCTCTTCGGAGCGAAGCTGAAGGTTTCGTCCGCAACGCCGCTGATCTTGCCCTTGTTCTTGCTTCCAGAGAGCATTTTAACCTCAACAGTAGAGCCGGAACTTGAATATTTTGCGGCCACGGCCTTTATCTTGTCAGTCTGGGATTGTGTTGACTGACCGACAACGGAACCTATCATCGACAGTAGGATAATAGCGGTTAGGAGTTTAGTCATATGCGTTTCTATCTAAATTTCAACTATCGTCGTTACGATCACCGGTTTTGAGCCTAGTTCTTTTTGCACAAATCGTTTGAGACTCACCCGAAGGTTTTCCTTGAATAGATTTCGATCCGTGATGTGCTGAGGGTTCATGGCCTCGATGGCTTTCAGAACGGCGTCGCGTGCTTGAGCTCCGAAGCCGTTTAGCGGGTCGATACCGGCGACGCCTTCGAACGTTATTTGCGGATCGCCAAGCAGGTTATTCGTTTTCTTTTCCAACGCCACAACCAGCGAAACCGCGCCGCCGTAGGCAAGTTTCTTTCGCTCGCGGACGGTTTCGTACTCGATCTCTTCCATCGATTCTTCGTCGATGAAGGTTTTGAACAATTCGCGTTTCTCGACAACCTGGGCACTTCGTTCGTCTATTTCAAGCACGTTCCCGTTTTCGATCAGGACAATATTCTCGTCATCGTACCCGGCAATGTGGTTCTTTATGAACTCTTTTTGCCGGAAAAGCATTCGATATTCGCCGTGGATGGGCACGACGAATTTCGGCCGCGAGGTTTCGACCATTATTCGAATATCCTCCTGCGAAGCGTGTCCGGAAACATGAACTAAACGCCGTTTTTCCTCGATGATATTTGCCCCGCGTTTGTAAAGATGGCCGATCAGCCGGCTGATGTTCTTCTCATTCCCCGGAATGATCCGGGCCGAGAGCACGACGGTGTCGCCTTTCTCGATCTCCATCCCTTTGTACGTTCCGGTAGCAAGATTCCAGAGTGCGGCTCGCATTTCGCCCTGTGAACCGGTCACGAGATAGCAGACCTCATCTTCGTCGAGCGCCCGCGATGCTCCCAGCTCGACCATCGTGTCACCAGTGATCCGAAGGAGTCCCATTCCGTAAGCGATCTCGACGTTCTTCTGCATCGAACGCCCGAGAACGCAGACCTGGCGGCCATACTTGCGGGCTACGTCGAAAATTATCTGTAAACGATGCAGGGAGGAAGAGAATGTTGAGACAAAAAGGCGGCCGTCGGTCTGCTGAAATATCTCTTCGAACGCCGGGATCACGGCCTGTTCGCTTGGCGTTCGGCCGGGGACAGTCGCGTTGGTTGAATCGCAAAGCAATGCCAGCACGCCTTCGTCGCCGATGCGGCCGAGCATTTCGAGGTCGTACGGCTTTCCGATCACCGGCGTGTCGTCGATCTTGTAATCGCCCGTGTGTATCAGCGTCCCCGCCGGAGTGTGAATCGCAAGCGAGAAGCACTCGACCAGAGAGTGCGATGCATGGATAAATTCAATGTCGAAAACCCCAATATTGATCCGGTCTCCGGCTTTTACTCGATGCAAAAGCACATCGTCGAGCATGTCATACTCGTCCAAACGCTTCTCGGTCAAAGCTAAGGTGAAACGTGAAGAATATACCGGTAAATTGAACTTTCTAAGGATGTAAGAGAGGGCACCGATGTGGTCTTCGTGGCCGTGTGTAAGGATGATCGCCGTCAGATCGTCGCGATATTCTTCGAGAAAATCGAAATTCGGTATCGAGATATCGACACCGTAAGGAGTTTCCTCAGGAAAACCCATGCCCGCATCCACGACGATCATCTCGCCGCCATAGCGGATGCCCATGCAGTTCATCCCAAATTCACCAATGCCGCCGAGCGGTATTATCTCTATCTTGCTCAAAAATAACTCCTTTAGATACGTCAGGATAACATTTTTTCAGAGCGATCGAGTTACGCATCTCTAAAAACCACGAAAATATACTTGACAGAAAAGTCGAGATTTCGATATTCTTTTGCTCGGTTCGATAGGGGAGTAGACGCCCAACCTTTTACATGGGCTTCCCGATGTCGTCAATACGTCAGCTAAGAGTTAGCTGACCGGCGTGGGAAATAAGTTTCGAGACCTATCGCGGTAACACATCCGCGATGGGTCTTTTTCCTTTTCGCGGTGAGAAAACGCGTTAGGAGGCGAAACTTTTTATGGAAGCTTATGTAAAGGCCGGGCTCGAGGCGTACAAACGCCGTCGTCGGGCCGAGCAGGAGTATCTCGAACACACCGAAAGGGTCAAATATCTTCTTGGTCTCGAAGACGCCGAGAGATATGAAACCGCACTTCTTTTTCTATCACCATTGATATCCATAGCCTGGACTGACGGCCGCGTCGGCAGGCATGAACAGGACTACATTCTCCGCGCCGCCGAGATTTACGGGCTGCTCGAAAACGAAGCGGCGTATGCGACCCTGATGCAGCGGCTTCATTCGAAACCGCACCCGAAAGACGTCGAGACATGGTGGGATGAGATCACGGACATTTGCCGGATGATGGACTCCGGCGAATGTGCGGCGCTCGTATCGCACCTCTATCAACAGATCCGCTTTATCGGCGAATTTAGCGAGAAATATACATTTGGTCTGTGGCGGGCTCACCGTCTCGGTGAGGAAGAGCGAGAGACCCTCGACCGGTCCGAGAAAAGGATCGCCGAAATACTCACGGACCAGGCACGCATTTCTGCCGACGGCATCAGCGACTCAGAACTCCTTCGTCTCGTCCCGCTAGTTCATGTGGCATGGGCCGATGGCCGCGTGACCAAACGAGAACGAAGAATGATCTTCGCCTCGCTCGTTGACATGCACATTCCCGAATCGGAGCAAAACCTGCGAACACTGGCCCGCTGGCTCGACATTCGCCCCGAAGACGAATTCTTCCAGGCGGCTCTGAATGGACTGCGAAAGCACCTTGATGCTCATCCAGAAGAGCAATCGCGAGTCGCAAAATACGACATCTTGTCCCGCTGCGCAACGGTCGCCGAAATGTCCGGCGGCAACGGAAGCTTCGAAGCGGGCGGCGAACGAATATGTGTGGAAGAGATCGACACAGTGAAGCACATCGCAAGGATACTAAACGACGTTATGTCTGATACGCATGCCTCCGAGAACGGCCTTAAATCTACCGTGAAAGGAGGTATTAGGGTCTAACTTACTTCCATCGGAAAAGGACCTTAAATAAAAAAGATCATGAACCTATTTCCTTTTGCAGAATACTGGTGGTTTTACGGGATATTTCTCCTGTTCGTGCTGCTCATGCTGGCCCTCGACCTCGGTGTCTTTCATCGAAAGGCCCACGAGGTCTCGTTCAAAGAAGCGAGCATTTGGAGCGTCGTCTGGGTGTCGCTCGCACTTATTTTCAACTTTATCCTCTATCGATACTCGCTGTGGAAGTTTCCGCAGGACGAGCGACTATTGGCGAATCCGAATTTTGTCCCCGACATCGCCGCGTGGAACGTTTCACTCGAGTTCCTGACGGGTTATATCGTCGAAAAATCGCTATCGGTCGATAACATTTTTATCTTCGTGATGGTCTTCGCATATTTCGCGATACCGACGAAATATCAACACCGTGTGCTGTTCTACGGCATTCTTGGAGCTCTCGTTTTCCGTGCGATCTTTATTGCGATGGGATCGGCTCTTATGCAGTTTCATTGGGTGATCTACTTGTTTGGAGCGTTTTTGATCATAACCGGGATCAAAATGTTCTTTGCTCACAATGAAGAGATCGAGCCGGAAAAGAACCTTCTTATAAGGATCTTTCGAAAGTTCATGCCCGTCTCGCCGCGTCTTGACGGGAAGAACTTCTTCTCAAAGATCGATGGCCGCTGGCACGCGACGCCGCTCTTTATTGCCCTTCTATTTCTAGAAGCGACCGATATCATTTTCGCCGTCGACAGCGTACCGGCGATCTTTGCTATCACGAGCGAACCGATGATCGTGTTTACGTCGAACATCTTCGCGATCCTCGGATTGCGGTCGATGTACTTCATGCTCGCGGGCGTTATCGATAAGTTTTATCTGCTCAAGTACGGCCTCGCGATCGTGCTGGTCTTCGTCGGCCTGAAGATGGTCTGGCTGAACGACGCGTTCGGCGGCAAGTTTCCGATTTCGTATTCGCTGGGCTTTATCTCGGCAACAATTCTCCTTTCTGTCATCCTCTCACTCATCTTTCCGCGTTCCGAAAAACTCGCCGAGGAGAGTAACTAACTCCTCTTTTCCTATCAATTGCATCGCGGTTTCAAACTTTTTTGAAACCGCGATGCCTCCGCGCGCGTCTTTTCCGTGACACTAAGGGCTGAGGAAGCGAGATGAACAACAAGTATTCAGACGAACAGATCGACAAGGTTTTGAGCCATTTGATGGCTGAAACGGTTGTAGACGAAGCGTTGATCGATGAGATCTCCACATCGCCCACGACCTGGCGGGCCGTCAAGCGGAATATCGCTCGGGAAACTGCTGTTCAGCCCTGGCCGCCAAGCACGTTCTGGAAGCGGATCTTCTCATTTGGGGTTCCCGCGTTTGCCGCGTTGGCTTTAGTGGCAGGAGTTATCTGGTTTACCGCGGATCGCGGAGGATCGTCGCTCGTTGCTAACGAAGCCCAAACTACGTTACCGACGGCAACAACCGGTCCCGCAAAGCTTGCAGAAGCTGATGATCCAAAAATAGGCCCTGAACAGCCGGTAATAGTGAGCGAGACACGAACAGCCTCGGTGAAAACGGAGCGAGGTCCGAAAGCGTCATCGCCCGGCAAACGACGTCAGCCTACGCAACCGTCGACCCTCTCTGCGAAGGATGAGACGGTATCGACCGAATTCATCGCCCTCAGCCACGCGGGCGGGCCGGAAAGCGGGCAGGTCGTTCGCGTGAAGGTCCCTAGTTCGATGATGGTCAGCCTTGGGGTTGTTCCAAGCGTGTCGAAGCCTTCAAGCCTCGTTGATGCCGAAGTAGTTGTCGGTGACGACGGCCAGACGCATGCTATCAGGTTTATCAGGCAGGATACTGACGGAGTACTGAAATGAAGAAAACGTTACTTTTAACTGGATTAATTACCGCAATGCTTGTCGTGGATATCACGGCTCAGCGTCCCGGGCAGCCGCCGCGTCCTCAAGGGCCGGAAGGCCGTCAGCCCGGCGGTTGGGTTCGCCCGATCGATTTGAACGGCAATGGCAGCATAGAGGCGGATGAATTTCAGTCCGCGTTGGAACGGACCTTTGCCGAACTAGATCGAAACGGCAATAAGACACTCGATGCAGGCGAAGCTCGCCGACCGGGACCGCCGCCGCAGGGCCAAGGCGGACCGCGGCCGGGCGAAGCTGGAAAACGTCTGCTTCCGCCATTTTTCTTTAGCGATGTTGCCGATCCAAACGGAACATACAGCCGCCAGGAATTCGAAAAGATCGCCCGCAAGGTTTTTGCAGAAATGGATGCGAACGGAGACGGCGTGATCAATGGGCCCGAAACGCAACGCCTGCCGCCGCGTCCGAACGGCCCGGATCAACCGCCGATGCGTCCCGAAGCGCCTAACGCTCGTTTCATCGGCGCCGAGGCGCGGTTTGGTGACCGGCTCGTTAAAGGTGCACCATTTTGGGCTGAAACTCTGATAGTGGACACAAAACGGCTATTTGACGGAACGACCGTATCCAAGGAGCGACGCGGTGCTTTCTATCGCGATGGAGAAGGGCGTACACGGCGGGAACAGCCGCTCGAATTTGTAGCGGGTGTTTCGGTGGTCGGTACGGACAATAAGCCGCAGATGCTGATCTTTATCAACGACTTCGCGGCCCAGCAGCAGGTTTTTCTCGATGTAAATAACAGGATCGCCCGCAAAACCCCTCTCGGACCCGGCACGGGCCCGATCGAAACGCGGCCGGGAGCCGAGGAAGAAAGCCTCGGCTCCAAAACTATCGAAGGAATAACGGTCGAGGGGACGAAAGTCTCGTACGAGATCCCCGTCGGCCGTTTTGGCAATGACAAGCCAATGAAGGCATATACCGAACGCTGGTTTTCGAAGGAACTTCAGGTTGCAGTTCTGATTAAGAATTTTGACCCTGTCGCAGGCGAGCATGTTTTCAAACTCGTGAACATCAAACGCGGCGAACCGAATACCGAGCTTTTCGGCGTGCCTTCGGGATACAAGATCGAAACACCCGGCAAGCGCCAATAAGTGTATTTGGACGAAATAGGGAATTGACCGACAATGCTCGACGAGGTTCTAAATATCAGCTTGCAGACGAACGCCAAATATCTCGGTATCGACGTGCACGACGCGGAGATGACGTCCGACGAACTGCTCGTGCAGCGGGTTCTGGCGGGTGACGAAGCGGCGTTCGAGCAGATCTTTGAAAGATATCGCAGGATGATCACGCGTGTTGTCGCGAAGTTCTTTCGAGAAAAGGCCGATATCGAGGAGGCTGTTCAGCAAGCGTTTACTAAGGCTTATTTCTCGCTCGACAAATTTCGGGGCGGTGAGTCGCCGCTAAAAAGCTGGCTTGCGCGAATTGCGGTCAACGTTTGCTACGACGAATTCCGCCGCCGACAGCGAAAGAACGAAAGTCTTTTTGCCGAGATGAGCGACGAAGAGGTTGAATATGTCGAAACAATTGCCGATGGCCGGGGCGTCGCGGCGGACAACGCACTGATAGCCGAGCAGTTGATCGAAAAGTTTACCTTGGGCCTCAAACCTGAGGATCGCGTCGCACTCGCGCTTGTCTATTCCCAGGAATACACACTGGACGAGGCGGCAGATGTCATCGGAATAACGACGAGCAACCTAAAGTCGCGGTTATTCCGCTGCCGGAATCACATCCGGAAAAGATTTGGACACTTTTTCGCCGATAGATAGGCGGATCTTAGATCAAGGAAAATAGAGCAGGTTCTTCGCGGCTCTGAAGAGGTTTTGTATGAGATACATCAAATTATCGATGTTAGCGATATTTCTGTGCCTTTTTGCCGGGTTTCAACTGATGAAGGTTGATAAGGCGGCCGGGCAGGCGACGACGCTCTCGGCACCGACAGGGCTGACCGCTTCGGACAATACATATAATCTAAAGATCGGCCTTCATTGGGATCCGGTCCGGGGAGCGATCGCCTACAGAGTATTCCGGTCGTCGACATCCGATCCTGCCGGAGCCGCCGAAATCGGATTGACGCCTGCAAATACCTTTTTTGACCTTGGAGCGCCCGCCGGACAGCAATTGTTTTATTGGGTACGCGCGGAAAACGGCGGCGTTGTGAGCCAGTTCAGTAATTTGGACAATGGAGCCCGCACTGGTACCGCACAGCAAGGCCCTGTACCGCCGCTCGAGCCGCCGCCGGTTCCGCCGGGAAATCCAGTGACCGCCGCCAAAACCTTCCTTGGCAAAACGCTTTTCTGGGACGAACAGCTTTCGTCCACAGGAACCGTCGCTTGCGGAACATGCCATCACGCCGCAAACGGCGGAACCGACCCGAGGTCAGTTGGACTCGCGACAGCCTCGCTCCACGCGGGCCCCGACGGAAGCCTCAATACGCCCGATGACATACGCGGTTCGGCAGGCGTCCCGCTCAACAACGCTGATGGCTCGTACGTTCAATCAGCGTTTGGGCTAAACGATCAAGTCACGACCAGAAAATCTGTTTCGCATATCAATTCGGGCTATCCGAACCTGCTCTTTTGGGACGGACGTGCAAATAATGTATTTCGCGATCCGATAACGAACGTGGTGATCCTCAACAATGGCGGAGCCCTCGAAAATCAGGCGATGGGCCCGCCGGTCTCCGACGTCGAGATGGCCCACAGTGGAAGGAGCTTGATCGACATGTCAAGTAAGGTCGCCCTCGCGAAGCCTCTGGCACTGAGTTCGTCCGTGCCGGCTTCGATGCAAAATTGGCTCGCCGGGCGCTCGTATCCAGAGCTTTTTCAGGAAGCATTCGGAACGCCTGAAGTATCGCCCGCAAGGATCGCTATGGCCCTAGCGACCTATCAGCGAACGCAGTTCAGCGATCAGGCTCCGATCGATCTCGCAAACGCCGGAATTGCGGCATTAACGCCTGAGGAACAACGCGGGCGAAATGTGTTCAACGCGAGTGCCTGTAACGTTTGTCACGCCGGGAATCTGTTTACCGATAACTCTTTCCGCTACATCGGCGTTCGGCCGCAGAATGACGACCTTGGCCGATTCGATGTCACTGGCAACAATAATGACCGCGGTTCGTTCCGCGTTCCGAGCTTGAGAAACGTCGAATTGCGTCAATCATTCTTTCACAATGGAAGGTTCACAAGCTTGAACGAAGTGGTTGCATTCTATAATCGCGGAGGCGACTTTAACGCACCGAACAAGCCTAATGCTCTGATACGGCCGCTCGGGCTGAATCAGAATCAGCAAGCTGACCTGATCGCGTTCCTGCGTCGGCCGCTGACCGATCCGCGAGTTGCGGCGGAATCCGAAAGATTCGATCGTCCGATCCTTTACACCGAGTCTGACCGCAAACCGTCTATCTCAGGCACGGGACGGGCAGGAAGCGGTTCGATCACGCCCCAGATAAAGGCGATCTCGCCGCCGGTCGTCGGAAATCAGCAATTCACGGTTTCGCTGACCGGAGCGTTGGGAAATGCCGCAGCCACGCTTGTCATTGACAGCAGCGATCCGGGGATCGGCCCGTCGATACCCACAAGCGGCTCGCTTGCTCGCGTTGTTACAAACACGCAAAACACTGGTCCGGGCAATGGCTGGGCATCTGCCGTCGTAGCTATTCCAAACAGTTCGACGGTTGCAGGCAGGACGTTCTTTGGGCGTTGGTATGTGCAGGATGCCGGGGCTCCAGGCGGGTTCTCGGTTAGCCCGGTGATTCAGTTCACCGTATTCGGCACGCCGACAGAATCGTCTTTGATCACGATCTCCGGCAGCGTGGTTACGCCCGAAGGCTTCGGCTTGCGCAATGCGACAGTGGTACTGACCGAGCCATCAGGAGCCCAACGTCGGGCCGTTACGAGTTCGTTCGGGATCTTTTCGTTCGACAACGTTCAGGCAAACCTGACTTACACGCTGAGCGTTTCATCGCGGCGCTACCGCTTTACTCCTGCGGTCGTTACACCAACGTCGAACCTGACGAACGTAAATTTTGTAGGCCTTCAGTAGAGTAGTCTTTTGTTGCTTAATGATGATCGAGGCGTTATCACGTCTCGATCTTTTTCTATTGATCTAGCTCATGCAATAACGAATTCCATTCACCTAAGGTCAATGTTTCGGCACGTCGGCCAGGTTCGATATTGGCTCTTGCCAACACTTCGGCGGCATTGGGGAACGCGTCTTTGAGATTGTTAAGGATCGTCTTTCTTTTCTGAGCGAACGCCCGGCTCAATAGCTTTCGGAACTCGGCCGTGTCAGCTATCGTCTGGATCCTCGGCGTCATGCGGGCGACGGCGCTATGGACTTTTGGCTCCGGGCGAAAAGATTCGGGCGGTACTTCGAATAGCTTCTCGATCTCAAAAGCGTTTTCGCTCAGAACGGTTATATAGCCGCGTTCGCTGCTGCCAGGTCTCGCAGTCAACCTATCGACGACCTCCTTTTGAAGCATCAAGACCGCGGCCGCGAATTTTGTTCGAAAGTCGATCAATTTTTGAATGATCGGGGTCGAGATGTAGTAGGGCAAGTTTCCGACGATCTTCACCCTGTTCGGATCCGCGGCAAAGCGCTCAAAGACATCAACTTCAAGAAAATCGGCTTCGATCACCTCAAAGTTGGTCCGGTCCGAAAATCTTGCGCGGAGTTCCGGAACCAGATCCCGGTCGATCTCGATGGCTATAACACGAGCTTCGGATTCAACGAGCCGCTCGGTCAAGGCGCCGCGGCCCGGGCCGATCTCGATGATCGTATCACCGGCTTTCGCGTCGAGGGCTGCGACGATACGGCTCACGCAAGCGGTATCAATAAGGAAATTCTGCCCAAGTGATCTTTTCGCGAATGGACGATCTCGTTTGTTCATTTAAGGTGCGAAAAGGACCTACTATTCCGGGTAACCCGAGATCACGATATCGCTGCCGGAGCCCTCGACGGTAACATCCCGCAATCGAAGAGCCTCGGTTAGGTTTGCAGCACCGCGTCCGCCGATCGCATTTGGAGCTTCGCTTCCTCCGATTATCAGGGGAGCAGCGATAAAGGTGACTTTATCTACGAGCCGGGCATCAACGAACGCCCCGGCAACCGCGGTGCCGCCTTCGACGAGTACGCTCTGGATATCGCGGCTTTTTAGTTCGGCAAGCACGGCATTCAGGTCACGGCTGCCGGTGTCGGTTTCGACAACCTGAACGCCACGTTCGCGAAGCCGATCTGCTTTATCAGCGTTACCAGTCTTCGTAAAAACAATGGTCGGGATCTCACCCGCAGTGGTAACAAGCGTTGCGTCTTCGCGGATCCTCAGCCGATCGTCCAGGATCACGCGAACGAGCGGCCGTCTTCGCGGTTTTCCGCTTCGGTCCGTTAGATTCGGATTGTCGATAAATGCGGTGTTGCCGCCCACCAGGATCGCGTCACAGGAATGACGAAGTTCCTGTACACGCACGCGAGCTTCCTCGCCGGAGATCGCCGTTGATACGCTTTTCCCAAGCGATATTCGCCCGTCGAGCGACATCGCTAGTTTAAGATGGACGAACGGGCGTTTCTTCTGGTGCCAGCAGATGAAGTGTTCGTTCAGCTTCGCGGCTTCTTCGGCAAGAATGCCGGTAACGACTTCGACACCGGCGTCACGCAACGCTTCAAAACCTCGCCCGGAAACCAATGGATTTGGATCTTCGATCGGGCAAACGACCCGAGCAATACCGGCGTTGATCAACGCGGCGGTACACGGCGGTGTCTTGCTGAAATGAGCATGCGGTTCGAGCGAAACATACGCGGCTCCACCGCGAGCACGTTCGCCAGCCTGTCCTAGGGCGATCGCTTCGGCGTGGATCAGTTCGTCGTAGCGATATGTGCCTTCGCCGACGATCTCACCATTTGCCGAAGTGATCACGCAGCCAACAAGCGGGTTCGGCGAAACCAGTCCGATGCCGTCCGCCGCTAGTTCTAGAGAGCGTCGGATCATTTGCTGATCGAATTCTGGGTTTTCGGTAGGCAAGGTTTGGCTTAATTAAATAGACCGTTAACGTAACTCTCCGCGTCAAACACCATAAGGTCTTTGACCTGCTCACCTATTCCAACGTAGCGGATCGGGAGGTTCAGCTCTTTGGCAATAGCGACGGCGATGCCGCCTTTTGCAGTGCCGTCGAGCTTTGTCAGGACGATTCCGGTGACATCGGCGGTCTTCATGAATTGCCGAGCCTGTTCGAGGCCGTTCTGGCCGGTTACGGCGTCGATCACCAAGAGCGTTTCGTGTGGGGCACCCGGAACTTCACGGCCCGCGATGCGCTTCATCTTTTCGAGCTCGGCCATCAGGTTCGCCTTGTTGTGAAGACGTCCAGCGGTGTCCACTATCAGTACGTCGGATGAGCGAGCCTTCGCGGCGGCAAGAGCGTCGAACAAAACCGCCGCAGGGTCGGTGCCTTGTTTTTGCTGTACGATCTGCACTCCGGCGCGTTCGGCCCAGATCTCGAGTTGGTCGCTCGCCGCGGCTCGGAAAGTGTCGGCGGCACAGATCAGGACGTCGTTGCCTTCATCCTTGATACGCTGAGACAATTTGCCGATGGTCGTCGTCTTCCCCACGCCATTCACGCCGACGATCATCAAAACATACGGCTTGATCGTCGCGTCGACGGTCCGTTCATCTGCAACGCCTTTTTCGGTTGAGGTCTGCAGGATCGCGAGAAGTTGCTTCTTCATCTCGCGCTTCAAAGCGTCGAGATCGTTGATCTGCTGGCGAGAAACGCCACGGCGAATGCTGTCTAGGATCTGCATCGTCGTCGCAACGCCGATGTCGGTCGAGATGAGCATCTCTTCGAGCTCGTCTAGAAAGGCCTCGTCGATCTGCTTCCGGCCTTCGAAGATCGTGTCGAGCCGATTGTTGATCGAATGCCGCGTCTTCTCGATCGCCTTCGAAAATCGGACACTCAGCTCACGCTCGACCGCCTCTTCCTGTGCCTTAAGCTCTTCGACAGATTTGTCGAGTCCGAGAACCGAGCTCGAAAACTTGTCCTCTTTATTTCTGCGCCAAAAGAAACCCATACACCTAACGCGTTCCCGCGAGCGGATCGCAAACTAAAGAGTATAGAAAATAATCGTACTCCGTGGAAACACCGAGGCTGGTATTCCAGGCGTGGGGGATCAGATCACGCGAGCGATAAGCTGGTCAAGAAAGGCCGCCTGCGCGGCATTGATCTTTCGGCGGGCAGTTTCGATGTCGAACCATTCCGCTTGATCGACCTCAGGATAGTCATGAAAGCTGCCTGAGCGCGGCGGCCATTCCATCTGAAATGTGTTGCTCTCGAACGTGTCCGTATCCAGGTCTCCCTCGACCGCATAAGCGTGAACGATCTTACCGCCACTTTGACGAACCGGTTCGAGCAGGACGAATTCACCAGAAACGCGCGAACCCAGTTCTTCGTGGAACTCACGAAGCGCCGCTTGGAATATATCCTCACCCGGCCCAAATTCGCCCTTTGGAATAGACCAGGCTCCGAGGTCCTTATTCACGTTATACGGCCCGCCGGGGTGGACCAGCAACACTTCCAGAACATCATCTTCAAAGCGGTACATCAAGATGCCCGCACTTTGTTTTGGCATATTCTGAAGCGCCAGGAACGCTAGAATGCCAAGGACCACGGAAAACCAGTTTATTTCTCCCGTCCCTCTGTAGACAATCACCGCCATGCCGAAAACCAGCGCCAGATTGAGAATAACGCCGACTATCGCCGCAGTAACGCCCGAAAGAGCGGAGGTCAAGAGCTTGCTTTTGCGAAGCTTTTCAATATATGGAGCACCTAGGAATATGAACAGGAACGACGGGAGAAATGTCGCGTAAGTAGTGACAAGAGCTCCGATGATCGCGCTTGCGAGCGGCGACAGTCCGGCGACCGGATTGTTCCACGCGGCCATAAATCCTACGAACTGAAGAACCATTATCAACGGGCCCGGAGTTGTTTCGGCAAGTGCGAGCCCGTCGACGGCCTGCGTTGGAGTGATCCAGTTGTATGGGGCGGTTGTTACAGCTTGGGTAATGTAAGCCAGCACGGCATAAGCCCCGCCGAAAGTTACAAGGGCTGAAATCGAAAAGAACTTATATTCCTCAACGTGTAGATTCTGAGTCCCGTTCAATGCGATCAACGCCCCCAGCGGGAGCAGCCATAACATCGCACCGATGGCTGCGATCTTGATAGACCTGGACAGATTCGGAACCGTATGTTCGAGCACGTCGTCGTCTTCCAGGATCGGCCGTGATGCGTCATTGGAAACGTCGTTTTCTTTCACAACTCCGTCGCGAGCTTCAAAAACTGAGGGGATAAAACGCATGCCCAGGAATCCGACCATAGCGGCTCCGAAGACAATGATAGGAAATGGAATATTTACGACGAAAATGGCCACGAACGCCAATGCCGCCAGGGCGAAATGCACCCAGCGTTTTAACGCCCGCTTTCCGATCTTTACTAAAGCTTCGACGACGATCGCGACCACCACCGGCTTAAAGCCCGTAAGCACTCCGTCCACCGCGGGCAAATGTCCATAAGCAGCGTAAATATATGAGAGCAATAGCAGGATGAAAACCGACGGAAGCACAAAGAACACGCCCGCGACGATGCCGCCGAGCGTCTTGTGCATCAACCAGCCGATGTAAACAGCCAACTGCTGGGCCTCAGGGCCGGGAAGCAGCATGCAGTAATTCAGTGCGTGCAGAAATCTCGATTCCCCGAGCCATCGTCGCTTCTCGACGAGCTCTTTATGCATAATAGCGATCTGGCCAGCCGGCCCGCCGAACGAAATGAACCCAAGTTTGAGCCAGAAACGAAACGCTTCTCCAAATGAAACTTCCCGAGTTCCGTTTTGTGCTTCGCTTGGCATTTAGACGGCATTCTACACGAAACTTGATCAAAGGAAGACCCGGGTTTTTGCCAAAAACGATGCAATAACGCACAATCAAGTTTTGCCTCGCCATGAATCTGCTTCAAGCCATAATTCTAGGGATAGTGCAGGGTTTGACGGAGTTTATTCCGATCAGCTCGACCGCCCATCTCGTTTTCGCGAGTCGGTTTACAAACCTGTATGATGGGAACGCCGAGATGACGACCGCGACGATGGCGGTTATTCAATTGGGCACACTCGCGGCGGTTTTCGTTTATTTTGCGAGCGATATCTGGGGTATAACTTCGGCATTTGCTCGCGACCACTGGAACTTTGTCTTCAATAAGCGAAAGATGAGGTTTTCGGGAACTGACGGCGTTAGGCCTGTCTTTCTTTCGCCCGAAGCGTGGCTCGGATGGCTAATAATAATCGGTTCGATCCCGATCGGTGTTGTTGGGCTGATATTCAAGGACTTTATTGAAGGGCCAGGCACAAAAAATCTCTGGTTCATCTCGATAATGCTCATTAGCATCGCCTTGCTCCTTACCATTGCCGAATATCTAGGGTCGCAGCGAAAGACGATAAGGCATTTAGGTTTGACCGACGCGATCGTAGTCGGTTTGACGCAAGTCTTAGCATTGATGCCGGGTGCGAGCCGTTCGGGTTCGACGATCATGGGCGGATTGTTCGCCGGACAGACACGCGAAACCGCCGCTCGATTTTCGTTTCTTCTCTCTATTCCCGCGATCAGTGCGAGCGGATTGCTTGAGCTGCGCGAAGCGATCCACATTCTTCCCCAGGAGAGTTTCGTTCCGCTGATCGTCGGCACGATCGTTGCCGGGATCGTCGGATATCTTTCGATCTGGTTCCTGATCTCGTTCCTTAAAAAGCACTCGACCGGTATTTTTATAGGTTATCGAATCATCCTTGGAATAGTTATCCTGGTTCTGCTGTGGCAGGGTGTGATCGATCCGGTTGTTAAGTAGGAGTTCACCGCGGAGACACCGATCTTTTTCATTCTCCGCTTCTCTGTGTCTCTGCGGTAAGATATCTTCTTGATTAAAAAACGCTGGACAATTCGAAAACACGACGCCGAAGCGGTGAATCGTCTTGCAGGCGAACTGCAAGTGAAACCGCTGATCGCCGCACTCCTCATTACACGAGGTTACGACACGGCGGAAAAGGCGATCGAATTTCTCAATCCTTCCATTGAACACCTCCACGAGCCATTCCTTCTCAAGGGCATGCGCGAGGCTATCGATCGTATCCAGAAAGCCATCGACGCGAAGGAAAAGATCATGATCTGGGGCGATTATGATGTCGACGGCACGACCGGAACGGTTTTGCTTCGGAAGATGCTGTCGCTGCTCGGGTCGGACTCGACGTTTCACTGTCCAAATCGCTTTACCGAAGGTTACGGCATAAATATTCCAGCTCTCGAACAGGCGAAGAAGGACGGAGTTTCGCTCGTTATCAGCGTCGATTGCGGCATTCGCAGCTTCGAACCGCTAGAATGGGCGCGGGACAATGGGCTGGATGTCATCGTAACCGACCATCATCTTTCCGACGAGGTTCGAGGAAATCCGCCGGCCGTTGCGGTCGTCAATCCAAACCAGCCCGGCTGCCCATATCCCGACAAAAACCTCGCCGGCGTCGGCGTCGCGTTCAAGCTCGCCCACGCACTGCTTCGCGAGAATGGCATGGAAGCGGAGGTTCCGCAGTTCTTGAAGATCGCCGCGATCGGCACCGTTGCCGATGTCATGAACCTGACCGGTGAAAACCGTGCGATCGTCCGGCTCGGTCTTCTCGATCTTCCAAAAACGGACAATTTCGGGCTAAAGGCGTTGATGGAAGTCGCGGATTGCCGCTCTGAAATGACGAGCATGCACATCGGCTTTCGCATTGGGCCGCGTATAAATGCCGCGGGAAGAATGGATGTGGCAAGGCATGTTGTCGAACTATTCGAGGCACAAGAATTCGGAAAAGCTCGTGAACTCGCTAACCTACTCGACAGCCGCAACCGCGAGCGCCAGCAGGTTCAGCAGAAAATAACGCAGCTCGCTCTCGATGAAACGGCTAACCGGGACGGGCTTCATTTCGTTGTAGTTGCGGGCGAAGGCTGGCATCAAGGCGTCATCGGGCTCGCGGCATCGCGGATCGCGGAGAAACTCTATCGGCCAACGATCGTGCTGTCGATAAAAGACGGCTACGGACACGGAAGTGCACGGAGTATTCCGGGTTTTCATCTCCTCGAAGCACTCGATAGCGTCGCGGACGTGTTTGAGCAGTACGGCGGCCACGCGGCGGCTGCCGGAATGAAGATACGGCAGGAAAATATTGCGTTGCTGCAGGAAAAGATCAACGAATACGCCGCCGCCAAACTCGCGAACGAGGAACTGACGCCGGAGCTAAAGATCGACGCCCTCGTCACCAGCCGGACGCTAACTCTCGATCTTGTCGAGAGCCTTGCCGATTTCGAGCCCTTCGGCGCGGGCAATCCGAAGCCGGTTTTCCTCACACGCGATCTTGTCCTGCGTGGCGAGCCCTACATCATGAAAGAAAAACATCTCAAAATGATGCTTTCCGGCGATGACGGGCGCACGTTCGAAGCGGTCTGGTGGGACGGCGTCGAGAGATCAAAGGGGCAAACTCTTAAGAACGGTTCTCGCATCGAATTAGCTTACGTTGCCGAGGCGAATACGTGGCAGGGAAACACCCGCCTGCAACTTGTGGTAGAGGATCTAAGAGCGGATAATTGAGCGAACGTGGCTGCAGCTAAACCAAACAACGCGAAAACAAAATATGCCCTCCGTTCGCGGATGCCGCTGTTCTTTCGCGTCGGGGCGGTTCTGGCGATCCTTGTGGCGATCGGCATAGTGATCGTTGGGTTTTATCGTGAGCGATCGCGGGCCGCTTTTAGCCTAAAAAGCGAACACACCAAGCTTTCGACCGATGTTATTTCTGAGG
This sequence comes from uncultured Chloracidobacterium sp., assembly GCA_964410495.1. Classification (GTDB taxonomy): domain Bacteria; phylum Acidobacteriota; class Blastocatellia; order Pyrinomonadales; family Pyrinomonadaceae; genus OLB17. The sequence continues at coordinate 60,966 of CAYPGP010000020.1, forward strand.
TCAACGGCTACGAGCGGCTCGAGTCAGAAAACGGCGTCGCCAAATATCTCGTCAAAGCCGATTTTGCGCGTACATTTTCGGACAATCACCTCGAACTCCAAAACGTATATTTCGAGCTTTATAACGACGAAGGCGCGCTTGATCACAACATGTCGGCCGATTCCGGGCTCTATATACCGGAAGAAGAAAAGAATTTTCACGCCTATCTAAAAGGCAGCGTAAACGTTGAAACGAAAGAACGTCTCCATCTCAAGGCCGACGACATTTCGTATTCGACCCGCGAAGATCTTGCGGAAGTTCAGGGCAAACTTGAGTTCTCACGCGATAATGTGCGCGGCCATTCGACTGGAGCGACAGCCCGACTCAACGAAAAACGCCTCGACCTCACCAGCGAAGTCCAGATCGAAACGTTCGAGGGCGGTTCTACAGAAACGGGCGTAAAATATGCCCAGATAAACGCCGGTCGTGCGATGTTCGATCAGATCGCGAACAAGATCGAACTCGATTCGACCGTCGCGATAAAGGTGGATTCCGCCGGGCGTTCGACAGATATTAACGCCGGGAAGGCATGGGTCAATTTCATCGCTTCATCGGGCGAAAATCGCAGTTTGAAAACGTTTGAGCTGTTCGACAATGTGCGGATCGTTTCGAAGGATGCCGGATCGTCGGCGACTACGGAATCAGGTTATGCGCTTTTTGACAAGCCGGCCGACCGGTACGAGTTGAAACAAAGTCCGAAGCTCGAGTTGACCTCGGGTGACCGAACAACAAAGCTTCGTTCCGACGAAGCCGTGTACGAACAATCTGCGCTAAAAGTAGCCCTGACCGGCAATGCCGAAGTTTTGCAGGGCGACGACTTCTTAAAGGGCAACAACATTTTTGCCGATCTATACGCGACCCGTAAACTGAAGAGCGCGATAGTTCGGGGGAATGCATCCGGTAAACAGACATCGAAAGATTCTGTACTCGATATCTCCGCTTCGGAACTTAACGCTGATTTCGCCGAGTCGGGCGATCCACAGAACGCTAACGCCATCGGCGCAAGTCGAGCTCAGCTAACGCCGACCGCGGACGCATCGTACACGAGCGTCATCGCGGATGCAGCGAGCGGCATCGGCATTTTGTTCAAGGCCGGCGAACTGCTCGACAGTTTTCGAACCGATGGGCGAACGACGATCCAGCTAAACGTTCCTGCCCGCGAGCGTGATTCGGCGAATAAGAAGCTCACCGCAGATTCGGTAAAAACCACCTTCGCCGAGAACGGCAAGGACATAAAAAAGGCGGAAGCCGTAGGGAATGCCGAACTGCTGATCGAACCGATCGCGGCGGACGCTCGAAATCACCGCACGGCTATCAGCGGGCCGCGGTTCGACTGTGACTTCTTTGCAACCGGAAACAATGCGGAGGTCTGCACTGCTTCGAAGAAGGTTAAAGCCGTTCGTACGCCGACCGTCGCGGTCGATGGAAAAGGGCCGCAGACGATCACTTCCGATATGTTGAAGGCTCGATTCAATCCGCGATCGAACGACGTAGCCGTCCTCGAAGCCAGCGGCTCGGCAAAATACGGCGAGCTCGACAGAAACGGTTTGGCGAACGAAATGAGTTTCACGCAGGCCGATGAAATGATCCGGCTCCGCGGCGGCGAACCGACCGTTTGGGACAGCCGCGGCAGGGCGAGAGCCCGCGAGATCGATATCGACACAAAGAACGACAAGTCATCCCTCCGCGGCGGCGTTTCGACGACCTACTACGGACGAAAGCAGATCGGCGGGTCAACTCCGTTTGGCAGGAACGACACTCCGATCTTCCTGACGGGAGATAGTGCGGAATTCGACCATCGGGCGGAAACAGCGGTTTATGTCGGCAATGCCCGAGGTTGGCAGGAGAACAACTACGTCCGCGGCGACCGGATGAAGCTCGACCAGCGGCAGGGCACGTTCTTTGCCCAGGGCAGCGTCCAAAGCCAGATCTTTACGGCACGAATTAAGCAGAAAGGCCGCGAGAACAGCACGGTTTCTGTACCAACGTCAGCGTCCGCAGGCTCGCTCGCCTATGACCGCAACAAACGCCTTCTTCAATATCGATCGGCCGTCGATATTCGCCAGGGTACGGACAGGATCACTGCAGAATCGGCGGATGTCTATCTGAATGAATCCAACGATTTGATAAAAACCGTCGCGGAGAATAAAGTAACCATCACGCAGCCGAATCGGCGTGCTTCGGGCGACTGGGCCGAGTATTCGGCGGAACTCGAAACCGCGGTGCTGCGGGGAAGTCCGGCGATGGTTTCGGACCAGGAAAATGGCTCGACCCAGAGCGGACAGATCACACTTTCGATGCGCGAAAATAAGATCGTTTCGGAAACAAAGAGCAAGACGGCAACTCCGACAAGAAACCGCTCCGTCCATAAGATAAAGGATTTCAAGCCCTGATGACCCCCGAAAACGGCAGCTCAGCGTCAAACGGATACGGTTCCGAGCGCATTACAGGAGCGCTCAGGGCAGAGCACGTTCAAAAAACGTATGGCCGGCGACGCGTTGTCGACGATGTGAGCATTTCCGTAAGCGAAGGCGAGGTCGTAGGGCTGCTCGGTGCGAATGGTGCCGGAAAAACGACAACTTTTTACATGCTTGTCGGTCTCGAATCGACGGAGAAAGGTTCGATCGAAATAAACGGCATGGATGTGACGAAACTGCCCATGTATCTGCGAGCACGACTGGGCCTCGGCTATCTGCCGCAGGAACCTTCGGTCTTTCGCAAACTGACGGCGGAGCAGAACATCCTCGCGGTTTTGGAAACCACTCCGCTGTCACGAACCGATCGCTTTGCCCGGCTCGAAGAACTGCTCGAAGAGTTCGGGATAACTCACGTGCGAAAGGTCCGCGGCGACGCCCTTTCCGGCGGTGAACGCCGCCGTGTCGAGATCGCACGCTGCCTTGCTACGTCGCCGCGTTTCATCCTGCTCGACGAACCCTTCGCCGGCATCGACCCGATCGCGATCGACGATATTCGCGAGATCATCCTTTATCTCAAACAGCAAGGGATCGGCATACTGATCACCGACCACAACGTCCGCGAAACCCTCGACATAACCGACCGTGCGTATATTCTCTCGGACGGCAAGATCCTAAAGAACGGAAAACCTGACGAACTGATCGCTGATGCTGATGTTCGGCGGCTGTATTTGGGCGAACGGTTTTCGCTTTAGTTACCTTCAATTACCGCTAAGCTTTAATTCTTGTCGCAGTTGGCAACAGATGGATTTTCGCTTACCCTTTTCCTTTTCTCCCTTAAATCGCTATAATTTACCTTAGGAAAAGGCTCGTGCTCGCCATTGCGATTTCCGGTAGAAGTTAGTTCGCACGGAATATGTCGTCCCTTAGATTAACCGCTCAGCTTCAACAAAAAATGGTGCTTACGCCGCAGTTGCGGCAGCGCATCGAGATGTTGCAGATGAACTCACTCGAGCTAAACGACCTGATCGAGACCGAACTCGTCGCAAACCCCATCCTCGAAGAGGTTCAGCCCGGCGAAGAGGTTCAGGAGATCGGTAGCAATATCCTCGACCAGAATTCAGGCGGCGAAGATTCGGGCCTCGACAACTACGCGGACCACTCCGCCGACGCGGTCTCAGAAGCAAGAACAGACAAACTCGCGGAGTTTGAAGGCACGGTTCCTGAAGGTTCAGATCTAAACGGTAACTCGGAATCGGTTTCCTCTGACCTTGACGGCGACGACGACAGCCACGCGGAAACTGCCGATTCTTTCGACGAGATCGATTACGGACGTGAGTTTCAGGACTATCTCGATCCGGGATACCGCACGCAGGAGATTGAGTACAAGGACGACGCCCCGAGTTTCGAACAGTTTTTGTCGCATTCGCCTTCGCTGAGCGAGCATCTGGAGTGGCAGCTTAATTTGCTCAGCCTCGATGATGTGACCGAAGAGGCGGCGATCGAGGTTATCGGAAATCTCGATGAAGACGGCCGCCTCGTCGGCACTACCGTTGAGGATATTGCGGCGTCTGTCGGATGTTCACCGGAACGTGCCGAGAAGGCTAGGCAATCCGTGATGCAGCTTGACCCGGTTGGATGCGGTTCGTTCGATGTCAAGGAGTGCCTGCTCGCCCAGCTAGCCGCGATCGGCGAACAAGATTCGCTAGCCTGTGACCTTGTAAAGAACCATTTTGAGGATCTTCATCCGTCGCGGCTCCAACACTTGTCAAAAGCGACCGGTGTCGATGT
>CAYPGP010000021.1:0-61436 GCA_964410495.1 uncultured Chloracidobacterium sp.
CCCCGGCAGCCAGGACAAGAGGAAATCTTTCTGAGATCATTTAAATCTATTCTACAACAACTAGAATTTTATGACTGGAACGGGATCGAGTGGGTGGCGACAGATCCATCGAGAGGCGCGTATTACGAGCATTTTATGAAAACCTTCGTTGGGAAAGCGACGCTTTATCTCGGTCAGATCACTCGAAGGAATGCCGAATTTGAACAGCCCTAATGAAAAATCGATCAGATCAGCCCGGCGGAAGTTCTCAACGAGTTCGGAATGCTTGTACTGACGCAGTTTATGATGCTGATCGATCATCTCGCTGACCTCGGGAAGCCATTCGATTGACTTCGTCTTTGCAAGGTAAGCCCCGGCAGCCGAGATAGAAGGTGGCAGATAATCGAAGGTCTTCCCTGTCCAAATACCTATGTCGTGAAAACAACCGGCGATTGCCACCTTTTTTGCCGCGTCTTCGCCGAAGTTGCCCAGCGTGAGGCAAAAGTGGGTCATTCGATGAACATGATTTCTGTAACCTTTCAGGTCTTCGCCGATCGTGTCGCAATATTCATCCAGGATATTGTCGATCAGCTCTAGGTTATTCATCGCGGGGAACCACCTCTGTTCGGCACCAGCCAATGTGCGAGATTGCTCACGTAGGTTTTTATGTCGTTTATCAGATGCGGCTGTGAAACGTAATCGTCTCCTGGTGCTTCGGCCACGAAGTCGGGGCATCCCAGCGAAGGATCCCAGTTATAGTCGGCAAAATGGTGAAAACTGGAGTGTGCCGCCGCTCGGCCGATTTGGCCCTTTTCACTGGCACTGCATTCGAAAGCAACAACCAGATTGAACGAAGCACCTGTAACCTTGCTCCTTCCTGTCGCAACAACGCTCGCCGATCCATCATCAGGCGGTGCTCCAACCGCACCTTCATGGGGATGGGCCGGAAAATATTCGATGCTGGTTCCGTCGGGCCGAGTGATTAGCGGATGCCCCGCAACTTTAACCGTGATCGCCTGAAAATCACCATTCCGCCCGGAATGGTAGTTCGGGAAATCGATGTCAGTCGTAGCGCGATCGTCGCGGATGTGCCTGGTTTCGTCGGGTTCGCGATTTTTCGTATGAAAGAAATTTGCTTGCCCAACACCACCGAGGGAGCAAATTGACGAACCGAGGTCTTGATGATCGCGAGTCGCTAGAATGCCGCCGCCCCGCAGGCGAAAGCGACTAAGCCCCTCGCATTCCGCTTCCGTCAACCCATTCCCGCTATCGGCGGCCATCAGCCAGACCTCATCGAAACTGCTTTCGTCGATTGATGAAAGAATTGGGTCATCTCCACTACTTCCCGGTTCGCGATTCCTTGCCGTCACCTCGTAGATCGCCTCGCCGGCAGTATTCCGGATGGACTCGAGGTGCCCTTTGAGCAGCGAAAACCTTCCCGCATGCCAGTCATTTTCGTCAAATGGGATCGTAGTTTGGAGGAGTATCCTCACAGGCTCAGTCATTATCCTAATTTACATCTCGCGGAACGTGTTCGAAAAACAGGTCGTCTACGTTACAAAATGCCCATTCCTCACCGGGCTCGATCGATCGGATAACGGGATGTCCGACCGATCGGAAATGCTTTGTCGCATGAGTGTTGGGCGACGAATCGCAGCACCCAACGTACCCGCAATTCAAACACATCCTGAGATGAACCCACCACGAGCCAGTACGAAGGCAGTCTTCACATCCTTCCGAGCTTCGCGAAACTGGCCGAAGGTCCTTGAAATGGCCGCAATATTTCATCTAATTTACGCCGCCGACGCCTCCGACTGCGTGCCGACCCTTTCGTTGAGCCAGTTCTTGATGTCCGCCATCACGATCTCTTTATCGACATCAGCCAGCAGATCGTGGAAATGGCCTTCGTACAGCTTCAGCGTTTTATCGGTCGATCCGGCATGATCGTAGAAATACTGGCTGCCACGCGGTTGCGTCGCCTTGTCTTCCGTACCGTGAATGATCAGGACCGGTACGCGGAAATTCGGCATATTTTCCTTAAGCGCATCAGCCGCGAGCAGCATCACACGAGCAGTTTCGGCGGGCTGCGATTCCTTGTGGATCAAGGGATCGTTGTTCATCCGCTCGACATGCTCGGGATCGCGTGAAAAATCCGCGTTCTTGAGCGAGAAAACGTGGACATGCGGAAGCAATTTCCCGATCCCTTCGAGCGCAAGCTGAACCAAATGCGGCAAACCTACGTCGAACGCAAAACTCTCGCACACGAGCCCCGCGATCTCGTCCTGATGCTCGTAAACATATGACGTCGCGATCACGCCGCCCGCACTGTGGCCGAGTACATAAACAGGTAATCCCGGATTTTCCGACCTCGCGATATCGACCAATTTATCGACATCGCCAAGATAATCCGAAAATTCCTCAACATAAAACCGTTCGCCCTCGGAAATCCCACGTCCTCGCAGATCGAGCGCATAACAAGCAAAACCGTCTCCGGAAAGCTGCTCGCCGGGATATTCCATGTAGCCGCTGTGAGCATTAAATCCATGAACGAGTATCATGACCGCCTTTGCCTTTCCTGCCGGTTCCCACGATCTGGTCGCGATCTTCAACCCGCCGACGCCTTCGAATGATGATTCTTTCATTTGATATCTCCCTTATTATCTAAGACTTAATGTACTCCAGCAGGTCGGCGTTTACGACCTCGTGATTGATCGTACAAAGTCCGTGCGAAAAGCCTTCGTAAACTTTCAGCATTGCGTTGGGCACTAACTCAGCTGTTTTCAAAGCGGAATCCTTGATCGGCACGATCTGGTCATCATCGCCATGCATTACAAGCGCCGGCACATCGATCTTTTTCAGATCTTCCGTAAAATCAGTCTCCGAAAATGCCTTGACGCAGTCGTAAGCGCCCTTGAAATCGCACATCATCCCCTGACGCCACCAGTTATCGATTATGCCCTGAGATTTTTTTGCACCTTCGCGGTTAAATCCGTAGAACGGTCCGGTCGGCAGATCATAGAAAAGCTGTGCCCTGTCGGCGACCATTCCGGCACGAAGCCCGTCGAAGACCTCGATCGGCGTTCCTTCCGGATTGCTCTCTTTCTTCACCATCACCGGCGGAACGGCGCCGATCAAAACCGCTTTCGCAACACGGCTTGTTCCATGTCGCCCCAGATATCTCGCAACTTCGCCGCCGCCCGTCGAATGCCCGATGTGGACAGCATCCTTCAGGTCAAGCGCCTCCGTCAGCGATGCCAGATCGTCAGCGTAATGGTCCATATCGTTCCCATCCCAAGATGATCCAGAACGCCCGTGCCCACGGCGGTCATGCGCGATACAACGAAAACCCCGCGAAGCAAAATAAAAGATCTGCGGATCCCAATCGTCCGCGCTCAGCGGCCACCCGTGACTAAAAACTATCGGTTGGCCTTCACCGATGTCCTTGTAAAATAATTCGATCCCGCCTTTTGTAGTAATGTAACCCATTGTTCCCCCCGTATTTTGTTAAAAACTGCTACAAATTGGTTTCGTGCGTATTCTTAGGAATGCGCTTTATTTTTGTACTGTGCGGTAAATATTATTTTGCTTCGGTATTCCTGTCAACCCGGTTGTATTGATCGGCTTCATATTTGTAACATCGGGTTCAATGGTTAGAGGCAGGCCACGCAAATTTAATGTCGAAGACGCCGTATATAAGGCGATGCTGGTCTTCTGGTCGAAAGGCTACGAGGGCACGACGATCCCCGACCTTACCGAAGCGATGGGCATAAATCGCCCGAGTCTTTACGCCGCCTTTGGAAGCAAACAGGGCCTTTTTAAACTCGCTCTTGACCGCTACCGCAGCGATCCCGCCTCGTACGTCAATCGAGCGGTTACCAAATCGACTGCCGCAGAGGTTTTTGAAAGTCTGCTCATCGGCGTTATAGATCTTGTCACCGATCCCGAACGTCCCGGCGGCTGCCTTTTCGTGTGCGGTTCGCTCGCTCGCGGCGCGGACGACGGCGAGACTCAGCGAAAGCTTGCCGAACGCCGCATCGAAGGCGAAGCAGATATTCGGCTTCGTTTCGAACAGGCCTTGGAAGAAGGTGATTTCCCAAAGGGAGCCGACCCATCTGCACTAGCGAAACTGGCAGCTACCATGCTCTGGGGCTTGTCCGTCCAGGCCGTAAATGGAGCTACCCGGGAAGAACTCCTCCGGGTCGCCCAGCTCGCCATCGACGCGTTTCCTCGTAAAAAATAGCCCTTGCGCCCGATCTTGTCCGGCACAAGGGCAATTCAACGTCAGATTTCCCTACCTTGCTCCCCCGCTAACGAGCAGCTTTTCACCCGTTAGCCAAGCTGATTCGTCCGAGGCTAGAAATACCGCAACGGGAGCGATGTCGCCAACCTGTCCGAGCCGGCCGAGAGGAGTACTCGCGACAGCCCATTGCTCGAACTCCGTTCCGAGAAATCCGGCTGAGTGCACGCCTTCCGTCTCCACCATTCCAGGGTTGATCGAATTCACTCTGATCTTTCGCGGACCCAATTCTTTCGCGAGGACTCCGGTAATAGCGTCGATCGCCCCTTTCGTTCCCGTATATACCGCTGTATTGGGAGGCATTGAGGAGCTTGCGGCTGAGCCGATATTGATAACGCTGCCGCCTTCGGTCAGGTAGTTCGAAGCCGCGCGTGTTACCAATAGCGTGCCAAGGACATTTACGTCGAAGATACGCCGGAAATTGTCCTCATTTACCTCTTCGATCGAGTGAAACTCGTAGACTCCGGAATTGTTGACCAGAACGTCGAGCTTGCCAAAATTATCGATCGCCGCCTGAATGATCGCTTCGGACTCGCTGGTTTTCGACACGTCGCCTTTGACAGCAACGGCCGTTCCGCCCCCGGCGACGATCTCTGCCACGACCTTCTCGGCTCCCTCCTTACTCGACGCATAGTTGACCACTACCGCGGCTCCTGCGGCCCCAAGCGCCTTGGCGATCGCGGCTCCGATCCCTTTCGAAGCTCCCGTTACTACTGCTACTTTTCCATTCAATTTGCTCATTTTGTCCCTTCCTTGCTTCCTAGAAGCATTAGTTGTCCTAAGTGATAGTTCAAGTGATTGGTCCTGCTGATGAGGACGGCAAAACGGTTCCGAAGCGGCTCGTTTTCAAAGTCCTCGTCCGAGACAGCCGTATGCTTGTCGAACCAATCGTTTGCTGAAAGCCGATCAAAATTTTCGCGAAGAACGCCGATCAACTCTGCCCAAACACGCCTCGTCTCGGCCGCCGACGGACGTTCGACATCCGCGCCGTCCGGATTCTTGAGAAACGCCGCTTCAAATGCAGGAAATCTTCGATCCCCAAAGCCAAGCAGCGGCAGCATTCCGTCGTTGACCGCCGCCAGATGGCCGATTATGTAGTTGCCGGTGTTGCGACCGGGTGCGATCTCTTGAGCTAGCTGCTCATCCGAAAGTCCTGCCAAAAGATCGCTGAGGCGTTCATTCGTTCCATGCCAAACTTCGAGCTGCGAACGCACGGCGAGTTCGCGATCGTTCAATTTTCTGATAGCTGATACTGCTGACATTTTGTTCTCCCTCCTGCTTTTTTTCGTCTAAAAAAGCACGTCGCCGGATCGCTACCGGTGACGTGCGTTCAAGTTGTAGCTGATCTACCAGGGCAATTCCTGGCCAAGATGAATGAACTTTCCTGAATAACCATCGGCCGGAAGCGTTGCTAGGTCAACCGAAGTTTTCGCTCCTTCCTCGACCGGGATCTGGCCGTTCTGGTTCATGTCGGTCACGACCGAGCCCGGATGCGCGGTGTTGACCTTGATGATCGTGTCCTTGAGTTCGTGGGCGAGATGAACGACATAGCCGTTCAAGGCTGTCTTCGAAATGTTATATGCCGGAACCTTGTAGTTGTAGATTGGCGATGACGGGTCCGAGTGCAGCCCGAGCGAACCGAGGCCGCTTGAAAGGAAGACGATCCGCCCCGCGTCCGACTTCTTCACGAGCGGAAGCAGCGTCTGCGTGACCTCGATCGTGTTGAAGAAGTTTGTATCGAAAGTCTTCCGGAACGTTTCGGACGAGGTCCTGCTGGCAGGAACCATCGAACCGTCTGCATCAAATTCTTCCGCCAAAAATATGCCTGCGTTGTTGATCAGTATGTCGAGTTTTCCGTATTTTTCCTCGATCTCTCTCGCCGCCGATGCGTGGGTCGCGGTGTTATCAACATCGATATTGATGTACTCGACGTCGAGCCCTTCTGCCTTGAGGGCCGCTTCAGCTTCCCTGCCTTTTTCCTCGCTTCGAGCACCGACCAATACCTTGATGCCCTGCTGGCCCAACTGACGTGCCGTCTCAAATCCGATGCCGCGATTCGCTCCCGTTATTAGTGCTACTTTCTGTGCCATTATAATTTTCCCCTCTTGTGTTAACATTCTGTAACTTTTCTTGTTACAGTTGAAGTCAAAAATATGTTCGGAAGCTTTCAAAACCTGCGAAGCATTTCCGAACATTTGTAACTATATTCGTTACAGTTCTATCTTGTCAAATGGTTCACTTAATTTTTTTCTGCCGATTTCGCGACTTTAGTCAATCTAGCCCCAACACAATTCCGCACGATCCCGCTTAGGGAACACTGTGAGATGCCCGGTTTATCGAGCTCCAGCTCAGGTACCATCGTTCCAATTCCGCCATCGTCCGGATGAACGGTCGTCAGAATTAGTCGATATCGGCCACCCTTTTTAGGCAGCAACATACCACCGAGCCTATATAAATTTCCCTTCTTATCCGTGACTGTGCCTGAAAACGGTAAATCAGGCTTCAATTTCGTTGCAAACTCGACCGGTTCAAGCCAAGGCTGGTTCAGGTTAACGACAAGTTCGAACTCGTCGTGATTTTCGACATCCGCAGCGGCCTGGCCGTTTGCCACATATACAAAAAGCAAAGCGTTCAAGAAACAGGCGATAAAAGCAATAAGTATTTTTCGCATGGCGGTGAAAAGAATGCTAAATAGACGGCAACTGCATGATACACGCAAATGGTAGAGAATAGATGCAAAACTCGCGTCGCTTGTTCTTGGTTCTAACTCTCTCTGCGGTAAAATATCGCTCGTGCCCGAAGACAAGAAACCCTTTCCCCCGGTCATGCTGGTCGTGATCGCCGTATTGCTCTGGAGCACCGGCGGCATGTTCATTAAGCTTGCCACGAATCTCGATGCGTATCAGGTAACCTTTTTCAGATCACTGCTCGCCGGCATAACGGTGCTGATACTGACCTGGCGTGACGGCCTGCGGATAAACGCTTTCGGGGCCATGTGCTCGGCGATCTACGCGACGCTGCTGTTTCTTTTCGTATGGGCGACAAAACACACCACGGCCGCGAACGCGATCTTCCTGCAATACACGGCACCGATCTACATCCTCATCCTCGCCCCGTTCGTCATAGGCGAAAAGTTCCACTGGCGAGATCTTGTTACGGTTATCTTTTGTCTGGCAGGAATGAGCTTGTTCTTCGTAGGCGATCTGTCGATCGGAGATTACCAGGGCAACATTGCTGCTTTGGGCTCGGGTATTTTCCTCGGGTTGTATATCATGCTGCTCCGCCATCCGAAAGCTCTCGGCATGAGCGGCACAATCACCGTTATTTACGGCAATTTTCTTCTCGCATTGCTCACACTCCCAAGCGGGATCGCCGCCTTCCCGACCGCCACGTGGCGCGATTACGCCGCTGTCGGCTTTCTCGGCGTTTTCCAGATCGGCATCTCGTACATCCTTTTTATAAAGGGAGTCCGCGGCGGCACACGCCCGCTCGACGCCTCGATCATCGGCTTCATCGAACCGCTTTTAAATCCCGTCTGGGTATTCGTCTTCGTAGGCGAACGCCCGTCAAACTGGGCGATTCTCGGCGGGATAATCATAGTCGCAACGGTTTGCGTGCACACGTTGGTCCAATATAGAAAAAAAGCCGCCCCGGCCTGATACCGTGGCGGCTTCATTCAGTTACTCTCCCGGCTTAATCTTTTTTCTTTGAATCTTTGCGCCCAGAACCACCCGGATTCTTCCCGCCGCCGTCCTGTTTATTTACCGTCGCCCAAGCTCTCGCCTCTGCTTCCTTTTTCGAGACTCCTTTCTCCTCGTAGCTTTCAGCGATGTGATCTGCTTTACGTTCTTGTTTTGCTGTGTATTTATTGCCCGGCATAAAAGTTATTCCTCCTAGCTTCTCAAGTTTGGCACGCTCCGGGTTGTAAACCGTATTCATGCAAACAAAGAACATGCAATTTCGGCGCCGAGGTGCGTTCAGTTAACGCAATCTTGTATATTGTTTACGACTTTATGCTCGCCCCGAAAGCTTATGCCGAAATACACTCTTCGCGAGAAGTTCCGTTACCATTTTGAGAACACGATGTCGGGCGGCCCGATCGCCGTGATCCGCTGGCTGGCGCTCGTTTCGATCGTATCGGTCGTCGTACTCGGCGGCCTGATGGTTTTGCTCGGCATCACTCGATCCCCGGAACCGGATGCCGAGCCGATGACTTTTCTTGAAGGCATTTGGGCAAGCCTGATGGCGACGCTCGATCCGGGCACGATGGGTGGCGACGAAGGTTGGGATTTCCGGATCGTGCGGTTCGTCGCGACGATGATCGGCATATTCCTGATCTCGATCCTGATCGGTTCGATCGCGTCGGGAATTGATCAAAAAATAGAAGAGCTAAAACGTGGACGTTCGCGAGTTCTCGACGGTAATCACACGCTAATTCTCGGTTGGTCGGAAAAGATCTTCACGATCATCAAGGAGCTCGTAGAAGCCAACTCGAACCAGAAACGCCCGTGCATCGTCATCCTCTCGGACAAAGACAAGGTCGAGGCCGAAGACGAAATAAAAAGCCGCGTTCCCGACACTAAAAACACAAAGATCGTCGTCCGCAGCGGCTCGACGCTCGAAAGCTCCGCCGCCGAGATGGTCAACATCAACGAGGCCCGCTCGATCATCGTTCTCTCGCCCGAGGTCGAAAACCCCGACACGTACGTTATCAAAACCGTCCTCGGCATCACCAACGGCCGCAACCGCAAAGAGGACGAATACCACATCGTCGCCGAGATCAAGGACGAGCGAAATATGGACGCCGCGGAGCTGGTCGGTAACGGCGAAGCCGTCTACGTCCTCAGCGAAGACCTGATCTCCCGCGTCATCGCCCAAACCTGCCGCCAATCCGGCCTCAGCGTCGTCTACACCGATCTGCTCGAATTCGAAGGCGACGAGATCTACTTCGCCGACCTTCCCGAGAATTTAGTAGGAAAAACCTACCGCGACGCCCTCTTCGCCTACGAAGACTCTTCCGTGATCGGCGTGTTTTGTACGAGTGCTGCCTTGAAGCAGCAGTCCACCGAGGATATCTCGGCTAAAGGCGAAACTCATACGCGAGTCCTCATCAATCCCCCGATGGACTACGTCTTACAACCCGACGACCAGATCATCGCCATCTCCGAAGACGACGACACCGTAATTGCGAATGGAAAAGGAGAAAAGACGGTAGATAGAACCGCCTTCAACAACAGCGTAGAAGCCAAAGCACAAGAAGAATCAACCCTGATCCTAGGCTGGAACGAGATCGCCCCGCGCATCATTGCCGAACTCGACAACTACGTAGCAAAAGATTCGAAGGTCCTGGTGGTCGCCGCCGACAGTGAGGTGGACAACGCCGTCGCAAAACTCCAGGGCGAACTCGAAAACCAACTAATCGCCTTCGTCGAAGGCGACACAGCCGAGAAAAAGACGCTGCTCGACATCAACACCCGCAGCTTCGACCACATCATCGTCCTCTCAAATCGCAGCATCGACATACAGGAATCCGACGCCAAAACACTCATCACCTTGCTCCACCTTCGCTCGATCAGCGAACAGGAAGGCGTCCAATACAGCATCGTCACCGAAATGCTAGACATGCGAAACCGTGAACTAGGCGTCGTCGCCCGCGCCGACGATTTCGTCGTCTCCGACAACCTCATTAGTTTGATGTTGAGCCAACTTAGCGAGAATCGAGAGCTGAAAAAAGTCTACGACACCCTCTTCCAATCCGAAGGCTCCGAGATCTACCTAAAACCCGCGACCAGGTACATAAAAACCGGCACGCCGACCGATTTCTACACAGTAATTGCCGCAGCCGCGAGCCTAAACGAAACCGCCATCGGCTACCGCCTAAACGCCGAAACCCGCGACACCGTTAACCTTTACGGTGTCCACCTCAACCCGGATAAGTCGGAAAAGATCGTATTCGGTCAGAAGGATTTTGTGATCGTCTTGAGTGAGGACTAGGTCCTCACTCTCTATGGTTTTTTGTCGTTACTATAATTCGGAAATGGCCCGTTCGCAGGCTTCTTGACCGGATTGCGTTGGACAGCCTGCATCGTGAGTTCGACCGCTCGTTCGAGTTGGGTGTCGCGGCCGGTTCGCCAGACTTTGGGGTCGAGATCGACTTCGACGTCGGGGGCGACGCCCTTGTTTTCGACATCGAGCTCGCCCTGGAGGTTGCGGAATGCAACACGCGGAGCCGAGACCTGTCCGCCATCGATAAGCGTCGGATAATTGTAGATGCCGACCAAGCCGCCCCAGGTGCGTTTGCCGACGAGCTGACCGAGCTTTGCCTGGCGGAAGAGCCACGGCAGCAGGTCGCCGCCTGAGCTGGAATATTCGTTGATCAGCATCGTCTTAGGCCCGTAGATCGCCCCGACCGGCGTCGTGAAATCTTCGCCCTCGCGGGTCGACCAGTAGTTCATCAGGGGCTTTTGCATGTAGCTGATGAAATAATCCGCCGCCGAACCGCCCCCGTTGAAGCGTTCGTCGATCACAGCTCCTTCCTTGTCGATCTGTGCGAAGTAGTAGCGGTTGAAGTTCGTATAACCCGCTCCGCCCGTATTCGGCAGATAGACATAAGCAAGTTTCCCGCCGCTGAGTTCATCAACCTTGCGGCGATTCCCCTCGATCCACGCGAGATTGCGTAACCCCCCTTCGTTGGCCACCGGAACGACCGTCACCTGCCGCGAACCCGCTCCACTCGGATCGCTGCCCACGCGGATCTGCACCTGACGCCCGGCGGTCGATTCGAAGAACGCATATATATTATCCGTCGCTCTCAGATCACGTCCGTTGACCGCCAGCAGATATTCGCCTTGGCGAACGTCCACGCCCGGCTGCGTGAGCGGCGCGGTTAGTCCTGGATTCCAGTTCTCGCCGTCGTAGATCTTTGAAAAACGATACCGCCCGTTCTCGATCGTGTAATCGGCCCCGAGCAGCCCGACGTTGTAACGCGTCGGCTGCGGAATATCGCCGCCGCCCGAATTGTGATGCCCGACGGCCATATTGCCGAGCATTTCCTGGAAAAGGTAATTAAGATCGGCACGGCTCGCGAGGCCCGCGAGAAAAGGTTCGTACCTGGCCTTCGCGGCCGCCAGATTCAGCCCATGCAGGCCCGGATCGTAGAAAAAGTCGCGCTGTATCCGCCAGGCTTCGTTGTAGATCTGCTTCCATTCGGCACGCGGATCGACAAAAACTTCCATCTCGCCGACGTTCACGACGCCTTCGCCCGGACGCATCGGCGTAACGGTCGAAGCAATCGTGTAACGGTTCCCTGGCTGGCCGAAGATCATCTTTTCGCCGTTCGCCGACACCGCAAACGCGGTCACATTCTCCAAAACGCGTTCCGCTCGGCGCTTTTCAACGTCAAACTTGTGTAAGGCAGTCGCCGGCGGTCCAGGTGTTGTTCCCGAGGCCGGAATTCCCTCGAGCAGATAGAAACTATTAGCGCGCCCCTGAACGATCGCAACATAATTTCGCGTCGGCAGAGGCATCGTGACGATTCGCTGGCCGATGCGGTCAAAATCGATCATTACCGCGACCGGAGCCGGCGTTGGGCGTGGTCCCGGAGCGGGCGTCGGCGTCGGTTCCGCCACTTTTTCCTCGTCACTCTCCGGTGACAACGGCGATTTGTCATCCTTCTTCAGAACGATCGCGTAAACTCCGCGAGTCGTCTGGAACGGAAATCCCGACATATCCAGCCAACCCGTAGTCGGCCCTACGTCGGTGCTGGCGGTGAAGTAGATGTACTTCCCGTTGCGGTCAAAAACCGCATATCTCGCATCGCTCAAACCGTCGGTCAACTGCGTCGACTTCGCGGCTTCAAGCGAGTAAACATGCACCGCACACAGCCTATTCTTCAACTGCTTGGTATAAACGACCCACTTGCTGTCCGGCGACCATTCCGGGTCGAGCACGGGAAATGGGTTCTCGAACCGATTCGTATCCACCTTCACCGGCGTTCCTTTCTCGACGTCGACGTACCAAATGTTCAGACGCTTGTCGGTAAAAAGCACCTTCTTGCTGTCGGGCGAAAATTTCAGCCCGTAAAAATATGAAGAAGGATTACCGAGACTTATCTTCTTCGGCTCGCCCATTCCCGACTGATCGCGGAGGTGCAGAGCGTACTCACCCGATTCGTCCGAAAAATAGCCGATCCACTTCCCATCCGGCGACCAGGCCGGATCGCGGTCTGCGGTGCCCGGTGAATTCGTCAGATTCCGCGCATTTCCCTTCTCCGCCGGGACGCTCAAGATCTCGCCGCGAGCTTCGAACAAAACGCGAGCACCAGTCGGAGATATCGCGAGATTCTGAATCCGGCTCGCCACACGCTCGTACCGCGGCCTTACCTGCGGCAGATCGCCATTGAGCGTTATCTTGACCTCGCTCGACTTGTTCGCGGCCGCGTCGTAGATCCAGATCGACCCGAACTGCTCATACACGATGCCGCCCGGCCCGGCCGAAGCCGATTTGATATCGAGCCCGCTGTTCGCGACCGCTTCGGTCACGCGATTGGTCTTTGTATTAAAGGAATAGAGCGTCGTGTTCCGCCCGCTGCGGTCCGAGAGGAAAAAGATGCGGTCGTCAAACCACATCGGCACATAGTCGTTCGAATTCTGCCGCGGGATCTCGGTCACGCTCGAATCGGCGAGGTTGCCGATCCAGATCTTCGTAGTGCGGCCGCCGCGATATTTCTTCCACTGGTCGAACGCCGGAGCCAGCGGCATGTAGGCGATCTTCGTCCCGTCCGGCGAATACGAAGCCCGTCCGCCCGCCATCGGGAACGGCAGCTCGGTCGGCAAACCGCCGCCCGTCACCGGCATCGTGTACATTTTCGGAGCCGGCATTCCCGAAGCCCGCCCTGACAAAAATATGATCGACTTCCCGTCCGGCGTCCAACCCGCAACCGTGTCGCCACCCGGATGATAAGTCAACCGCCGAGGCTCACCGCCGCCCGCCGCCACGACATAAACATCAATATTCCCGTCATAATCGCCCGTAAAAGCCACCCACTGCCCATCCGGCGAAAACATCGGGTTGTTCTCAACCCCCACATTACTAGTTAACCGCACCGCCGCCCCACCGGCCCGAGCCACACTCCAAAGATCGCCCCCGTAAACAAACACAACATGGGTCTGATTCATAGCAGGCTGCCGAAACAACATCGGCCCCCCACTCTGAGCACCCACGGCAAACCAAGCCCCAAGCAAAAAAAGAACCACGACAAGCGATCGTCTAATCATCAATTTCTCCGGATAACTAAATTAGTAAGGTATTGCGAACTATACAATACGTTGGCGCGAATTAGGAAGTTGCGTGAAATCTCTTCGCATCCGTCATCAGCCTTAGGCCCAGCCAACTCAGCGAAAACCGCAAACTAAGAAATTCCCCCACTTCCAATCCGATGGCTCCGAGACCCACCTAAGAAGCCGCGACCGGATACATAAAAGCCGGCCAGCCGGTGGATTTCCATGCCGTAAACGAACCGCTATAGGCCACCGCGTAACTCCAAAACCCGCGACTCGATCAATGGGTACGGGGTTCACCTCAACCTAGATAAGTCTGAAAGAGTCGTGTTTGGGGGGAAGGATATTGTGATTGTCTTAAGTAAGGATTAGATGCCCAGGCGAAATCCGTTGGACATTTACTGATTTTGTCGGTAATGTAGTGTCACCTAAAAACCAATCAACTCCTAGGTTCGGAGCGACTCTCATGGGTAAGATTTTTAATGAGGTTAGGGCAGAGTTCGATGTATATAACGCCATCCTCTCATCGGCTCTAATCACGGACACTGATCACCGGTCCGTGGCGGTAAATCTGGTTCACGATTTTCGTGTCTCCGACTCCCGTGAAAGAATGTTTAGAAATTTCTGCCACTCCGGGAATCTGAAGGATTGTCTTGATGATTATTACGATAGTTGCATAAAGAATGTGATGCACCCTGACGTCCCGGATTTTTGCCGTGACGATTATCGAATCGTTGATTGCTCAACGACTTCCGGGTTCTGCTTACCGGGTTTCAGTAGGAGTATGAAGCTGGCTACCGTAATGAATTTAAATGTTCTGTTTAATCCATTCAAGGAGGCAGTCAACCAGTATTCGACGGTTGGAAAGGTACCTTCTTGGCTGGAGTTAAAAACGGTTCTTGAAACCGCGGAGGACAGAGCAAATAATATGATTACAGCACTAACCAATTTTGAGGCGTTTGATACCTGGCTAACAAGTCAATTTCACCCCTTTGATTTAACTCGAGCCAAGCGATTAATTGGAATTTTTTTCAAAGTCTTGAATGAGCTACTGGATGCGAATAAGCCATACAAGCCAGTATTTTGGGTTACCGATTGGGATAAGTTAAAGCCTTACATTGAACCAAATTTGCTGAACGTCGCAAGATGGAACCAGTCGGTTGGAGTGCCGAATAAACGCGACGCATGGCAAATAATAATTCAATATCCGACAGCCGCGGTTGACTGTCTTTATCGCCCGACTCAACTCGACGGAGGATTCTTTCCCGAGCACTTTCCGCCCCCTCCTTCATGTGAACAATTCTACGGAGGTCTAACGATGGATTTGATCGCCGAGGACAAAGAATTTCTACCAGAATACATTCATCAGCAGATGCGGGAATTTAAGATTGACTACTGGGAAAATTCTGGTTGTCTGATCGGAAGGGTCAGCGAACAGCCATATAACCTACAGTCACTGAGAAGTAAGCATTACGCAAAGCTTTCAAATCGCTACATCGATGTACCACTTTGGATGGTAAGTCCTATATAATACTAAGATAGACTTTTGCATGTATGCAAATAGAGGCGGAAAATCATCTCTCACCGGTTTCGAGAATAGCGAACCGTCTTAAAGAATGGCTTGACCAATCGATTTCGGACGGGCCCGCCTTTGAGGAGTTGCGTCATTGGCTAAAAGGTCATAGACTTCCGGCCGTAGGTTACGATGAAGAACCCTATATCTGGATTCAGAAAGCGCTCCAACAACTCCCGCCAAATTACACTTCTCATTTTACACAGCTAGTCGTTGACTTTCTTTCTGAACAAAAACCCCATCTTTCACCGTCCAGTGCTAATTCGGATAAGCTTCTTTATAACGCGTTTTCCTATTGCTCAGAATGTGGATTGTCAAAGAATACCTCGACCGCGATTTTCAATGTATTTAATGACGCCGTGCGCTACGATCAATTTAGAGGCTTTCTTCAAGCTAATCGAGTTTATAATCTGAAACGGGCACTCTCGGAGGCTTTTTTTTCCAACACATTTGCCACCAATGAATTAGGAACGTATATCAAAGCTGAAGCTACCACTCTTGAACAGTTGAAAGATCGTGAGGAGGTTTTTCGGAATTTCATTCAACAAATTATTCAGGCGATGTCTGATTATCCAGCTTGGAATGAGCTCCTGATTAAACAAGCCAACAGGGTGAAACTTCAGAAATGGGCCGCACAATCTGTAGAGAAGATTTACGGGTTTCCGATTTTGGATTTAAGTGAACCATTCGGAGCATCCAGCAAATATGTTCTTTCCAAAGGAATTCAGTCATATCTCGATTCGCAAAATATTGAATATGAATGTCTCTTTGAAGGTGACATACTTAGCAAGATTCAGTTTGGTAGAAGGAACATTGAGTTGCTTGAGATTGCAAAAGAGCGGGTTGCCCACATAAACAAAGTTTCTACGAGCTCAACATTCACCAATTTGGTAAAGGAACTTTCGCAAGAATTTTTCGATTTGCAGGTTGAATTAAAACCGAGCGACCGCTCAAATGATGATTACGCCTACATGCATGATCTATCTGATGCGTTTTTCAAAGTCGGCAGTGAACTCGTAATTTTTGTGGAACCGAACGCTAAAAAAACCTTTGCGGCCGGATTATAGCTTAACGAACAAGGGATCTTATGGCACTAACCAGTCTTGAAGCCGAAAAATCCTTGAGTACATATCTTGCATGCGAAAACTCTTTAATGTCCGATATTAAATCTTCTTTCTCTAGAATCGAATAAATAATTAGCGGAATATCGCGAGTACGATGATCCGATGCCAACATTCGAATGCATCGTATTCCCGCGCGAAATTTTCCTTGTTCCTTAACCTCTTGGGGCGGGATCGGCATCGAACGCATCGGGTCTGTCCAGCGCAGCATGACGTCCATGACAATCACGTCCGGCTTTAAGGAAGCTATTCTCTCGAAATTTTCACGGAAATCGTATTCAGTGACTATTCGACTAATACTTAATTCTCGAAAGGCTCCTTCTTCTTTAATCGACTTCTCAATAAACTCATACTGGTTTTCTTGATCCTCGACAATCAGAATGTACATGTTCTCTCCCTTATAATCTAAATAGGAAACAATAACCTGACGGTTGTAAGACCCTTGGGATTTGTTGGTGTGATTACAAGCCTCCCCTTATGAGCCTTCATTATGTGATCTGTTATCCAAAGCCCAATTCCCGAGCCCTCATCAGTAGTTTGTTCCGCCCACTCACCACGTATTTTTCGACGCTTGAACAACTCGCTCTCCTCAATACTGATTTCAATTCCCTCGTTCTCTACTGCCACGAAAAAGTATCTTTGGCTGTCAATCACCTCTTCACCGCCGAAAATCTTAACGACCGTGTCATTATAACTGTACTTTCCCGCGTTATCTATTAAACAATTAAGGGCTTGCTCCAAGTAATCCATATTAACCGTAACATTGACGTGAGATTTCTTTAGCCGATCAAAAGAGTCAAAGTCTCGATAAAATCTTATGTTACGGTAACTTTCAAGCATCAACTTCGTATCCGTCGTAATCTCGTAGATCATTTTTCTCATGTCACCCAACGTAAGTTCGGTGCCTTCTCTAACCTGTTTCAACGCTCCTTTCTTAGCTAAATCTGTGAAGATTCCTGCGTTCACCAATACTTTATGGGCTTTTCTGGCAATTCCCCTAAGCATGTAAAGTTCCGAAACAATTTCTCCGGCAGCCGCTTCATTTATCAAGTAGGGCTCATTCTCAAATTGGGACCGCTTCAGCAAGGCTGTCGCCCTAGCGAACGTGTGCCTAACCGGACTCTTAAGTTGATGCCACGTATCCTCAAAAACTTGTTTTTGTTGCTTCTCCGTTTCCAACAGCAGCAGGTAAAGTCCTAGTTGACGACCTATAAGTTCAGCCATAATTGGAGCGTTTGATGCAAAAGAATCAACAACAATTCTTCGTATATCCAAGACCCCTACATTTCGATTCCCTACCCCAATGGGAGCAATAATGGCTTGCAAAGTTTCCGGAAACGTCTGGGGCACATAATCCGGATCATTCTTAGCATCAGATATCAACCTGACATTTCCCGTTTCAATAACTTGGAACGCGGCGGTTTTCGAGGTCAGTTTGGAACTGCTTCGACTAAACACCTTGTTCTTTCGCTGTTCTCGTTCGATTTTTGAACCCTTATCCCATGCGTGCCCCCGCGTTTCAGCAAAATACAGGTTTTCGTTCTCGTCCAACAAGCGGATGTCCAAAATGTCAACTTCACTAAACGTCCTACTCGTAATTGTAAGAATTTCTTTGAATAATTCCTTGCGATCGAAGTTTTCAGAGTCAATTTGTTTTTGAACCCTTTTATTTTGCTTATTTATATCCTCGATGAGGTTTTCCCATGCTTTCGCCTCATTTACCTCTTGCAGATGTACAATAAAATCATTCCAAAATCGACCAATCAAATTCGCGAGAATCTCAAGAATTTTCAGGTGCCGATCAGGAAAAAACCAAGGAGCTTCTTTCGCAGTACAGCATCGTATAACTCCGAGCAAACGATCCCTGCGAAGAATTGGTGCTGCCATGAAGCTCATCGGAGGAAGGCCGTCAGTCTCAGTCACGTCGGCGGGAATTGCCAGATTGAGCATCTCACGGAACTTCAATTTGAACTCGGACTTTGCGAACCCGAACGAATCGTGCCACTGAACATCAGAATACTCGCGATCGAGCTCATCCCGATCTTTTTGAAAGGTCGAAAGGTTAAAAATCCTGATTGGCTTTTTTTCTACCAAGACCCAAGCTGTAACACCTTCACTCTTCAGCGGAAAATACTCAGGTTTGACCGAAGTCCATTCATGAAAACTAGTAGCGAATAACTTATATACATCTTCGATCTTGAAATGAGGACCTTTTAACTTGAAGTAGCTCTTCTCCATCTCAATTTCGAAACGATTTCCGAAAAAAAGCGAGGTTTCGAAACACCGGAACGCTTGCGATACACGTTCGCAGATCTTGTTCAATGGCTGTTTAATGTTCGTAATCTGATCTTCAATGGACAAGGTAAAACCATCGTCTTTCTTAGCATTCCGTTCAATCTCGTCTAGTATGAGATTCACATCGTCCAGCAGCTTCTTTCCGACTTTATCGCATATCGCCTCGTATAAACTTGGAATCAAGTACGCGACATCCTTGATGAACGCTTGCTCTTCATGAGTAAACGGATTTACGTCAATACGCCTGTAAACAGCCAGCGAAGCATTTATGTTTCCCTCTCGACAATCGAAACAAATCGGCACGACAAACATCGAGCTTACGCCTAAAGCATTCACAAGATAGTTGTTTTTGTGAGTAGGTTCATCTATGTTCTTAACGTCTGCAATTGACAGGGATCCTCCTTTAAGATTTTCATGGTTGGTGATTGCATAACCGTTCGCAGAGTCAGCGATTGGAACCTTGTACAAGGGCACCTTCACTTCAAACCATTGAGCGAAAATGTAAAGGTTTCCGGTTGGAGGTTTTTGTTTCAGATCCGCTACGGGCTCACATTCCCATAAAATTGCCCCGCAGGCGTCAACCGAATGGCTAAGTTCTTCCAGAACCTTCTCTATTCCCTGTAGATTATCCTGAGAGAGGGCGGTGGAAATTATTCTAGATAGACTTGAATTAGGAGACTCCTTCATTACGCGAGATTATTTCACCGAATGTAGTATTTTGCAATATTTCTCACTTTCGGCCTTACGCTTCGGTTATCTTGAGCTTTGTGGAATGTCTTTGACATTTTCGACTGCTGCGGCCCCAATTTTACGGGCTTCTTGGTTGGTGTGTCCGCGGCGCTTGGCTAGCGATTCGTCTTAGAGGCCGATTGCGTTTGCCCTAGAAGGACCCGGCGAGTTCGAGGATGAGGCGGCTCTCGGCGTCACGGTTGCGGCGGTCCTTCGAGCTCTGGCCGATCGTACGAGGTTATCGGCTTCCCCGGCCGATCGCTACGGCGGTGTTTAGTTCGAGGAGGAGTGTGCCTTCGTTGTCCATGTCGATGTTGGTGAAGAGCATCGTGCGGCGGGGGTTTATTTGGTAGTGTTTGCAGAAGGGTGCGGCCTGGACGAAGTGGTAATTGTACTTTTTCGGGTCGAGCTTGCCCTTGATCGGAAATGCCCGGGAATTGCGGTGGTCGATCGGTGCGAGGCCGATGGTGCGGGTTTCGGGGTCGAAGCGGAGTTCGACGGCAGCCGGGCGTTTTAGCGCGTTGTAGACTTGCTCGTTAAGCAGAAAGACCTTTTTCGGACTAAGCGTAACCCGCAGCCCGCCCTTGTAGCTAAGATTCGGCCTGCCCTGAAATATCTCCCATCGACTTCTATTTAGCATGTGAAATAGCGTTTCACTGATGGAGCGTTTTGTCAAGCTTGGAAATACGATTTTTGAGCCGGTGAGAGAATCCGTCTTTGAGATCTCGAAGATGAGGCAGACTTTTTAACGCAAAGTCGCAAAGACCGCAAAGAAAAGCCGCAAAAAAGGATCGAAACCGGGAACGGCGAACACAGCCGAAAACGGCGGGATGTTTTCGGGATTTTCTTAAAAAACGCGGTTCGGAAAAACCACAATTCGGTTCGGGCTGGGACGCAAATCTTGTGACGTTTTGGAGGATTTGGGCTTCGGTCTTGGGTCTTGGGTCTTGGGTCTTGAGGTTTTGGTCTTGGGCCTTCGGGCTTCGGTCTTGGGTCTTAGGTCTTTGGTATTTAACTTGGAACTTGGAACTTGGAACCTGGAACTCCCACTGCCCACTGCCCACCGTCCACCGCCCACCTCCCACTATTTTCCCAGCTAACCGCTTAACCATTCATTATCTGTTAACAAACAATTTATGTCGTGATAAGCTACACGAATAACATCGAAAAACGGGCTTTATTGCTCGTTTTTATTCTTTTACAACACGCTTTTTTGACCTTTTAGAAGACTGGAGAACCTTATGATCGATCTCAATATTCCATCAAATGTAACGAACGAGGAGCTGATCCGTTGGGTGACCGACGCGGTCGATCTTTGTAAGCCGGACGCCGTGCATTGGTGCGACGGTTCGCAGGAAGAATACGACCGGATGTGCCAGGAAATGGTTGATTCTGGTACGTTTATCAAATTGAACCCCGAAAAACGGCCGAACTCATTCCTCGCCCGCTCGCACCCTTCGGACGTGGCACGAGTCGAGGACCGCACCTATATTTGCTCCTTCGCCAAGGGTGACGCCGGCCCGACCAACAACTGGATGGCCCCGCTCGAAATGAAGGCCATTCTCAAGAAGAAATTCAACGGTGCAATGAAGGGCCGCACGATGTACGTCGTGCCGTTCTGCATGGGCCCGATCGGCTCGCCGATCTCGCAATTTGGCGTGCAGCTGACCGATTCCGCCTACGCCGCAGTCAACATGCGGATCATGACCCGCATGGGTACGCAAGCCCTCGACGCCCTCGGAAACGGCGAATTTACCCGCTGCCTGCACTCCGTCGGCATGCCGCTCGCCGAAGGCCAACAGGACGTCGCCTGGCCGTGTTCGCCGGATCCCAAAGATAAGTACATTGTGCATTTCCCCGAGGAGAATTCGATCGTTTCCTACGGTTCAGGCTACGGCGGCAACGCTCTGCTGGGCAAAAAATGCCTCGCTCTGCGTATCGCCTCGACCCTCGGCCGCGCTCAAGGCTGGCTCGCCGAACATATGCTCATCGTCGGAGTCGAATCACCTGACGGCAAGAAGGATTACGTCTGCGCGGCGTTCCCATCGGCCTGCGGCAAGACCAATTTCGCGATGCTCATCCCGCCCAAACCTTTCCAGGAAGAAGGCTGGAAAGTAACTACCGTCGGCGACGACATCGCCTGGATCAAACCCGACGAAACCGGCCGGCTTCGGGCGATCAACCCGGAAAACGGCTTCTTCGGCGTCGCTCCAGGCACAAATTACTCCACAAATCCGAACGCCATGGAGTCGATCAAGGAGAACACGATCTTCACAAACGTTGCCCTGACCGACGACGGCGACGTCTGGTGGGAGGGCCTTGATGGTGAGCCGCCGGCACACGCCATTGACTGGCAAGGCAACGATTGGACTCCGGCTTCGGAAAGCAAAGGAGCTCATCCAAACGCCCGCTTTACCGCACCAAGCACGCAGTGTCCTGTGATCGATGAAAACTTCAACGATCCGAAAGGCGTTCCCGTGTCGGCATTCATTTTCGGCGGCCGACGCAATAGTGTGGTGCCGCTAGTTCAGCAGAGCTTCAATTGGGCCTTCGGCGTTTACCAAGCGGCCACGATGGGAAGCGAAATGACTGCTGCTGCCTTCGGAAACATTGGCGAGGTTCGCCGCGACCCATTTGCGATGCTTCCGTTTGCCGGGTATCACATGGGCGATTACTTTGCTCACTGGCTCGATTTTGGCCGTCAGATTCCAGAGCCGCCGCGTATCTTCAGCGTCAATTGGTTCCTAAAGGACGAGAATGGCAAGTTCGCATGGCCTGGCTACGGAGAAAACATGCGCGTTCTAAAGTGGGTGGTTGAGCGTTCTCGCGGTATTTCCAAGGGCGTCGAAACTCCTCTCGGCTGGATGCCCCGCTATGATGATATCGATTGGCGCGGACTCGATTTCAGCCGTGAGCAGTGGGATAAGGTAATGAACCTCGACCGTGATATGTGGTTGAAGGAGATCGCGATGCACGACGATCTTTTCTTCAAGCTATACGATCGCTTGCCGAAAGAAATGACGTTCATTCGTGAACTCCTGGTTTCCAACCTTTGGCGGTCTCCGGAGCTTGGACTCGCGACACCGCGGCCTGAGCCCGAGGAAGCGGTTAGGGCGGCCGGTTAGTTTTACAACCTCGAGGCGATTGGAAACGATCGCCTCTTTCATTTTTAGTGTCGGCTGTGGGTTCTGGTACACTTTTCCTACGATAAGGAGAATACACAACAATGGATCGATTTCTCGGTCGTTATGCGACCTACGCCTATGCCCTTCTAAGGATCGTTACCGGCTTTCTATTTATGTGGCACGGTACTCAGAAACTGTTTGGCTTCCCTCCTTCCCAGGGCGGAGGAGGCGAACTCTCAGCTTTGATGGCGGTCGGCGGCGGTATCGAGTTGATCGGCGGCATACTCATAATGATAGGACTCTTTACCAGCGTCGCAGCATTCATTTCCTCAGGCACTATGGCAGTCGCGTATTTCGGCTGGCATTTCAGCATGCAGCAGTTTCTCCCGATTCAGAATCGTGGTGAACTGGCGGTACTTTATTGTTTCGTACTTCTTTATATCGCGGCACGCGGATCCGGCATCTGGAGCGTCGAATCGATATTCTTCCGAAGTCGGCCCGAAAGCGCCTAGAGTTTTTGTGAACGTTACTACAATTTCATTCATCTAAAGCTTAGTTTTTCACGGAGGTATATGCAGAACTTCTCTACATCATTTGGCAATTCGGTTGCACAAGCCGCCCCTATAGAACGGGCGGCGTTCATTCGCAAGACCTACACATTGCTGGCCTTGGCGATCCTTGCTTTTATAGGAGTCGAAGCCTTCTTTTTTGCGACCCCGATCGCCGGATTGATCGCAAGTCTGCTGTTCAGCGGCGGGGCGATCGGTTGGCTGGTCGTTCTCGGACTTTTTATGGCGATCTCGTTTTTGGCGAACCGTTGGGCGGTTTCGGATACGTCGAAAGCCGTGCAGTATCTCGGCCTCGGCATTTTTATCCTGGCTGAAGCGGTCATTTTTGTTCCCCTCATTTATCTTGCGACTTCGGTTGCCGGAGATGGGTCTGTTTTGATGAAGGCTGGGATCACCACGCTTGGATTGTTTCTGGGCATAACGCTCACGGTCTTTATTACTCGCACGGATTTCTCATTTCTTGGCCCAATTCTCGCCATCGGCGGGTTTGCGGCCCTTGGGTTTATTATTGCGAGTGCCATTTTCGGGTTTTCGTTGGGTAGCGTTTTCGCGTTTTTAATGGTCGCGTTCGCTGGCACTGCGATACTTTATGAGACGTCGAACGTCCTGCACCGGTTCAATACCACTCAGCATGTTGCGGCTTCTCTGACTTTGTTCGCGAGCATTGCCCTGCTGTTTTGGTACATCCTTTCGATCTTCAGTTCGCGAGATTGACCGTGAATTGCGCTATCCTATTTGCCGTCGACGGAAACCTCCGCCGGCGGCGATATTATTTTGAGAGGTGATTCAATGAAAACATTCATCCTAATGATCCTGCTTATGTTGGCCGCGATACCGGCGGTATTCGGTCAGGCGGCTCCGGCGGCACCTACCACGCATTTGAAAGTCGGCGATATGGCACCTGACTTCAAACTTAGCGATACGTCCGGAAAGGAAGTAAAGCTAAGCGACCTCCGCGGCAAGAAGAACGTCGTGCTCGCTTTTTATGTGCTCGCCTTTACGGGTGGCTGAACGAAGGAACTTCAGGCGTATCAGGCTGATATCGCCAAATTCGAAGCAACCGATACACAGATCTACGGCATTTCCATGGACAGCTTCGCCGCGAACAAACGCTTTGCAGACGACATCAAGGTCACGTTTCCGCTGCTGAGCGACTGGAAAAGAACAACCACAAAAGAGTACGGGCTCTTCAACGAAACCAGCGGCTATGGAGCCCGAGCCACGTTTGTGATCGACAAAGAAGGAAAGATCCAACATGTCGAGGTAGGCCGAACCGCGATCGATCCAACTGGTGCGTACCAGGCATGCGACCTATTACAGAAAAGAAAGAACGACGCGTCGAAAAAACCGTAAATATACGATAAAAAACTATGGCCTCAACGTATGCTCCGTGTCCAAAATGCGGTTCCGCTGATTCAACCCTTGCTAGGTTCACCTGGTGGGGCGGGGCTTTGGGGCCCCGTGTTCTAACTCACGTCAAATGCCCGTCCTGCAGCCATAAGTACAACGGAAAGACCGGCAAAGACAATACTGCCGGAATCGTCATTTATTCCCTAGTGGTGGGTATTGCCGCATTCGTCCTGATGTTCTTCGTCTTCTTCTGGATCGCGAGTCGTTAGGAAGACGCCGGATCGAAATCCCGTGTTGTTAGCTCGCCTGCAGGGTCCTTCATCAGGATCTCTATGCGGCGTTCAGCGTTTGCCAGCCGTTCGCGGCACTCACGCGAAAGCTTGATCCCCTTTTCAAAAAGTTCGAGGCTTTCCTCAAGCGGGAGATCTCCGTTTTCGAGAAGGACAACGATCTTTTCGAGTTCTGAAAGCGATGTTTCGAAGGACTTTTCCGTCATTACTTAACCAATTCCTCAGCCTGTTTTAACAATTCCGTTAGGTTTCCGATCCCGAATTGATCCGCCGCCTGCCGGCCGCCGCCAACGGCGATGGCCATTACTTCCTGGCCGATCTTGCGGGCGATCGCGGTTGCCACCTGCTCATCGCGGACCCCGACGATCTGCCATCGGTCGCCATTTCTGCGCATTTTCACTTCGAATTGATGCTCCGGCAGTTTGCTCTTAACTATCGCTTCGTCACCGGTGACCTTGATATCGAGGTACTGATCCGCTCCGAGGACCATGGCAAAGAACGGAACAGATCCAAATCTTGACGTCCGCTCGCGTATTACGCGTGGCAGTTCAGCTTTAGCTCTTTCCTTGACCGCGGGCAGCAGTGGGAGAGCAAGCCTCGCTACCTTTCTAAGTACTTCAGGCGGTTGGCCGCGTCCGTAGAGTTCGACGGCCTTGTTAGTTATCTGCGGAACGAAATCCTCAACCACCGCATCGGTATTCACCAACGCATTGACCTCGATCCGGTCATCTCTCTTAGCGGCCTCGACTAGAAGTGCAAGCGAATATTGCGGCGTGTCTTTCAGGCTCTGATAATAAATAAGGAAACCTATCCCGCCCGCCGAGATAAGTCCTAAAACAACCAGACATGCAATGGCGAACGGATTTTTCAACATCAGTTATCTATCGACAAGACCTCGGCATCAAGTTTCCCACGCTCAAGACGGATTTTCAATTTGTCGCCGGACTCAACACTCGCCGCATCTCTCACGATCTTGCCGGATTCTGACTGAAC
Source organism: uncultured Chloracidobacterium sp. (assembly GCA_964410495.1). GTDB lineage: Bacteria > Acidobacteriota > Blastocatellia > Pyrinomonadales > Pyrinomonadaceae > OLB17. The sequence goes on from CAYPGP010000021.1 coordinate 25,600, forward strand.
GATCGAGTATCCGCGGGTCAATACTCCGAGAGGCGAAAGGGCATCGAGTTTTGCAACGTTCAGCAGCATTTCCTGATTCTTTGATGCCAATATTCCCTCGATCGTGGCGCGTTTTCTTTGTTCCAGGATACCCAGCTCGTTTGATCGCGAGACGGCCGTTGCTCGAAGTGTGGCGGGCGTCAATCGTTCTGTCACGGCGGCGAGGCGGTTTCTTATTGCTTCCATTCGAGACTCGAACGAATACTCAAAGCCACTAGAGATCTGCGTTAGCGATGAGCGGGCGGAAAGCATTTTATACTGCATCATTGCCGCCAGGGTAGTTTCCGTATTATTCAGCTCCGAAAGAATATCTTCTTCTCGGCCTGCGACGATCTCCGCGGCGGCCGACGGAGTCGCGGCTCGGAGGTCGGCGACGAGGTCCGATATTGTCCAATCTATCTCGTGCCCGACGGCAGAAATGATCGGTATCTCGCTCGCTCGAATTGCTCGAGCGAGCGCTTCATCATTAAACGCCCAGAGGTCCTCCGCCGAACCGCCTCCTCGCCCGACTATCATCACATCAATATGAGAGCGGCCTTGCGAATTGTTGTAGGCGTTGACGGCCATGATGGCGCGCCGAACGCTGTCAGCAGCTCCTTCGCCTTGAACGAGTGCCGGGGCAAGCAGGATACTGACCGATCTTGCCCGGCGCGTAAGGACATTGTGTATGTCATGAAACGCCGCACCAGTTCGGGATGTTACAACCGCGACCCGACGCGGTAAATGCGGTATCGGACGCTTGAGTTCTTCGGCAAAAAGGCCTTCTCGTTCAAGCCGCGAACGGATCTGCTCATAAGCCGCCGCCAATGCTCCTTCGCCGGAAGGTTCGAGCGAATCGACGATCAACTGCAATTCGCCTCGTGCCTCGTACGATGTCACCCGACCTCGTAATCGAACGGTTATCCCATTCTGAGGCGTGAACCTAATGCGAAAATTCGTCCCCTTGAAACACGCACATCGGATCTGGGCTACGCCGTCGTTGAGGTTGAAGTACCAGTGACCGGACGATGCCCGTGTAAAATTGACAACCTCGCCTTCGACCCAAACGTTGGCAAACGACCGCTCAAGGGTTCCGCGTATCTCAGAAGCTAACTCCGAGACGGTCATTGGCCGATGTTCGGATTCGTCGAGGAGAAATTGGAAAAGCCGGTCGTTCATTAATTGAATCTCGGTAAGATCAGCGATCTTACATTTCGAATGTATGCTTGCGCACTGTCCGCCGAAGTGCGGCTTGATCTAATACTCCCAGCTTTAACCAAACTTTTATCGTTGACTGGAGGATCCTTTAACTTATGTCTGAAGAAAACAGCACCGGCAGCAACGCTGTCTGGGCTATCGCCCTTGTAATTATTGTCGCTATCATCGGCGGCCTGATCTATTACAGCGGAGTTCTTAAGAGCAAACCCGCTAAGACCGATATCGATGTCGATGTGAGTATACCGGCCCGATAATTCCATCGCTTTTTCCGCAACTTTGATCGTGATATAACGTGTTGCAAATTCGGAGGATTTGCAGATATGAGAAAGATCACGATTATGGCCACGCTCCTGTTTGCCATCGTACCCTTTGCCGCCGGGCAGGAAAATCCTTTCCGCCCGGCGGTTTCCTCGACGGTACCGAGCACTACTCGGCACGAGATCGTCCAGGCGCCGCTTCCAAACAGCTTTATTACGCTGAGGCTGGACAAGTTCACCGGGAGAGTCTTTTATCTGACGACTTGCCCTCAGCGAAATGTCATCGGCTCCGGCCTTTGCTGGAAAGAAACGACCGTACTCGAACTTCCCAAGCCGGCGACCGACGGAGCTGTTCGATATCAACTGTTCGCCCAGGGCGAGGCTAATCGGCACGTCCTTCTGTTCAACAATGTGACTGGCCAAACGTGGCAACTCGGTCTTGAGGACGGCCTGTATAAATGGACGCCTTTTCTAGACCCGGTCAACTTACCCCAGAGCTTTGAGATCGTTCGCTGATCAGGCCCTCGCCAGCTTTGAGCCGTTGGCTGTCAAATATCCGCACAGGTCGCTAACGCCTGTGTTGCCGCCGCACAATATCAGTACCACTTTGCTTTCCGGGCCGAAATTTTCGCGAAGCTTTTCGGCCGCGACCAACGTACATGCGGCGGCGGGCTCAGTTATCACTTTAAGCCGCTCGGCGATAAAGGCCATCGCCTCGACCGTTTCGTCATCGGTTACTACTGTCACGCTTTCGAGGTTCTTTTGCACGAGTGCCAGCGTTTTTTCGGAAACATACGGAGCTCCTAGCGTTTTTGCGATGGATGTTATCGCCGGAAGTTCCACCGGATGCCCCGCCGCGAGGGCCTGCGACATGGCATTGGCCCCAACCGTTTCGACTCCCCAGATCCGGATTCCCGGTTTTAATTCCTTTAAGGCTGCCGAAACCCCACCGGAGAGGCCTCCGCCGCCGATACTCAGGATCACATCAGTCGCGTCGGGAAGATCTTCGAGGATCTCCAACCCGACCGTGCCGGCCCCAGCCATTATTTCGTCGTCGTCGAAAGGATGAACAAAGACGCGGCCCGCCGCCTCGTGATCTTTCGCACGTCTGAAGGCTTCGGCTATGTTCGGCACCAGTTCGACCGTGGCTCCGTAGCCGCGCGTGGCCGCGACGTAGCCGGCCGGAGTATTTTCTGCCATCAAGACGACCGCATCGACACCTAATTCCGTCGCGGCAAAAGCTACCGCCTGGGCATGATTTCCACCGCTGACCGCTACAACGCCTTTCGATCTTTCGCTTTCGGACATCTGCAGCATTTTGTTGAAAGCTCCGCGGGCTTTGAACGATCCGGTCTTCTGGAACAGTTCGTACTTCACATAAACGGGCACGCCGATCCGGTTCGTAAGCGACTGGCTGAACTCAAGCGGGGTTCGCTTTACCCGCCCTGCGATCGTTGTGGAGGCTGCTTGTATTGACTTAAGGTCCATCGGCATGTATTGACTCGCTCTAGTTTAGCTCGAAACAGGCATCATAAATTGGCATTTTCTTTGCTATAACTGGTCGTTTCTTTAACCAAAAGGGCATTTTCTTTGTAATTTCCGGCATTTTCGTGCTGAAAAACGGCCCTCGATCGCGGACAACCTTTTGGCAATATCGGGCTAAAATCACATGAACTTGACGGCGTAAGTATCTTTGAATACAACATTTGCTCACATTGCAGAGTGGCCCCGGCCCTCAATTTTCGACGATCTTGTCCACTCGCTGTCCGCGGGCTGTCCGCGGCTTGTCCGCACCCTTGTCCGCTCTGATAATAAGCGGCTAAACTGTTGACAGCAAGCCCTTTAGAGCTTTTGTCACAACAAAAACCAGAGTATTTTCTACAAAAAATAAAAAACTCAATTTTGTGGTTTTTACAAATCATTCGATGTTGCAAGAATAACACAATTTACCTAAAAAGTCAAGCGAAAAATGGGACCCGACCCGATCCAACCCCTCTTTCAGTCTCCGCGAAACTCTGCGTACAATATAAATGATGACAGAAAAGGAATTGATGACCGAAACCGACATTCACGCTTTCGGTATTGAGATCGTTTACAAACAGCTGATCGAAGCCGGCTGGGTCCTGGAGTCGGCCGATGTTTTTGCGGATCGTGCGACTTCGCCGCAGATCACCGGCACAAGGGACGGAGAAACCGCATTCTTCATCGTTCGGACCGACCTCTACCCCAAACGCGGCCGGATCGAAGGCGAGGAGGTTTTTCAGGATCTAGTTCGCCATGCCAATGCGCATGGTGCATCCTGTTATTTCGCGAGCGTGAGCATCGCTAACTCCGAAGGCAAGACCGAGGAAGAAATGTCGATTCCCCTGAAGGGCGTCGCATACCACGTTGCGTTCGACGGCCTCGTCCGAATGGCCTTGCCCGAAAACACCACAACCGAAATATGAACACGACCAGACTAGAGGCATTTTCGGACGCGGTGATCGCCATCATCATGACGATCATGGTGCTCGAGCTAAAAGTTCCTCACGGCACCTCCTTTGAGGAGATCAAACCGCTTCTCCCGATATTTCTCGCCTATGTTCTGAGCTTCGTTAACCTAGGCATCTATTGGAATAACCACCATCATATGCTGCACGCCACGAAAAAGATCAACGGAAAAGTTTTGTGGGCGAATATGCTGCTGCTCTTTTGGCTATCACTCGTTCCTTTTACTACAGGCTGGATGGGCGAGAATCATTTTGCCGCGCTCCCCTCATCGATCTATGGTGTCAACCTGTTGCTGTGCGCCATCTCATACACGATTCTTCAATTTACGATCGTTCGTCACGACGGAGGCGAAAATCTGCAACTTGCTGAGGCCGTGGGGAATGATCTGAAAGGAAAGATCTCTATCGCGTGCTACATCGCCGCGATCCCTCTAGCCTTTGTGAGCCCGTGGATATCCGGAGCCCTCTACGTTTTAGTCGCGGGTATTTGGCTTATTCCCGATCGCCGGATAGAGAGAAACATCGCATAGGGAGTTTTTCCGAACACGTAAAACGTAAAAAGAGGTGACGACCCCTAACGTCGCAATACACCTCTTCAAGATTAATACCGGAACTATGACGTGCCGCGCGCTCCAAACAGCAGCCGCACGATCACCAACAGCAGAACTGCTCCGACGATCGACATGATCCAACCCGCTGCGTAGCTGTCGCCAGCCCAAAGCGATCTAGCGATCACGCCGCCGACGAACGCACCGCCCATTCCGAGAACGGCGGTCAATATCCAACCTAAGACACCGTCCGGAAAAGCTTCTTTCCCGGGCATCAAAAGCCTTGCGATAACGCCCACGATCAATCCGCCAATAATTTGTCCGATCATAATGTCCTCCGTTTTTGGTCTATGTCTTATTATACGACTCGCGAACCCATGAAGTTCGCTTATTTCGCCGCGCTAGTCTCCGGCAGCAGCCGGATAAAATCGAATTCCGCGATTATCTCGCGTGCCGTGTTGCTGGCGATCAGGCCGGCCATCACGGTTTGCGGATAATTTGTTTCTATCTGTCCGGCCTCGCGCCACGAGGCATCCTCATTCTCCCGCCAGTATGCCGTAAACAAGCCGCCCTTGCGAACGATCTTCATGTCGATCTCGCCGAGCTCGGTCGGCGCGTCGTCAGGGGTGAGCAGCGGCTTATACTCATTTCCATCGCGGACATCGATCCGCAGGCCTTCCGCCCCGCCTCCGACACCGCCATAAGCTTTTTCAAATCGAATATATCGATTGTCGTCGACGTATATCAGCAGTCCGGCGCCCTGATAATTCTCTTTAGGCGATAATCTGACGTGTGTTTCGATCTGAAAGTCGCCGCTTATGGGTTTTATGTAGCGCGGAGCATTGGTATTTCCCGGCTTCATGTCCTTTGCGGTGGGAATCCGGACCTGGAGAACACCTTTCTTCACATTCTTGGGTGTCGGGGCGTCCTTCTCTGCGGGGTCGATCCATTGCCAGCCGACCGGCCATTCCTTCGAATAGGTCGAGAAACTGACGTTCACGGGCTTTTCAACCCGCTCGGCTTCGGGTGGAAGCGGAGTCCGCGACGTGACGACGGCATTCTTTGCGGGCGGCTTGGATGTTGAGCAGCCGGCGATAAACACGCCGGTTAGCGCCATCCCCAAGGATCCAGCTATCAACCGAACTTTCATCATGGCTGCCTTACCCACTTCAAAACTTCTGGGATCGTCGCGCGTTTGCCATACATAAGCATCCCTACCCGATAAACACGGCCCGCGACCCAAACGAGGGCGGCAATAGCGAGGCCATTTATCAGGAAAGAAAGAGCTATCTGCCAAAACGGCGGCATTTCCGCGAGTATCCGTATCGGCATCGTCAGCGGCGCGAACAGTGGGGCGATCGAGACCCAGAACGCGAGGCTGGAATTTGGATCGCGAATGACCGCAAAGCCAAAATAAAACCCGATTAGCATTATCATGATCGGCGGAAAAGCGAACTGCCCGCCTTCCTGAACCGTCGTGACCATCGAGCCGATCAGCGCGAAGATCGCCGCATAAGTAAAATAGCCGACGATAAAGTACGCAAAGAAATAAGCGATCATCAGCGGCGTTACCGACGGCACGGAGCTCAGAAGCGGCGCCATTTCCGCCTGCGATGACAGGAAGACAAACAGGGCGGCGAGAGAGCCGGCCCAAATCCCGATCTGCGTAAGACCCGCGAGCCCGACTCCGACGAGCTTACCGAACATCAGTTCGAATGGCGTGGCAGACGAGAAAAGGATCTCGGCGATGCGCGTTTCCTTTTCCTCGACAACCGCTCCCATTATCACCTGTCCGTAGATCGTCAGGCTGATGTAGATCATCATGCCGATAACAAGCGAAGCAATGAATAGTGAGTCGCCGTCTTTTTCCTCGCCCTTTTCGCTGATCGATTTCGAGTCGAACGCCACCGGTCTGTTGGCGTTCTGGAGGACCGATTCGCTTATGTTCGCGTCCGCCAGACGCTGAGAGCGGACAGCCGCGTTCAAAGCGTCTTTTATAGTATCGTTCGCTACAAAATCGCCGGCTTTTCGTGACCGGAACTCAAATTTCGCGTCCGCTGCGTCGAAATTCGGCGGTATCATCAAATACGCGTCGATCTGTCCCGAAGCCGCTCGCAGATTAAGCTCTTCGCGAACCTGTTCCGGCGTCCGGCCTGCGGTGTCAAAGTCAACAAAGGCAAACCCTGAAGCGAGCTGATTCGCCCCGCTTCGCATCTTCTCTTCCTGTGAAGCGTTCAATTCCAAGGCCTCGGCCGCCTCCTTGCGCGCACGTTCAGCAATGCGTTCTCCGGAAAGATTATCCTTTAACCGTGGCAGGACCTTTCCCGATGGATCGATAACAACGACGCGCGTCGGTTCGCCTTTCATGGAGAAGATGATCGCCGGAACGATCGCAAATCCCAGTCCCAGCAAGGGAAAAAGAAGCGTGCCGATAAGGAACGTCCATTTCAGGACGATCTTTTTATATTCGTGTTTTACAACCGCAAGAAATTTTCGCATCTAAGTCAGAACCGCCTGCGTAAACGGGCGGCGAAGATCTAAGCCACCGCGGAACGCTCAGCCATTGAAGCCCTCGCCGCACTTTCGCCGCCGACTAGATCGATAAAAATATCATTCAGGGTCGGCTCGACCATCTCGAATTTCGACACCGTCGCCCCGCTATCGATCAATTTTCGCAGCAGAACCTGCGCATCAACGCCGCTTGCCATCTCGACATAAACTTCGTCGGCATGTTCCTCAACGCTAGCTACGACCGAACGGTCCCGCAGCACAGCATCGCCGCCGCTGATACGCAGAGAGATCACATTGCGCCCGTAGCTCGCCTTTATCTCACGCAAACTCCCGCCGACGACCTTCCGCGACTTATTGATGAGAATGATATCGTGACAGAGCCGCTCGGCGGTTTCCATCAGATGGGTCGAGAAGATCAGCGTCTTCTGCTGCGCCCGGAATTCGCTTAGGACCTCGATCATAAATTCCACATTGACCGGGTCAAGACCCGAAAACGGTTCATCCAAGATCAGCAGATCGGGATCGTGCAAAACCGTCGAAATGAACTGGATCTTCTGCTGCATGCCCTTCGAAAGATCGGTGGTCTTCTTGTTTTTCCAATCGCTCAGGCCGAGACGATCGAGCCAGCGGTCGATCCTTTGCTCCGCGACATCTGCTGCGACATTTTTGAGTGCGGCGAAATAGCGGAGCTGGTCCGCGATCTTCATTTTCTTGTAAAGCCCGCGTTCCTCCGGCAGATAGCCGATCCGGTTTTGAAGATGCGACGACATCGGTTCGCCAAAGAGCTCGATACGTCCTTCGTCGGGGGCGGTGATGCCCACGATCATGCGGATCGTGGTGGTCTTACCCGCTCCGTTGGGCCCGAGAAAACCGAAAACGCGGCCGGCCTTGAGTTCGAAGCTAATGTCCTCGACGGCAGTAAAATCACCAAAGCGTTTTGTTACGCCTTCTACACGCAGTGTCGTTGGGGATTCGCTCATCTTTGCGATTTAGCTTAGCATGCGACGGCAATGGAAAGGAAAAGGGCGGGCCGGTAAGACACGGCCTGCCCTTAATTTCGGGTGATTCGAATCCCGATAAGCTTGATCCGACCTATTTCGGTGGTAGTAGCAGTACCGCCGAAGAGCCACAATCAAGCTTTCTTTATTGTAGTTTATTTCAGTCGACATGTTTGTAATCTTGCACACACTAAGTGCGGGCCCGCTTTGTTGCCGCAGCTAATTGATGGCAAAATAAGTCGACGCAAAGCCAATCCATGGAAATATTCGTCTATCGAGAGAACGCGGAACGGGTCGAAGAAGGCTTCACTCGCGACGACCTTCCGGCACTGCTTGCCGACAAAACTAACGTTGTCTGGGTCGACCTGAAAGGCGAAACGCCCGAACAGCTCGATGAGGCCAAGGACATTCTTCTCAATGTTTTTCGGTTCCACCCGCTAACGGTCGAGGATTGTGTCGAAACCAGAAATCAGCCGAAGGTCGAGGCGTTCGAGAACTACCTCTTCTTCATCGTTCACGGCATCAAGCCCGGCGAGACAAATTCGGCAAACTTTGTGACGAAAGAGCTTGATGGTTATCTCGGCCCTAATTTTGTCGTTACATTTCACACTCAGCGTTTCCGCAGCGTTAAAACCGTCAAACAGCAGATGCGCAGCACGACATTCGTATGTCAGCGGGGGGCGGCCTATCTGCTGATGCGGATACTCGATGAACTGGTCGATCTCTACATGCCGATAGTCGATGAATTTGATGAGACCATAAACACACTGGAAGACAGGGTCTTCGACATGAAGAAGACCAGCAATGTCGTGCTCGGAGATGTCATGGACGTACGCCGGAGCGTCGCCCGGCTAAAGCGCATTTCGTCGCGACAGTTGGAAGTGCTTTACCGAATGTCTCACGGCGAGTTTTCACAGATTCCCGCTAATGTTTTGCCGTTTTTTCGGGATGTTCACGATCATTTGCAGCGAATTTCCGATCTCGCGGAAGGGTATCGTGACCTCGTTGCCGGACTTTTCGACATTCACTTCGCGGTCATAGGCAATCGAACGAACGACGTAATGAAAACGCTGGCCGTCTTGTCTGCCATAATCCTTCCGCTGAGCCTGATAGCCGGGATCTATGGCATGAACTTCGAGAACATGCCCGAATTAAAGACGCGTTTCGGTTATTTCGCGACGCTTAGCGGAATGGCCTTCGTAACCGTTGTCCTTCTCATCTACTTCTGGCGTAGAGGTTGGATCTTTCAGCGGGAACCGGAGATCGCGATCAAGACGGAGGTCACGAACGATTTTGACCCGGCGGACACTAAGCGTTGATCCCAGTATTCTTGCGAGTTCAGAGACAAAGATCACAAATTATCGAGCAACCGCTGAACTTGCAGATCGCCAAATCCGTAGACGCCCGCCCGTTTTGCGAATTCGGGAAATACGCTCTCAAATTCCGAAAGTCCTTTCGATTTCAGCTCGCGGAGGATCTCGCTTGGTTTCGTTTCGATCTCAGCCGCTGCACGGGCTACCTCGTCCAGGTAAGGAAACCGTGGGGATGACGAGTTGGAAAGCTCGTGAAGCGTCTGTGAATCGCGTTGTACAAATGCAGCCCAAAGAGAAGAGCCCAGTTTTATGTCGCTCTGTGTAAAAAGCTGACGGGCATCGAAGCAGTCGCGAAGTTTACCGGCATCGAGTTTCCCAAATCCCGACCAGCGTTCCTCCTCGCTTAGAACGATCGGCTCGACGCGATAGAGATTAGCACCTGAATCTTTTAGCGTGGTCAGACAAAACCACATGTTGACGCTGCAGAATAGTTCGTATTCGAACCACAGGTTGACCTCGTCGTCCGGAGTGATATCCGTTAACCTCTCAAGCTCGTCAGCGACACGCTCGTGAAAGACAATTTCATCCTCAGAATATTCCGATAAAACGAACTTCGCCCGGGCGTCCCAAAATTCATCGGGGCTCTTTGCGTCGATAGGACCGACGATCATCGCTTCGCGGCATACGATCACTTCTCCGTCGACCTCAGTCTTCTTAAACTGCTCCAAAACCGCATCGCCAGGCAAAACGTGATAGATCATACGACGAGCGTAACAGCATAAAGTATGGCGAGACAAATGCCAGCGTAGACGCCAGCCACGATGTCGTCCGCACAAACCCCAATGCCGCCGGGAAGGATCTGCAGGTCATTGATAGGAAAAGGTTTCCAGATATCGAAGAGACGGAAAAGGAGAAATCCCGCCAGAACGAGCGGCCATGCAAGGCCAAACGGAACGAAGAGAAAAGTGACAAACTGGCCGATCAGTTCATCAACAACCGCCTGAGACGGGTCAGAGTTACCGAGAAGGGGAACCGAACGCCCGGACGCCCAAATGCCGGCAAGAATAAAGACGGCGAGTCCAACCGCGATCGCAGATTGTTCCCATGCAATTGACGTGGCAGAGTTCGCGGAAAGATTAAAAAGCGAGCTTTCAATGAACGGAAGCAAGCGCTCGATCCCGAGATATATCCCAACTGCGACCATCGAACCGAATGTGCCCGGAGCCAGCGGCAAATAGCCCACGCCCCACGTCGTGAACGCGAGGGCGAAGTAATCGGCGAATCCCTGCGGATCTCGTTTTTCGACAAGGGCTTTCATTATTGAGTAACCGGAAGCTTCGAACTATCAAAAATACCAACTTCGGGCGCGGCCCAAATGTCCTTGTTCAACCTCATCGATCCAAAAAAATGCAAATCAAAACTCGATCCCCTGCTGCGCATAAATGCCGGCGTAGAATGGATGTTTGATCTCTTTCATCTCGGTCACAAGATCCGCCGCTTCGATCACTTTTTCGAGGGCATTGTCTATATTCCGGCCGGTTAAAATTATGTGCAGGTGCGGTTTCTCGGCACGGACAGCCTTGATCTCGCTCAGAACCTCATCTACATCCAGGAACCCGTAACTGAGAACGTAAAGCAGTTCGTCAAAAACCAGCAGATCGTAATCGCCATCGTGCATCTTTTCCAAGCACAGTTTCCAGGTTTCCTCTGAGGTTTTTATATCCTGCGATTTATCGTTTGTATCCCACGTAAAGCCATCGCCCATTGTATGGACCTCGATGCCGAGTTTTTCGAACGATTCGTGCTCGCCGTATCGGTCGTTGCGCGACTTCATGAACTGGATCATGCAGCAGCTCAACTCCCGGCCCGCGGCCCTGACCATCACGCCGATAGCGGCCGTCGTCTTGCCCTTACCGTCGCCGGTGTTGAGCATCAGCAAGCCCTTGGTGTTCTCGCGATAATCGTCGCGCCGCCATTTGTAGCGTTTTTCCATAGTCAGAACCGCCTCGCGTGAGCGGGCGGTCAGTTCGTTGGGTGAAAAAAATGTCGTTCGATGCAGCGTTTCTCGCCGCCCGCTTACGCAGATGCTTCTGACCGCTTGATCGCCTCAACAAGCGCTGCGACAATGTCCGCCTCACACGTGTCCCAGTCGCCCTCGATGCTAAGGCCTGAAGCATTCTTGTGCCCGCCTCCGCCAAACTTTTCGGCAACCCGAGCGACATTGATGTCGCCTTTCGAACGCAAACTCGCTCGATACTTCCCGGGTGCTACCTCACGCATGTAAACCACGGCCTTTATCTCGCGTGCAGCAAGTGGAATATTTACAAATCCGTTGTTATCGCCATCGATCGCTTCCGATTCATCCGACATTTCCAGAGTTTGCCGGATAGAAGCGACCATGCCGGTCTCATCGCGTTTGACCGTCGCTAAAACACGGCGCATTAACTCTATCCGCGACCATGGGTAGTTGTTGTAAACAGCCTCGCCGATCTTTTCGGGCTTGGCACCGGCTTTTATCAGTTCTGAGGCTACTTTGAGCGTTCGGTCAGAGGTGTTGGGAAAATGAAAGGAACCCGTGTCGGTAACGAGCGCCATATAGACGCATTCGGCGATCTCCTTGGTGATCCGCCCGCCGATCGCCTTGCAGAGGTTATAGATCATCTCGCCTACGGCGGACGCGGTCGAATCGATCCAGTTGATCGTCCCGAAATGCTCGCTGGTGGCGTGATGGTCGATGTTTACCGTGAACTGGTTTTCGAGGCCGTCGATGCCGGGGCGGCTGAGGTCGCTGCATTCTATAACAAAGACCGCATCATATTTTCCGTTCACGTACCGAACATCGCGAATCTCATCCGCACCCGGAAGGCTCTTGTACGCCGGCGGAACTTCTCCGTGGACGATCACCTCGGCCTCTTTACCGAGCGACCGAAGAAGCCAACACAGCCCCAAAGACGATCCGACTCCGTCGCCGTCCGGTTTGATGTGCGTCGTGATCGCAAAAACGTCCTTATTTTCAATTAACTCAACTACTTGACTAAGCACTGTCTCGTTCGAGTAAGACAAAAGGCAAAAGGCGAAAAGCAAAAGAGCAAGAACACAGTTCGTGTTTTTGCCTTTTGCCTTTTGCCTTTTTACTTCAAGCTCTCACCATCTTCCTTTTTAATTTCCCCTCGTCGGTTGAGATCATTTAGGATCTCGGTGACACGCGAGGCATTTTCCTCGGCCGTGTCCCTAACAAAATGTATGTGCGGGGCGAATCTCATATCGAGGTTCATCGCAACCTGCTGCCGGACAAAAGTTGCCGCATGCTTAAGCGATCTTAGCGCAGCATCGATCTCATCGCGGCTGCCCGGTATGAAGACGTACACCTTGGCGTCACGCAGGTCCGGCGAAACCTCGACGTCCGTCACCGTCACCATCTCGACCCGCGGATCGTCCAGCTCAAACCCGACGACCTCCGCGATCTCTTCTTTCAAACTTTCGGCTAAACGTTCTGGCCGTCTCATTTGTGTCCGTACCCCGTGCGTTAGCGCGTGGGTTTTTCGTAGCGAATCCAAAGCCCCACCCGCTACCGCGGGTGGTACTGACCTATAGCTCCGTAGCCGCGATCTTCTCGATCACAAACGCTTCGATCTCGTCGCCGACCTTCAGGTCGTTGAAGTTTACGAGACTGATACCGCATTCAAAACCGTTCTTGACCTCGTTGACGTCGTCCTTGAAGCGTTTGAGGGTGGCAATATCGCCTTCCCAGATGACTACGCTGTCGCGGAGAAGCCTTGCTTTTGCCTGGCGACGAATAACGCCGTCGGTGACGCGGCAACCGGCGATGGTGCCGATGCGCGAAACCTTGAACGTTTCCTGAACGACGGCCTTACCGAGGATCGATTCTTTCTCGATGGCGTCGAGCATGCCGATCATCGCGGCCTTGATCTCCTCTTCGACCTTATAAATGATCGAGTGGAGCCGGATATCAACGTCTTCGTGCTTAGCGATGTCCGCCACGCGGGCTTCGGGTCGCACGTTAAATCCTATGATGACAACTGCGGTCGAAGCGTCGTCTGCTTGTGTCGCCGATGCCAACAAAACATCGGATTCGGCAATGGCACCGACACCGGCACGGATAACGCGTACCTTGACCTTATCGGTTGAAAGTTTTTCGAGTGTCTGACGAAGTACCTCGACCGAACCCTGAACGTCTGCCTTGAGAATGACCAGAAGTTCCTTGATCTCAGCCTGGCCGAGCGATTCGATACCGCGTTTGGTAGTCTTGAGCATCGCTGCCTGACGAGCCTGCATTTGCCGCTGCTGAGCAATTTCCTGAGCACGATCGACGTTTCCGACAACCTGGAACGTGTCGCCAGCCTGTGGAACACCACCGAGACCTAGGATCTCGACCGGCGTCGCGGGTTCCGCATTGTGTACGGATTCACCACGATCCGAGAACATCGCTCGGATCTTGCCTGAAAATTGACCGACGATGAACGGATCGCCGACTTTCAGAGTTCCCTGTTGTACCAAAGCCGTCGCAACAGCACCGCGGCCCTTATCAAGCTTTGCTTCGAGAACGACTCCCGAGGCTCGACGCGTCGGGCTGGCTTTCAGGTCGAGAATATCGGCCTGAAGAAGAACGGTTTCGAGCAGAGTATCGAGATTTTCCTGCTTCTTCGCAGAAACCGGAACCATTTCGATATCGCCGCCCCAATCGGTCGGCTGCAGGCCGAGACCAGCGAGTCCTTGCTTCACCTTGTCCGGATTTGCGTCAGGCTTATCTATCTTATTGATCGCAACGATTATCGGCACACCGGCAGCTTTCGAATGCTCCACGGCCTCGATCGTCTGCGGCATGACGCCGTCGTCGGCGGCGACAACGAGAATAACGATGTCCGTAGCTTTTGCACCGCGGGCACGCATCATGGTGAACGCTTCGTGGCCCGGCGTATCAAGGAATACAACGCGACGCTGTTCTTTCGGATTATCCGGATTCGGTACGAAAACACTGTACGCACCAATGTGCTGAGTGATACCGCCAGCTTCGCCTTCAGCGACGTTCGCCTTGCGGATCGCGTCGAGAAGCGATGTTTTTCCGTGGTCGACGTGACCCATGACGGTGATGACCGGTGCACGCGGCAGTTCGACGTCGTCGGCATCGGCGGCAATGAGTTCTTCGAACTCCTGCTCGATGACCATTTCCTCGAACGGCACAAAGCTGACATCAAATCCGAAGCTCGTAGCCATTTCCTTGGCCATTTTTTCGCCGATAGGCTGATTGAGCGTTGCGAATACGCCTTTCTTGATCAGAAGCTGCACGATGTCACGCGGTGTGATGCCAAGCGCCTCGGCAAATTCGCGGATCGTCGCCCCTTCGGTGAGACGAACCGATCGGAGATTATCGCGATCGATCGCCCCGACCTGTCCAAGTACGCGTTCTTCGATCGAACGCTTCTGCGGTGCATCTGTCTCGCGTTCAGCAAATTTCCCGCCTTTATCGTTTCCTTTTCTGCCACCCGAGCGTCCCGGTCGCCGACGGTTATCCGCAGGCGGCGTGTAGGTCATCTGCGGCGCGGCATTTTCGCCCGGCGTTCCGCGGAACTGCCCCGGCCGGCCATCCGCACCACGAGCAGGCGTTACGAGGCTGCCAGTCTTTGTCGGAGCATTTGATACCAGGCGGTCCCCCGCTTTGATGCCCTTTTTCAGAGCGTCGGCGCTCAATGTCAGGCGCTTTACGGTCGTGCCGCCCGGACCAACGACCGGCTCGGCAGGTGTTTCGGGGACGACTGGTTCTTCAACGGGCTGTTCGACCTCCGCTTCCGCTTCGGGCTGCGATTCGACTTCAGCCTCGACTGCGGGCTCGTCCGGCTGAACGTCGGTTTTGGGTTTGAGAACGCGTCTGACAGTCGGGGCAGCGGCTGGAACTTCAGCCTCTTCCACAGCCGGTTCTTCGGCGATGACCTCAGGTTCAGCGACGACTTTTTTCGCCAGTTTCTTGACCGAAGGCGTCGCGGCTACGGCCGGTTCGGCCGCTTCAATTGCCGGAGCCTTCTCGATCTGCGGTGCTTCAACGACAGGAGCGTCCGGGGCGACAGAAGTTTCGTCGACCGGAGCCTCAGCCGGCTTCGCGGCGGCCTTGATGACCTTGATCGCTCGCTTTGGCGCGGCTTCGGGTTTCGGGAAATATTTATTGCGGACCTTCTCGGCGATCTCAAACGGGACCGAGTTTGACGCCACGCTGACGTCCGCCCCTTCGCGGCGCAGATCTTCCATCACGCGTTTCGTGTCCTGTTTTACTTCGCGTGCAAGATCGTAAATTCTGATGCTCTTTCCAATCGCCATAAGTGAATTATCCCAAAACTCCAGCCCAACGCCTTTTTGATCGATGTTTCTTATCTCATATCAGCAAATGCTCTCCATGTTCTGATTTATTATCGATCATTTTTCCTCGGCCGCTTCTTCCTCGGCCTCTTCCTTTTCAGTAACCTCGGGCGTTTCCTCGGCAACTCCCTCTATCGCTTCGTCGGCCGCTTCATCGCCTTCTTCGGCAGCTTCTTCCGATCCTTCCGCAGATCCATCTGTGGTCTCTTCAGTGGTTTCTTCTGCTGCCTCTTCTTCAATGCCCATCTCGGCATTTCTGGCGTTGACGACAATATTTGCGGCTGTCTTTATCGATTCCGCGTCATCAAGACTGATGTCGAGGAAATCGACCAGATCGTCAACCGAAGCGGCTGCAAGTGCCTCAACATCTTCGATACCTTTGGCAGCGAGCACTTCGGCCTGTGCATTCGTAACGCCTTCGAGGGAAGCCACCGAAACTGGCTGACCAGAAGCCATCATCTTGCCCATCTTCTGAGCAATTTCTTTCTTCAGCAACTCTTCGCTGACGATCTTGATGTCCCATCCGACAAGCCGCGTAGCGAGGCGGACGTTTTGCCCCTTCTTACCGATCGCGAGGCTCAGCTGGTCTTCGCCGACGATGACTTCCATCAAACGGCTTTCGATATTAGTAATGCGAACCTGAGAAACCTTCGCCGGCGACAGCGCGTTGGCCGCAAAGACCGAAGGCTCATCCGACCATTCGATAATATCGATCTTCTCGCCGCGAAGTTCCTTGATGATCGCCTGGACACGCGAGCCTTTCATACCGACACAGGCTCCGACCGGATCGACGTCTTTTTCATTCGAAGTGACCGCGATCTTGGCCCGATCGCCCGGTTCGCGGACTGCCGATTTAATGACGACGGTTTCGTCATAGATCTCGGGCACTTCCATCTCGAACAGACGCTTGAGCAGCTCAGCCGAAGCACGCGAACAGATGATCTGCTGTCCTTTCTGCTCCTTAGAAACATCGACAATAACGACGCGAATACGCTCGCCCTGATTCCACATTTCGCCGCGGGACTGTTCCTTACGCGGTACGATAGCTTCCAGGTTATTTCCAAGATCGACGATCATATCGCCGCGTTCGAAACGCTTGACCGAGCCGTTGATCAACTCGCCCTTGCGGTCGATGTACTCGTCATAAACCTTTTCACGGATTGCCTCGCGAACCTTCTGGACGAGGATCTGTTTCGCGGTCTGAGCCGCGATGCGGCCCAGTTCCTCGGTAGGGAGCGGAAGCAGAAGCATATCGCCGATCTCTATCTCATCACCGGCAAGTTCAACCGCTTCTTCGAGCGAAAGCTCAGTTAGCGGATCCTCAACCGTTTCAACGACCGTTTTCTGTGCCGAGATCTCGATCTGGCCTTCTTCGGTGTTCCAATCCACCTGAACGCTGTCGCCCGTTTTATCTTTGAACTGCTTGCGCGCGGCCGCCTTCACGGCGTCCTTCATTGCCTCGATGATCATTTCACGATCAAGGCCCTGTTCGTTGCACAAGATGTCTATACTCTGTCCGATGGATGATGTCATAACACTTTCACGCTCATGATCTTTTTTATTTATGACCAAACTCTTTTGAGAGGTCGATCTTCAAATTCGCTTTCAAAACCGCGGAATATTCAAAACTTACCGGCCCGGCGTTCCGGTCGTTGATGGTGATCGTCTCGCCATCAACGGATTCGATCTTTCCAACGAAATTCTTCTGGCCGTTAATATCGATGCTCGTCTTGACCTTCGCAAGCTCGCCCGTAAATCGGACGAAGTCCGCCAGCGAATAAAGCTCTCGTTCGATGCCGGGTGATGAGACTTCGAGCACGTATCGCGATGGAATAATGTCCTCGGCATCGAGAACTTCCTCTATCCCACGCGAAATACTCGAGCAATCGTCGAGCGTTACGCCGCCTTCCTTGTCAATAAAAACGCGAACGACCATGTCGCGTTTCGTGCCCGCCGTTTCTACATGGACAACCTCGATCGAAGCTTTCGCCGCCGTTTCGCGGGCAATCTCGGCTACACGCTGAGTTATCAAACCTTTGTCCATTTCGCACCCAAAATAAAAAGTGGGTCGCGAAACCCACTCGACACGTATCCCGCGCTTCGTAGCAAACGAATATGATACCTATAAGTCCATAGAATAGCAAGGGCGACTTGCGTTCCGCCGACCATCGCGTGCCTCGAAGCGCGGCATAAACAAAAAAGCCATTGACAGCCATAATCCGCGACACATATCATAAAAGTTGGCCAAGTTTTGGCCTTGTTGAACAATCCACCGTTTCGAAACGGCCTTCGGGATCGAGGCCGACCCTTTTTGCCGGCCCATCACTAATTGCTTCGGCTAGGACAAGCATTTCAATTCAAGGACAGTATCAAAGTAATGAGAAATTACGTCTTTTCGCGTTTTGCATCTGGATTAAAGCTTTTCACGGCCGGTTCGCTGTTGGTAGCTGCGGCCACCGTCGGGGCATTTTACTGGAGAGCCGAGGCCCAAGGCGGCCGGGTCATCCGCGCGGTGAATGTCGCAACTCAACAGGGTCAACAGGTAGTAGTTCCGATCGAGATCGATTCGCAGGGGAATGAGGCGTCTCTAAGCTTCACGATCAATTTTGACCCGGCAAAACTTACTAATCCGGTAGCCACGATCGGAACCGGTGTACCTCCAAGTACCTCACTCGGCGTTAACCCGAATCAGGCCGGCGAGGGTCGTCTTGGTGTTTTGCTCGACACCGTTAATGCCTACGCTGCTGGAACCCGGCAGGTGATGACTGTTCGGTTCAATGTGGCTGCGGGAGCTCCATCGGGGCCGTCGACAGTCAGTTTTGGCTCGACCCCGACGTCCCTGAGCGTCTCAAACACGACTGGTGCTTTACTTTCTGCGACGTATCAGCCGGGCACGGTCCAGATCGGCACCGGCGGCCCTAGCCCGACTCCAACTCCGACTCCGGTCGCTACTCCGTCCCCGACTCCGACTCCGGTTGCTACACCGACGCCAACTCCTGTTCCAAGCCCAAGCCCGACGCCTACGCCGGCCGCGAGCCCGACACCAACGCCAACGCCGGTAGCCACGCCTACTCCAACTCCGGTTGCCAGCCCAACCCCGACACCGGTCGCGTCTCCGACACCGACGCCGAGCCCAACGCCGTCACCAACTCCGACCCCAAGCCCGACGCCGTCACCGACTCCGACGCCAAGCCCAACGCCTACGCCGGTGGCGACGCCGACACCGACGCCGTCGCCTACACCTTCGCCGAGCCCAACGCCTACGCCATCGTTCAATACGCCGGCGGGGCCGAACATTATCGTCAGCGATCCGACTGGGCTGGTAAGCATTGCATTTCCGATGGTCTTTCAGCCTGGGAATACTTCATTCGTTAACCTTCCAGCCGCATCCGCCGGATTCCCGCCTACCGGATATACGATCAGGCAGGAGAGCATGCACTACAACATTTTCACCTCGGCCCCATTTGCGGGTCCGGTGACAGTTTGTTTTATTGCATTTAACGTCGAAGATCCCGAAGAATTCGCTCGCCTTAGGATCCTGCATCGCGAAGGTGGCCAACTCATTGACCGGACCATCTTGTCGCCCGGATTCCCGGCTCCAAACTTTGCGGGCAGACAGATATGTGCCCGGGCAGACGTTCCTGCGGACTTCTATATAACACTAGGGCCGACATTTACCGTTGGCGGTAGGGTTACCACACCGGCAGGCCTCGGCCTTCGCAACGCCACGGTTGTCCTCACGGATTATCGCGGCGTCCGACAGACTGCGACCACGAGTTCATTCGGAACGTATAGCTTCCCTGCGGTCCGCGGAGGCGAAACCTATACGATCTCGGTAAATTCGAGACGTTACCGGTTCACGCCTCGCGTACTTGTTGTTCAAAGCAGCGCGGCAGATATCGACTTTGTAGGCCTCGAATGACCTAGTCTGTCAAATATAAAAAGAAGCCCGCTTTGCCTCGAGAAGACTCGAAGCGAGGCGGGCTTCTTCACATTTTGTTACCAGTTACTCCAAGCCCACAAAATCAACATTCGAAAGGTTTCCGTTGACGGTAAGCACCTGTGGTGTGAACCGGTAGCGCTTAGTAGCGACCGTTACAGTATGCTGCTGGCCGATCGCCACGCCGATAAACGAATATATGCCGAACGAGCTTGTCGTCGCCGTTCGGCGAACGCCTTGGCCGTCGGTTATCGCAACGGTGGCATTCCGGATGGCGATACCCGAGGGGTTCGTCACCTTGCCCGAAACGGTCACAGTGGGGCTGACGGTAAAGTAATTGCGAAACGTATTCGGCGTCCCGTACCCCGCAGGGATATACGAGCTCATGTTCCAGCGGTACTGGCCGTTTGCGACAAGTATCCCAGCCGGCAGCGTGAACGATGTCGCCGTTATCGGCTGGCCCAACGCGGTTTCAGAATTGTAGACAATATCGTAAGTCGAACCATTAAAACGGCTCACGTAAAGTGAATAGCCTGTCGCACCTGCAACCGGTGCCCAAGTGAAGGTCGGTGTAAAGGTTGAAACTGCGGTACCCGGAGCAGTTTGATTTCCCGGTTCGGTTAACTCGGGCGGCGGAAGCAAGGTATCCGGCCCCATTTGAAACACGCCGGTTCGGAGCCCCGAGGGGTTTCCATTAGCATTGTAATAGTGATTTACGATCCAGACGAAATCTTTTCCCTGGTTTATCGACCAACGCTGCGAGCCCCATTGACACATTCCGCGCCCGTGTCCGAAATAGGTAGTTCCCACATCAACCGGATCCGCTAGGCAAGGCCAGTTATGTTCAGGCCGGCCTGTCGAACCGTCCGGACATCCCGGAGCAAGATTATTTTCGGCCGAATACTCTGAGAATAAAGCATCGGTTCCCGCCGCATTGGTAACGATGGAACCAGTAGTTTGAGCAGTAGCGTTGTTGCTATTAACGTTCGTGTCGGATGGATCGTTCACCTGGCAGGACGTGGTATTGCAGATGTCATAACTCGCCGGAACACGAGGATGATAAACATGGTAAGAACCGTATGTGCGATAAGCTATCGCTCCGGCTTTCAATGAGTTAGCGTTCCACGACGCGATCCATTCATCGTCGAGCCCGTTACGAGTGTAAGTATCAATAGAATAGACGTTTACAACAGTACAGGTCGTCGCCGACGCACAGCTGGAGCCGACTCGGATGCTCTGCGGGACCGGGACCGTAGCCGGGGCTTCCGCGAAATAGGGCTCGGCTACTGGCCGTTGTTCGAACCCGGCCTCAAGTTCTTCACGTTCGAGCTGAAATTTGTGCCGCCCGTCGCTCTCGACAGGGCTGTCGCTTAGATTGATGATCAATTTCGATTTGCCGCCCGTCAAAAACATGTTCGAGCGTGTGTAAACCGCTGAGCCTGCACGCTTTATCGTCAGCGTACCAGTTCGCGGAAGTTCGGACTCGCGGTCGAAATCCGGCGTTTCCACGCTCAATCTGAACGAGCCATCAGCCGAAGTTCGGGCGATGCTTTCGCCAGTATCGATCTCCACTTCAGCATCTTCGACAGGAAAGCCGGATTTGTCATAAACAAAACCCTCAAAGACTGTAGTTCCATCCTCGGCCGCAGCGGGGTCGGCATTGTCAGCCGCGAGACGCAGCTTATTATCCGCAGGATCGAGCCACACCGTTACAGCCTTATCTGTCTCGTCCATGACGAAGTAGGTAGTAATTGGTAAATAGCCATCCGCGGAAACATCGAGGTCAACTCGTCCGGCCGCCGATACTACGGATTCGCCGCTTATGCCGGCTGTCCTCTGCTGCAAACCTGCTAATGTGCGTGCGTTCAAAGAAGCCGCGATCCGTCGGCCGTCAAAACTGTCGCGCACGGTCACATTAAGTTTTGGACCGGAGTTTGTTGCCGAAAAGGAATCGACGAACGAGAGAAACGTTTGCGGCAAAAGGAAATTTGCCGCGATCAGCAGCGTTGAAGCTAAAGCAGAACTAAAGATCATCTTGCACCTCCTTGTTCGGGCACCATCGTTATCCAATCGAAAGGAACGCCGACCGCGCCGCACCAATTATACCCGCATTATCACCAAGTTCGCCGCGAACAAGCTTTGCCCGATCGGCACCGACCGCGTAGGCACGGTTTTTTATTTCAGCCGCAGTGTGCCCGGCGAACGCGTCCCAGCCTTGCGTGACCCCGCCGCAGACTACCAGCATTTCAGGGTTTAAGGCGTTCACTAGCCCCGCGAGCATGATCCCGAGATATCTTCCCATCGAGCGAAAGACCGCATCGGCCATGCCGTTGCCCGCCTGGAACGCTTCGTAGATATCCTTTGCGGTCTCGGTTCGCATACCCCGCTCGCGCGCGAATCTAACCAAAGCAGTCGCCGATGCGTACTGTTCCACGCAGCCGTGGCTTCCGCATCCGCAAGGATGCCCTTCGGGCTCGACACAGATGTGGCCGATCTCGCCGCCGATACCGTCTTTTCCTCGGATCGGCTCGCCATTGATGATTATTCCGCCGCCGATGCCGGTGCCGAGCGTGACGCAAACAACATTATCAATGCCACGCGAAGCGCCGATCCAGTTCTCGCCTATTCCCGCCGCGGTAGCATCATTTTCAACCGTCACCGGAAGCCCGAACATATCCGCCAGCTCCGCCTTCAGGTTCATTCCGACCAGCGTCGGCAAGTTTGGGAGCTTTGTCAGGACACCGTCAAAGTCCTTGGCAACGGGAGCGGGAGCGGTGAACGCGATGGCGGAAAAATCCTTCTCCGCATCGGCTTTTTCGAGGCAGCACTCGCCAGCCATCTCACGGATCTGCCGCATAAGTTGGCGCGGCTCGACCTCGTCCGGGACCGGACGCTTGACGAGCCGCAGCAGCGATCCACTTTCATCGACCGCTCCTATGCGAAGATTCGTGCCGCCCAGATCGGCTGCAAGAACTACCTTTTTCATTACTAGTCCTTAATTTGCCTTCTTTGGACGGTCTGCCTCAGGCACATTCTTAAATACATCCTCGTATTTAGCCCATCCATCCTTGATGACGGTATCCATGAGGTTCGCTTTATCGACGGTGGTAACTTCGAGAAGTATCGCCTGGACCTCTTTTTTCAAAGCGTCATTCATGAACGGTTTTGTGTCGAGTTTTTCTTTTTTCGCGAGCTTGATCGCAGCCTCGAGGGCCGCATTTGCAAGGGGAGCGATCGGTTTGTAAACCGTCATCGACTGCTTCCCTTCGGCGATCCGCTGAAGAGCATCGAGCTGAGCATCCTGTCCGGTCACTAGGATCTTGCCAGCCAGTCCCTTCTTTTCGAGTGCCGAGACGACGCCGCCCGCCATTCCGTCGTTCGATACAACGAATGCCTTGATATCGTCGTTGTTCTGTGTCAGAGCATTCTCCGCCATTTTCAGAGCTTCGTCAGGCCGCCAGTCCGTAATGAAGTTGTCGGCAACGATCTTGATATCTTTTTTATCGATCGCCGCTTGAAGAACGGCTAATTGCTCCTTCTTCATGATCACCGCGTTATTGTCAGTCGAGGCCCCGTAAACCATGACATAGTTTCCACTTGGAACTTTTTGCAGAGCATATTCAGCGATCTTCTTGCCGATGACTGGAACCTGGTGCGAGATATATGCGTCGATCTTGTCTGAATTTATCAGGCGATCGTAGCTGATGACCGGAACGCCCTGAGCCTTCGCTTTATCGACCATCGAGGCCGCCTGGGTAGCATCGTGCGGAGCAATTACAAGCGCATCGACCTTCTGCGTAAGCAGATTATCCACATCATTTGCCTGCTTATCGGCCTTATTGTCGGCGATCGTGATGACGCAATCCACGTTCATCCTTGCGCACGCAGCCTTAAAGGCATCGTGGTCGCGCTGCCAACGTTCCTCTTTCAGCGTGTCCATCGCAAAACCGATCTTCAACTTCTTTTCTTTTGGCTCACCACCACCGCCCGAACAAGCAGACAAGGCCGCGAGAAAAAACAGCAGGGTAAATAATTTGATCTTCATGGAAAACTCCCTAATATGTTGTTTGTGAACTTCCGAAATTAAATCAGAAAACGCGTCCCGGGGCAATTCCTGACCGAGCGGCGGTCACGATAGTGCGATAGCGGTCAGATTTTCACAATTTCCTTTTGTATTCTTTAAAAATCATGTTATAAAGGAAACTTAAATATCAGCGTTTAGTCCGCTTAGGCTCCTAACTGATTATTTCCCGAAACCGCCTTATTATTCAGGCGTTTCATTGACATAGAGTCTATTTCGTGTAAGACTTTTACAGGTTTCGCTTATTGCCGAACCTTTGAACCGGAGCGATCATAATGAAATCGATACTTTCCAAGCGGTTTGTAGTGGATACCACCACGTTCAGCCTCCTTTTTGCTTTAATTTTGTCGTGTTCGTATGTTTCGCTCGCCAGTGTCAACAGGCCAGTCGGCGAGATCCTCGTAAGCGGCGTATCTTCAGCTGAAGGAAAGACCGTAACGGTAAATGGCGAAGCGGCTAAAAGCGGACGCACGATATTTGATTCCAGTTCGATCGTAACGCCTCCGGGCCAATCGGCGATCGTTAATCTTGGCAAGGCGGGCCGGCTGCAGGTAGCTCCGGACTCGTCAGTTTCGATCGTAGTCAACGGAGACGTTGTTACCGGAAGCCTTTCGACCGGTGCACTGACTGTGATCGGTGCTGCAAATCCTGTTAGCGTAACGACCGCTTCGGGTGAAAAGGTTTCGGTGAATTCGGGTGAATCGATCACCGCAACTTCGTCGACTGCTTCGAAAAAAGCTCAAACGGGTCCGGGCGGACTCGATTGGTGGGTCTGGGCCGCTATTGTCGGCGGAGCCGCCGCGGCTGTTGTTCTTATCGTCGCACTTAATGACGACGACGATGCTAATGTCACAAGCCCTGTTAGATAGTTGTTTTTTGTTTGCCTTATAAGGTAATATTTATTTTCGTAACGAACTGATTCCTGGAGGAGATTAACCAATGCTCGGCAAAAATATTCTTCGTAAGACTGTTACATCCGCAACCATGATGGCAGTCTTTTGTGTTTACTCAATGGTCGCCTTCGCTCTGCCGAAGGATTTCGCCGGCGAGATCAAAGTAACCGGTCAGGTCACCGTCAATGGACAGGCCGCGGTTTCTAATTCGACGGTTCTCACGGGTGCCGTTATTACGACCGGCGATAACTCGACTGCTGAGATCAGCCTCGGAAAAACGGGCCGCGTTGAGATCCTTGCTAACACAAGTGTGACCCTCCGCTTTACCGAAACGAGCATCGTTGCGATCCTCACGGAAGGCAAGGCTCGCGTTAACAACGCCGCTGGCGTTTCGGCTACCGTGACGACAAAGAACGGAACGTTTGTAGCAGATGCCGGACAGGCAGACACCTTTACCGTCGAAGCTGAGTGTTCGCACTCGCACGTCGACACCGCTGCCGGTATCGTCACCATGCGTGAGGGATCAACCGACAAGCAGGTAGTAGCCGGAACGTCGGCGACCGCTGGTAACCTTGTCCAGGCAGGCTGCAAGCCGTGCCTCCGTCCTGACTCGGCTCCTGGCCCGTCAGTAGGAAACTGGCCGTGGCTCCTTCTTCTCGCTGCCGGTGCAGCAGGTGCAGGCATCTACTTCGCGACTCGCGATGACGATTCTGATTTCGGTGGCGGAGCCATCAACGTCAGCCCGGTTCGTTAATCTACCCTTTTAGTTCTTGATTTTGCGGGTCATGTAAAAATACGTGGCCCGCATAATTTTGTTTTGAGATCGTTTCTATTACATATTTATTAGTTCTTATTTGAGTTATTCGTTATGCAGATAGCAGTTATTGGCACCGGCTACGTTGGACTAGTTTCCGGTGCGTGTTTCGCTGAGTTTGGTATCGACGTTACATGCGTCGATGTCGATAAACAGAAGGTCGATAATCTAAACAATGGCATCATCCCAATTTACGAACCCGGCCTCGACAAGATAGTCGAAAAGAACGTCGCCGCCGGACGGCTTCACTTTACAACCGATATCAAGGCCGCTGTTGAACGATCGCTTGTTGTATTCCTTGCGGTTGGAACGCCACCACTTCCCGACGGCTCGCCGGACATGAGCTACTACCGTCAGGCAGCGAAAGACGTAGCTGAAGCAATAAATGGCTACAAGGTCCTCGTAACAAAATCGACCGTTCCTGTAGGCACCGGCAAATGGCTTCGCGATTTTGTTTCGGAGAATCTCAAGATCGAGACCGATTTTGGCGTCGCCTCTAACCCCGAATTTCTCCGCGAAGGTGCCGCGATCGAAGATTTCATGCGGCCAGATCGCGTGGTTGTCGGCAGCAATGAGGAGAAAGCGATCGAGGTGATGAAGGAACTCTACAGGCCGCTCTATCTGATCGAAACGCCTGTGGTCATAACCTCCCTGGAAGCGGCGGAGCTCATCAAGTACGCAGCGAACGCTTTCCTCGCCACCAAGATCACCTTTATCAATGAGATCGCCAATCTCTGCGACGCGATCGGCTGCGACGTCCATGACGTTGCCAAAGGCATGGGCATGGACAACCGTATCGGCCGCAAGTTCTTGCATCCCGGCCCCGGCTATGGTGGATCCTGCTTCCCGAAAGACACGCGTGCATTGACCACGGTGGCTGATAAATACGGTGTCGAAACCCGTATCGTCGATGCTGTCGTCGAGGCAAACGAACGCCAGCGTGACGCCATGATACCGAAGATCGAAAAGCTCGTCGGCGACCTTGCCGGTAAAAAGATCGGAGTTCTCGGCCTTTCTTTCAAGCCGGAAACCGACGATATGCGTGAATCGCCGGCAACGGATGTGATCAATGCGATGATCGCGAAAGGCGCGACCGTCCGTGCGTTCGATCCGGTTGCGATGGAAGAGGCTAAACACTACCTTCCCGACATCGAATATGCTGTCGACGAATACGACGCCATCACCGGTGCCGACGCTCTGGTCATCATCACCGAATGGAACCAGTTCCGTGCTCTGGATATGGAGAAGGTAAAGTCCGTCCTTGCCTCACCGAAGATCGCGGACCTTCGCAACATATACGAACCCAAGGATATGCGTGCAATGGGCTTCGAATACGTCGGCGTCGGCAGATGAGTGTGTCCCGGCGCTATTAAACGCCGCGGGACTGAAAAATACTATGTCGTTTACACCAAAAGTTCTGGTAACCGGCGGAGCTGGCTTCATCGGTTCAAACCTTGCGGAAGAACTGATAAACCTGGGAGCGAAGGTCCGGATGATCGACAATTTCGCGACCGGGTTTCGCGAAAATCTCGATGAGATCAGCGGTGATTTCGAGTTTATCGAAGGCGACATCACCGATGAATCCGACGTCGCAAAAGCCGTCGACGGTGTAGAGATAGTCTATCATCAGGCGGCACTGCCGAGCGTTCCGCGTTCAGTGGAAGACCCAATGGAAACGCACCGAGTCTGTGTGAATGGAACGGTCAATATGCTCGTCCATGCGCGAAACGCTGGAGTCCATCGCTTCGTCTACGCCGCGTCGAGCTCGGCATACGGCGATCAGCCCGTTTTGCCGAAAGTGGAAACAATGCGTCCCGATCCGCTGTCGCCGTACGCGGCAGCTAAACTCGCGGGCGAACTCTATTGCCGGGCGTTCAACAGCGTATATGGCCTCGAGACGATCTCGCTGCGTTACTTCAACGTCTTCGGCCCTCGTCAGAATCCGTCTTCGATGTATTCCGGCGTCATCTCGCGGTTCATCGATGCCCTGATGACCGGGCAGCAACCCGTTATCTTCGGCGACGGTGAACAATCGCGTGATTTTACGTACATCGCGAACGTCGTTAACGCTAACATCAAAGCGTCGCAAACTTCTAAAGGCCTCGGCGAAACGATGAATGCCGCAAACGGCGAGCGAATAACCTTGAACGAGCTGCTGGAAGTCCTCAAGAAGATAACCGGACGGCCGGATGTTAAGGCGTCGTTCGAACCAGCAAGAAATGGCGATGTAAAAGACTCGCAGGCAGATAATAACCGTGCGGTGGAATGCTTGAATTATGAACAGCTCGTCGGGCTCGAGGAAGGACTAAAACACACTATCGAATGGTGGAAAGGCAGCCGGTTTGCCAAATAATAAGGACCGCCTGAGTGAGCAGGCGGTCAGTTCCTTTGCTTTCGATTCTTCCCGAGCGTTACTTAATTGTCATCCGGCCTGCCGCCTGCTTACGCGAGGCGGTTTTATTTTCCGATAGCAAACGCGCTGTCTTCGATCTTGGAATTGATCTTGATATCCTTCGCTTTGAAATTCGCGTAGGCCGTAAGCGGCCCAAGATCAAAACGCTGGGCATACTTTTTCGGGACAGCGACGCCTTCGACGGTCAGGAATTCGTCGATCTCGACCGATGTGGAAATGGTCTGATTCCCGGTCGCCCATTTCGCCTCGTAGCCCTTTATCTGGCTGGTTTTCTCGTCCACAAAGAAGTCCGTATAGAACCCTTCCGGCGTCGTCATCCTGAATCCCTTTTTCTTCTTTGAGCCCTCAGGCAATGCGGCGATCTCGTAACCGCTGTCACCAACCTTCGTCAGCAGCGGAAATCCAAGGCTCGTAACCGGCGGCAGTGAAAACCCCTGCAGCGACGAAGACGTTTCACGCCCATCAAAAACCTGCTTCAGCTGCTGCATCGCCGTCACGATCTCGAAATAATATTTCTCGCCGCTAACCGCCGTCGAAAATGCCCCGGGCATTGACTGCCCTTGGACACTTACATCGACCGAGCCTTTGATGAGAAGCGATTCAAGTTTTTTTAACTTTTCACCGCCATGCGCCGCCAGAACGGCCTTAGCGAGATCGCCTGGTCCTAACACGGCTGCCGTCCCAGCTCCAGCTTTGCTGGCAACAGGGCCCTTGCTGGTTCCTTCTTGAGCAAAAAGCGGGATTGATAAGAGTAAGATGAGAATGACTGTTTTCATAATAAGTACGAAAATAGACGGACGCGGACAAAAATGTTAACAAGCAAATTTCACTGCAAGATCGTACCAAAAAAGATGGTGGTGAAAAAGCTAAGGAGCTCTTTCACCACCATCTTTGATCAAAGTGAGCTCATTCTAGAAACTGAATCTAGCCTGCAACTCGACCCTTCTATTCGGCCCAGTTCCACCGCCAAAGCCGCCAAACCCTCCGAAGCCGCCAGACGTTCCGGTCGACTGACCAAAACGGAATGATGTGATATTGCCGACGGGATTATTCAGATTCACGGTATTAAAGAGATTGGTAACCTGAACACTGAGGTTGAGGTTGTACCGGCTGCGACCGCCACCGCCAGGACCGCCGCCCATCATCATCGGGCCGCCGCCTCCGCCGCCTCCCATCATGATCATTTGGCCTCCGCCTCCGCCTCCGCCGCGATTTCCGCCACCGCCACCTCCAGCGCCGCCACCGCGATTGCCAGCATTCGAACCCGTGTCTGAGTTTCCAAAACTGAAATTCTTTCCGAGGCGTAAGCTAACCGTTACGCTGGACGGTCCCGTTCCAAAGTTTTTCGGAACGATCGCGTTCGGATCAAAATCGCCTAACCTGCAAAAATCAGCGACAATATTGTTAGCGGTGCAAACAGCGGCAAGCCTTGCAAAAGTTGGCCTTTCGTTAAAGTTGCTGTCCGCATTTAAATCCTCGCCGCGGGTAATATTGAACGGAGTTCCCGATCGGATATTGATATTTGGGTTGAGCGACAATCCCCATGGCAGACCAAAATTTCCTACGATACCCAAGCTATGAGCGGGCATTCCGCCGACTCGAACATATTCGTTTGATAGATCATACGCATAAACGGGTTCCCCGCCATTTGATTTGGTCGATCCCCCGTTGTAAAACCCAAAGAAGGAAACACGTTGGCTAAGATTTACGCGAGCATTGACACCAACGCGAACCGAATTGGTAACCGCGCTTGATTCATAAGCAAGAATGTCGCCAAAGGCTGGAAGAGGCCGCGGGGCTCCTGCACAGTTTGCACCGGGTGTGAGAAAGTTTGGACATACCGGGGCATTAATATTCCTGGTCCTGATCCCATGTAGCGTACGCCCCATCTGGAGATTTGTTGAAAGCGTCAACTTCCGATTAAAAGCTCTCTCAATTGAGAAAACCGTCTGGATGGTGTACGGAGCCTGCAGGATCGGCGACACCTGTCGGAGCTGACTTGCAGTTGGCAGTAAGGCCTGAACCTGCGGTCCGGTTGGAGAATTTGTCACGGTGCCATTTGCATTAAAGACGGGCTGCGCAAGTAACGTAAGTGCGATTGCGCGACGATTGGCGTCAGGGTCGTTGGCACTTACGCGAAGACTGAACTGATTCTGCCCGTTGAAGCGAAGTGCCTGGAGCGTATTATTTTCACCAAATCTATCATAGAAGATCCCTGCTCCTGCACGAAAAACAAACATCGGGCCGCTTGGCCGTCCGGCTCCCGGGGACCAGGCCAAACCAAGCCGCGGCGCAAAATTAAACTTGCTGTCGATGTTCGTCTGATTTTCGTAGCGAAGGCCTACGCTAAACAAAAACTCGGGATTGACCTTCCAATCATCGCCTATGAAGAGAGCTCCATCGGTACGCGTTACTCCTAGTTCGGGATTACCCGTCGTGATCGTGAATTGGGTAGGATTATAGCGAGATCCAGCCCCTTGCACTTTACAACGGAACTGCTCGATAGAGGCTACGATCCTATCGCCATCAATGTCACAGGCATCAACCTCGTTCGCACCCAATGCAAAGCCATTGAACGAGAACAACCCAGCATAGTTGTTCTCGGATCGATCGGTTATGGTAATGCGCCGCAGGCGCCCCCCGAATTTTACTGAGTGCTGCATTCCTTTACCGAACGCAGTGCTAGTGCTGTTGTTTATTTCCCACAATCGATTGTTGTTAAAACTATTACCAACCTGCGCTCCGCCGCTAACAAAGGCCGCGGCGACGCTAACACCTGGGATAAGCGTACCACCATCCTGTAAACGTCTGCTATCGCTGTACTCGAAACGCGTTTCATTGACCGTTTTCGAGTTAATGATCATCGTTTCCGTTACACGCAGTTCATGTTCGCGATTCGATGAATCGAAAGCGCGGGTAGGAAGCGTAAGCTCGCTAAGCCCCTGATTCTCCCGTTGATTCCGGTTATAGCTGTAACGTATTACCGCTGTGTTCTTATCGTTAATGGTCAGATCGACCCTTGGGCTGAAACGGAAGTTGGACGTAGGGGTGCCAATATCCCGACGAAAATTCACGATGCTCAGATTAGAGTCAAGGATCTGCGCATTGATGAGAGAATTTTCATCGACCGAATTGTGATTAAGATCAACAAAGAAAGATGCCTTTCCCTTCTTAATCGGTCCGCCGAAATTCCCACCGAAACGACGTGTCTGGCTAGATGCACGGTTAGGAGCAAAAGGATTTCTTGAGTTAAGACTTTCGTCGTTAAAAGCCCCATTCAAGCCTCCGCGAAATCGATCGCTCCCGGGGCGGGTGAGAATTTCGATGCGGCTGTTACCCGGGCGGTCGAATTCGGCTGAGAATGGGTTGTTGTTGATGCGGATCTCGCGGATCTGGTCTTTTGACGGAAGTTGGCCGCCGGTGAAGCCGTCGATGTAGATCTGGCCGCCGTTAGGGCCGGCCGATGCTCCGGCGAGGGCTTGGAGAGCAGCGGCGAGTTCGTCCGGATCATCCGGAAGAGCTTCGAGATCTTTGTCTTTGAGCACCGTCGCGTCTTTGTTGTTATCGGGTTCGTTCGAGAGCGAATCGTTTTGCGAAACATCAACGTTTTCAACGATCCCACCTACGGTTAGCACAACCAGTAGTTCGTTCTTCTCGCCGGCGGCGACTTGTACCTCGGTATTTTCGTAAAGCTCGAACTTAGTCGCAAAAACCTTAACCGTGTATTTACCCGGCGGCAAATTCGTTACCGAGTATTCCCCTTTGGCGTTTGTGACAACGTCTCGCCTCAGCCCTGCAGCTGCCTGTACCGAAACTGCTGCACCGACAACGACGGCACCGTTCGCATCGGTGACCGAGCCCGCAATGCTCCCGTTCGCCTGGGCATAAGCGGAGGTGAATGAGAACAGAGCTATTAATCCGATCGTTAAAAATTTGATGGCTTTCATGATGATAGTTTTATATTAAAAAGCGGGCCGAAAAAAGGTTCATGTGGCCGCCCGCAAAATGGTTTTCTTTCTAGGGAAATCCGATACCGTCAAGTCCCGGAATATTAAAGTCAGGCCCTCCGCCTGCACCGCGCCGTCCACCGCCGCTCGCCTGGGCTGCTCGCAGGAACGGTTCGACACCGGCAAATAACTTTATAGCCTTCAGACGCGTTGCGTCGTCAGTTTTTGTGCTCGAAAGGGCAATGATGTCGCCCGCCTTGAGATCGGCGATCGTGATGGTCGGTGAGCGTTCGAGCATATCTTCAACGCCTCCCGCACGCTGGCCGCCGCCCATACCCATTCCGCCGGGACGTCCCTGTCCATTTGGCTGTCCGCCCGGCATTCCCCCTGGTTGTCCTCCCGGTGATCCACCCGGCTGTCCTCCCGGGTTTGCGGCTCCCTGCGGCCTTCCCTGACCGCCGCCTTGTCCGCCTTGTCCTATCGGACGAGCGCCGCCTGCTCCCATCATCTGGAAGCGCGCCAGCATTTCGGCCTGCTCTTGCGGGAATCGCTTTAGGACCGAATTATCGCCGACGACGATCGTCATATCCTTGTTCGTCTGCAGATTCTTTATTACTACCTCATTCTTGGCAGGATCGATCGATTTGACCGTGCCCGCAACCGTTTGGAAAGCGCCCGCGACAACCTGTTCTGCGGAGAAACTCAGCCCATCCGAACTCCTGTCTCCCAAGGCACGGACCATGTCACCAACCTTGGTCTCAGCAACATTGCTCGGCAAAGCCTCGTCAAAACGAACCGAATCCGGGGCATAACGCAGGAATTTAGCACCGTCTTTCGGGGTCACAACGACATTCGTTGTCGCCGTCAGGGTACGCGTCTCTACCGTCATTTGATTTGTTGACGCATTCACCGCTGTGACCTTACCGGTGATCCCGCGACGCTGCCACTCGGCCGCTTCCTTAGCGTTTTTAGCAGCAATATCGGCCTTCGCGATGAAGTAGACATTTCGGGCAGGCATCGACTTTCCGTCAGCGGCCATGATGCCGGTAACCGTCAGCTTATCGCCTACAACGATATCCGTTACCGCCGCGGTCGTGGCACCTGCCAAGTCCGTCGGCCTTTCAGCGGAAACCTTCTTAAAAACCGACTTGTCGTTGACGATGACGTCGAACGGCCCGGTTTTCGTGGTAACGACGATCTTGTCTGCGGCAACGCTGGCTGCATCGCCCACGACGACTGACGGTTTTACCGACTGTGCGCTGACGAGAGCAAACGCACCCGAAATTAAAAAGAGTAGGATCGATACTACTGCCTGCATCATATCTTTTCTGCTTATCTCTATTGATGTAAGGACGCTGGTAAATACAGCATTACACGCGTCTCTTCTAAGAGACTATGACGTAAATACTAACAGCAAGGTTCGAACTATTTTGTAAAGAAATGCAAAGACTCTGCAAAGTTCTGTCCTAGGGATTTTGCCATTTTTGCTGGGTTTTTCCTGTTAGAACGAGGCCAACGCCACCGGCGAAGATAGCGAATGTCGCTAACACCCAAACATAAGGCAGCGACAAGAGCAGAGTCCAGGCGAGAACGCCAACCAAAATCGCGACCGTCTCCGATTGATTGGCTCCCGCGAGGAAGTGTTTCTGGATGATCTTGCCAAGGGTTATCTGCATGACCACGCGGCCAAAAACGAAACCCAGGAACAGGATGAGTATCCCCATGAGAGCGAGCGTAGCGGCCAGATAATCAGGCAAAACCATCGTTCCGCCAATGATGCAGATCGCGACCCCAATAAACGCCGCCGCACCGATCGCAACCACCTTTAACGACGACAAATTCAGCCGAGCAACAGCGCGTCCGACCGCCCCCGGAGCGATCGTCGTAAAGATCAGCGTAATGACGAACCAGAAAAGGGCGATGACAACCCTTTGAGCGATGAACGCGACGGAAAAGCTGGGTGATAGGATCCCGGAAGGATTCTGCCCAAAGTTCCTCAGTTCCTCTTCAAATACTCCGAGGACAACCGTTTCCTTTCCCGCGGCCCGAAGCGGTGTTTCGCTCTCAGGCTTATAAGAACCGCCGAAAACGATAACGTCCCCGCCTATATAACCATTTTCCTTCTGAATGACGTTCCCGCCGACCGCAGCCACATCGCCTTCTACGCGACCATCGATCACCACATCACCGCCCATGGCGAGTACCCCTTTCGCGCGTTTTTGAACGACGACTGATTTGCCGATGGCAATGATGTCCTGCTCGGGAGCGTCGTTAACGATGATGGTGGTTTGATCGTCGGAGGTAGTTATCTCGGGAGTCACCGCGTACATGGGAATGACCGCGAACGCAATTACAAGGGCAACCACGATCGGACTGAGCCGAAATGAATCGATCATCGCCCGCAATCCGCGCGGTCCTAGTTCGTCATAAGTTGTCGAGAAGAAACTGTTCACGATCGGCAAAAATCCTTAAACACGCGCCGCACGAAGAAACTTGCGCGAAATTACCGCGATCGAGACGCAAAGAAATACGGCAAGGGCGAGGCCGCCAAGATCGTCGAGGTGGACCTGGCTTGCGAACGAACGCAGAACAACTACCACGCCGAGCACGATCGAATATATAACGTGCCCGACAAAACTGCCGACCACGGCCGTTCGCTCCATCGATTCGAGCCCGCTGCTAATAAAACGGCCCGCTTCGGCTCCCATCGCAAAGAGTGCGAAGAGCATCAGGCCCGCGCAGATAAATAAAGCGTTATAACGCTCACGCGCTCGTCGTAAGCCCGCAACTGAGCTTTCGGCGTTAACGACTATTTGCTTTGCAAAATTTGCGGGAAGCTCGACCTCGTCGCCATCGCGCAACCTCATATCGAGTTCACACAGAAACTGCTTTTGAGCATTCAGATCCGCCGCGCATTCAGTGCATAACTCAAGGTGTGCCTCGAGTTCACGTTCGCGCACTTCGTCCAGCTCGCCGTCAATGTACGCCGAGATCTCGTGAACGGGGCAGTCAAATTTTTCGCGGTCAAAACCCATTACTTCAAAAACTTGATCGTTAGCGGATAATTCCACAACTCGCCGTTGTTCGCTTTCAAGCCAGCGATGATCGGAAAAATGATCGCCAATATCCAAACAACCACGAGCGTCAAGATCCCAACCAGAACAAACATGAGTATGAAACTCACTGCAAAATATATGGTTGCCGAGATCATCCAGTTCGTCGCCATCTTTCCGTGCGCGTCCAACGCTGGCATTTTCTCTTTTTGCGTCTGCCACAGGATGATCGGCAGAACGATCCCCAACGGCCATACGAGTGCAAACGCGAGGCCTGACAGATGAAGGAACATGCCCATCTGCTTTTCTTCAGACGTCTGGAGAGCAACGGGGCCGAATGGCTGCATGTTATAGCTCATCGTTTTAGACTCCTGTAAAACCTCGTTCAATAAACATCTCCCGCATCAACTCGCGGGCGCGGAACAAACGATTCTTGACCGTTCCGAGCGGTAGACCGGTAACCTCGGCGATCTCGTCGTAGCTCAGATCACGGCTGTGGCGAAGCAAAATAAGGTCGCGATACGTCGGCGGCAGGCAGCGGACAACGGCCTCGATCTCGGTTCGCCATTCGCTGCGTTCGCGGTCCTGCTCGGGCGACAGTGCCCGGCTTTCCAGTTGAATTTGATATGAGCCATCGGCGTTTTCCGCTTCGAGGCTCTGCGGCGTTATTGAATTTCGCCGCATATGATCGACCGCCGCATTGTGCGCGATGCGATAGAGCCACGTCGAGAATTTGTATTCGGAACTGTACTTGGAAAGCGAGTTATATACCTTTATGAAGACTTCCTGCGTGACATCGAGCGACGCTTCATAATCGCCAAGCATGCGAAAGACGTAGCTGGTAATAGGCCGCTGATAACGCCGCACCAGTTCCTCAAACCCGTCCGAACGCCCGGCGATCGAACTGACGATCAGCTCGCCATCCGTCCAGGTTCTGATGTTATCTATCGAAATCGCCTGTGCAGTCATGCTTTC
>CAYPGP010000021.1:61536-64835 GCA_964410495.1 uncultured Chloracidobacterium sp.
CGCGGCAGGATGAGTCCCGCTTTCCAGCCGAGGGCCTCGAAATGCGTTTCGTATTCGTCAATGATCTGCAGCCGGACGGCGGTCGCGAAATATCGCTGCCTTCCTTCCGCATCTGGAGAGATCTTCTGCTTTGCGATCCGAAGTTCCGCCGCAGGAGCACCGAAAGTCTGCTCCGCTTTCCAATCGAGAACTTCTTCGGCTTCTTTAGACGAAGCGGGCTCGCTGTCGAGGGAAAGAATGGCAGTGCGGGCCGTATTGCTCGGAAGGGCTATCGACCATCGCTTCTGCCTCAAGAGTCCCGCCATCTCCGAAACCTCTTTCAAACAGGCGGCAAACTCGTGGTGGTTGATGATATTCGGCTCAAGAAAGCTGGGCGTGACAAGACCTGGCGGGAGTTCGATCGAGCCTGCCTGTTTTACCGAATAGCCGCGGCGTCCACCCGAAAGAGCGACGGCGGTCATGAACGTACTTTCAATTCCCAACGCCGCGTTCGGATAATTGGGCTGTGTAAGCGATGAGAACATAGATATTTAATACTCGCTGAGGGAAACGCCGTTGACATCTTCGCCCTGGGCGAGCGATTTAACATTGACAAGGCCCTGTTCGCCATCGGCCGAATTTGGGTCTTCGCCCATTATCTCGTCCCACTCGGCAGTCTCGGTGATAGGATCGATCGGTTTTTCGCGGAGGTATTTTTCAGTCACCAGATCATCGACTGAAGCGGGCAATTTACCTTTATCACCAGCAAACTGGTCTATCGCTCGCCGAATTTGAAAGAGGTTCTCCTTCAAAACGATCTCCTTCGCGTTCCGAACACTGCGCTCATAGGTGGGCACCGCGATCGACAGCAAGATGATCATGATGAACATTGCTATGATCAATTCCAGGAGGGAAAAACCTTTTTGGTTCTTGGCCTTTGGGCTTTGGCCTTCGGTCTTTGGAAGGCGCGGTACCGCTTCGGTCAATAGCTCGAAGACCGAAAACCGAAGACCCAGAACCGACTTTCTACCAATCACTATACTTCTCTCCATTCAAAGCCTCGTCGTCCGAGGTCGAGCGTACGTCGAAAACGTTTATATTGTCCCAGTTTTCCGAATCGACATCCTGATATGACGAACGCAGCCGCCATTCTTTTTCGCCGGTCATCGGGTCGATCGGCAGTTCGCGGAGATAGACCTTGATGATCTCCTTCTCCTCGTTTATCTCGGTTGCCTGGAGCGAACCGTCGCGAATCCCGCTGCCGCTGATCATGTTCGGCATCCGAGACCTGACCTTAACACCCTCGACAAGCATTTCGAGTGAAGGCGGATAGCGGTCGAGATTGTCGGACTCGAAGATCGTACAATCATCGATCACGACGCGGCTTCGCGGATCGATCGGCCCACCGCCAGCTCCTAAGCCCGGATTGACGCCCGGGACGGCTCCCTGCGGGCAAGCCCCATAGGTATCACGGCGAAATTCGTCTATCGCCCGCCGCATCATCGCTAAAGACTCGCGAAGCCGCTGCTCTTTCTGACGCTTCAAAGCGTTTTGGGCCATCGGGATGGTTCCCATCACCAGCACCGCAAGCACGCCGAGCGTAGCGATCAGCTCGAGCAGGCTGTAGCCGGATTGGGAATTAACTTTTCGCGAACACTTCGACATTGGTCAAAAAACTACCACTTCAATGGCAAATTCGCTCCCTGGGCCGACTGAAAGAAGAACATGTTCTTATCAAACTCGATCGACGGCTTGCCTGGAACGAGGGCTTCGACCTCGAGATACGCGAGCGTTCCATTCGGGATCAGCCCTTTCTCATCAGCCGCTGTGAATGTAACAAACATACTTCCGTTCTCGTTCTTGAACGGCTTAGCTTCCGAATTCGCGAGCGAAGCGAACACATCGCCATGCGTCACCGAACGGACGGCAACTTTTGCCGGGTCGAATTTCAGGCCCATCGTCGCAGTCCGGAAAAGTCCGCCGCCGTGCATCACGACCGGGATCTTCACCTTTTCACCGGCCTTCATTTCCGCAAAATCGGTACCGAGTTTGAGTTCGACAGCAGCCGCGTTAGCGACGGCTTCAGGTCTCGCTTCGGGCGTAACTGCCGCCTCCTCAGTTTCCGGCTTTTCCTTGATCTCAAGTGTTTTTACCGGCGTATCGACCGCAGGCTGTGACTTAACGTCAACCGGAACTGCCGTTTTCACGGTGTCAGAGGTCTTGGTCAATTCCAAGGATTTCGGCGCCGTGTCGATCGGCTTTAGGCCCGGGATTCCCGCTGCCAGCGCGTCGGCACTCGTCATGTCGCTTGAGTTTATCGTCGTCTTGCTGACATCGACCGCGTCGGCACGAACGTATTCGACCGGCTGATCGGGCAGCTGAACATCAGAATTCGTCGGCATGCGACGTGCCATTGCGAGCAGTTCGTCACGCTCTTCCTGAATCACTAGTTCCTGCAACGTGTTCGTAGTCGGCACCGCCAAACTTCCCGTCGCACGCTCGATCTCGTCCTCAGGCAAAATGGCCGGAGCACGTATAACACGCGGAGTGACTGCGATGACGATATCGACCTGGCGATTGTCACGCGTCGGAGCTGTGAACAAGCGGCCGATGATCGGGATCAAGCCCAGGATCGGCAGGCCCTGACGGCCTTTGCTTTCGACCCCTTGATTGACGCTGGCAAGAAGCAGCGTTTTGTTGTTTTGAATACGAGCCGTTCCCTTGATAGTCCGTTCGGTGAAAACGGGATTCTCCGTGCTTCCGCCCGCGACGTCTTTCGACTCGATCTCCATCGCGACCTGGACATCTTGGTTCGGGAAAACGATGGGCTTGAATTTGAGTGTCAAACCGACCTGTTCGTAGTTAATAACGTTTGCCGTCTGGCCAAAACCGGTGTTGCCGCCGGTCGTTCCGCCCACACCAAGATACTGAGCACTCTGCACCGGAACACGCTGTCCGATACGGGCCGATGAATCTTCGTTGTTAAATGCGTGGATCTGGGAGAAAGCGAGAAGCTTCGTGTCGTTCTTGCTTTGAAACGCGGAGAGGCTAGCCGACGGTAACAAAATACCGGTCGGAATGATCGAAGGAATGAGTGTTCCAGCCGCAGTCGCCGTTGCCGCGGTAAACAGTCCTTGTCCTCCAAGCCTGATCTGCCCCTGCTGAGATCCGCCCAGGCCACCTTGCAACTGCTGCTGAGTACCAACCTGGTTACCAAACTGCAGAAGATCGTTCTTATTTACTTCATAGATCGCGACGTCCATCACGACCTCAGCACGGTCTTTGTCAAGAGATTTGATCAACTGACCGATCAGAGCGAT
>CAYPGP010000022.1:0-62174 GCA_964410495.1 uncultured Chloracidobacterium sp.
TCGCCACCCGAACCATCAACCTGGCCAGCAACCTATCCGGTGTTGATATGATCGGGTTGGAGTAGAGAAGGGAAAAGGCGATGCGCGAAGGCGGGCTCCTTACGGGCCCGCCTGTTTTTTGCGTCAAATCGTTTCTTTCAAAAATCTGCCTTTGATTCGCACTTTACTCTGTAAAACTCGGTGGAAAAAAGATGGACTCGACGGCTGTTTAGCTATTGCTTTTAGTTGACGATTTTGAGTAAATAGATTTATCCAAATCCATCAAACTAAATTGCTTTACGGGTACGAGGCTTCTTCCTGACTTATGCAAGAATTTACAGACCAGATGCCGTCGGATATTGAACGGTTTCCCATGGTTCCCATACGGGACGTCGTAATATTTCCTTATACAAAAGTCGCCTTTAAGATCGGGCGTCCTTCATCCGTGATAGCACTCGAGCAGGCAATGACGGGTGAGCGGCAGATCTTTCTTGCGACCCAACATGACGCGACGGTTGATGAGCCAGCTCCCAACCAGATCTATCAGGTAGGAACGCTCGGCCGCATTTTGCAGGCACAGCGGCAGGATAACGGACAGATCAAGGTCGTGGTCGAAGGGCGCGAACGGGGACGCTCGGTACGGGTAGATCAGAGCTCTGACGGAATGTTTTTCGCCCATGTTCGGCGAATTCAGGCCACGGATGAGTCGGGATATCGTACCGACGGGTTGTTGCAGAAGATCCACTCGCTGGTGGAGCAGTTTCTGCGTGTTTCCCCTGACGCTTATACCGATGCCTTGCACGCGTCGCTTCGGGGAGTTTCGGCCGCACAGATCGCGGATTCAATGTCTTCGCATCTGCGCATCGGGGTGGAAGATAAGCAGGAATTGCTCGAAACCGTTTCGGTTGCCGAACGTTTGCAGAAGCTTGCCGGGATACTTGAAGCTGAGATCGAAAAACGTCAGCTCGACCGAAATATCCATTCGCGAACTAAGAAGCAAATGGATAAACATCAGCGGGAGTATTACCTGAACGAGCAAATCAAGGCTATCCATAAGGAGCTCGGGCGAAAGGACGACAAGGCAGAACTCGAAGAGCTTAAGAAAAAGATCCAGTCGGCGGGGATGACCGAGGAAGCCACCGAAAAGGCGATGCAGGAGTTCTCGCGGCTCGAAAACATGCCGCCGATGTCGGCGGAAAGCACCGTCTCACGAACGTACCTCGATTGGCTGATAAATGTTCCGTGGAAAAATGCGTCGGAGGAACTCGAGGACCTTTCGGAAGCCGAGAAGACGCTCAATGAAGACCATTATGGTCTCGACAAGATCAAAGAGAGGATCCTGGAGTTCCTTGCGGTCCGGCAGCTCGTGAAAAATCCGAAGGGAACGATCCTTTGTTTCGTCGGCCCTCCGGGAGTTGGAAAGACATCGCTGGGCAAATCCATTGCCAATGCCACCGGCAGAAAGTTCGTACGTTTGGCCCTCGGCGGTGTGCATGATGAGGCGGAGATCCGCGGCCACAGGCGAACATATATTGGTTCGATGCCGGGACAGATCGTTCAACTTATGAAGCGGGCGGGAACTACGAATCCGGTCATACTTCTGGACGAGGTTGATAAGCTCGGACGCGACTATCGCGGCGACCCAAGCGCGGCGTTATTGGAGGTCCTTGATCCGGAACAGAACAGCACATTTCGTGATCATTATCTCGATGTTGATTACGATCTGTCGCATGTTTTCTTTATTGCGACAGCGAATGTGCTCCATACGATCCCGCCGGCTCTGCAGGATAGGCTTGAGATACTTAGTTTGTCAGGCTACACGGAACGCGAAAAGCTGGAGATCGCTAAGCAGCACCTAATCGGCAAACAGTGTGAGAATAGCGGCATCGATCCCGAAAAGGTCGTTTTTACTGACGACGGAATTATCGAGACTATCCGCCACTATACGCGTGAAGCGGGCGTCAGGAACCTGGAACGTGAGATAGGTTCTTGTTTGAGGAAGATCGCACGGAAGTTTGTCGCGTCAGACGACAAGGACAACTTTAGGGTCGTCGTTAATGCTGAGAAGGTAAGAGAGCTTCTGGGCGTTATTCGATACCGAAAACAGGACATCGCCCGAAAGAGCGAGATCGGATTGGTCAACGGCCTGGCATGGACCGAGGTAGGCGGAGACGTCCTGCAAATCGAGGCGACCTTGGTGAAGGGCAAGGGCGAGGTGACGCTAACGGGAAAACTTGGCGAAGTGATGCAGGAATCGGCCAAGGCTGCGTTAACTTGTATCCGCACCCGGGCTGAGGATCTAGGTATCGATCCAACAGTTTTCCGCGAGCACGACCTTCATATCCATGTTCCAGAAGGAGCAATTCCGAAAGACGGTCCAAGCGCCGGCATAACTATCGCCACGGCCATGGTCTCGGTGATGACCGGACGTCCGGCTCGACACGATGTGGCGATGACAGGCGAAATAACGCTTCGAGGAAAGGTGCTTCCTATCGGCGGCGTCAAGGAAAAGTTACTTGCCGCCCACCGTTTTGGACTCAAGACGATCATCTTGTCTAAAGACAATGAAAAAGACCTGGTCGATATCCCCGACGAGGTTCGTGACGAATTGACGATCCACGCGGTCGAATACATCGATGAGGTGCTCGGTTTTGCGATCGAAGAGCGGGTACGTGAGATCAAACTCGACACGCCGGTACTTTGGAGCAGCGACTCGGCGGACGATATTGCCGCTGTTATCGAATAGCCGATGAAGATAACTTCGGCGACCTTTATCAAAAGCGCTTTTGAGCGGCAGCATTGGGTGGACGACCACCTGCCGGAGATCGCGTTTCTCGGCCGGTCTAATGTAGGGAAGTCCTCTCTAATAAATTCGCTGCTGCTTCGAAAAGGGCTCGCTCGAACGTCGAACACGCCGGGCAGGACTCAGAGCATTAACTTTTTCCTGATCAACGAATCGTTTTATTTCGCCGATCTACCGGGTTATGGCTTTGCACGTGTTTCGAAGACTATGCGTTCGGACTGGGGGAAGATGGCCGAGGAATATCTGGCGAGTCGTGAGCAATTAGTGCTATGTGTTCAATTGATAGATTCGCGGCACAAACCGTCCGCCCTGGATATACAGCTCAACGAGTGGCTCGAATTTAATAATAAGCCGCATTTTATTGTCGCGACCAAATCGGACAAGATATCAAAAAACGAACTGCAGCGTTCCTTGAAAGAGGCAACAACTCTTCTGCCCGGAGCTGAAATAGTGGGCTTTTCTGCCCAGTCCGGGCGCGGACGGGATGAAATATGGAAAGAATTGTCCTCTGCCGTAAATAAATTTCAAACCTCGGGTTGATTTTATTCATCGTAAGCTGTAATAATCTAGTTTCCCGGTTACTCTTGGGTTCTCGTAAAGCTGTATAGCTTGGTTCATTGCATTACTACATACAACCCGTACGATTTCTCCGCTTTTATTTCTAGTCAGTTCTTTTACGCGTTTACGCGCGGAGAAATTTTCAATAACCGCAATTTTTAAGTCCTGACATAAACTTCTCGTATTTTTTTAACCGATACAAATGGCCACCAAAACATCGCAAACCCGCAAACCGAAGGTCGCAAAGTCCGCACCGGCTGAAGAAACTCCTGTTGTCGAAATAGACGAGCAGGAATCGACAAACGGAGAAGCTCCAGCAAAGAAAAAAGCTGAATCGGCTCCTGCTGAAGATACAGCGCTCAATATTTCCAGCCTCAAGGATATGTCGATCAGTGAATTGACGCATATCGCCAAAGAAATGGGCATTGAAGGTGCTACCGGGCTTCGCAAGCAGGAACTTATTTTTAAGGTTCTCGCCGCGCAGACGGAAAAAAGCGGGCTGATCTTTTCGCAAGGCGTACTTGAGACGCTTCCTGACGGTTTCGGATTTCTGCGGGCTCCTGAGTACAACTATCTGCCCGGCCCCGACGATATCTACGTATCTCCGTCGCAGATCCGAAAGTTCGATCTACGCACTGGCGACACAGTTTCTGGCCAGATCCGGCCACCAAAAGAAGGCGAGCGTTATTTCGCTCTGATCAAGGTCGAAGCGATCAACTTCGAGG
Source organism: uncultured Chloracidobacterium sp. (assembly GCA_964410495.1). GTDB lineage: Bacteria > Acidobacteriota > Blastocatellia > Pyrinomonadales > Pyrinomonadaceae > OLB17. The sequence goes on from CAYPGP010000022.1 coordinate 4,066, forward strand.
CTCCGGAACAGTCGCGTGAGAAGGTATTTTTCGACAACCTGACGCCGCTCTATCCGGACGAGCAGTTGAACATGGAGATCGAAGGCGACCCCGAGCGCATCGCAGCCCGCGTGATGGACCTCGTTACGCCGATCGGAAAAGGCCAGCGTGCATTGATCGTCGCTCCGCCGCGTACGGGTAAAACGATGCTCCTGCAGACGATAGCCAATTCGATCACGATGAATCATCCCGAAGTGGCTCTCATCGTTTTGCTGATCGACGAACGTCCTGAGGAAGTTACGGACATGCAACGCAGCGTTAAGGGCGAGGTCATTTCGTCGACCTTCGACGAGCCGCCGACACGCCACGTTCAGGTTGCAGACATGGTCATCGAAAAGGCGAAACGGCTGGTCGAGCACAAGCGAGACGTCGTGATCCTGCTCGACTCGATCACACGTTTGGCACGAGCCCACAACGCAGTTGTACCTCCGTCGGGCAAGATACTTTCCGGTGGTATCGATTCCAACGCCCTGCAGCGTCCCAAACGCTTCTTTGGTGCGGCCCGCAATATTGAAGAAGGTGGTTCGCTTACCATAATTGCGACTGCCCTTATTGATACCGGCTCGCGTATGGACGACGTAATCTTCGAGGAATTCAAGGGAACCGGTAACTCCGAGATCCACCTCGACCGTAAGCTTTCCGACAAGCGTCTATTCCCGGCGATCGACCTTCAGCGTTCAGGGACGCGCAAGGAAGAACTGCTGATAGGAAAAGAAGATCTCAACCGGATCTGGGTTATGCGTCGTGTGCTAAATCCGCTCTCGCCAGTCGAGCAGATGGAGGTCGTGCTCGAAAGGCTGGGCAAAACGAAGACGAATGCGGAATTTTTGGCGTCGATGCAGACTTAACGGAAGTTAGTTTGCATCATCGTCGTGAGATCAAAAGACCCCGTTCCGGATGGACGGGGTCTTTATTTGATGAACAAGCTAGCGCCTTATCAGTCGAAATATTGCCAGAACCACGATCGCACCGATCACTGACGATGCAAAACTGGGGAGGTTGTCGCCGATATTGTCAAAGGAACTTATCATCGGGTACCCCAAGAAGTATTTGCCCAGGAATCCTCCAACAACCGCTCCGAGAATTCCCAGAATTGTGGTCAGGATCACGCCTCCGCCATCGCGGCCCGGCAAAATAAACTTTGCAAGATAACCTGCCAAGAACCCCAAAACCAACCAAATAAGTAAAGAAACCATTTTTATCTCCTTTTAGATCAAACTAATAAGCCTTACGGCAGCCTCCGAACGATTCAGTATTGATGGCGGGCACTCGTCCAATAGAACTCGGAAAAGGGTTCTCAGCCGCGTAGCTGGTGAAACGCAACGGCCACAATGGACTGGGACCATTTTCAACTGCCGCGAGCCACGTAACGCCGCCGGCACTGAATTTCTCGGTATCTCTGCACCGCGAACAGGCAACCTGACCCGAAGTGAATCGACCACTATCTAAGGATCTGTTAAAAAAGTTGGCAGTTAACTTGCGGCAAATGTCCACCGCGGGGGAGGAATCTGAGGACCCCGGTTGCGTGGCATCAAGACGGCCATCCAGAGGCTCATGACATGCGGGACACGATCTATAACTGTCGGGAAGCGGTTTTGCGCGAACATCGCTGGTTAGCACGTGCCATGAGCATACACCTATCGGACCTTTAATGACAGGGCACGATTGATATTTCGCTCTCTAGTTCGGACCGACCTCATGGACGAAAGATCGAGCGTGCTGATAAACTGATAATTTCAAGAGACGAGATCATCACCGGATGCAAGAGGATAACCAATTTTGCGTTTAGCCGTCATTTCTGCTGAGGCAGTTCCATATTCCAAAACAGGCGGGCTCGGCGATGTCGCGGGAGCCTTACCTAAAGCGCTAAAGCAGATCGGTGTTGATTCGCTTTTGATCACGCCGTGTTATTGGCAGACGAAGGGCGAATACCTTTGGCACACGGCGATCGACGATCTTTGGCTAACGTGGCGCGGACGGGCCGTCTGCGCGAAAGCTTTTTACAGCGAAGCAAACGGTTCTGCGACATTTCTCATTGACTATCCCCCGCTGTTTCATCGCGATTCAATTTACGGTTACACAGAGGACTACGAGCGTTTCGCCTTTTTCAATCATGCAGCACTCGAACTTTTGAAGCGTATCGGCCGTGCCCCTGATATCGTTCATCTGAACGATTGGCACTGCGGGTTTGCCGCAGTTGAACTTGCCGCCAGGCGTAGATACGATCCTTACTTTCGGAATACCCGCACGGTTTTTTCTATCCACAACATGGCGTATCAGGGCGGCTTCGGACTTGGGGACCTGCCAGCTCTCGGGTTTACGAGCGATTTCGCACGGAACGCCTTTAGCTTTAATGGCTATGCGTCAGCTATGAAAGCGGGTCTGGAGGTTTCCGATACCTTGTCGACTGTGTCCCGGCGGTATGGCTATGAGATCCAGACCGGTGAATATGGCTACGGCCTCGATTGGCTAACGCGGAAGCGAGCGGATCGGCTGATCGGGATTACGAACGGCGTAGATTACGATGAGTGGAACCCCGAGACCGACAAAGAACTACCCGCCCATTTTTCGATCGACGATCTTAGCGGGAAGGCGGAATGCAAACGCGCCTTACTTGACCGCTTTCATCTTCCGCAGGAGCTCGACCGGCCAATTTTTGCGAGCGTTACGCGGTTGACGTCGCAGAAAGGCGTCGAGCTGATCCGGCAAGGTGCCGGCGATATTCTCGCGGCGGGCGGTTTCTTTATCGCGCTTGGGTCGGGCGAGAAGGACTCTGAACAATTCCTCCAAGCACTACGCGACTACGCGCCTTCGCGCGTCGGCGTCTACATTGGTTACAATGAAAGCTTGGCCCATCTGATCGAAGCTGGTGCGGATATGTTCCTAATGCCATCGCGTTTTGAGCCCTGCGGGCTTAATCAGATGTACAGCCTGCGATATGGAACTGTTCCGATCGTGAGGGCGACGGGCGGGCTTGACGACACTGTCCAGAATTGGGATGCCGTCAGCGAAACCGGAAATGGGTTCAAGTTTGGTGCGTATCAGGCCGACAAGCTGCTTGAAAAGATCTACGAAGCCCGTTTCGCGTACGAGGACAAAGAGGCGTGGGCGAAGATCCAGCGAAATGGCATGGCGGTTGATAACTCATGGCAAAACGCTGCTCGTAACTATGTCGAACTTTACAAATGGACGCTTTCTCATTAGATCGAGTTCTTAAAGTCGACGAGTTCGAACTTCGACGGTTTTGCAGGTCCGATGCGGAGACGGTTTTCGAGACTGTCGTGCGGAATCGCGAACATCTGCAGCCATTCATGCATTGGATGGTGCCGGAATATTCGATTGATAGTGCTCGGGAGTTTATTGAAAGTTCGACAGCCGCGGCCGACAACCGAGAGTCGCTGGGTTTCGGGATATTTCTGGATAAGGAATTGCTCGGCTCGATCGGTTTTGTAAATTTCGACTGGAAGGCAAGGCGGACGGAGATAGGTTACTGGATCGCGAAAGATCGCGAAGGTACGGGAATCGTGTCGCGAAGCTGCGTAGCCCTTATCGATCTTGCGTTTCGCGAACTGGAAATGAATCGGATCGAGATCCGATGCGCTGCAAAAAATACCAGAAGCGCGGCGATTCCGAAAAAGTTCGGGTTCACGCTCGAGGGATGTCTGCGTCAGGCAGAACTGAGAAATGGCGAACTCCATGATTTTTTAATTTTCGGGCTTCTCCGCACGGAGTGGGAAGCAGTGAAGAAGATAGCTTAATCGTTATGATAATTGTCATTATCGGAGCCCAATGGGGCGATGAAGGGAAGGGGAAGGTTGTAGATCTGTTGGCAGACAGGTTCGACATCGTGTCTCGGTATCAGGGCGGCCACAACGCCGGGCATAGCGTTTATGTGGGTGATAAAGCCTTTGTTCTCAGGCTTTTGCCCTCAGGTATCATTCACGAGGATAAAACCTGCGTGCTTGGTAACGGCATGGTGATAGACCCTAAAGCCTTCTTTGAAGAGGTGGATCAGATAGAGGCAAAGGGCATTAGTGTTTCGCCGGAAAGGCTAAAGGTCTCGTCTCGTGCTCATTTGATCATGCCCTATCACCGTGCTCTTGATCACACATCTGAAGAAAGGCTCGGCAATGAAAAGATCGGCACGACGCTTCGTGGCATCGGGCCCGCGTATGAGGACAAAGCCGGACGGAGAGGAATTCGTGTGTCGGATGCTCTTTCGCCCGAGTTGCTGAAATTGCGGATCGAACGCAACCTCGAGGAAGCAAACCGGATCATCGTTCTGTACGGTCATCAACCGCTCCGGGCTGATGAGATATATGAGGAGATCTCACCTCTCGTCGAACGGCTTGCACCCTACGTTTGCGAGACATCGCATTTCCTCGCCGAGGCACGAAAGGCTCAGAAGAAGATCCTTCTTGAAGGTGCGCAAGCAACCCTCCTTGACGTGGACCACGGAACCTATCCGTATGTGACCTCGTCGAACCCGACCGCGGGCGGAGCGTCTGTTGGGGCGGGAATTCCGCCCCACCACATCACCGGGGTTTTGGGGATAGTTCGAACTTATGCAACACGAGTCGGCGAGGGGCCGTTTCCGACTGAAATGGTTGCGGCCGAGGAAGATATGGCGAACCTTATTCGCGAACGGGGCCATGAATACGGCTCGGTCACGAAGCGTCCTCGTCGCTGCGGATGGTTCGACGCGGTCGCGACGCGATATGCCGCTGAGTTGAACGGCTTTGATTCGGTCGCCCTTACCAAGCTGGATGTGCTGGATGCTCTGGAAGAGATCAAGGTTTGCGTAGGTTATGAGATCAACGGCAAACGCGTCGACACGTTTCCTGCCGTTTCGAGCGATCTCGCGAAGATCTCGGCGATCTATGAAACGTTGCCCGGATGGATGAGCGAGACGGTCGGCGTAACAAAATTCGACGAATTACCGGCAGAGGCCCGGGACTACGTACGGTTTCTTTCGGATCAAATCGGCGTCGAGATAGGTCTGATCTCAACAGGCCCCGAACGCGACCAGACAATAATCATGCAGGAGTCCGTAATGGAGGGTTGGTTTCGCTGATCGTGGCAGAGCAAATAACGATAGTCGGATTTAATGATACATGGGCGGCGGATTTCGCTTCTCTGAATTACGAATGGATCGAGAAGTACTTCACGGTCGAAAAACACGACCGCGAGATACTCGATGATCCTCGCCGGTTTGTTATCGAGCCCGGTGGCCAGATATTCATGGCTATTTTGGAAGGAAAAGGTGTCGGAACTGTCGCGATGATCCCGTCCGGCCACGGAGTCTTTGAGCTTACGAAGATGGCGGTCAGTCCTCAATACCAAGGCCGCGGGATCGCAAATTATCTGATGCAAAGTTGCATCGACTTTGCGATCGAACGCGGTGCGAAGAGAATTTTCCTGGAGTCCCATCGCAAGCTCGAACCGGCCCTCGCGCTCTACCGCAAGTTCGGCTTTGTCGAGGTCCCGACCGATCCTAATTCCGAATACGCTCGTGCGGACATCCGTATGGAGCGTGAGATAGCAGCGGAAAGCGAACGCAGTTCAGCTTGCCAGAAGTAACTGCAATATGTACAATACTCAATTCGGCTCGGCAATGAGCCGCGAGTGGTCCGATAGCTCAGTCGGTAGAGCAAATGGCTTTTAACCATTGGGTCGAAGGTTCGAGTCCTTCTCGGATCACCATTATTATCAACAAGTTAAGGCGTCCGCTCGGGACGCCTTTTCTTTTTACGGGAATCACGTTTCGACCCGTCTCATTTTCCGGCTCTTATGGCGTGTGACCAATGTGTCGTTGATGTCGCTGAGACTGACGCCTTTGAATGATGCAAGAACGAGGAGGTGAAACACCAGGTCTGCGGCTTCCCCGATGAACGAATCTCGATCCTCGTCTTTTGCTGCGATCACAACCTCGACGGCTTCTTCGCCGACCTTTTGGACTATGCGGTTCAGGCCGGATGCGAATAGCTTCGCGGTATAGGAATTTTCGTCACCTGAGTTGCGTCGTTCGGTGATAATCTCCTCCAGCTCAAAGAGAAAACCATTTTTCGTGTTCGATTCACCGAAGCACGTGTCATCTCCCGTATGGCAAGCCGGTCCGACCGGCTGGGCTTTGATCAGAAATGTGTCGGAATCGCAATCGAGCTTAATGTCGACAACCTTAAGAAAATTACCGCTGGTTGATCCCTTCGTCCAAAGTTCCTGACGGGAACGCGAGAAAAATGTCACCTGTCCGGTTACTTTCGTAACTTCGAGCGATTCTTCGCTCATATAGCCGAGCATCAGGACCTTGTCGGTTCGAGAGTCCTGGATTATCGCCGGCACCAGCCCGTCGGCGTACTTTGAGAAATTTGCTTTCATGGCTTATATACGGACCTCGACTTTGTTTCTGTCCAGGTATTCCTTCAGTTTTTGTATGTCTATCTCGCGAAAATGAAAAACGCTTGCTGCGAGTGCGGCATCGGCCTTGCCGTTTGCAAAAGCGAGCAAGAAATCTTCATTCGAACCCGCTCCGCCGGAGGCGATAACTGGAACCGATACTGCTTCGGCTACGGTTCGCGTAAGTTCTGTATCGAAGCCGTCTTTAGTACCGTCGGCGTCCATCGACGTCAAAAGGATCTCACCCGCACCCGAACGGACTCCGAGACCGGCCCATTCCACCGCGTCGAGACCGGTGCTCATACGGCCGCCGTTTTCGTAAACGGTCCAACGATGGCCCGCACGCCTCGCATCGATAGCGAGAACGATGCACTGTGAACCACATCGTCCGGCGGAGTCTTCCAATAGTTTTGGATCCCGGATCGCCGCTGAGTTTATCGAGACCTTATCTGCCCCCGCTTCCAGCAATTCCTGTATGTTTTCAACGGACCGGATGCCGCCTCCTACCGTGAACGGGATATTTATCTCCAGGGCAATCTCTGAAACGAGGGAACGAAGAGTCTTCCTTCGCTCGTTGGTTGCCGTAATATCAAGAAAAACCAACTCGTCCGCTCCGTTTTGGCTGTAGTAACGCGCGAGTTCCACGGGGTCCCCGGCGTCGCGTAGATCCAGAAACCGTGTGCCCTTTACCGTTCGACCATCTTTAACGTCAAGACAGGGAATGATCCGCTTAGCCAGCATCTTGGGCCCTCCTCAATGTTCGAAGAGTGCCATTGGCTATGTCTCTCAGATCGATCTTATTTTCGTACAAGGCCTTTCCTACGATCACGGCGGTGCAGCCGATTTTGTCAAGTTCGTAAATATCCTCAATCGAACTAACGCCTCCGCTAGCGATGAGCTTAATTTCTGGGCACTCAGCAAGTATTTGCTGGTATAACGAGACGGCCGGACCCTTTAACAGTCCGTCTTTAGTGATGTCGGTCACGAAGACCTGACTTACGTGAATGCGCTGGCAATCTTGCAGGAAGGGGATGATGTGGACGTCTGTCGGCACTTGCCACCCGTTGACCGCTAGCTTTCCGTCGCGTACATCTGCACCAAGGAGGATCTTCTCACCGCCGAACGTTTTGAGCCACTGACAAAAGACCTCCGGTTCTTTCACGGCGACGCTTCCAACCGCCGCCATTGATGCACCCGCGGCGAGGATTGAGCTAATGTCTTCGGAACTCCTTATTCCCCCGCCAAAGTCAATTTCAACGCCAGTGTTTTTGGCGATCCGTTCGAGTACAGAAAGGTTCGCGATCTTACCGTATCTCGCGCCATCAAGGTCGACAAGGTGAAGCCTTCGAAGCCCCACACCCTCAAAAAGCTTCGCCATTTCCAGCGGGTCATCACTGTAAACGCTACGCTGAGCAAAGTCACCTTGCGAAAGACGAACGCATTTTCCGTCGATCAGATCAATTGCCGGTATCAACTCGATCATAATTACAAATTTATGAAATTCTCCAGGATCTTCGACCCAACCGCGCCGGACTTTTCCGGATGAAACTGGACGCCGAAGAAGTTATTTATTTGGATCGCCGCGCTGAACTCCGTACCATACGACGACGTGGCGACAGTGTGCGGCGCTTTGCTGAGGTAAAAACTATGGACAAAATACACCCTTGATCCATCATCAACACCTTTGAAAATGGGGGATTTTAGATCGTGGATATTGTTCCAGCCCATGTGCGGCACCTTAAGGTCGCCGGTGCTAAAGCGACGAACGTGGCCCTCTGCTATGCCAAGACAGGCTGTATCGTTCTCGTCTGAGAATTCAGTAAGGAGTTGCATTCCTAGACAAATGGCCAGAACGGGCTGTTTGAGCTGCTTAATTACCTTCGTTAGGCCATTTTGTCGCAAGTGATCCATCGCCGAAGACGCTTCACCAACCCCCGGAAAGATGACCCGGTCGGCCGAAATGATCGTCGACGCGTCATCGGTGATGGTCGATTCGACGCCTAACACGCGGAGAGCGTTCTCAACCGAGACGACATTTCCCGCGTTATATTTGACGATAGCTACGTTCATAGAACCCCCTTAGTGCTTGGCAGTGCCCCGCTAGCATCACGCTTAACCGCAGCCTTTATCGATCTCGCCAAGGCCTTGAATATCGACTCTATTTTATGGTGCTCGTTGGTTCCTTCCGCCTTTATATTCAAGTTGCAGCGTGCGTGATCGGAAAAGGATTTAAAGAAATGAAAGAACATTTCGGTCGGCACGTCGCCGATCTTTTCTCTCTTAAATTCTGCATCCCACACGATCCAGTTTCGTCCGCCGAAGTCCAAAGCGACTTGTGAAAGGCAATCATCCATTGGAAGGGAAAAGCCGTAACGCTCCATCCCGCGTTTGTCGCCTAGAGCGAGGGAGAACGCTTCGCCGAGTGTGATCGCAGTGTCTTCGATCGTGTGATGTTCATCGATGTGAAGGTCACCTGCAGTGGTTAGCGTCAGGTCGAGGCCGCCGTGCCGGGCGAGTTGCTCCAGCATGTGATCCAGGAACGCGAGGCCGGTATTAATGTCGGAAACGCCGGATCCGTCGAGATTCAGCTCAATCATGATGTCGGTCTCATTTGTTTTTCTTCGATGCGATGCGACCCGCGGCGGCTGACGCAGAAATTCATAGATTTCACGCCAATCGGTCACGCGACATGCAACGGCGTCACTCACAGGAGCCGGAAAGTTAGCATTCTCAAGGAAGATCGCCCGACATCCTAGATTTTCGGCGAGCTGAACATCTGTAGGCCGATCGCCGATCACAAACGAGTTTTTTAGATCGTAGTCGCCGCAGAGGTAGCGCGTGAGCATCGCGATGCCCGGCTTGCGGGTCGGCTTCTGTTCGTGTTCGAAGCTCCGATCTATAAACACATCGTTAAAGCGGATGTTTTCGCTTTCCAGGAGTTCGAGAAGAAAATCCTGAACCTTTTGAAAGCTTTCCTCCGGGAATGATTCGGTTCCGAGACCGTCCTGATTCGATACCATTACCAGCTCGAAATCGGCCTCGGCTGCGATCCGCCCAAGCCAGGTGATAACGCCGGGCAACAGCTTTAGCTTTCCAAGGTCATCAACCTGAAAATCTTCGGGTTCCGCGATAAGGGTTCCATCGCGATCAATAAACAGTACTCGTTTCATATTTTTCGATGGCAAGGATTAATTCCTTGTTCTCCGCTTCGGTGCCCACGGTTATCCGCAAACATTCCTCACAAAGCCTTACTCGGCTGCGATCCCGGACGACGATGCAATTTTTCAGCAAGTGCTCGTAAAGGCCCGCGGCATCCGAGACTCGCACCAGGATGAAATTGGCATCGGAAGGGTAGATTGTTTCGACGCAGCGGAACTGTACAAGAGCACTCTCCAACAACCGTCGTTGCTCCTTGGTCCGAGCGATGGCCTGTTCGAATAGATCGCGCCGGTCGAGGGCCTTCAGTGCGATGTCCTGCGCGGCCTGGCTGACGTTGTAAGGCGGCTTTATTTTGTTCAGGGTCGCGATGATCGCTTCCGATGCAAAGGCGAGGCCGATCCGCAAACCAGCGAGTCCCCATGCCTTGGAAAAGGTTTGTAGAACGACGAGATTCGGACATTCATCCAGGCGAGTTACTATCGACGGCTCGTCCGAGTAGTGAATATAGGCTTCATCGACGACGACGATGCCAGCGAATCTAGAGATGGTGTCGAGGATATTCCGCGACGGCAGACAGTTTCCCGTTGGATTATTCGGGGAGCAGAGGAAGATGATCTTGGTTTCTGATGTCGTGGCTGCAAGGACAGATTCCACGTCGACGCTGAAGTTGCTTGTCAAAGTCACCGATCTCACAGCTATATCATTAGTTGCCGCGGCGATCTCGTACATACCGTAGGTCGGCGGGCAGATCGTGATCTCATCTATCCCCGGAACGCAAAAAATGCGGATCAACAAGTCGATCGCTTCATCGCTTCCGTTTCCGACAAAGATCTGTGAGGAACGAACACCGGTAACTTCCGCTAGCCGGCTCTTAAGTTCCGATTGGTTCGGATCGGGATAGCGAGAAAATTCGCTCCCCAGTGGTGAGCCAAAGGCATTTTCGTTCGCATCCAAAAAAATGCGGGCATCGCCGCTGTATTCCGAGCGGGCCGAGGAATACGGCACCAGTCGTTTGATGTTTTCGCGCACCAGTTTATCGAGATCAAACGCCATTGAGTGCCTCCAATCGAACAGTGATGGCCATTTTGTGAGCTTCCAGACCTTCGGCCGCGGCCATTAATTCGACCGCCGGGCCAATATTTCGTATCCCGTCGGCGGAGAGCTTTTGAAATGTGATCTTTTTGGAGAAACTCGCTACAGAGACACCGCTAAACGCATTTGCAAAACCGCCGGTCGGCAATGTGTGATTGGTTCCGGACGCGTAATCGCCTGCGCTCTCACACGAATAGTTCCCGATGAAAACCGAGCCCGCACTGATAATTTTATTCGCGATATTATCCGCGTCCGCTGCCGCGATGATCAGATGTTCGGCAGCGTAATCATTAAGCAATTCAGCGCCCTCATCGAGGTCGCGCACGAGGATAGCCTTCGAGTTAGCGAGCGACGATTCGGCAATTGCTTGGCGGGGCAGATGGCGTATCTGCTTACCTATCTCATTCAATACAGAGTCGATCAAAACTGCGCTGTCCGTGACAAGTACGACCTGGCTATCGGGGCCATGTTCGGCCTGAGAGAGGAGATCTGCTGCGACAAAGGCTGGGACGGCCGAGTCATCGGCGAGGACAGCTACTTCGGATGGACCGGCGGGCATATCGATCGCCAAGTTCATTGAAACTAACTGTTTTGCACAGGTGACGATCGAGTTGCCGGGGCCGAATATCTTGTAAACGCGCGGAATCGTTTCGGTTCCATACGCCATTGCGGCTATCGCCTGGGCACCTCCTACCTTGAATATGGCATTGATGCCGCATGCGGCCGCCGTGTAAAGCACCGTATCATCGACGCGTCCGTCCGAATTTGGCGGAGAACACAACACGATCTCGCGACAGCCCGCAATTTTTGCCGGCACGCCCAGCATCAAAACAGTCGAGAAAAGTGGTGCTGATCCCGCGGGAATATAAAGTCCGACCCTTTCGATACCGACGCTTTGGCTCCAGCAGAGAATACCCGGCATCGTCTCGATAGGATCTGCGTCGAGGTGCTGAGCGACGTGAAATTTCTCGATATTGTTCTTTGCAAGATCGATCGCCGCCTTAAGGTCATCTGGAACACGACTTGAAGCCTCGGCGATCTCGGTCTCGGAAACTCGAAGTTCGTTAATATCCACGCCGTCAAAACGTTTTGTAAAGTTGCGGATCGCATCGTCGCCGCCCTGCCGAACGGCGTCGACGATCTCACGAACCGACCCTTCCAGCGATCCAGTGTCCGTTTGTGGCCTCGCTAAGATCTCGGGCCAAGCCTCTCTTTTTGGAAATCGAATAATTTTCATACAATTACCTGATCATTTGGTCGATCGATAAAACGAGGATGCCTTCGGCCCCGGCGGATTTGAGCTTTTCTACGATCGTCCAGTGCTGGTCCTCGGGGATCGCCGAATGGATGGAACTCCAGCCGACTTCAGCTAGAGGCATCACGGTTGGGCTTTTTATGCCCGGGATCAGGCGCGAAATCTCGTCGAGCTTATCGTTTGGTGCATTGAGCAGAATGTACTTGTTGCGACTCGCCTCGATAACAGCTTTGATTCGGAACATCAGCAAGTTGAGAACGGTCGACTGGTTATTACTAGTCGACTGGTTATTACTAATAGAAGGTCGAGTTACCAGAACCGCCTCTGACGACATTACGGTTTCGACCTCCTCGAGGCCGTTCGTAAACAGTGTGCTCCCGGAACTGACAAGATCGCAGATAGCGTCGGACAGCCCGATGCCGGGGGCGATCTCGACAGATCCGCTGATCGTGTGAATATCTGCGGAGACTCCGTTGCGCTCGAGAAATTTGCTTAGCAGTTGCGGATAGCTTGTGGCGATCCGTTTTCCTGACAGGTCGGATATTCCGCTGTACTTGCCGCCGCGTGGCACGGCGATCGACAGACGGCACCGGCCGAATCCAAGCGTTTCAAGCACAGTCAGATCAGCCCCCGCTTCGGCAACAACGTTTTCCCCGACGATACCGCAATCCGCAACGCCGTCCTCTATGTACTGCGGGATGTCGTCATCTCGCAGAAAAAGAATCTCGAGCGGAAAGTTAAACGACTGCGATTTGAGCTTGCCCTGTCCATTGTCAAAGCCGATGTCGCACTTTCGCAGCAATTTGATCGACTGCTCGCTCAGTCGGCCTGACTTCTGTATCGCTATTTTTAGGTTTCTGGTACTCATGAATGCAAAAAAAGACGGACGCCTGAAAAAACTCTTTTCCAAGTTCGCGTCGATAGAGACTAATTTTAAGGATTAAAATTTAGACTAGCTCGCGCGAAGCATGGTAATGCGTCGCGTGATGATGATAATGATGATGTAAAGAAGCTACTAACATCTAAACAGTAATCTTTCATAAGTCAGACCCCGTTTGCAACTCGAGAACGAAAAAAGTGATTAGTTCAAATTATCTGAGTCGCGAATACTGCAAAGAATATGCAATCCGCGATAGAATGAACCAGCTTTTCTTAAAACAATTAGGAGATCGGTTTGTGTATGCGGATTCCGACATTTGCGACGGTTTTGTGCGTGATGTTTTTGAGCTTATCTGGGAGCTCCATTAGTTTTGCCCAGGGCGAGGGGGAGATCATTGCTTCGATCGGTTTTGACCCGAAGGTACATGGATTTGGCTTTAGAAATTTTGGTAGAATCCCGATTTTGAGGAAGATCTGACCGAAGACGACCTTATCCGCATGTTCGGTGCCGAGAATGTCTGCATCGAAGGCTCAACGGCTTCCGATTGCGTTTTGTACGAGACCGCGGACCGTTGGATCGAAGAGACTATCGAGAAAATGAATGGTGGTCACTGCGACGGCTTCTCCGTGTCGAGCCTTCGGATGTTTCTGGGGCGTCCGTTCAAAGGCCGCAAGAATCCGGCGGCATTTCAGCAAGGTGCCGTAAATTTGTTTGATCTTCGGAAAACGCAGCTTACCAGCAACTATGTCTCTTTCTATCAGACCCTGACATTTCTCAAGGAAACGTGGCTGTGGCGGACACCGACGTTCAAGAAAAAACCGTCGGAGATAATGGAAATGATCGCGGATTCGATGGAAATAAAGAAAGAGTTGTACACGCTCGAGGTTTGGATGAAGGAGAACGGAAAGTTAACTCGTGGGCACTCGATATTGCCGATCGCGGTCGAAGAGATGGAACAGGAAGGTATTTTCCGTATTCATGTCTATGACAACAATTTCCCCGGCCAGACTAAGTACGTAACCATCAACGAGAACAACGAAACCTGGCGCTACCACACCGCCAACAATCCCGCCGAGACGTCGCGTGATTACGTCGGAAGTGCGACAACAAATACGCTTGCCCTAAAACGCCTCTCCGATCGTGCGCGGGCAAGATACGAATGCACGTTCTGTGATGAGGATGAGGCGGAAGATGGTTATGAAGCATTCAGTCCGGCTCACGTGCCGACCTTTATGAATGCTTCATTTGTTGCCGCGGAGCGGCGGAAGCAGACTGTCGAAAACATGACGGTGACGTCGTCCGGCGACGTCGATCTATTGATTACCGACCCAAATGGCCGCCGTATCGGATATGATCCTGTCAAAAAAGTAACTATCAATGAAGTTCAGGGCGGCGCCGAAAATGTCATTCCGGGAAACGGCGAAGCGGATAATGCTCCAGAATATTTACTGCCAATTAATCCCGCCAATAAGCGGCCATATAAGTTGAGTGTTGGCGGCACGGATTCGGAGGAACTTGCCGATATTCAGATCTACGGACCTGGTTTTGTGGTCGGATTCGATGAAGTTTCAGTCGATAAGGGCGAGTCGTTAAACATGACGTTCTCGCAAGATGGCAGGGAACTATCGTTTACCGCAAGTGCCGATGGCGAAACCCCGTCGCTTTACATAGCGACGGATTCCGGCGCTAATAAGCCAAGCTATGAGTTTGAGATCGGTGGCATCACATTGAAGGCCGGAAAGACGATCTCGCTAAAACTCGATCCGGATAAAGGACTGATCTACTTTAAGGACGATGACGGCGACGAAGACAAATACGATGTCGTTATCTCGCGCACAAATCCCAACGGAAACGTCGAGGTGTTCGAGGACTACGACATGGACGTCGGCGACGACAACTCGTACGTGCTGAATTTCGGTGCATGGGACGGTAAGGGTAAAATGTGCATTAAGGACGATGATGACGAAGACGGGAACTATGACGAGGAAGAATGTACCGAACTCGACGACGAAAAACCCGCGAAGTAGCTGTTATCCTGAATACTTTATGAAAAGAACGTTTGCAACACTTATATCGATCGCGATCCTGACGGCTGCTTCAGGCGTTGGAACCCTGGCGCAGGTCAGGCAGGATGAAGCCGCACTGATCGCGAAGGCACGAAAGATCCATGACGAGGTAATAACGCTCGATACTCATAACGACATAAATACCGCGAACTTCACCGAAGCGGTCAACTATACACAGGACCTTCCAACGCAGGTGAACCTTCCGAAGATGGTCCGCGGCGGGCTCGACGTATCGTGGCTGATCGTTTACACGGGACAGGGTGAACTGAGCGAAGAAGGCTACCGGCGAGCCTACGCCAATGCGATAGATAAATTTGACGCGATCCACCGGCTCACGAAAACTCTTGCTCCTGAAAAGATCGAGCTTGCGTTGACTTCGAAGGATGTGCGAAGGATCGTGAAATCAGGAAAGAAGGTCGCGATGATCGGCGTGGAGAACGCGTATCCGATCGGTACCGACATCGCTAATGTTAAGAATTTTGCTGACCGTGGTGCACGGTATATGTCGCTTGCCCATAACGGCCATAGTCAGCTGGCCGACTCGAACACCGGTGAAGCGGATGGTAAATGGCTGCACAACGGCTTGAGCAGCCTTGGCAAACAGGCGATCGCCGAGATGAACAAATGGGGCATCATGATCGACCTTTCGCACCCATCGAAACAGGCGAACATACAGTCGATCCAGCTTTCGAAAGCTCCAGTAATTGCCTCGCATTCGAGTGCTCGTGCGATCTGTGACCATAGCCGAAACCTTAGCGACGAGGAACTCGAACTGATCAAGAAAAACGGCGGTGTTGTGCAAACGGTCGCCTTTCGCAGCTACGTTAAGAAGGAGAAAAGTGCCCTTCGTGCCGCGAAAACGGCTGAGATAACGCAGGAACTCGCAGCTACAGAGAATTTCAAGGTCTTGCCTCGAGCCGACGTTATGCGGCTGGGCGAGAAGGAGCGAAGCGATTATCAGGTTGCCTTGCGAGCGTTTCGTGAGAAAACGAATCCAATCGTCAGGGAACGCCTGAAAGACGTGGCTCCGGACGTCAACGTCGCTGATTTTGTCGATCACATTGATTATCTCGTCAAAAAAATCGGCATCGATCACGTAGGGATCAGCTCGGACTTCGATGGGGGTGGAGGCGTCGAGGGCTGGGATAATGCGGCCGAGACCTTCAACGTAACACTCGAACTCGTACGCCGCGGCTATACCAGGAAGCAGATCGAAAAGATCTGGAGCGGAAATTTGCTCAGGGTTCTGGACCAGGTCCAGAAGGTTGCGGCTAAGCTGCAAAAAGGGAAGTAGAACTTTCGCTACTTTTTGTTTTTTTCGACCAGCGTAGGGGAACCCATCGCATTCCCGACAACGTAGCTGTCACGGGCACGAATAATAAGGTTCGGGCGATTGACCCGGACCTTTATGCTTTTCACTTGACCAACCTTGCCTTCTTCGGAAGGTATGAAGCCGATATTGTATTGTCGGCGAAGCTCTTCAGCAATGCCTTCAAAGGCCGCGGTTAGTCCGCCGGGCGTCGCTTCAGGACGAAAGACACGGCCGCCCGTAACCTCGGCTAATTCATTAAGATAGCGGCGCCCGGTCGCGTACATTTCCGCCGAACCCATCATCGGACCGCCAGTTCCCAGGATCCCGCCTAGAATACCGCCGCCGCCCGGGATCTGTCCCCCGTTGATCCCGCCAAGTCCGCCGCCGCTGCCGCCAGCCATATCGTAATAGGTGTTGAAATAGATTGGAAATACCAGCGAATCAGATTCCTCGGCGTAGTTGAGGGTCGATTCGTAGCTGTTCTTTCGGGAAGTTGTGTCAACTCCGTCAGTGAACAGTACAACAGCTTTCCGGCCCGGGATCTTCCCCAACTGTTTCCGGAGCGCCTCGTCAACGGCGTTATAGAGCGAAGTCCCGTCACCGAAATCTGCCTTGTCGATGGCCTTGAATATCTTCGCCCGGTCGCGGGTCGCTTCGGTTCGAACGCGAACGCCGTGGTCGAAATCTATGACGATGACACTGTCCTGCTCACTCAACTGATCAACAAATGCCTTCGCACCGGCCCTGATCTGATCGATCTTATACTCGGTCGAAGGGCTTACATCCAAAACAAGAGCGACGGTGAAAGGCTTGTCGCTGGTGCCGAAATACTCGATCTCCTGTTCGACACCGTCCTGGAAGATCTTGAAATCGGTTTTCCGTAAACCCGGGATATACAATCCATTGCGATCAAAAATGGAGACTGGGATGGTCACCAGATTCGTTTCGATACGCAGCGTTTCTGGATCCTCAACGGTGGCCGTGTCAACGGTATTCGCAGATGTTGGTGCCGGGGCTGGGGCAGATTTTTTTCCTGTCGCGATACTTTGATTTGGAAAACGGTCAACTGTAGCCGAAGTGCGGCTTGAGCGGGGTTTTGATTCAGAATATTCGCCCGGGTCATCGCCTTTTTTTTCAGTAACCGGTGTCGGCAATGCCGTGGCCCGTCGTCCGGACTGCGCGGAAGCAGCCGTAACGGCAAATATGACAAGAATTACTAAACCCCAAGCTCGAAACATATGATAAAAAGACCTCAAGTTATGATATGACGCCGGATTTCATTTCTTTGATGCAAAAAAAGTTATTAAGGGTTTGCGCCGTCTTCATCCGAGGAACGAGATGACGGTCGAGACGCTGAACCATAGCATGATGGCGACGACGGCCCAACCGGCTATCTGCAGCCACAACGGATGCTTGTAATCACCAAGAATACTGGCTTTTCTCGATGCTAGCAGGATAAGGCCCAGTCCGATCGGTAGGATGAAGCCATTCACCGTTCCCGCGAAAACCAGTAGCCTCACCGGATTGCCGAGGCCGAGAAAAATAACGGTCGAAACGACCATGAATCCGATCACCAGCCAGTTACTTTTCTTTTCGAGCGACGGATGAAAGGTCTTCAGGAACGAGACCGAGGTGAATGCGGCACCGACGACCGAGGTGATCGCCGCCGCCCACATTACGACTCCAAAGATCCTCAGCCCCACGGTTCCCGCTGCGTTCTGAAAGACCGAGGCCGGCGGATTCTTGTCGTCGATCGCCATGCCAAGTGTTATCACACCGAGTGCGGCCAAAAACAGACAAAAGCGAATGATGGCGGTCAAAAGAATACCGCTTAATGCACCGCGATTGATCTCAGCAAGATTACCACGGCCTGTCACGCCCGCGTCGATCAGGCGATGGGCACCGGCGAAGGTGATGTAACCGCCGACCGTCCCGCCAACCAGCGTTACGATAGCACGTGCGTCGATCGTCTCTGGCCAGACGGTTCGAAAGGCGGCTTCGGCGAGCGGCGGCTGCGACGCGTAAACAACGTACGCGATAAGCAGAAGCATTATCACCCCAAGCACCTTGACGAAGAGATCCATCGCTTTTCCCGCCTCTTTGAACAAAAAGAGGCCGATCGCGAGCACGGCGCTGATAACGGCGCCGTATTCGATCGGGATATCGAGAGCAGCGTTCAAGCCAAGGCCGGTCCCGCCTATATTGCCGATATTAAAAACCAGCCCACCCGCTGAAACGAGTCCGGCAAGCAAGAATCCCGCGCCGGGAATCGTTTCGTTCGCGACATCCTGCCCGCGCTTTCCGCTGACCGCAAGCACCCGCCAGATGTTCATTTGGGCGAAGATATCGAGGATGACCGACAGCAAAATTACGAAACCGAAACTCGCGAGAAGCTGCTTCGTAAAAACGGTCGTCTGAGTAAGAAAACCGGGCCCGACCGCCGAGGTCGCCATTAGGAATGCGGCGCCGAAGACGATCGATGTGATGGATGATCTTTTTTCTTCAGCCATTGACGGGTTTTATCTCAATATCGTTGCGGCTCAACTCATTACGCAGATCGGTCGCGATCTCGACCGCCCGCGAGCCATCGCCGTGGATGCACAAGGTTTCCGCTGAGATGCGTATCATAATTCCGTCAGTCGAGCGCACACGGCCGTATCTGACCATGTCGAGAATTCTAGAAACGGCTTCGATCTCGTCTGCAATAAGAGCGTTCGGCTCGCTCCGCGGGGTCAGCGAGCCATCGCTGGAATAGCTGCGGTCGGCAAAAACCTCGTTCGCCGTTTTCAAGCCGATCGCTTTTGCAGCGGTTATAGAATGGCTTCCGGAAAGCCCGAAAAGTATAGCGTTCGCGTCAAAGCGTTTTACCGCACGGGCGATCGCTTCCGCGACCTCCGCATCGCGGGCGGATTGATTATAAAGTGCACCATGCGGCTTTACGTGCCTGATCGTCGCTCCCGCCGCGTCGCACACAAGATGGAAAGATTCGAGCTGCTCGCTAACGATACCCTCGATCTCATGCGGCGATAGTTCCATATCAGTCCGACCGAAGTTTTCGCGGTCACGATAGCTCGGGTGTGCACCGATGGCTACGCCGTGTTCCAGGGCGAGATCGACGGTTCGCTTCATCGTGTCAACATCACCGGCATGATAACCGCAGGCGATATTTGCCGATGTTATGAGCGGCATCAGGCGTTCGTCGTTCCTGCACCCTTCGCCGAGGTCGCAATTTAGATCTATCGGAGGCATCACGCGATTATTGTCCTAACCGAAAATTTACGCAAGGGACGGAAAAGCAGGACCGCAAAGCGGGCTACGCACTCTATGAAGCAGCGACTCGAAACATTGCCATTTCGCGTTCGAATTCGACGGCCAGAGCCTCAGCGTGTGCTATGTCGACAACATGAAACGCCACCCGATCGCCGGGGCCGAGCTGACCGATCAGCGGCAGATCGCGGGAGATGATGTGCGCAAGACGCGGATAACCGCCGGTAGTCTGATGTGCGGCCATCAGGACGATCAGTTGGCCGTCCGGAAGCAGTTGGACGGTTCCCGAACTCACGGCAGATGATAGAAGTTCGATCTTTTCAGAAAGCTGCAACGTCTCTGCAGCGAGGCGAAAGCCCATGCGGTTCGAGTGTGTCTCGATAAGATAATTCTGCGACTGGAACCGTTCTTTCGAGGCGCCGTCGAGAATTTCGAACTCACCGCCTTTGACCACGCGGATGGTTGGAAAAGGGCGGTAAAGCGGTAGGAGCGACGGAGCGACCCGCCGACCGAGCAGACGTTTCGGGAGGTCCGAGTCGTTCGTCGGGATGACATCGCCATTCTGGAGCCTTCGCCCCTCGAAACCGCCGATGGACGCCGCGAGATTCGTGCTTGCACTACCGAGCCACTTTTCAACCGCCAAGCCACCGTGGACAGCGAGATACGAGCGGCTGCCGAGCCTCTTGCCGGCAAAACGGAGAGTGCTTCCGGCCGGAGCCAGAAAAGTTGACCAATTGGACAAGGCTTTGTCGTCAAACGTGGCATCGAATTCCGCACCCGCAATGGACGCGATCGTGTCTCGCTGGAAAACGATCTCGGCGGCGGGGAAGTGCATTTCGACTAGGGCCTCGTTCTCGTCGTTTGCGACCAAAAGATTCGCGATGCGGGCGGCTGCCGTGTCCATTGCACCTGTCGGATTAATGCCGACGCGCTGATAACCGAACCGCCCAAGGTCCTGGACAGTGGTCAAAATACCGGCTTTTTTGAATAGCAGACTCATCAGATCGGCTCAAACTTAACGAGGTCGCCGGCCCGCAGCAGAGTGGGCGAATCGGCTTGCGGTGTAAACATTTCTACATCGGTTCGCCCGATGATCTGCCAGCCGCCGGGCGACGCTAGCGAATAAATACCGGTCTGCCGTCCGGCGATGCCGACGCTGCCTTTCGGCACCTCGGTCCTCGGCGTTTGCTTTCGCGGCGAAGCGATCCTCTCATCGACCTCGCCCATATAAGTAAAACCGGGAAGAAAACCGAGCATATAAACTCGGTATTCGCGAGACAGGAATATATCGAGGAATTGGTCGCGCCCAAGGCCGGTTTTTTCGGTCAGCTCATCGAGATCGAGAGCCGCCGAACTTGAAAAGTCGACCGGAATCTTAATTCGTCGCGGCTCTACTTCGACTTTCTCGCCCAGCTCATTGACGATATTCGAGACTTTATGGGCAACAGCCTCGAAGGCGGTCGCGTATGACGGAAATGCCCGATTTACCTGTACGAGATCGTAATAGATCGTTGTCGACGCGAACGCGGGAACACTCTCGATAAAGCCGGGAAACGGGTTGGACTCGAAGTACTCGGAAAGTGCGATCGCCTTGTCGTTTATATCTGCTGAGATCGTGTCGCCAAATTCTATCGTTACGGCGGAGTCGCCGAGCGGGAAGATGCGGAATGGAAGGCGGGAACTCATCTTGCTCGTTGTTTCGGATCGAGATACTCACGAAGTCCGTCGCCGATAAAATTGAATGCCAAAACCGTCATGGCGATCGCGACGCCCGGAAAGAAGAGCACGTGCGGCGAACTGCTGAAAAACTGCCTCGCCTCTTCGATCATCGTTCCCCAACTCGGAGCCGGCGGCGGAATTCCGAGGCCGAGAAACGAGAGCGACGCTTCCGAAAGGACTGCTCCGGCCATTCCTAGCGAGGCTTGAACAATCAGGGGCTGTATTGCATTCGGGAGAATATGAGTGAAAAGGATCCGCAGGTTTCCGGCGCCGAGCGCTCGTGCCGCAAGAACGTAATCGTATTCCCGAACTTTGAGCACTTGTCCACGCATAACGCGTGCGTAGCCGACCCAGCCGATTATGCAAAGGGCCGCGATCAGCTTGCCCTGACCGGCCCCGAGGAACGCGACCAATGCGATAGCTAGCAGCAGACCGGGAAATGCGAGGAAAACGTTGAACACGTAACCCGAAAGAAATTTATCTACAAAACCGCCATAAAAACCCGCGATAGCTCCGATGATCGTTCCGAATATCGAGGAAACAAGAACGACCGTAATGCCGACCTCGAGCGAGATCCTGGCGCCATAAATGACTCGCGAAAATACATCGCGGCCCAAACCGTCCGTCCCGAACCAATGCTCGGCCGACGGTGGCGCGTAACGCATCGCCAGATTCTGAACTGTAACATCGTGGGTTGCGATGAACGGCGCAAAGATCGCAGCGAGGATGAACAACGCCGCGATAACAATGCCGATGTAGCCCAGTCTGCTCAATTCAGTCTGATTCGCGGATCGAGCCGCTTATAAACGAGATCGGTCAAGGTGTTCGCCACGATGAAGGTAATGCTGATGACGAGCACGCAGCCCTGGACAAGGCGGTAATCGCGTTTGCCGATCCCATCCTCCAGCAGCAACAGGCCGAGGCCTTGCCAGTTAAAAATTCTTTCGGTAATGATCGCCCCGGCAAGCAAAACGCCTAGCTGAAGGCCAAGGATCGTGACGACCGGAATAAGGCCATTTTTTAGGACGTGCTTGTATAAAACCTTGCGTTCGCTTACGCCTTTTGCACGGGCCGTTCGCACATAGTCTTCGCCGAGTTCTTCGATCACGCTTGAACGAACCATGCGCGTCAGGATCGCTGAAAGCGCGGCTCCCAGCGTGACGGCGGGCAGGATAATGTCTTCGGGATAATAGCTTCCGGTTGCCGAGACCCAGCCGAGTTTGACGGCGAAAATGTACACCAGAAAAGGCCCGATCACGAAGGTCGGCAGCGATATCCCCAGCAGCGCAAAAACCGACGCCGCATTATCCACGAGCGACCCTTTGCGCGAGCCCGCAAAAACGCCCAACGGCAGTGCAATCCCGATCGCGACGAGCATCGCGGCTATCGCCAATTTTATTGTCGATGGATATCGTTCGAAGATCATCGACGCGACCGGCCGGTCGGTTTGAAATGAGCGGCCGAGATCGCCTTGGAGCAGGCCGAGCCAGTAATCGGCGTAGCGATTCCTCGCCCCGTTCCAGACAAAACCGTCCTCGCCCGAGTAAGAAAAGAAAAACGCGGGCTGGTTGAGACTGTGCTTTACGCGGAAGTTTTCAAGCTGTTCCTGCGTTGCATTCTCGCCCAAGATCACGACAGCTGGGTCGCCCGGCACCGCTTCGATCAGCAGCGTGACGAGCGAAACAACGGTCCAGATGACCAGCACCATTAACGCGAGCTGGCGGGCGAAATTGAAGAGTTTATACTTCATCAAAGAAACCGGGCGAGCCTCTAAATCTTATAATTTTCGGGCATGAGCGGCAAGGACTGGAGCGCAGGCATCTTGCCTGCCAGCGATCAAAGATCGCTAAACATATCGCCTTCGAAGACTCGGCGGAGCAGGCAGGATGCCTGAGCTCCAGTCAGTTTTTCGATCCGGTGTGCAGAGCAGCGATTCCGCCAGTCAGGTTTGCGAACTTTACGCCGGAGAATCCGGTCGTCTCTATCATTTCAACGAGTTTTTTCTGGTTCGGAAATTTCGATACAGAATCTGGCAAATATTCATACGCACCGCGAGAACCGCTGACGGCTCCGCCAATCCGCGGCAAGATGTGGGCAAAATAGAAATTGAACAAGCGCCCGAAACCGGGTACTACGGGTGAGGAAAACTCAAGAACGGCGAGAACGCCACCGGGTTTTAGGATGCGGCGGAGTTCTTTTAATCCGTCAGCGACATTGGCAAGGTTTCGGAGGCCGAAAGCTATCGTGACCGCGTCGAAACTGTTGTCGACAAACGGCAGGCCCAACGCGTCGCCTTCAATGTAGGGAATGGGATGCGTCTCGTTCTCAGATTTGAGCTTGGCATTCGTTAGCATCGGTCGGCAAAAGTCTGTGCCGATGATTCGGGCTTTCGATCCGCGGTTCAGTTCGAGCGACAGATCGCCGGTGCCGCACGCGACATCGAGAACGACAGCGTTCGGATCGTCGAGGATCGGCCGAAGGGCCTGAGAAACCTTGCGTCGCCATCCCTTATCGATATTGAGCGACAGTAGATGGTTGAGCAGGTCGTATCGCCCGGCGATGCCGGCGAACATTTCGCGCACCGCTTTTGCGTGGGCGGCTTCTTTTGCGTTGAGGCTGTTCTGCAAGTTATTTTGCGGCACCGCTCACAAGCACGGTCGCGAAGGGTTGTTTCTTCAGTTTCGCGGCGAAAGCGTTTACGTCTGCCAGGGTTACGCTGTCAAAACTCTTTTTATAAAAATCGGCGTTCGGAAGGCGGAACGTATCGACATCGAGCCAGATCGAAGGCGTTTCGCGTTTCGACCAGGCACTCTTGAACTGGTTCATGGCCGCTTGAAATTCGCTCTCCGTCACGGCGTCGCTGATCGCCTTTCCAACGATCTCCTTTGAATGTGCCTCGATAGGGACGCCCGCCGGGCCAAAGTCTGCTGCCGCGCCCTCGAAACCGACGGTAATAACGCCGCGAAGCGTTCGAGCTTCGTTGCGGACGACGAGTTTTTCCGCAAACTGCGGCGGAACACGGGTTTTCAGCCTCGATTCGAGGATCCTCGTGAACAGCATCGACGCGGCGAAATCTGAATCCGAGCGGGCGGAGCCGCGCATCGAAATTCTAAAAGCCGCCGTTTCAGCCTTTGGCGACGCGACTGTCAGCATTGCGACATCGGGGTCGTCGGCTTCGCGAAACGTTGGGGGCACTTTTCTATCTGACTTTAGCCACGCGCCAAAGAATCTGCGTGACGCTCGCAAAGCGAGATTTCGATCAAAATTCCCGGAAATCGCAACCGTCGCGTTATCCGCTGTCAAAAATCTTTTCTTCGCATCGACCAGATCGGCGAAATCTATCGCCTTCAACGAGGCCGCGGTACCGTCCTCGGCCCGGCCGTAAGGAAACGTTCCCAGAAGACGGCGGGCGGCGGCTCGATCGGCAACATAGGATGGCTCGGCTTCCCAAGCAGCAACCTTAACTATCAATTCGTCCCGCAATCGATTGGTCTGATCCTTATCGAGGTTCGGATTCGAGACAGCACCGGCGAGCGTTTCCAGCATCTGCAGAAAATGCTCCGGTTTCGCAGTCGCATTTACCTCTATCATGTCGTAATCGGAAACGACTTCAAGTCCGCCGCCGAGGTCTTCGGCAAAAAAGTCCTTTGCTGCCTGATTCGGGAAAATGCTGTCCGCGAGCAGCTGCATCACGCCCTCTTTGCCTTGGGGATCGAATGCCGAGCCCGCGTGGACGCGAATGCGGATAGCGACCTTGTCACTGGTTCGGTCGGGCCACATCATGATCTTTAGGCCATTGAGTAGCTTCTCCTGCTGCGGTGCACCCGAGGTCTGCGAAAAGATCGCCGGGACCAGTAGCGAGAGCAGGATCAGCAAAACAAGGCCAATAAGGACAATTTTTTGGAATAATTTCTTATTCATTATCGTATATGAGACTGGCGAGGCCGTTCCGGCGTCATTATTAATGGCGTTTAATTTATATCGTTCTTCGCCCGAATAGGTTTAGTTGCCGAAAACGCGAGTTCTGTTGTCATCACAAGATGAAAATGCCGCCGAGTTTCACAAATGAAAATATTAGAGCGAGGCGGGCATCGCGTCAAACAGTAAGGGCATCTATGCAGATTGAGTGGTTTTGGATTAAGGGGTCCGCGAAGTCGGTTAAAAAACCACTTAACTTCTGAAATAATCGCGGTATAATTGATTTATTGTTATGCTGTCCGCTTTGTATGACGCAAAGCGTTTATAACGGAGAAGCCGAAATGGGAAAAGTCGTAAAATTTTGCAGTTCATGTGATGAAGGGTTTGCCGAGAAATTCGGGTTCTGTCCGAATTGCGGGCAGTCGCTTATGGCGTTCGAGATGAACCCCGTCATTCCTGAGGCCCCGGCCCCGAAAGAAGAAGTTGCACCGGCCCCAGTGGAAGCGGCACCGATAGTCGCCGCCGAGCCGGTCGTGGAAGAAGTGATCGCCCCACCGGTCAAGGAAATCGTAGAAGAGCCAGCCGTTGAAGAGCCCGTCGTTGCTGCTCCGGTCGAACCTGAGCCCGTGAAGGCGGCTGCTGCGACCGTTGTTGCACCATTTGTGCAGAAAACGGTCGTTGACGCCGACGCTGTGCGGAAATCGCGTGATGGTTGGGTCAATGTTTCGACCGATGACGACGCGTTCCATGTCACCGTTATCGAAGAGAAGAACGGCGCGACGCGAAATGGTTTGCTGGTCGCATCGCTCGGCTTTATGTGCCTGCTGCTGATGTCGGCGATGGTTTACAACCTTTTCAGCAAGGACCTGGAAGTTGGTTCGATCAATGATGACATTTTTAACGCCGTCATTGTTGATGATGTACCAACGCAGATGGAAGAGGAGCCAGTCAAGAAGAACAAAGATGACGGCGGCGGCGGTGGCGGCGGTGGCCGTGAAGAGAAGGAAGAGACGACGCAGGGCGACCTTGCGGATCAGTCTCCCAAACCGACTCGTCCGCCGGATGCCAAGGTTTTTCGCAGCGATAATTTTGAGCTAAAAATGCCACCTCCGCAGACGGAAGGCAATCAGAAATTCGAGAAGAAATTTGACCGATGGGGCGACCCGAACGGACGTTTCGCGAGCTTTTCTAACGGAACCGGCTCGGGCGGCGGACAGGGAAGCGGCGTTGGTACCGGACAGGGCAGCGGCCGTGGAACTGGTGCCGGATCCGGTACGGGTTCGGGCTATGGCGGCGGACTTGGAAGCGGCAATGGTAATGGAACAGGCGCCGGAGATGGCGACGGCGGTCCTCCGCCACCACCCAAGCCGGCAGGTGTAACGTCGCCGATCAAGATAATCTCAAAACCGCGTCCGGGTTATACCGACTCGGCTCGAACGGCGAACATTCAGGGCACGGTCATTCTTCGCGTCACGTTCATGGCAAACGGTTCGATCGGCAGCATTTCGCCGGTGAAGGGATTGCCTAATGGCCTTACCGAACAGGCGATCGCTGCTGCGAGGCGTATTTCGTTCGAACCAGCGAAGGTCAACGGAATGGGGCAGACGGTAACGAAGCAGATCGAATATTCGTTCTCGATATACTAAGTCAGAACCGCCTGCGTAAAGCGGGCGGAACGGATGAACATTATTGAGATTTGCTAGCAGGATTCATGGCCGCCCGCTTACGCAGGCGGTTCCGACAAAGAAAAAGACCAGCCGTTTCGGCTGGTCTTTTGTATTGATGGAGCGGGGGAAACCTTTCTATATCGTTCCGCCCGCCGTTTTTGAGCCTTCGTTTAGCTCGTACCTGTCCTCGTCCCGCTTCTCCAGTTTTCGCATAAAATCCAGCGGCTCATTGTCCTGGAAATCGATCCCCATCGCGTGAGCGTTCGCTTCTACGTCCGACTGGTCGGGAGTCGGGTTATGACCGAACACATTTTCCGATCCCGTTGTTTCGACCTCCTGCCACTCGGCATCGATGTCCCCGCCCGAATCGGCTGGCGACGCCGCACCGTAGTTCTCGCGAATTTCTTCCTCAGGCTCGTTCGAGTTAGTGGGTTTAGATTCGATCTCAAGCTGCCGCTGCTCATCGAGTTTCGGGTCGGCAATATCTTCTTTTTCGTAAAATTCGAGTTCCTTTCCGTCGATCATGTCCGCGTACCTCCTTTACTGCATAAATGGTAACGGATGATTTGAACGGAATTCTGTCTAGATGAATACAATGGATTGCGAAGACGGGATCTCGAAACGTTTGCGGCAACGCATATTCTTGCAAACAAGCATGTCGTCCACGCGAACCATGTAATCCCTGGATTTTTGATACTGTGCCCTATCGTTGTCGTTGTTGAAGCGGGGAGTGTTTTTCTTTTTAGTTCGTTTTAACCACCGAACTTCATAGTCAGACCGCTCGCGGCAATTCGGGCATGAATAGTTGGCGGTCTTTGTTTCTTGTTTCTCGTCGAATATATCGCGTTCCTGCATAAACATAATTTAACATAATCATGTCTACTCAGGCTGTCTCGTTTTTCCTTCGAGAACTAATTCAGTTCTCTCAAATATTTAAAGCTGAATATGCCGGTATCATGCCCGTCCGAAAAGCTGAAACTCAAAGCGTATCGTCCGACGATGGAGATGTTATTAAAAGTCAGGAATGGCGAGACCGAACCCTGATCGAGCATCTTTTCACCGGTCCACTCGTTGATGCAGCCGGCGCATGGGCATTCCCGCCGGAGCTGAGGGGCCGAATACTTGGTTTCGGTATCGTCCGACCACTTGATCGATATCTCGCTGGCCGATTCTTCAATTATTTGGGTGGGTTCGATCATCTGTTAGTTACGAAGGAGTTCCTCGATCTTTCTGGGGTCAATGCCGTAATGCGTCGCGTGATAGATCGCTTCTCCGTCCTTTATCACAAATGCCTGCGGCGATTGATGACGATGTGCTAGTCGGATCGCGATCTGATTGGAAAGTTCGCGGTGCGTCTGCACCACCACGACATTTATCTCCGCGTCGATCTCGCGCAGGTCGTACATAACATGGGCGCTGATCCCGCACGAATTGCTGTGCTTGAGCAGAGCAACGGGCCGCGCGAAAGATCGCGTGAAAACGTTATCGAGATCTTCTTCGGTGAGGATCTCGTGAAAAACTGCTGGCACTATTGTTGAAAACCTCCGCTGTAAGCTCCGGGCGGTGGAGGTTCGAAATTTGTAGGCTGCGTTAATGCCGGGAAGACCTTTCGGTAGGCGACGACGTTCGCCGCGGCCATGATCGGAATAATAAAGTAAACTCCGATGCACAGGGCGAGCATTCCGATAAGCATTAGAACAAAGTTAACGCCAACGATCCCGGCAACACCCGACAGGTTCTGCCAAACGGCCCGGGCACTCGTTTTCATAGCATCGATCGCGCTCAAGTTGCGATCCACGATCAGCGGAAACGTGAACGATAAAAGTGTGTGGAACGAGACCATGATGATCAGGACTATCAAGTCGATCACACCGACCAGTACCAATCCGCCGAGCATTCCGGCTTCACCGGCGGTCGAGCCGCCTGCGAATATCGCCACGACCAACGTGATGTAAACAAATACATAGTAAACAACCGCGGGAACGACCATCACCAGGATCGCGATCAGGCCCTGGCCCAAATACGGCATGCCTTTCCAAAGGTCCTCGAATACGACTGGACGGCCGTCGATCGCGTTCAGGTACGCGATAAATATCCCGCAGATCATCGCCCCGGCCAATACATACATCGTCGCGCCGCCAATAAGTCCGCCGACGAGGCCGATCGCGAAAAGGAGCCAATAGTCGCGTTTGACCCGTTCAAAGCCTTCTTTAAGACACTCGATCGGGTTGATAACTCCGGTTCGAAATTCTGTATTGGTCATAAGGCCTCGCAAAAGAGCTCGCCATGGAACTTAAGCCGAGTATATCCTGTCGAGATACTCGGCGACCATACGGTCGCTCGAGAATTGAGGGGTCAGCGTCGCCAAACAGTTTCGCATCCTGCTGATCCACTCGACGGGCAAACCCGCTTCATTCCGTGAATAATACATTGGAATGAGCAGGTTTTCGAGCGTCGAATAAAGCGACTCGGCATCCGCTAGATCGGCCGCATCGTCCGCGCTTTCTACTGCCGCTTCATCCAAAGTATCATCTCCGATAATAAATCCATTCTCACCGTTGTAGCCCTCGATCCACCAGCCATCGAGGATCGAGAAATTGAGCACACCGTTCATCGCGGCCTTCATGCCGGACGTTCCGCTCGCCTCCATCGGTCGTCTTGGTACATTCATCCACACGTCGACCCCGTGGACGAGATAGCGGGCGACTTCCTGATCGTAATCCTCGATAAAGACCGCGCGTTTCTGCCAGTTGGAATCGTGATTTATGCTCATTAGTTCCTGCAGGATCGTCTTCGCGGTGCGGTCCTGCGGGTGTGCTTTTCCTGCGAAAACGAACTGCACGGGCCGTTCCGGGTCGTCAACCATCCGTAACAGCCGGTCGATGTCCGAAAAGATAAGGTCCCAGCGTTTATAAGCCGCGACGCGTCGGGCAAAGCCGATGGTTAGAACCTCTGGCGAGAAAAGCCGTTTTACATTCGCACGCTCGTTGATCGTATCGTGATCGCCAGTGTCATCCGATTTTGTACGATATCGGACAAAGGCGATGAGCAGATTCTTGAGCGTCTGGTGAGTCCGCCAGATGTCTTCGTCCGCGAGAAAATTTACCGCTGTCGCCCAAGTCTCTTCATCCCGAACTGTTGCGTGCCAATCCGCGCCGACATGCTGTTCATAGAGCTGCTGAAAGACGGGAGCGACCCACGTCGGAGCGTGAACTCCGTTTGTGACCGAGGTGATCGGTACCGCACCGGCATCGGCGAGATCGGGGAACATCTTTAGCCAAAGCTCACGCGAAACTTCGCCGTGTTTTTCGCTCACGCCGTTGGCCGAGCGACACATGCGGATCGCGAGCGGCGTCATGCCAAAACTCTCGTTATCGTCGGCAAGATTCGCTCGTCCCAGAGCGAGAAATTCGGAGTGGGTTAGCTTTAGCGATTCGATATATGCGGCGCTGAAGCACTCGCCAAGGATCTTCGGCGGGAAAACGTCGTTGCCGGCCGCGACGGGCGTGTGGGTTGTAAAGACGCACTGATCGCGAACCGCGTTCACGGCTCCGGCGAAACTAGCCCCTTCATTTGCGGCTATGTGTTCGCGAGCAAGTTCAAGCGTCGAAAATGCCGCGTGGCCTTCGTTTAGGTGAAATACCGATGGAGAGATTCCGAGCTTTCTCAGCAGCCTGACGCCGCCGATCCCGAGGACTTTCTCCTGGACGATACGAGTTTCAGTATCGCCGCCGTATAAATGCCCGGTGATAAGGCGATCAACATCGCTGTTCTGCGGCAAATGAGTATCGAGCAGGAAGAGCGGAATACGCCCGACCTGAGCAAGCCATGCCTGCGCCACGACCTCGCGGCCGCGGATGTGGACGGAAACGGTTACCCGTTCGCCGTTCGAATCGAACACGGGAGTGACCGCGAGCTGAGACTGGAAGACGTCGTTATAGCTTTCCTGCTGCCAGCCGTCGTGGTCGACCTTCTGACGGAAGTAACCGAATCGATAAAGAAGCCCGATCGCGACCAGCGGCAGGTTCAGATCGCTGGCCGATTTCAAATGATCGCCTGCGAGTATTCCAAGGCCGCCGGAATAATTCGGCAGGGAATTGTGCACACCATACTCCGCACAAAAATAGGCGACCGGTCGCTCGACAGTCGGGCGTTGTCGATCAGAGTGTGGTGTCTGAGTTGAAAGGTATTCATCGAATTTCGTTTTGAAGGAGTTCAACCGGTCAACATACGTGCTGTCAGCCGCTTTCTGCCACAGCCTTAAACGCTTAACTCTAGTGAGAAAAACGCGCGGGTTCTGCTCACATTCGTCCCATAATGAAGGGTCGAGTTCACGAAAAAGGGCCGTTCCTTCCGGTTGCCATGACCAATAGAAATTTCTCGAGATCGTTTCCAGCGGCCTCAGGTCGTCCGGTAGTTCACGGTCTATCTCAAAATCAGTGCGAAATTCAATTTGTTTCTGCGGACTTACTCCGGGTTGCGTAGCGATATCGGTCGAGGCCTCCGTCATGTAATACTTTGTTTGGTTAACAAACAAATATAGATTAACGAGACGTGAGTATCAAATAACCAGACGTTGATCAGCCATCGCGTCGCAGTTCGCCGACTCTCATAAACCTGTAATGAGCAGCCACGACCAGCCCAAATAATGCGCCGATGGTCGCCAAGATAACCGTGATAGTTAAGTAATTCGGCAAATTACCTAGTCTTAGGGCGAATGCAAGGAGGCCTAGAACGCCACCACCGACAGCGAAGAATGCCGGAATGCCTACAATTTCGTATCTAAATCGTCTCGTTAGGTGCTCGCGGCGAACAAAAAACATCGGTTTTACCCGGTCGTATTCCCACGCGGCGAGGAACGTTGCGGCGAGCAGCATCAGGAGCGTGATCAACCATGTTCCGGCAAATCCTACCGAAGCGGTCAGCACCGCGATGTTCGCTATTATCGGCAGAAACAGCATCGCTCCGATGTGCGAGGTGCGGGGAATGAGAAGCAGAATGGCCGCGGTCAACTGGCCCCAGCCGAGGAATTCGTAATAAAAGCCGGTTTGATAAAGCGCGGCGAAGTAGTGCCCGACGGGGTTCGATTCGGGAAGAGATGTGAACGGCTGGTGCAAGATTTTGGGAATACTCGGCGGAATAAACGCTACGCCGAGCAAACACCTGGTAAATGCCGCAAATAACTGCATCCACCATCGGTGCGTCACGGAAACATGCAGAGAATCGAGGGTATATTCGAGTTTCATGTCTTGTCAGAAGCGGTCGCGTTTGTGTGCGGCCGGTGATACTTGTGTAACGATCAAAAGGGTGAAATAAGTTCGGTGTATTTGAGCGAGAGAAGGTTATCTCTTAGACTTTCTCTTTTGATCGCTGCGGCCATATCCCGGCAGAAGCGGCTCGATCCTGACATTTATGAAACTCAATATCATCCCCGTAGAATGGTCTGACGAAGGCGTTCTAATGCTCGATCAGCGATTGCTGCCGACCGAGGAAAAGTGGTTGACGCTCAAAACCTACGACGACGTAGCCGCCGGAATCAAGGACATGGTCGTTCGCGGAGCACCTGCGATCGGCGTTTCGGCGGCCTACGGGATGGCTCTTGGGGCGAAGAATTTTGTCGGCACCGCGGTTGCTGATCTCGAAGAAGAACTCGAGTTTATCGGCGAAACCCTCGCGAAAACTCGGCCGACGGCCGTCAACCTTTTCTGGGCGATCGACCGGATGAAAGCGACGTTTCATAAAGCAAAAGCGGAAGGCAAGTCGGTGAGTGAGATCAAGCAGATAATGCTCGAAGACGCGAAGGCGATCCACGACGAAGACATCGAGGCGCAGCGGCTGATAGCTCAGTTCGGCGGCGAATTGCTTGCTGATAATGATGTGGTTTTGACTCACTGCAACGCTGGGGCCTTGGCAACTGGCGGAGTTTGGGGAACGGCGCTGGGCGTGATCCGCGGGGCCGTCAGTCAAGGCAAAACGATCGCCGTCGTCGCCGACGAAACGCGTCCCTACCTGCAAGGCGCCCGACTTACCGCGTGGGAACTGATGGAAGACGACATCCCCGTCACCCTCATAACCGACAATATGTCCGGCCACGTCATGAAAAGCGGCAAGATCAAAGCTGTGGTAGTTGGCAGCGACCGCATCGCCGCCAACGGCGACGTCGCCAACAAAATAGGCACCTACATGGTGGCCGTCCTCGCTCACCGACATAACATCCCATTTTACGTCGCGGCGCCGCTCTCCACAGTCGACCTTAACTGCCCAACCGGCGACGACATTCCCATCGAAGAACGCGGCCGCGAAGAAGTGACCCACGTAAAAGGCCACCAACTAGCCCCCGAAGGCGTCGGCATCACCAACTACGGTTTCGACGTAACGCCCAACGACCTTGTCACCGCCATAATCACCGAAAAAGGCGTTGCCAGGGCTCCGTACACCGAAAGTCTAAAGGCGCAATTCGAGCAATAGAGCTTCGCTGCAATGTTCACCGGGCTGTTGGCAGCGAGGCTTTCGTCCAGAGGGCGTTGCTGAAGAAATACATTCGACGCCCCGATCGGATGCCATCGAAATTTCCCTCATCCACCGAAATGCCATAGCTGCCGCGGCAGAGTGGTTCGTTCCAGTCGTTGCGGTTTTTTAGGTAGTTCTTTATCTTTTCGGTGTCGGCCCCCATTTGGAACACCATTGGTACAACCTCCGCGACGGGCATGTCGGTGAGCCAGGTGTCGCCGGCGCACCATGAGGCTAGGGCGGTCATTGTAAGTGGAGTGTTTTCAGGCATTTGCTTTCGCAGATCGTTCATCATCGAACGATAGAACCCACGTTCTGAGACGGTGGCGTCAAAGTCGATCTGGATTGCCCTTACGCTTGGGAGCCCAAGTGTGCTCCTGATCAGCGACACCGTCTTATCCCGCATTTCCGCTGAGAAGCTAGGTCGTTCGAATGTCCCTTTCGTCGTTTCGATCCGTGTTACTGCGATCAAGTAGGTTCCGTCCGGCACCTCGAGCTCCTGCCGGCGGCGTTTCGGGAAAA
This sequence comes from uncultured Chloracidobacterium sp., assembly GCA_964410495.1. Taxonomy (GTDB): domain Bacteria; phylum Acidobacteriota; class Blastocatellia; order Pyrinomonadales; family Pyrinomonadaceae; genus OLB17. The sequence goes on from CAYPGP010000022.1 coordinate 37,868, forward strand.
CGCTATCTTTTTCGAGAGAGATCGTTTGTGCGAGAAAGGCGACTCCAAATTCCTTTGGATCGATAAAGCGAAGGTCTTCGGGCCGCTCCCATGCCCAGAGGATCTTCCCCGGGGCATCATTCATGGATGCAATGTTAGCGGATGGAATGGACCGTCCGCACGCCGTAAACAGGCCCACTGACGCTAGAATAAAAGCCAAAAGGTAACGCATCGCGAGTTGGACACTAACAAAACCCAAGAGTTCAGTCTAACCTATGGAATTCGCTAAATGGCCTCAAATCGTTTAGAGCCGCGTTCATCCGAGCAATTCGTTTTCCAAAAGTCTGAAAATAAAGTAAATTGTAACTTGGAAAGGTGTGGCCGCATCAAAGATTAAGTCTTTTTGAGGCGGAAGGTGAAAATAATGGATTTTGCGACTAAGGAAGTTTTTAAGCGGTGGGCCAGCATTCTGGTAGGACGGCCAATCTCGCCGGTTTTCCTAAATATTCTCGTGACCAGTGTTTGCGACATGCGGTGTACGCACTGCTTCTTTACGGACGAGTTAGATGACCGGCCACGCAAGAAGTTGCAGATGAAAGCGGACGAGATAGCCCGTATTTCTGAGACGCTAGGTGGAAATCTTGGTGTGCTGGTGCTTGCCGGCGGCGAACCATTCACGCGGAAGGACCTGCCTGAGATCGTCCGGGCGTTCTATGAAAACAATAAGCTCGACAGCGTTTACCTCATGTCGAACGGCCAGATCCATCCGCGCATTTTCCCCGATGTCGCCCGCATCATGGACGAATGTCCGAATTTGAACGTTTCCGTCGCTCTCGGCATCGACGGTATGAAGGACGCTCACGAGAAGATACGCCGGAAAGAGGGAAGTTGGGACAAGGCGATCCACACGGCTCGCACGCTCCAGCAGATGAAGCGAGAGCAGTATCCGAAACTCGACATTCAGACGTGCACATGCGTGATGCATTCGAACGAAGAGACCATCTTTGACTGGTATGATTTCTTAAAGAATGACTTGAAACCGGACAAGGTAAATATTAATTACATTAGGCCTCCGTCGGCTGATCCCATCGAACTACAGTTCGATCATCGTCGTTATCAGCAGCTCTCGAACATGATCCTCGAGGACACGAAATCGGCAGCTCTTAAGAATAATTACGGCGGCGAGGGCGGTTTCTTCAAGGCAGCCGTCGACATTTACATGCACGACGTCATCGCCAAAACCAAAGAGGAACAGAAGGCGCAGCTCAAATGCTACGCCGGAAGCGCCGGAGCCGTCATTTATGACAACGGCGTGCTTTCTTCGTGTGAAAACAAGGCGGATGTGCTGAATCTTCGCGATTATGATTGGAATTTTCAGGCCGCCTGGCATACCGATCTGATGAACGAGCGCCGCAAAGAGGTTTCGGCCGGCTGTTATTGCACGCACGAGTCGAACTGCTTCTACCCATCGCTTCCGTTCAATGCCGGCCACTTGATCAAGATCAAACGGCTCGAGAAGCAAATGAAAAAAGCCGCCAAGTCGGCAGGTTTCGCGACCGCAAGGGAAGTTGCCCTGAAGGCTTAGCTTTTTAATGCCACAGACCACTCCGAAGATCCTTATCATCTCATCCGACACCGGTGGTGGCCACCGTTCGGCTGCGCAGGCTATTTCGGACGGGTTTGACAAGTTTTGGAAGAGCGATTCGTCGGTCGTAAAGATCATCAAGGGCGTCGAGGAATCGCACCACATAACAGATAAGCTCGTAAATCTATACAACTGGACGCTCAAGAACAAGCAGCACTGGATGAAATACCTTTATTGGGCGGTCAATAAGATCAGGCCTGAGACGAGGGAGTTTTTTCATCGTCGCTGCATGGGCTACATTCGTGATCAGTTTGAAAAGTGGTGCCCTCATGTAGTCGTTAGTGTGCATCCGCTGACGCAGCATATCTTTGCGCGAATCCTTCGTGAACTTAATCTTACACATCAGGTTCCGCTTGTAACTGTTGTAACTGATCCGTGTTATGGCTTCTGGAAGGGCTGGGCTTGTGACGACGTTTCACTCTATTTGGTAGCGAACGAAGAGGCTAAAGCTCAGTTGCTCGATTACGGGGTGTCGGCTGAGAAGATAAAGATCTCCGGTATGCCGGTCAATCCCAAATTCCGCGAGGTCGATGAGAAAGACGCTCAGGAAGCACGTCGGGTTTACGGACTTGATCCTGACAAATTTACGGTTTTCGTCAACGCCGGCTGGATCGGCGGGGGAAATATCCCGCAGATATTCCGCGAACTTGTCCGCGGCGAGTTGGATGTTCAGGCGATCTTCCTTGCCGGTAAAAATGAGGAACTTCGCCGTGAGGCGGAAGAGATAGCAAAGAACGCGAAGTTCCCGGTGAAAGTCATCGGCTACTCGGACGAGATCGAAAAGCTGATGCATTCGGCAAACGTCATGGTATCTAAGCTCGGCGGCCTGACCACTTTCGAAGCGCTCGCCTGCCGGCTCCCGATCATCGCTGATGCGACCACGCCTCCAATGCCGCAAGAAGCGGGAACTGTGGACCTTCTCGAACGAAAAGGTGCGGGAATCCTGCTCAAAAATAGCTCAGACATAGTTCCGACGATCAAAGAACTATTGAGCGACAAGAACCGCTACACCCAAATGCGGGCCGCAACCATTGGCATGACGATGCCGAATTCCACCGAACAGATCATCCGCGAGATCAACGCCATTCTTCCGCACCCCTTTACCGTCGAAAACGCGGCCGCCGCGGCATAGAATCAAAGTCCAAGCACGAAATTCATGTAGAAATTCGCCATCTTAGCACCGGGCGACGCATTTGCATCGTTCAGCATTTTCTGAAACGTCTCCTTCCCAAGGTTGTGCAGGTAATTTTTTATTGATTCTCCGATCGTTGACGAGGCGACGAGACGCCAATTGAGTGTGGCGCGCGACAACTGGGCAAAATGCTGGGCAAGTGCGGGATTGTGGTTTGCATAGCTCCAATTGTGGTCGCGATTTCGTCCAAAAATGGTCTCGGTACCGTCAACGCGTTTGTCCGTGACCGCGAATCCAAAAGCTTGGCCCGAAGGCGTTGTGAGCGATGCGGCGAGCGAGAATCGGATGTTGATCGCACCGCTATTATGAATGCGGCCCGAGAATGTATAGTTCCCGTTCTGCTTCACCGTGATATTCATGTTTCCGTTTATCGGGGCCCAGCCGTCGGTATTCAACCTCGCACCCGTCTGGTAGTCCGGCAAAATATCATGTGGCAAAACGAACATGTACCCGTAAGGCGAATGGACCGATCCCGCCGGACAATTGCCTTTGGCGGGAAATCCGTCATAGAACATCCCCATGCATTTCTGACAATAACGCCACTTGTCCTGATTGTTCCCGTCGGGCGCTATGTCATGTGGAAGCGTGAAAATATAGCCTGAAGCGGTGTGAATGCCGCCGGCCGCGCAAGTGCCCTTTCTCGGATTTCCGTTCCAAAACATGACGAAGCATTTGCTGCACCAGCGCCATTCGATCTGGGCTTTCGGCGTTTCGGGAACGTTGTGGGGCAGGTGGAATACATAGCCGTATGCATTATGAGCACCACCCGTTGAGCACCCGCCTTTTGTTGGAAAGCCGTTATAAAAAAGCGAATAGCATTTATTACAAAAACGCCACTCGACCTGAATATCCCGACGTGTCGCGGCGAACGGATCAATAAGGTTCAAGCCGGCTGCCGAGGCCGCGGCCGGAACTATTAGGGGAGATGCAACAAGTGGTACGCTGCGGAGCAAAAACTCCCGACGGTCGGATCTTGACATAAAACATTCGCCCTTGGCTAAATTAAGATTTAAGAGACAATAGCCGGAAACTGGAATGTTGTCAATAGGTTACCGTTCCGGGATCGCGCTAAACGGGGCTGGCCATTTCACTTTTGGCTCAGATTTGATTAACCTTTTTGTTTTAGCAGACGCAGTCGCGAGGAAAATATATTGGCCCTTTTATTAGAAGGAAAACGAGCATTTGTATCGGGCGGCACCCGTGGGATCGGCGCAGCGATATGCGAGGTTTTTGCGCGTGAAGGTGCTGACGTGGCGTTCAACTATCATTCCAGCGACGATCTTGCGGACCAGGTTCGGGCAAAGATAGAGGCCCATGGCCGTCGTGCATTGAGCTACAAGGTTTCCGTCACCGACCGGTACGGAATGAAGCACGTAGCCCGTGAGATAAAGGACGCATGGGGACCGGTGAATGTGCTGGTCAATAACGCGGCGGTCAATAAGGGCGACAATTTCGCGACCACGACCGATAAAAGCTGGGATTGGGTCGTCGAGACGAATGTCGGCAGTCTCTTTGCGGTTACTAAGCCTTTCTATAAACAGATGATCCGTGAACGTCACGGGCATATTCTGAATATTACCTCAGTCGGAGCTATCCGAAGCCTTCCAACCTCCGTACATTATGCGACTTCAAAGGCGGCGATGATAGGCTTTACCAAGTGTCTCTCTCGTGAAGCTGCGTCGTTCGGTGTCTCCGTGAACGCCATCGCCGCAGGAATTTTCGATACTGACCTTGGCGCAACGCTTCCCGAACGCCTACTCGCGATCCACGACCACTGGGTTGCCAAAGGCCGCCAGGGCCAGCCGAATGAGCTCGCCGAGATCGCTGCCTTTATGACAAGCGACCGCAACAGCTTTATGAGCGGCGAGGTCGTTATTGTCGATGGTGGAGCTATAACGTAAAAAGCTCCCCCCAAAACGACGAGAGGAGCTGCTGTATTCCGGTTAGTTAAAAGCTATAGACACCGATGTATCGCGTTTCTCTCGGTCTGATTGATCAGACGTTGATCACGCCAACCGTTTATTAGATTTGTCACACCGCTCACCATTTGGCCCCGATTTCGGGCCGACGTTACAACTGTTCTTATCAGGTCGTTGAAGGTGGCTCCGTTTGTCAATACTCGGTTTGCGACGCGGGAATCGCAGTTTTGAACCTTCGTTCTGGCTGAAACATCGCTCTGCGGAAAGGCGTCATTTGGGTCCGCGACGCCATCGCCGTCCGAATCAACCGGTCCACCACCGCCGCCCACATCCACGCAACCATCGACATAAGATGCGCTAAGGGCACCGCCGAAGCTATTCGACCAGAATCGGGCTGCGGGAATGTCGCCGAAAGTGACCGCGGAGCATTCCGTTGGAGCGGTCGGTACGATCGCAAATTCGATTCGCACGATCACCCTTGCGTTCGCGGCAGGGAACGGATTCGGGAACGACTCGACGAGGATTGCGACCTTCCCGGCGGCCGCCTGCGTTGTATTCGTGGATATCGTCGTGCCCATCGGGGCACCTTCGCCCGCGGTCACGGGAGCCGGGCCCGAAAGGCTTAAGACGGCGGGGTTGAAATTGATAGAAAATTGACCCGCTTGCTCGTCACCGAGCGCGTCGAGTTCAACAGGAACCGAAACCGTGCCACCTGGACCACCCGAGGAGGCTCCGATCCTAACTGTTCGCTGGGCTGATGCGATCACCGTGCAGGCCATGAAAGCCAACACGGCCACGCTGGCCGATCTGACTAGAATCATCTTCATACTGTCTCCTTTTTGGTCGCATATTTAGGGCTACAGTAAGAAAAGTTCTAGTTGTAAGGTGATTCCAGTAATTATTTCCGAGTCTTGAAACGAATACAGATAAGACGCGAATTATACGCTGACCCGTTCACGGGCCCGCTCAATGAAGGTCGAGACCATTTCCGCGAATCGCTTGTTCATTTCCGAGCTGATCGCAGCTTCGCCGGCTAGCGAGGCTAAAAAATGTAAGTCACGGGCGCGTTCGCGTCGAAGTTCAACAGCTTGAGAGAATTGGACCAACGTTGAACCACCTGAATTTTCGAGAAAATCTGCGGAGTAGCGCAGGAAATTTTGTGTTTCAGTGCGCGCGGGCGTCCACTCGATACGATCGTCCGCATTATCAGTCAGTTCGACCGAAAAGTCTTGGGTCATCGTACCGACAACAGGAATATCGGCTTCTATCGTAAGTTGAGCTATGCCCTTCGCGTCCGTATACGCTCGTTTTACTCCCGGCATTAGCTCAGCGAAATTTGCAATTTCGGCGAAGAAATTGCGGATCTCGTCGAGGTTGGCCTCAAATTCGAATTGATCGTTGAAGGCGGCTTTTACTGTAAACATCGATTATTTCCGCACTGCCAAGGGATGTACATTTATGACCATCGAGCAAACGTCGCCGGGCAGGCGGCCCAAATGGGTGGCGAACGTTACGGTTTGCTAAAATCCAATTTGCTCCCGCGCTAGTGTACCAAATGGAAGAACGGATCGGAAAAATCTGCCCGAGATGCGGTTCTGCAGAGCTAAAGACTTGGGCGGAACTCGATGTCCAGGTGAAGGACATTCTCGAGCGACTCGGCCTTGCAGAGGAAGGGGCGGAAATAAAAAAGCACCGGTTTTGCACACGGTGCTGGTACAAGGCCCGAACGGACCAAGAGTTCGCCTGATCACGGTAGCAATGGTACTGAAAAATCGTAAAACTGAGTTCCGTTTACAACGATCGCATATTCGCCTTGCTTGAGTGTCGAATTTGGCTTCAGGCTGTAAAGGGAAAAACCGGAGGCCGGCGACGAACGGATCTCGGTTATTGTCGACGGAACGATGTCTTTGGACCTTATGCCGGAGGTCGAACGAAATTTTCCTTGCTGCGAAACCATGATCTTACGGTCAGTACCGGTTTGCTCCAACTTGACCAGCTGCACAACTGCGGCCGCCTGCACGCCCGACATTATTGTCAGCTCAAATTCCGGCGAGCGATTTAGTACCTTAAAGTCGCTATTTTTACCGGGAATCTTGTTATATGTGTCCTTCTTGAAGAACAGGCCGGCGTACGGGATCATTGTTTTCGCAGAATAGGTCTTGGAGTTAAACGGAACCCATTTCATTGTCCGTTTTTCGGGGCCGTCGACAATAGAAACGCTGAAATACCCAACAACATCCTCAGCCGTCGACTTAGGGAGGTTTGTAATGCCGGTCTCTAGTCTCGAAGTATTCGAGCCATCTGTCGATCTCTTGCCGGCCACGACGATCGCTTCGAGTATCTTCGTACCGGCACCTTCTTCTTTTAGTTTTATCAGGGCGTCAGGCGAGGTATCGAAGCGGCTGCTTTGAACCTGCTTTATCGTAAGTACGATCGTCGATTCCGGCAGATTAGCCTTGATCATTTTTATGACGTCATCGTTGGTCAGCGGCCGCTCCTCATTTTGGCCACTGGAAAATCCGACAGAAACGGCGAAAAGCAGGTAAATCATCACACGAAGCTGGAAAAATCTTTTCATAGGGTTCTCCTCTGAATGCTAGCCACAAAATATTCTTGATGTTTTAAACAGGTGATTTACGAGTGTTTGATGACGCTGTCGCTTGATTGGTTGGTTGCGGTGCGTTGTTCTCCCGTGTAGCGCCGACTTTAGGCTCAGTGTATTCATTCGTACAGTTCGATCGGCTTAAAAAGTCTATTCTTGCCCTGTAGAACCATCCGTTCGATGGGGAAGCAACACCACTCTTCCTAATTCATTTCTCGTTGCATTTCCTCGTCTGAGAACGGTTGGTTCAGGGGAGGAATATTATGCAATTTAAGAACATTTTCCGAATATCAGTTTTATCAGTTCTCTTGATCAGCGGTTTCGCAACGCTTATTCAGGCGCAGACGTCGCCGCGGCTTTACGCAACTACCCGCCAAGTACAGACACTTCTAAACAGGATCGAGAACAGAACCGATGCCTTTCAAGCGGAGGTTCAACGCACTTTCAACAGCGATTCGCGAACAACCAATCGCGAGGACCGGATTTCGGATCTAATTTCCGATTTTGAAAACGCGACCGATACGCTCAAGGTTCGCGTGAATGCCCGTCAGACGTTGGTTGGCGAAGTGGACGATGTATTCAACCGAGCTACGCGAATAAACAGCTTCATGCTTCGCAACCGGCTGAACACGCGGGCGGAATCGCAGTGGTCGCAAATTCGTACCGATCTAAATACTTTAGCGAGCTACTATCGTATTTCCTGGAATTGGAACAATGTGCCCAACAATGGCAATTGGAACAGCCAGCCCGGTTGGAACAGTCGCGGCATGCTCGACGGAACATATCGATTGAATGTAGCCCGAAGCGACAACATCTCGACCGTGATCGATACTTCGGTTCGCGGTGCGAGCGTATCGCAGCGTGATAACTGGCGTCGCGGCCTCGAACGACGGCTTTCGTCGCCCAATATTCTGGTGATCGACGCCGAGGGGACGAGCGTTACTATGGCGACGAGCGAATCGGGAAGAGCGACTTTTCAGGCGAACGGGGGCGCGACGACCGAGACCAACCAACGCGGACGCCGCGTAACGACGACAGCCACGTTAAACAATAACGGACTACAGGTAAACTACACCGGCGATCGTGTAAACGATTTCTTCGTGACGTTCACACCGACCGGGCGCGAACAGCTAACCGTCACCAAACGCATCTACCTTGAAGGCCGGAATGATACCGTAACGGTGACAAGCATTTACGACCGAACCAGCGAGGTAGCTGATTTTTCGGTCGTGGGCAGTGGGCGTAACTGGACGGATACGACGTCATCGAACGGTGATTTTTACGTGCCCAACGGAACGCGTTTGGTAGCGACGCTTCAGACAACTGTCAATACGAGAGCCTCGCAGGTTGGAGATCGCGTTACGATGACAGTGACGTCGCCTTCGCAGTATCGCAATGCAGTTATCGAAGGCCGGGTAATCGAGGCAGAGAATTCAGGCCGTGTTTCTGGCCGAGCAAACATCGCGATCGGCTTGGATACGATCCGTATGAACGGCCGAACGTATGCGTTTGCCGGTATCATTGACTCTGTACGTGCCGCTAATGGCGACTCGATCTCGGTCAATAACGAAGGCGTTATCCGCGACCGAAGCCAGACGACTCAGACCGCAACGCGGGCCGGTATCGGCGCCGTGATCGGCGGAATTATCGGAGCGATCGCCGGCGGCGGGTCCGGAGCAGCGATCGGAGCAGGTGTCGGCGCCGGTGCGGGAGCTGGAACGGTCCTGATCGCCGGACGCGATTCGATCGAACTCGGTGCCGGATCGACGTTTGACATTACCGCGAGCGCTCCGGCGAATAGGATAAGCCGCAATTAGCCTTGCGCTCGCTTAAGGGGGAAAAGGGCACGGTCAGTGCCCTTATTTAGTATCTAACTACTTGCTCAGGTACCGTTTTTTCTCGTCGGGCGAAAGTTTTTCGATCGAGTAACGCAGTAGTACGCGCGGCATTCGATCGGAATAGCGATCGAGAAATTCGAGTAATTTGGGCCGGTCAACATCTCCCGCAGCTCGCAGCATCCATCCCGTACCCTTGTGAACAAGATCTTCTGGATCATCTAGGAGCATCTCTGCGATCCTGAAAGTGTCGTCTGTCTGCTTTAATTTGAGGATGAAATGAGCTGTCGCGACGATCGAAGTTCGCCTTTCCCACATGTTCTTGGAGGCGGCGAGTTCGTAGAGAACGTCACGAGGCTTGTCGGCAACATATTGGCCGACGACGTAATAAGCGGCGAGATCGACTAGGTCCCAATTATTGATACGGTCATGACGGCGGATGTAAAGTTCGTACAGTTCTTTTAGCCTTTCAGGAGTGCATTTTTTGCCTTTTGCACACTGGCCCATCACGCTCATCGCTCCGACACGGACTTCGTGAATCGGGCTCTCCATCAATCTTTCGATCTCAGCGACTGGCATTTGCGAGTACTCTTTGCCGAGCTTGAATATCTCGCCCATCTTTACGCCAATAAAGTAGTTGTCATTCGACTGCTTTTCCGGGTCAAATCTGAAGAACCTCGTGTACTTCCGGAGTTCCTCGTCCGAACGCAGCGCCAGGATCCGAGCAGCTAACTTTTCAGCTGAAAGTTCCGTCAACGTTCCACCTCCCCATCTTTTTGTGGCCGGAGCGTCATCGCGGTCATGGCGGAGTTTGTCGCTAGCATCGCTATCGAATGGAGAATAGTTGCCGGATTATAGCTTTCAAGAGCCATCAGGGCGAGGATGTGCCTAACGACATTAGAACCGTACAATATCGGCGATTCCGTTGATGGTTTAGTCCAGGTTTTACGAAGAGTTGGCGCGAAGGCGATAAGATCGATCGCGACTGCGATAACTATTGATATCGTGGGATCATCGGTCAGTAGCCAAGGGATTATCCCAAGCAGTGCCGCTATTAAAAAAAGGGTGTCGACCTTCTTGACGTGATCAAAGCCGTTTCCGAGCGATAGAACAAAGATCAACAGCGTAAAGAACCCCGCCGCAGCCGTAGGCAAAGCTCCGACACCCGCTCCCTTCGCGATCTGCCCAAACAGTACGATCCCGGTTACAAGCGTCCAAACGAACCAAGTGTATGCATGGGGACGAACCCGGCCCCTGAAAATATCGATTATGTAGGGAATGTTTCCGATGATCGCCAAAACGGCGGCTAGCACGGCAAAAATTTCCTTCACAGGATGATTATAGCTTACCCGGCGGAAGCAGCGGCGATCCAGAGCCTTACAACATTCTGAAGGTCGTTGCGGATGGCATCGACACCGGCTAGATCATTAATTGTGATCGAGGCTCGATCAAATTTTATCCAATCCAAAAGCCCGGTCGGGTCGTCGATCAACTTCGCGGTTGAGCTCCCATCTTTGACCTTAGCTCCCCGATGAAAGATCAGCATGAGCGTACCGTTACGATGCAAGTGGAACGTGATCCGGTCGTCGCCGCCGTGCATAAAACTCGGGGCTTTCCACTTTATGTGCTCGGTTATCGAGTCGTCCGCAGTGATGATCATCTCGCGGATTAGCAGCATCGCATCCTTCAGTGGAGGTGCGAGGCTGTCGAAAAAGGCAGCGACCTGCTCCGGGCCAGAGATTTTCGAGGCCATTTTATGCTCCAGCGGCAGCCGCTTCGAGATCGGCGATGATGAGTTTTGTCATTTTGAACATCGCCTGAGTGACACGGCCCGCTTTTTCGCGATCCGGGTCGCTCAGCAGTTTCATCAGCATTGTCGGCGTTACCTGCCACGACACGCCGAATTTATCGACCAGCCAACCACACGGCTGCTGCTCGCCGCCTTCGCTAAGCTTGTCGTAAAAATGATCGATCTCGTCCTGCGTTTCGGCAGTGATCATCAGCGAAATAGCCTGCGAAAAGACAAAATTGGGGTGCGGTCCCGCGTTGTAACAATGAAAACGCTGCCCGTCGAGTTCGAACGATCCGCCGGCAACCTTGCCGTCCGGGGTCGGAAAGGTTGCGTTGATGCGGGAGTTCGGAAAAACGGAAGTGTAAAGTTCCATTGCCTCGCCGGCCTGGTCGTTGAACATTAGGAATGTCGTAATTTTCTGGCTCATTTCTTTTTCTCCAAATTTTGTTTTACGCGAAATTTAACGATCCGCTTAATAAGATCAAGCGGCAGCGGCCTGGTGAAAGGGAACTGCACGGTGCCCTTTGACGTTTTGTAGCCGGCGAGCTCATCGGCGAACTCCGCTATCCCGCCTGCACCCGGGTAGAAACCGATGTGTTTTGAAAATGCCGCGAAATGAACGAGCATTCCGTTAAGCTTGTATGACGGTATCGCGTAGCTGATCGTTTCTTCGGCATTCGGGGCAGTTTCGCGGATAGTCTTTCGCATCTGATCTAGCAATTCACGGATCTCGGGCGGGAATTGCTCGATATATTCATCAACATCTTCAGTGGCTTTTTGCATATTATGCCGCCGAGCTTTTCGCAAACGCTTCGGCGAGGATCGCGTCGAGTTTTTCGTAACCGTCACTAACGCCGCGTTCCATGCCGGATCGGACCATTCCGTCGCGGTCGGCCACGGAAAAAAACACGGATTGGTGGACAACGCGGCTGCGTCCGCCGGGAAGCTCTTCGAATGTCGTTTTACCCATTATTACGTGGCCGCGTTCGGGCAAACCGTCGAATTCGAACGTGCCGATAAAACGTTCCGGAGCTGTAACCTCGTGATAGCAGCCGAAGAAGGCGTACTTATGGCCGTCGCGTTCGTGAGTATATTTGAATGTTCCGCCGTCGCGGCAATCCCAATGTTCTATGGTCATTTTCATTCCGTGCGGGCCGACCCACTGAGCGTAGATCTCAGGATCGGTGTGTGCCTTGAAAACCAGCTCACGCGGAGCGTCAAACTCGCGTGTTATAAATAGTTCCTGCTTACCCGGTTCGGCTGTTACGACGGTATGTTTGCTCATCTTTCCATTCCTTATTTGCGCATAAACTTAATTATTCTTGCTCGAAAGGAAGCATCGGCATCGCATCGGCTTCTTTCTTCATTTCCTCCAGAACTCCATCAAGTCGCTGGTACTCGCGTTCCTTGATCGCGGCGAACTGGCGGACCCAACGTTCAAGTTCTTTCATGGGTTTTGGATTTATGTAATAAATACGCTGCTGAGCCCTCTTTTCTACGCGAACCAATTTCGCTTCACGTAAAACTTTAAGGTGCTGCGAGATCGCCGGAGGCGTCGACTTGAAGCCTCGATAGATCTCTGTAGCAGTCATGTTCCCGTTCGTGGCCAGTCGTTCAAGGATGGTTCGTCGCGTAGGTTCCGCGAGGGCGGTGAATGTGTCCATGTCTAAATGATATGGCTATTACTTAATTAAGTCAAGAGTTAAATACTAAAAAATATATTTGCCCGCGAATTCTGCAAAATGTACGAAGAGTGAAATTCTTATTTTCGTCTATTTCGCGAATGTCGCGGGCAATTATTTGCTAGATCGATTCCCTGATCGCTTCCTGGAATATTTCGAGGGCGACGTCTACATGTTCCTTAGCAAGAATGAGCGGCGGCGACCAGCGGATGGAGTTGGCTCCGCAACCGAGGATTATGAGGCCTTTTTGGTAGCAAGCCATTTCGATGCGGTCGCGGAGTTCCGGATCAGGTGCTCCAACCGTTCCATTTTCAGAAGGCTTGACGAACTCGACTCCCAACATCATACCCAGACCGCGGACATCGCCAATGCAATCATATTTTTCAGCTAGCTTGCGTAATCCCGATTCTAGATATGCCCCGATCTCACGGCTGTTATCTACGAGTCCGCCTTCGAGTAGTTCAATTGTCTTTAAGGCAGCGGTCAACGCGACCGGATTGCCGCCGAACGTCGAGGCATGAGCGCCTTTGTGCCAGTCCATGATGTCGGCTCGTGCGGTACATGCACCGATCGGCATGCCCGAACCAAGGCCTTTTGCCATACAAACGATGTCAGCCTTGACGCCTTCGTGATGATCGAGGGCGAACATCTTGCCCGTTCGGCCCATTCCGGATTGCACTTCGTCGACGATCAGCATAATTCCGTGCTGGTCACAGAGCCGGCGGATCTCGCGAACGACCTCGGTCGGTGCCGGAACATATCCGCCTTCGCCCTGGACGACTTCCAGAATGATTCCGGCAACCTCTTCAGGCGGCGTGGTCGTGTTAAAAAGCGTCTTCTCGATCCAGTCGGTCGTCCCCATGCAGCACGAACCGTCATCGCATTTGCCCTTATTGAACGGGCAGCGGAAACAGTTTGGATACGGGACGTGAACGACGTCAAGAGCCTGTCGCATGAAGCCGAGCCGCTGAGCCCTCTTCGAGCTGGTAAGCGACAATGCTCCAAGCGTTCGGCCATGGAAAGAGCCGAAAAACGATATGAACTTCTGCCGACGCGTGTGGTACATCGCCAGTTTCAGGGCAGTTTCGATCGCCTCGGCACCACTATTGGCAAAGTGCGTTTTCGTCGGGCCTTCGATCGGAACGATCTCGTTGAGTTTTTTGCCGAGTTCCGGCATGTGGCGGTAATAAAAATCTGTTCCGCACAGGTGGATCAGTTCGCTGACCTGTTTTTGAAGTGCAGCAACGATCTCGGGGTGGCAATGTCCCGTGGAACACACGGCCACGCCGGCGTTGCAGTCCAGGAATACGTTTCCGTCCGGATCGGTGATCCAGACGCCACTGGCATGGTCGGCCACGAGCTTATAATCCGGCCGCGGATAGCTCGGTGTTACATACTGTTCGTCGCCCTGAATGATCTCAAGCGATCTCGGGCCGGGAAGCGAGGTCTTGATAACTGGACGCTGAAGTTCGGTCGATGGTGTCATGATAATTTCTCCTTAAGATTGGTTCAGCGGCGGGCTTTGCCCGCCTTGGGTAATGTCGGGCAAGCCCGATGCTAAACGTTCTAAAAAGAGAAATTAGTCTCCGGCGAATAGATTCGCACGCTGCTTCATTGGACGAAGTTTTGAGACTGAGCGCGGTGTCATGATGATTTCTACAACCCAAATATATCAGAAGGCACTTTGCGTTTCAAAAATGTCGGATTAGATGGAACAATAAAACTATGCAAAGTCAGCAGAAGTTCACAAACCGGTTAATAAATGAGACTAGTCCATATCTATTGCAGCACGCGCACAATCCGGTCGATTGGTATCCGTGGGGCGAAGAGGCGTTTGAAAGGGCTAAGGCCGAGGATAAGCCGGTGCTTGTGAGCATTGGTTATTCGGCGTGTCACTGGTGTCACGTTATGGAGCACGAATCGTTCGAGGACGAGCGAACTGCGGCGATCATGAACGAGCATTTCATCAATATCAAGGTCGACATGGAAGAGCGGCCCGATGTCGATCAGATATACATGAATTTCGTCCAGTTAACGACCGGACGCGGCGGGTGGCCCATGAACGTCTTTCTCACATCCGATAAGAAGCCGTTTTTCGGCGGCACGTATTTTCCCCCGAGTCCGCGTTACGGAATGGCTTCGTGGAGCCAGATCCTCATGAGCATCGCCGAGGCTTATCGCGAGCGGCGCGAAGAGATCGAACGGTCTACCAGCGATATAGTTGCCGAGCTTCGAAAAATGAGCGCCGTCGAAACCGACCAAGGTGGCTTGAGCAAGGATCTGCTTGATGCCGCGTTTCTGAGCTTTTCGCGAAGTTTTGATCAGGTAAATGGAGGCTTCGGCGGAGCACCGAAGTTTCCACCGGCGATGTCGCTGGAGTTCCTGCTTAGTTATCACAAGCGGACGGCAGACGCCCGCGCTCTAGAGATCGTAACGCATACACTTACGAAAATGGCCCGCGGCGGGATTTATGATCAGCTCGGCGGCGGCTTCCATCGCTACACGGTGGATGCGATCTGGCTCGTGCCGCACTTTGAGAAAATGCTTTACGACAACGCGCAGCTTGTCCGCGTTTACCTGCATGCTTATCAGGTGACGGGAAACGAGTTTTTTAAGCAGATCGTGATCGAAACACTTGAGTACATCCGCCGCGAAATGCTTGATGAGTCGGGCGGGTTTTATTCCACTCAGGATGCAGATAGCGAAGGAGAAGAAGGGAAGTTCTTTGTCTGGACGCCGGAGGAGATCGAGGCGGTACTGGGCGATCGGGCAGCCGCGTTTAACGAGCATTTCGATGTAACAGCAGCCGGGAATTTTGAAGGGAAGAATATCCTGAACATAAAGGACGGAAACCCAACCAGCGAGGGTTCTGTCTTTGACGCTGAGCGAGCAGTTCTTTTTGCCGAGCGGGAAAAGCGCATTAAACCGGGGCGGGACGAGAAAGTGTTAACGGCCTGGAACGGCTTGATGATGGCCTCGTTTGCGGATGCGGCGGCGGTGCTGGGTAACGAAGAATACCTTAATATCGCTAACCGCAACGCCGAATTCATCGCCCAAGAGCTAACGGTTGATGGCCGCTTGCTTCGTACCTGGAAGGACGGCCGTGCGAAGCTGAACGGTTATGTTGAAGATTACGCCAATGTTGTCGATGGCCTTTTGGTTCTCTTTCAGGCTAGCGGCGATCTGCGGTACGTTGAGGAAGCAAAGCGGCTCGCTGACGTAATGATCCTCGAATTCTGGGATCCGGAGAGCGGTGGCTTCTTCTTTACATCGAACGATCACGAAGAACTCATCGTTCGAAACAAGGATTTTTATGACAATGCAACCCCCTCGGGAAACTCGGTAGCCGCGGATGTGCTTCTCAGGTTGGCAAAGATCTACGGCGACGAGAAGTATGAGCGTTTTGGAGCGGCCGTTCTAAGGCTCGCCGCATCACAATTGCGCCGTTATCCGCAGGGGTTCGGCCGAGCTTTGTCGGCGCTTGAGTTCTATCTGTCAAGAAATCGAGAGATCGTCGTGATCGGAGATCGAAACAGTGAGCTTTCGCGTGAAGTGCTGGAAGCCTACCTGCCCGAGTCCATCATCCTGATCGCCAGTACTGCCTCGAGTCAATTGCCATTGCTAGAAGGCCGCACTTCGATCGAAAGCCGACCGACAGCTTACGTTTGCGAGAACTTCGTTTGCGAAAGGCCGGTGACATCGGTGGAAGATCTTCGTGTCCTGCTAAGCTCGTGATAGAAGGATTTGCAGAAGGAAAAAGCCCGGTCACGATGTCGTGACCGGGCCTTTTCCAGTTCGTTCCGAGGTAAGTTTATTTGTTAGCCGGTTTATTGGCGTTAGCGTTAGCGTTCGAAGCAGCGTTAGCCGGCTTCGCAGCATTCGCAGCGTTCGACATTGCGTTTGCAGCGGTCGAAGCAGCGTTCGACGCGGCGTTAGCAGCGTTAGCCATCGTGTTGGCGGCATTAGCCATCGCGTTAGCGGCGTTTGCCATTGCATTTGCAGCGGTGTTGGCAGCATTAGCAGCCTTGTTCGCCGCGGTATTCGTATTTGCAGCTTCTCCACAAGCCATTCCGAGAGCGCCCATCGCAAGAACGGCTGAAAGGGCAATTACTTTTTTCATACTAAAGATTCTCCTGTCTTCTTCAAAGATTAGATCTAAATTTATCGTATCGAAGACCGCGTATACCTCGGCCTTTGTCCCATGTCTTTCTTAAATTTTCAGGAACATTGCACAATATAGTGTCCGTTGGCGATTAAGTCAACCCCCAAAACACAAATATATGCAACTTTTTATTCAAAAGAAGTTCGTAGATCGAACGAGAAAATGATATCAGAATGAAAAAGCACCCTGCAACCGTGCAGAGTGCTTTCCCAATCAACAACAGAAATTCGACTAAACCAATTATTTGTTTGCCGGTTTGTTCGCGTTTGCGTTAGCGGCAGGTGCGTTAGCAGCCGGCTTGTTTGCGTTCGCAGTGTTCGCCGGAGCGTTCGAAGCAGGTGCGTTCGAAGCCGGAGCATTAGCAGCCGGAGCGGTGTTCGCTGGCGAAGCAACGGTAACAGGCGTCGAAGCATTAGCCGGCTTGTTCGCATTAGCGTTGTTTGCCGGAGCGTTGTTAGCAGCACCGCCGCAAGCCATGCCGAGTGCACTCAATCCGAGAACGGACGAAAGTATGATCTTTTTCATTTTATTTAAGACTCCTAATCTTACTCAATTATTTTATTTACATACCTGTTTCCAGGCACCGGCTGATCGTGACACAGCCGTTTCGCCCTGAGTTCTTTCTTTCTCAAGGCAAACGATAATATAGAAACCGCTTTTGCATTAGTCAACTGAAAAATGCAAAAAAAACGAACTTTTTTTTAATTATTTTTTACTTTTTTTTCCAGTTTCCACCTTACATCGCATATTGCTCAGCAAATTACTACGCGGAAATAATTTTTGTTGACTGCGATTTATTCAAAAAGATATCCTCTTACATGAGGCGTCTTCCACGTTTCTTGCCTCTCAACCATCATTTCCCGCCCCCAAGATGATCGATCAAAACGCCATCGAACAGCTGCCATTTCGCCGACGGACCTTCTCGGGTTATCAGTTACTAACGCTTGCGCTTTCGCTTGTCGCAATTGGGCTAACGTATGGGGTCTCCGTTATGGATCTTGACGTTACCGACAAAGCAACAGCGATAGCCGGGGTAGTTGGAGCGTATTTGTGTGTTTGTATTTTACTTTACTGGCTCCATAACCGTAGACGGCGGATTTCGGATGTCGATCGGGCAACGCCCGAAGTCACCTTAGAAAGTGCACTTTCGGCGCTGGATGAAGCCTCAGATTACTTTACAGGCTCACTTCGTTCCGACGATGCTTTGCGGCTCGTCGCCAGCAAGGTTCGCGAAGTGATCGATTTTCGAACTATCGCTCTCTTTTTATTGAATGAGTCCAGAACAAAGATCGTTTCTGTCCATGCCGACGGCGATAAGGCGGAGAGTCAGAAAGGGCTCGCGTACGATCTTTCCGAAGGACTAGCCGGCCAGGCGTTTACCACAAAGCAAGTCGAGATCGACAGCTATATGCAGCTCGACGAAGAGCAGGAATTCGGTGCCTCCGTCGCCATCCCGCTTCGCCATGGGGAGAATGTTTTTGGCGTTCTTCAGCTATTCTTCGACGATTCATTCGAAACCGCCGCTGAGCACCCAGCGCTTTTCGAATCGATCGGTTCGCGCGTAGCTCCCCTTATGTTAGGCTCGATCGCATTCGAACGAACTCAGGCAAACGCTCTGACGGACGCGACGACCGATCTTCCGAATGAGCGAGCTTTTTATCTGGTTCTCGAGACTCAGGTCGCTGAGGCACATCGGAACCGCGAGAAGCGTCCGCTTACGATCCTCGCCATGGACATCAAGGGTTTCGACGAGATCAACTGCATCTTCGGACACGCGGCAGGCGATCGAGTCCTTAACTACGTTGCCCGCGGCGTCAAGGATAAGCTGCGGCAGATGGATTTCTTTGCTCGTGCGTTAAATGATGAATTCCTGGCGATCCTGCCGACAGCCGATAGCGAGATGGTGCAGGAAATAATCGAGAGGATCAGATCGGGATTTTCAGGAAGGAAGCTTTCCATAAACGAGACCCAGGAAGTTGAGATCGAGCTGAATATCGGCTGGTCTGCATTTGGCAGCGATGGCGAAACGCCCGGGCAGCTGATGAGCCTTGCTCAACTGCGCAAGGAGCAGATGAAATCCGTGACGCCGAACAACGTGCTTTGGTTTCCCCGTGAGGCTCGCGAGTCGCTCAATTAATAAAGATTTGTTTTGAAAATGCGCACGTGCCCTGTATATTTGGGCAATGGCGAAGATCACCTTCTACGGCGGCGTCGGAACCGTCACAGGTTCCAAATATCTTTTAGAACATAACGGGCGAAAAATTCTAGTCGATTGCGGGCTGTTTCAGGGCCTGAAAGAGCTCCGCGAAAGGAACTGGCAGGATCCTGCGTTCAATCCAGCCGAGATCGATGCGGTCATCATCACGCATGCTCATATCGACCATACTGGCTGGCTTCCGCGACTCGTTAAGCTTGGATTTAATGGACCCGTTGTCACGTCACGCGCAACGGCTGACCTTCTGAAAATATTGCTGCCAGATTCCGGCCGGCTGCAGGAAGAAGAAGCCGACTATCGTAATCGACACAATTTGACCACCCATACGCCTGCGTTGCCCCTTTACGATGAGATGGATGCGAAGGCGGCGCTTGAATTGCTGCGGCCTGTTCCCAACGATGGACAGCCGTATAATATATGTCCGGGCTTCAAAGGTAGTTTTCTCGTCGCGGGCCATATCATGGGAGCGAGCCTGGTTCTAGTTGAAATGGAAGCGGCACGTGACGACGGAAGCCCCGTCCGGTTCCTGTTCTCCGGCGATCTCGGTCATTACGATCAGCCTATAGTTAAAGATCCTGCACCGCCGCCGGATTGCGATTATCTTATGTGCGAATCGACGTATGGCGATCGTTTGCACGGCGAGGTCGATTCTGCGACGCAGATGGCGAGGATCATCAACGAAGCCGCCGACCGCGACGCTCCTATTCTGATCCCGGCATTTGCCGTCGGAAGAACCCAAGAAGTACTTTACCTGCTTCGCGAGCTCGAAGAACAGAAACGCATTCCGGTTCTTCCCGTCATCGTCGATTCGCCGATGGCCTCGCAGGCCACGCAAGTTTACAACCGCTGGCACGAGGAGCACGACCGCGAATACGCGTCGATCCTTGCTCACAAACGCCACCCGCTTCGCACTGCGTCAATGACGACAGCGGCTTCGCGCGACGAATCGAAAAAATTGAACGGAATGCGAGGCGCCCGGATCATCATCTCAGCGTCGGGCATGCTGACGGGCGGACGCGTCCTGCATCATGCAATGCGCATATTGCCGGACGAGAACGCGACGATCATCTTTGTCGGATACCAGGCAGCGGGAACTACCGGCCGTCGGATACAGGACGGTGAGCGGGAAGTTAAGATCATGAAAAACTGGATCCCGGTTCGCTGTAACGTTGAAAGGGTCGAAGGATTTTCGGCCCATGCGGATTGGAAAGCTGTCCTGCGATGGCTAAGTTCGCTCTCAAACGCTCCGAAAACCGTATTCACAACCCACGGCGAACCGGAAGCCGCTGCAGCAATGGCGGGCCACATCCGTGAACGTTTCGGTTGGAACGTGATGGTTCCCGGTTACGAAGACAGCGTGGAGCTGACATAGATCTATGAAAGCACTTCTTTTGACATCGCTTGTATTTATCACGACAGTCACTGCCTTCGCTCAGCCCAAGGTTACGGGCGACCTCACGCTTGCTCCTGGCGTTACGAAGCATGACGGCCTGGATGAGGTCTACCGCAAGTTCAGTAAAGCCTATCGCGACCTTGACCATAAAGTTTTCGCTGAACTTTACACCGAAAACGCCGCCTATCTCGTGCCCGGCGACAACATTCAGATCGGCGGGACGGGTATCGTCAAAAGCTTCGACGATTTCTTTTCTGCGATACGCAGCCGCGGCCAGAATGTGACCATTTCGTTCGAGATCATCCAGCGAAGGGTTGAAGGATCGATGGCGTACGATGTCGGTATTTACACGCTAAGTACGTACAAAGATAAAACATCGCTTGGGTCGGGCCGCGGTAAATTCGTGGTAGTCGCCCTGCGCGAGGGCCCGCGTTGGCGATTCCAGGTGGACGGCTACAACGACTTGCCGAAACCAAATCCTGCACAACAGTGAATTACCTTGAAGCAGCACCATCACCGTTCCTGGCTCAGTTCGTCAAGTGTTTCTGGACGCTCGAATACCGGAACACCGGTGTTGCTGAACCAGAACCGGTAATTCCTGATGGCTGCGTCGAGATGATTTTCAACCTTTCGGATCGTTTTCGGCGTTACCATAACGGCGGCGAGGTGGAAACCCAGTCTTCGAGCCTGATCGCCGGACAGATGCAGTCGAGCGTGCTGATCGGGCCGTCTGGGAATGTTGACCTTTTCGGGGTCAGATTTCATCCGGCCGGGGCGTTTCGGTTCCTGCGGTTCGACATGAACGAGCTTTCGGACCGCATCGAACCGCTCGAATCTGTGCTCGGCAGTTCTGTTTCGGTCGTCGAAGATCATCTCGCCGGTACACCTGATTTTCGCTCGCGAGTCGCGATAGTTGAAGCTTTTCTCGCGGGCCTCGTGACGTCCAGAGACTCAAACCCGTATGTTGATCATGCGGTCGCATTGATAGCTTCCTTAAACGGCACTTCTTCGATCCGCGATATCGCTCGCGAGGTCGGCGTCAGCGAACGCAGCCTGGAACGGGCATTTCGCCGGTACGTCGGAGCTTCGCCAAAAGCCTTCTCACGCGTCGTACGGTTTCAACGCGTGCTGCGTGAGATCGAAAACCGCGTCGACGACGACATTTTAAGCACGGCCCTTGATCTCGGCTATTACGATCAGTCACATCTGATAAATGACTTCAACCAGTTTTCCGGTACAAGCCCGAAGGCGTTTTACGAGCGGTCGCGGCAGATAACGGATATTTTTATGCCGAATGAATGATCTGTCGGTTTTTTCCAATACTCGAAGCCATATTTTCAATAATCTGTCCGGTATAGCCGTCTAATGGCGGTAATAAAGTTAATTTTTAAGGAAAGGACTATGAGAACAATTTTGACAATAGCGGTTTTGATGACGCTTGGGATCGCGGCCACGGCTCAGGATATTACGAAGGCAAAGGTTACTGACCTCAGCTGGATCTCGGGATGCTGGGAATTGAACGACAACGGCCGCGTTACGACCGAAAGATGGGCGAAGGCGACAGAAAACTTGATGCTCGGTACTTCTCAGACGGTTCGCGGAACCAAAAGCGTAGCTTTCGAATACTTAAGGATCGTAAATAATGGTCAAGGGCTCGTCTATATAGCTCAACCTTCAAGTGCAAGGGAGCCTACATCCTTTCCGGCGAAGTCCTTTGGGGCGAATGAAGTGATATTCGAGAATCTCAAGCACGATTTTCCACAGCGGATCATCTACAAACAAAACAAACCCGACACCCTTGATGCCCGAATCGAAGGCAAGCAGGGCGAAAAGGAAATGGGGATGGATTTTCCGATGAAGCGTGTGAAGTGTGAGTAGCTACTGGCTACGAATCCCTTGGGCTAAGCCCACATCGCAGAGCGGCGAGGTTCTACCTCGCCGAAGCGCTTGGTAGATAATTTTTCAGCCCGCGTTAGCGGGCGACAGAATCCAGTCTGTCGCCCGCTAACGCGGGCTGGATGATTCCTGGGTAGCCGTCACGGCGAGGTGGAACCTCGCCGCTCTGCGATTCAGGCGAAGCTGCAATGGCAACTGATTACTTCTTCCGCGAACCGGCCAAAAACGCCGTCATGTCATCCTTCAGCTTCTTCAGTGACCGCGTCTCGATGTACATCATATGTCCTGACTCGTAGTAACTCCACGAGATATTCTTTTTCAACGAGGGATCCAGATTCAGGGCCGAGATCGTGTATTCGGCGGCGTAGAATGGCGTCGCCATGTCGTAGTAGCCTTGGGCGAGCCAGACCTTCATGTACGGGTTCTTGGCCATCGCGTCTTTCATTGAAACGCTCGTATCTGCGTATTGATTCGTAACGTTATAGTTCCACGGCGCAGTGATGCCGCCGCCGAGGATGTAGTATTCGGTATCGGTCTTGAAACCCAGTTCGTTGCGAACGTATTGATTAAACGCAGCGGTGTAAGGTGGGCGAATGGCGTTCATGCTCGGGTCACTGTCCGTGCTGCTGCCGCCCGCGTCGCGGTCGATTCCTTTGAAACGGCTGTCGAGGCGGCCCGTGCTGCGGCGTTCGCTTCGCAAGAGTTCCTTGTTAAATTCGCCGAGTTCGACACGGAAGTTGTGCTGCTCGATAAAAGATTTGCTCAGGCCCGTAAGTGAGCTGAATTTTGTGGCGAGGGCATCGCGGTCACGATCTGTTAGCGAATCGATCCGCAGCAACGCGGGGCCGTATTCGTTGGCCACAAATTGCCTTGCTTCCTGTGTTACCTGCTCGATGGTTTTCGCCTGCATCGCGGGCGACAGTTTCTTGTGATACCACGCGGTCGCCGTGTAGCTTGGCAGGATGAACATCAGCGGCATGTCGTTGTTGTTAGCAAAACGAATTGTCTGAAAGTTCAGGACCGCTGAGACCAGCAGGATGCCGTTCAACGCGATGCCGCGTCCGAAAAGATGATCGGAAAGACCCGCCGCACGCGTGGTTCCGTAGCTTTCTCCAACGACATAAAGCGGCGACATCCAGCGTTCGTTGCGGCCGAGATACATGCGGATAAAATCGCCTACCGATTCGATATCGCCCTGCACGCCAAAATATTTAGCCGCGAGTTCCGGCCTCGCCGCCCGCGAATACCCAGTCCCAACGGGATCGATGAAAACCAGATCGGTTTCCGTAAACCAGGTCTGCTGATTGTCTTCCATCTCATATGGCGGGGGCGGCATCATGCCGTCGTCGAGCATTTTTACGCGCCGCGGCCCCAGAGCTCCCAGGTGCAGCCAAACCGAAGCCGATCCGGGCCCGCCGTTGAACGAGAACATCAGCGGCCGCCCTGCCGGGGCGTTGTCGAGCGTGTAAGCCATGTAGAACATCCGAGCCTCGGTCTCGCCCGTCGTCGCATTTTTCAGCGGCATAAAGCCCGTCGTCACGGTGTAATCAAGCTTTCTCCCGCCGACGGTTACCGATTGTTTGGTAACGATCGGAGGTTCGTCGCGAGCCGGCGGCGTCGCCGTCTGTACGCTGCCGGTCGCGGCCGGAGTCGCCTGCGGGACACCACCGCCGCCCGGCCGATTGGGCGGTTGAGCAAGCGTGATCGAAGAGAGGACGAAGAAAGAGCAGAGAAGGATCGCTGTTTTCATAGACTTTTGGTTAGTAATTGGAGTGTTAGAACAGATTACCACGGATCTAATATTGCTTTCGAGTTTCGACAGCAAGATCCGTAGGTTCTCGAAGCGATTATTTTTATCTATGGCTTGCCGGGATAGCACGGCGGTGAGGTTCTACCTCGCCGTTGGTCGCACGACTGACCGTTCCGCCGCCGGCCGCCGACGGCGGCCTGCGGCGGAAAAAGGTGGATGTAGATCCGTTCGGTGAGGCAGAGCCT
>CAYPGP010000023.1:0-46259 GCA_964410495.1 uncultured Chloracidobacterium sp.
TCGAGGACCGCACAGTCGGCTTCAAACGAGAGCATCTGCGTGGCGTTGCGATAAAGGAAAAAACGGTCGTGGCTCACCGTTATAACGGTACCGGGATATTCGTCGAGAGCGGATTCGAGAGCTTCGCGGGCCGGGATGTCGAGGTGGTTCGTCGGCTCGTCGAGGACGAGAACGTTCTTCTGCGAATGGATCAGTTTCGCGAGTGCGAGCCTTCCCTTTTCGCCGCCCGACAGGTCTTTAACTTTCTTGAAAATATCGTCGCCGAAAAACAAAAAGCGAGCGAGGAACGAACGGATCTCAACATTTTCGACATTTGGAGCGACGCGGCGCATCTCGGCGTGGACCTCGTTGCCGTCATGCAGGTCGTCGAGCGACTGAGAATAGTAGCCAATGTTCGTCTTCGTGCCCCACACGACCCGGCCTGATATTTCGCGGATCTGGCCGAGTAAGGTCTTTAAGAGCGTGGTCTTGCCGGTCCCGTTGCCGCCGATCACACCGAGCGTTCCGCCGCGATGCAGTGAAATGCTGATGTTCTTCGCAAGCACTTTCTCACCATAGCCGATCGAGAGATCTTCGGTCGTAAGAACGTTGTTGCCCGTACGCTCGACGTTCTTTAGCTTAAAGCTGCCACCGTGCTTTTCGCTTTGGACGGCGTCAAGGCGATCCATCCGTTCGAGCATGTTGCGGCGGGATTTGGCCTGCTTGGTCTTCTGGCCTTCGAGGTTGCGACGGATGAACTCCTCAGTCTTGGCGATCATCGACTGCTGGTTTTCGTATTCACGCTGCTGCTGTTCGCGGCGGAGTTCACGTTCTACCAGGAATTTGGAGTAGTTTCCTTTGTAGCTGACTGCCTTGCCGTTCTCGATCTCAATGATCCGCTGAGTGGTTCGGTCGAGGAAATAACGGTCGTGGCTGATGATCACGTACGCACGGTCGTACGTCTGAAGATGTTCCTCGAGCCATTCTACGGCGTTTACATCGAGGTGATTCGTGGGCTCGTCGAGCAGAAGGACGTCGGCATTAGACAAAAGCATTCTCGCCATGCCGAGCCGGTTTCGCTGGCCGCCCGAGAGCGTTTGGGTTTCCATCGACCACTGCTCGCGGCTAAACCCGACGCCGAGCAGGACCGCTTCGGCTTTTGCCGCGTAAGAAAACCCATCAGCATTCTCGAAGGCGATCTGCAGGTCGGCGTATTTTTCTAGAACGGCGTCGGAATGGTCGGTTTCCATGACCTTTTCGAGCCGACGCATTTCGGCTTCCATGTCGTGGATGTGTTTGAACGCGGACAGTGCGGCTGTGTGAACCGTTTCGCCGGATTCGAGTTCGACGTGCTGTTCGAGCAGGCCGAGTTTCAGGCCGTTGATCGTAACGATCTCGCCTTCGTCAGGTGATTCGACGCCCGTTAGCAGCTTAAAAATGGTCGTTTTACCGGCACCATTTCGACCAACAAGGCCGACCTTCTCGCCGGGATTGATCTGGAACGACACGCCGCGAAGTATCTCGTTGCCACCATATGATTTTGTGATCTCTGAAAGTCGAAAAAGCACAGCTCGAAATTATCTGTCTTGCGGCTCAGCCGCTCTATTTGCGGAGAAGCTCTGCTTCTCCGGGGATCGTTAGAAAGATTTCGCGGCTATGCCGCCGCCTTAACTCGCTCGTTTTGGCGGCGGCATAGCCGCTAGTCTTTATGATAGTAAAACGGAGAAGCATAGCTTCTCCGCAAATAGACGGGCAAGCCCTAAGGCACCCTTGTACGACTTACTTATTCGCCGGAGCGTTCGCCGCCGGTTTATTAGCCGTTGCATTCGCGGCCGGAGCATTTGCTGCCGGTTTCGCGTTAGCATTGGAATTCGACACTGCATTGGCGTTTGACGCCGGAGCCGCGTTCGAATTCGAAGCCGCCGTGTTCGTGTTCGCAGGTGTCGACGCAGAACCTGCCGGGCGAGCTCCGCTCAGTTCGTTCGGATTGTCGACCACTTTCTTCGCGAGGAAATTCTCGATCTTCGCTTCGTTCATCGCCATCGCCTGGTAAGAGGCCGCGAGGAGCTGTTTACGGTTGTCAACGAGCATCTGCTGGATCTGCGGGCGAACTTCCGGGCTTTCGAGCGTAAGGTTTTCATCTTTCTCGATGCGTTCCTGAAGCTTGAAGATATACGCTTTGCCGTTCAACGGGATGGCGTTGGTGATCCTGCCAACGGTGAACGTCGGGGCCATGAAGGCCGATGCGATCTGCTCGCCAAAGTTTTGCTTGAGGCTATCCTCGCTGATGTAGCCGAGGTCGCCGCCCTGCAATTTGCTGCCGTCTTCGCTGTATTCACGAGCGAGTGCCGCAAAATCGCTGGCCGGCTGCGAGACCTTGCCGAGGACTTCCTGAACCTTCTGCTGAGCTTCATTGGCGTTTCTCGTCACATCACCCTGTCCGCTGTCGCTCGGGTCAATAACGATCGCCGCCAGGCGAACACCGCGTTTCTTGACGAACATTTCAGGATTGCTGTTGAAGAAATCAGTGATCTCCTTATCTTTCGGCGTCTCTATACGAGCAGTGATCTTGTCGACGAGCTTCTGAATGGCTAGTCCCTTCTTGATGGTTTCACGGAATGACTTTTCGTTCAGGCCGGCCTGCGTCATCTGCTTATCGAATTCCTCGACTGAGAGGCCGCTCTGCGTCTTCCGTTTGTTTACTTCACCGGTGATCTCTTCTTCGCTAGGAACCAGATTCTCTTTCTCGGCCTTCTGGAACATCACTTCCTGTTCGATGATGCTCTGCAGTACCTGAAGTCGCGCTCCGGCTAGTTCGAGCGGCGAGAGTTTTGCTTCCTGGCCCTGTGCCTGGCCTTTGACGGCACGATCGACCTCTTCCATGGTGATGGTTTTGCCGTTGACCTTTGCGGCTGTTTCATTTGGATCGACACCGCCGGCCGAGTTTGGTGCCGGGGTCGTGCCGCCGCACGCCGCGAACAATGTGGCAAATATCGCGACGCCCGCGAGGCTGATGATCCTTTTACTGTTTTTCTGCACGATTGCTTTCACTCCTTCTTAACTTATCTATGTTAAACGTTAGCTTGACTATGCCTTTCGGCTTTTGTTATAAATCTTGTTTCGAGTTTTTACGAACTCTGCAACCTTACGAGAGGTAACTATTATGGCAAAACGCTGCGACGTATGCGGGAAAGGCCCGCAATTTGGAAATAACGTTTCACACGCTAACAACAAGACCCGCCGTCGGTTCAATCCGAATCTTCAGCCGGTGCGTGTTCAACTTCCCGCCGGTGGCAACGGGCGAATGAAAGTCTGCACCCGCTGCATCAAATCCGGAAAAATTATCAAAGCCGCTTAAGGCTATTTGAGTTTCGCCTCGGCGAATAGGTTGCACAAACGCTTGATAATATCGGGCGTTTGTTTTTTTGCGCCTTTTTACGCAAGTGCAATGCAGTCGATCTCAACCTTCGCGTCACGCGGTAAACGTGCCGCCTGAACCGTCGCCCGGGCCGGTTTGTTATCAGTGAAATAGCGTCCGTAGATCTCGTTAACGGTCGCAAAATCGCCCATATCTGCGAGAAATATAGTTGTCTTAACGACGTCTCCGAAACCGCTTCCAGCCGCAGCGAGAACCTCGCCAAGATTCTTCAGGACCTGCTCCGTCTGCTCCGCTACGTCATCAGAAACAAACTCGCCGGTCGCCGGGTCGATAGGGATCTGACCCGAGCAAAACACCATCCCGCCTGCCTTCACGGCTTGCGAATAGGGGCCGATCGCCCCGGGAGCTTTATCTGTCGAAACTATCTCTTTCATACGCCTTTACCAATGGTTTGACCGATTGAGCAAAAGGCGAATAATAGCAAAATATTGGGGAAAAGAAAAGTTGCGGGAGGGATTTGATCAGGCGTTGACGCGTTCCACGGCAATTACGCCGGGAACGTGTTCGATAGCACCGACGACCTTGTCGAGATGCTTCTTATCGAATACCTCGACCGTCACCTCGATAATTCCGAGATCGTCCCGCGAAACGTTGGCACGGGCGTCGCGGATGCCGGTTTTAATATTTGCGATCGCGTTCGTAATACCGGCAAGCATTCCGGTGCGATTCTCGGTCGTCGCCAGGAGTTGGACCGATTGTTTCTGCTTTTCGTCCGATTTCGCCCATTCGACGTCGACGATTCGGTCCTTATTGAGCATCAAATGCGAGACGTTCTTACAGCGTTTGTTGTGGACGACAATGCCCTTTTCGAGCGAGATGTAACCTATGATCGGTTCGCCCCGCAGTGGATTGCAGCACTTTGCACGGTTTATTAGAAGATTATCGACACCTTTAACAACGATCGCGTCTTCGCCAAGGCCGATGAACTTCTTGACGGCTTTCATACCCGTCTTGAGCCGCGTTTCCTTTTTGTTCTCGGGGTCAAGCTCCGCAAATTTTTCAGGGCCAAGGTGCTTGGCCATTACGTTGCGCGGGAGCGTTTTTCCGTAACCGATGGATGCAAGTAGATCATCGGGCCTGCCGAGCCCGTATTCGTTCGCTATTCGCTTTAATTCGGTATCGTTATTTAGAAACTTCTTCGCCGAAAGCTGAAATTTCTCAGCTTCCTGATGCAGCAACCGTCGGCCGATCTCGATCGACTCCGTCCGCTGCTCATTGGAGATATGATGCCGGATACGATTTCGTGCCTTTGACGTTACGGCATAGTTGAGCCAATCGGCGGAGGGCTTTGAATTCTGGTTCGTTAAGATCTCGACTACATCGCCATTTTGAAGTTCACTCCGAACGGGAACGATGCGCCCGTTTATCTTGGCTCCAGTACAGGTATCGCCGACCTGCGAATGAATCGCGTAAGCAAAATCGATAAGAGTCGAACCACGCGGCAGCTGAATGACCTTCCCCATCGGTGTGAATGCATAGACATCCTTAGGGTAAAGATCGAGCTTCAGCGTTTCGATGAAGTCCTCGGAATCTTCGTTCTCGGTATTCTCGACGAGTGGGAGTAAGAGTTTCTCGACCGTTTTACGAAGCTCATCGAGCGCATCGTCTTCCTGCTTTTTGCCGAGGCTGTTCTCTTTATATTTCCAATGCGCGGCGACGCCTTCTTCGGCAACGTGGTGCATTTCCTGCGTACGGATCTGAACCTCAAACGGCTGCCCTCCGTCGCCGATGACAGACGTATGCAGCGACTGATAAAGGTTGTCCCGCGGAATGGCGATCCAATCTTTGAAACGCTCGGGTACGGGCGTCCAAATGTCGTGAATGACACTCATCGTCAAGTAGCAGTATTTTCGGTCATTCTCGGTAATGATACGAGCGGCGATCAGGTCGTAGACCTGTTCGATCATGATCTTCTGCTTTTTGAGCTTTTTCCAGAGCGAATAAAGACGCTTGACACGGCCTTGGATCTCGACAAACGGAACCTCGTTTTCAGTCAGCTTTTCAGCTATCGTTGCTTTGATCTTTTCGAGTGCCGCTTCAAGCTCGGGACGGCGAACGTCAACTTCCTTTGCGAGTCGTTTGTAATCCTCGGGATAGATGTTTTGGAACGCGAGGTCTTCAAGTTCACTTCGAACCTTACCCATTCCGAGCCTGTGGGCGATCGGGGCGTAAATATCGAGAGTTTCCTGGGAAATGCGGGCACGTTTCTCAGGCTTGAGAAACTGCATCGTGCGCATGTTATGGAGGCGGTCGGCGAGTTTGATCAAAACGACGCGTACGTCAGTGATCATGGCGAGGACCATCTTGCGAACGTTCTCGGCCTGCTGCTTTTCTTTCGAGAGATCGCTGATATTCGCGATCTTGGTTAGCCCGTCGACAAGCAGGGCGATCTCATCTCCGAAATAGGACTTGATAGTATCGAGATCGACAAGTGTGTCTTCGACTACGTCGTGAAGCAGCCCGGTTGAAACACTGACCTCATCGAGACGCATTTCGGCGAGGAGATCCGCAACTTCGAGAGGATGAACAAGATACGGCTCCCCTGAGGCTCGAGTCTGTCCGCGATGGTGGAGGGCAGAAAAAAGGTATGCCCGGCGAATAAGGTCGGTGTCGGCCCCTCGACGGTTTTCCTGTACCTTTGATATTACATCCTCGATGCGAATCATCTAAATAAAGGATAAAGGATAAAGGGTAAAGGATAAAGGCATAATTCAGTACCGCTAGCCGTTCCGTGTTTATCCTTTCTCCTAACCCGTTATCCTTTAGAAAAAAGTGGTGCTCAATCCATCATGATCGAGCACCACCGAATTTTGGAAAGAAAAACCGATTATTTTGCGGTATTCGCAGCCTTGTTCGCGTCCTGGCCTTCCTTGGCCGCCGTTCGATCGTCAATTTCTTTCTGGAGTTTCTTGACGACGTCACTGAGGTCTACGAAAGCCTTACGAGCCGTATCAGCTTCGCCCTTTAGGCGATCGCGATCCGGAATGCGGTTGTCCATTTCGGCAACACGCATAGCCTGGACGAGCAAGCTGGCCTTGTATGAACGAGCCGATTCAAAGACCTTGAGCATGTCCTGAGTTTTCGCCAGATCTGCGTCCGACATAGCCTTAGGGTCAAGACGAGCCGGGTTTTTCGCCTGATCTGTCTCAAGAGCCAGGGCTTGATCAATAAGCCGAGTCCCCTCGTCAACACACTGTGTGAGTTTCGTGTAGTCCTCACCATTAGCTGGCTTTACGAACTGAAACGCCTGTTTACCGTCTTTAGTGATGGTCTTTTTGGTCGCTTCAGTATCCGTAATGTCATTCGCACACGTATTCTTCTTCGCGGCAAGCGAGGTTAAAGCCTCAGCCCGCTGTTCCGGCGGAATTGCCGCATCCTGCGAACGTTTAGTCACCCAAGAGAGCCACTCGTCGTTCTTTTGAAGGTTCTCGTACAAACTAGCGATCGCCTTGTATGAACTCTGATCCTTCGGATCAAGCGCAAGCGACTTTTGGTATTCAGTGATCGCCTGCTCGGCTAGTTCCGTCCGCTTTCGATCGCCGATGAACATCGAGTGCAAGGTACGGGCAAGGAAAAGCTGAGCCATTTTTCCTTCAACGTTCTCACCCTTCGGATCACGGGAAACCGCGGCTCTAAACAACTTTTCAGCTTCTGGAAACTTGCGATCCTTGTAGGCTTTGGAGCCATCTACAAGGTCTTTGCGGGCCATAACCCGGCTGTAATAAGAGCAGTTGGTTCCGACCAGCACGGTTGCCAGCAGAAGTGCAAGTACTCCAACACGATAGAATCTCATCTATTTGACTCCATTCACCGCTGCGAAGATCTGGAAATAGGACGTACATGCGCACGGCTATGACCTTAAAATATCGCAGCAAAAATACTAATCCGTTAGGTCATCGATCTGAAGACCGACGGGCGACGCTCCGGCAGCTTTAGCCGAATCGATCACCTTAACTACATCGCCGTATCTTACGGATTTAGGCGACTTGATAAAAATGGTCTTTTCGACCTCATTGGTCCCTTCGCGAAACACGCCGTTATTTTCACGTTCCTTAAAGATCTCACGCAGCCTGTTACCAAGCTTTTCCGTGTCAGAAACGTCTCCGAAGGGCTCATTGTTCAACGTGATGCCTTTCGTCTCCTTACTGATCGCCACGACCAGCGTTAACGGATTAGGCTTTACGTTGGTGTCCTGCTGGTCCTTCGGCTCCGCCGGAACCTTCGCCTCAAAACGGCTCGGTTTGAGCGGCGTGATCACCATAAAGATAATGATGAGCACAAGCAGAACGTCGATCAACGGCGTAACGTTAATAGTTGGTTTGGCTTCTTCGCCGCCCCCACCTGTTGACATTCCCATATTTGCTTACTTCCTTGGCCTTAAGTCCTTTTACTGGGTTCCCCCGGAAGTCGGCCCTTTCTTTTTGTCGGCTACGAGACCGATCTTGTCGATATCCTGACGCCGGATCGTTTCGATAGCCTGTACTACGCGGCCATACTCAACGTCGACGCCGCTCTTGATGTAGACGATTCGCTTCTCCGGCGTTTTGCCTTCCATTCGGCGTTTGATCACGTCTCCCAATGCATCCAACGGGAACTGTTCTTTGCCGATGTAGAAATTGCTGTTGTCCGGTATCGCGACGATCACCGAAGTATCCTTGGCAATATCGCCATCTTCATCGGGGCTTACCATATCACGCGGAAGATTAACCGAAACACCCTGTTGAAGGAGCGGCGTCACGATCATGAAAATGATCAGCAACACGAGCATCACGTCAACCATTGGGGTTACGTTAATATCCGAGTTATATTCGGAAGACCCACCTACTGTTGCACCCATGGCAATTTACTCCTGATTGGTCAAAAAGTGACCACCGCTAGCCTAGCCGCGGAGGGCTTTTGAACGCTGCTTGATAAAGTAGTCGACGAGTTCCGAAGCGGAGTTCTCCATTTCAACACCGAAGCTTGTAACTTTGCTGGTGTAATAGTTGAAGAGCCACACCGCCGGGATAGCCACGAGAATACCGAACGCGGTTGCGACGAGTGCTTCTGCGATAGCTCCACCAACGGCTCCGATACCGGCTGATTCGTTCGCTTTCAAAGCCTGGAACGCACCGATGATACCGACGACGGTTCCGAACAGTCCGACGAACGGAGCGGTCGAACCAACGGTTGCCAAGCCCGAAAGGCCACGCTTGAGCTCAGCGGTCTTAACGGCAATAGCACGCTCGAGAGCACGCTTCGAGGCTTCCATTTCATCAGCCGAAATGTCGCTGTTACCCTGATGGGCAGCAAATTCCTTGAGGCCGGACGAAACAACCATCGCGAGGTGCGAATCTTTGTGCTTGTCGCTGATATTGATCGCTTCATCGATGTTGCTGTTCTTAAGTGCCTGAGCAACTTTCGGAGCGTACTGACGCGACTGCTGTTTGGCCTTCGAGTAGGTGAGCCATCGCTCGATGCCTACGGCGATCATGTAAACCGACTGGAGCAGAAGGGTGATGATAACGCCCCAGCCCGGGATCGTAAGACTTTTAGCGATATCGTAAATACCGAACGAAACTCCCTCGCCGGTAAACATTAAAAGAAAGGTCATGGTTTTTCCTCCAAAGAAAATCGAAAAGATCTATTTTTTGCGTTTCTTAACAGATGCGGGAAACATAACTTATGTTTCCCGCCCTGAAAGATCGTCCTTTACGGGACGAAATTATATGTAATGACGCCGGACACTTTCACGGCCTGGCCAGAAAGCAGTGTCGGGCTAAATCTTGCACCGCGAGCGGCACTTTCGGCTGCGGCACGCAGAAGCGGATGACCGCTGACCGCACTTGCCGAGATCACGCTTCCGGATTCGCTGATAAGAACCTGTACACTGACCGAACCACCCGCGCGAACCGCTTTTGCGGCTGCAGGATAGGCCGGTTTGGGCAGGCTGGTCGCCTTACCATTGAGCACACCGCCCGAAACGGTCTTCGGCACCGGTTTCGGTGTAGGTGCAGCCTTGGGCGGCGGAGGCGGCTCGTCATCACCGGTATCAGCTCCGGTAGTCGAGGTTCCAGTACCAGCTGACAGGCCTCCCGTTCCTCCATCGGCAACCACACGTGATACGCCCGGATCTACGCGAGCTCCCGTATCAGAATCTGTCGAACCAAGTTTCGTGAGGCGGTCGAGACGCATTTCCTTGACCGGGTTCTTAGCCGTACTAATAACATCAGGCGGCTTAACAGGGCTCTGCATGATGTTCTGGATCAGTTCTTTACGAACGTCCACATCCGGCTGCTTCTGCTGTTCTTTCGGCTTTTCCGGCTCAGGTGGCGGCTCTTCGTCCGGCACAGGTACAGGAGCTACGAGGGTCGTCAGGGCCAGGTCATCACCGCCCATTCCGAAATCCTTGCCAAAAAGGCTCACCGTCCACGCCGTCAGAAGCGTGAAAACCGCGAGGGCTCCAATTCCCACCAGGAACTGCCCTTTTCTGCGATTTTCGCGAGCATTACTTTTAGATTCGACTAATTGATCAAGCATCTTAATTTCCTCCCTTTTTTCCGGTGCCGAGATAGGTCAAGGGTTACGAAACCTTTTATTTCATTAGATGATAAGAACGAAACCTCAAGTTGTAACCATGCATACAATGCGGTTTCAACCTGACATTTCGATTCGTGCTTTACTTTTTATCACTAAACAAGAACGACGGGCTTCGCGCCAGTCGGACACGTTATAGTTCTAGTACGTTTACGTTCCTCAAATTAAGTCGGACCCGTAAGGCGTAATAAAGCGTTAATTGACCAGCAACGTGTTGAAGTCTAAAAGTTTAACAGGTGAAAGTCAAGAATAATCGCCTCGATTTTCCCTGATTTTCTGGTTTTTTTCCTAATCCTTTACGCCGTACCGCTCGATATCAGCAAACCGCTAAACTTGTTACGAAAAGTTAACGTGTAACAGGCCGTCGCGTGACCGATCGCCGCGAAGATGAGGCCAGTTTTTCGCCCGCCTGAGGGACGATCACTTCCTTCACCTTCGATGCCCCGATCTTGCTCTGCCACCAGATCGCAATTGGGCTGGCGATCGCGATCGTCGAGTACGTACCAGTGATCGAGCCGACAAAAAGAGCGAGCGAAAAGCCCCGCAGCACCTCGCCGCCGAACAGTACTAAAGCCAGCACGGACAGGAACACAAGCCCGTTCGTCACGATAGTTCGCGACATCGTCTGATTGATCGACTGGTTTGTGAGTTTATAAAGCGATTCGCCGCGGTGGAGCGTCAGGTTCTCACGAATTCGGTCAAAGATGACGATCGAGTCGTTAACTGAGAATCCGACAAGCGTGAGCAATGCCGCAAGAACCGTGAGGCTGATTTCCCACTGGAATATCGAGAAAAATGCCAGCGTGATCAGGACGTCGTGAAAGACGGCGATAACGGCTCCGGCAGCATAAGTCCAGTCGTAGCGAAACGCAATAAAGAGCAGAATGCCGGCTAGGCCAAGCAAGGTTGCGATAACCGCCTGATTACGCAGCTGTGCACCCGCAACAGGGCCTACAGAGTCCGTTCCGACGATCTTGTAGGCAGCGTTCGCATCATCTCCGAGGGCTACCGTAGCTGCGGCCTCCGGGCCAAACGTGTCGAGAGCCTTCTTTACCACACAGCGTCCAGCCTCGTCGAGGATCTTCCCTTCTGCGTCCTTACAGTCTTCGCGCTGGCCAAGGTTCGCGACCTTGACAAGGATCTCATCAGTCTTGTCAGTCGAATCCTGGATCACTGCTTCGCCAACGTTTTGCCCCTGAAGAGCATTTCGTACGTCGTCCGCCGCAGGCCGCTGTTTGAATTTTACGGTAACCACCGTGCCGCCCTTAAAGTCGACACCGAGGTTGAACGCGTCCGTACCACCCGGAGTGAACTGCCTTCCAATTGCCGATCCGAGCCCGGCAAGAAGTACGACGATCGAAACAAAGATCAGGGGCTTTCTGAGGCCCATCCAATCGACAT
Organism: uncultured Chloracidobacterium sp.; assembly: GCA_964410495.1. GTDB lineage: Bacteria > Acidobacteriota > Blastocatellia > Pyrinomonadales > Pyrinomonadaceae > OLB17. The sequence goes on from CAYPGP010000023.1 coordinate 11,396, forward strand.
TGATATTCTTAAAAAGTTGCAGCATCGTTAAAATCAGCCGCGGACGATCCCGCAGGCGTTAAATACTAATCGTCTGAGCCTCAGGACGTCGGCGCATGAGCCACATAAAAATGGTCCGCGACACGAATACGGCCGAGAAAAGGTTGATCAAAAGACCAAGAATGAGAGTAACCGCAAATCCGCGGATCGGGCCGGTACCGTAAAGATACAGAATGACCGCCGCTATGATCGTCGTTACGTGGGTATCGATGATGGTAATAAACGCTCGATCAAAGCCTTGATCGATAGCGGAAGGCACATCTTTACCACCGGTAAGTTCCTCACGGATACGCTCGAAAATAAGCACGTTAGAGTCCACGGCCATACCGATACCGAGAATAAGTCCGGCAATGCCGGGCAGCGTCAGGGTAGATTTTATGGTGATCAACGCCGCAAGGGTTAGCAGCATGTTTAAGATCAGCGCGACCACGGCATTAATGCCGGATCCGCGATAGTAAAACAGCATAAAGATCACAATAAAGACCAATCCGGCAAGCGAGGCTTCAACTCCGGCTTCTATCGAATCAGCACCGAGGCTGGGCCCGACAGTGCGTTCTTCCTGATACTCGATCTTAGCCGGCAATGCACCGGACTTGAGTGTAAGTGCGAGATCATCGGCGGTCGCCTTAGTGAACCGGCCCGATATCTCACCCTGGTCAAAGATCTGCGACTTAATGTAAGCGGCAGACTTGACCTCGTCGTTTAGAACAACGCCCATGTAATTGCCGATGTTCTTACCAGTCCAATCACCGAACTTAGCGGCCCCGCCGGGTTTGAGCGAGAACGCGATCTGAAAATCGCGGTCGCTTCCGGTTCGCGAGACGGCATTTGCCTCACGCAGCTCGCTTCCGTCTACGATGGCCGGATACTCGACAACTACGAATTGCGTCGGGCGAGTCGGATCAGGCGTTGCCGACGGGTTTCCGGCGGTCGGATCGTCGCGGTCATTATACGGAAATATTTTGCGGTTTGGGGGAAGGGTACCGCCCACGGACTGCAGAGCAGCCTCACGGGTAGGATACGTCGTGACAGGCTGCGGATTGGGTGCACTGACGATCTTCATCAGGGCGAGATTCGACTCCGCACCGATCAGTGATTTAACTCGTTCCGGATCGTCCACGCCAGGCATCTGAAGCAGGATCTGGCCGGAAGACTCCGCACCGTGTTTTTGAAGTGTCGGTTCCTTTACGCCAAATGCATTAATGCGGCTTTCGATGATCTTCAGGGCCTGATCGACAGCCTGCCGCTTCGCTACTTCCTGCATTTGAACCGGGAGCGACCAAGTGATGGTCGAGCCGCTCACCGTTTCTGTCCAGTTAAGAAAATCAACCTTCTTTTTGACCTCGTCGATCACTGCCTGCGACTGTGCCGCATCCGACAGAACGAGCCCAACAGAATAATTTGTGCCTTCAGCGGTGATCGTATTGCTGGTGACCGGAAGTTTTGCATCCTGAGCCGCACTAAGCGCTGCCTGAGCATTGTTTTCCGTTAACTTTCGCAGGTAATCATCAGTTTTCACGCGCATCACCAAATGCGAGCCACCTTTCAGGTCGAGCCCAAGATTGATGTTCTGCGCAAGATTGTCCTTAATTCCCTGCCAGGTAAAATCCGCTGACGTCGGAGCCCTGCGCGGCCCGAAAACGAGATATATCCCCGCCAAAGTAATGGCAAGAATGATTACCGTCCTGATCCATAAACCGGTACTTTTCATAAAACAACCATGTGAGTTGATCGTTAATAGGCGACCCTCGTTCGTCGAGATTCAACGACCAACGATCGACCTGTAACGATCAGACGTATTACGCCTTGCTCAAATCTTTTTTGCCTACAACAGCAGCTTTTCCGATCTCTAAGAATGACTTCTCAGCGCTCTGAATGATGAAGCTGGTGTCCCGAACTTCCTTGATCACGCCGATCACGCCACCATTGGTGACGATCTCGTCGTTGATCTTCAGCGACGCGATCATGTCCTGGAGCTGCCGTTTCTGCTTCTTTTGCGGGAGGATCACCAGAAAATAAAATATTCCGAAAATAAACACAAAAGGCAAAAGCGTCCAAATGATGCTGCCGCCGCCTGCGTCCTGAAACAGAAAGAGATAAATATTCATTAGATGGTAATGCCTAAAGACAAAAGCAAAATAATATACGTTTAAGTTTCCATTATCAAACTAGCTAAGCGTCGTTTTGGTGTAGTTTCGCCAGAAACTCTCGTCGGAATGCTTGGAAACTATTGGATTTGATCGCTTCACGGCATTCTTTCATTGTCTCCAGGAAGAATGCTACGTTGTGGTGCGAGATCAGGATCGCCGCTGTCATTTCGCCTGCTTGATAGAGGTGACGCAGGTAGGCAAGTGAATACCGTCGACAGACCGAGCATCTGCAATCCGGATCGATAGGTGCGCTGTCAGTCGCGAACCTGGCATTACGGATGTTAACTTTACCGCGCGAGGTAAATGCCGTTCCGGTTCGGCCATTACGGGTCGGGATCACACAATCGAACATATCCACTCCGCAGTTCACCGCCTCGACAAGGTCTTCCGGCGTACCTACGCCCATAAGGTAGCGAGGTGCGTCCTTCGGCATCTGGGGAGCGAGAAAATCAAGGACTTCGTACATGACCGACTTCTCTTCGCCGACGCTCAAACCGCCGATCGCATATCCGTCAAATCCGATCTCAACCGTGCGATCGAGGCTTTCGCGACGAAGGTCGAGATGTCCCGCACCCTGAACGATCCCAAACAACGCCTGATGGCCGGACAGATGCTGTGCGGTATCAATCGGGCGATCTTGAAGCTCATTGAACCGCACCTTCGAACGCAACGCCCAACGAGCCGTGAGTTCCAGGCTTTGCTTTGTCCGCTCGTGGCCCGCGTCACCCGGCGGGCATTCGTCGAAGACCATGACGATCTCCGAGTTCAGTGCTGCCTGGATCTCCATTGAAACTTCAGGCGATAGAAATTTCTTGCTGCCATCAAGGTGCGAACGAAATTCGACACCGTCCTCGGTTAGCTTTCTAAGATCCGTCAGCGAAAACACCTGGAACCCGCCCGAATCGGTAAGGATCGAGCGATGCCATGACGTAAAACTGTGAAGGCCACCCATTTGACGGATGATATCAGGACCGGGCCGTAGAAAAAGGTGATAGGTGTTGCCAAGGATTATGCGAGCGTCGATCTCATCTTCCAGCCATTCAAAACGCAGCCCTTTGACAGCACCTTGCGTACCGACGGGCATAAAAACAGGCGTCTCGATCACCGAGCGCCTGGTCGTTAGTATTCCCGAACGAGCATTTCCGTCGTTCGCGGTGACTTGCCAGTCAATAGGATTCATTAGTTATTCTTTCCGACGAGAGACCAAATATTTGCCGCGCCGACAGCGGTTTCCGAAATAATCTTGCCGTCCTCATTTACAAGAACTGCTGACGGCGTTCCGAACATTCCAAAGTTGGCGGCTGTCTTATATCCGTCTTCGAGGATAATGGGCGCGTTCAGCCCGAATTCTTCGTGAGCCTTCGAATCGCCTTCTGAGAATACGACGAGGTCGGGCGAATCCTTTCCGCGTGTCTTATCCCAGTTTCGCAGATCCTCCATCATCGTCGAACAATGAGGGCAAGTAAGGCTCCAAAAAGTGACGAGCGTTTGCTTGCCGCGGAAATAGTCGCTGTCTATGACCTTTCCTTTAATATCTTTTAGCGAAAATGATGGTACGGTTTCGCCGATCTTGTTATGGCCATGTCCGTGATCGTGGTCGTGGGCAAAAAATGTGAATTCGCGGCTCAAGTCCTCAGATCTGATCTGTTCGACTAATTTTCGGATCGCGGAATCGCCCGCCGCAGCATGACTAGCCACCCTTCCGTTCGCATCCATAAGAACTGCCGTCGGCGTCCATTGAGCTTTTAGTTTTTCCGCAACTTCGCGTTCTTTCTGGAGCAGGATCGGCAATCTCGGATCTTCGCCGAATTTATCGATATTTGCCTGTGCCTTTCCGTTGCTTACGAAAATGAAATTGACCTTGCCGAGCAGTTCTTTCCGCCACTCATTGATCTCAGGCAGTAACGCTTTGCAAGGAGTGCACGTTGGGGAGACGAATAAGAAAAGGGTCGGGGTGGCCGTGGCTTTTATCTGCGTGAGAGTAACAAGGTCGGCCTTGGTATCGTACAGCTCAAAATCAGGAAAGAAACCGCCGATCGGAAGGCCTTCATGCGGGTGGCTAACCTCTTCCCTCTCAATGGCTCCGCCTTCATGTGCGGTTATCTCAAGCACCTCTATTCGGCGCATTATCTGATTTTGCTGGTCGGATATCTTCTTAAGAAAGTAAACAGCGGCCGCCAGAAGCCCAATTACCGCTAACCCAATTACTACTTGCATAACTTCCTGATTCGAGTTCGTCAGGTTCAACCCCTGATTCTCTTTTCCAGCTACGATCAAAACAACAGCGAGAGCCAGAAAGGCTAAATTTCGCAGGATCGAAGAGATCCCGACCGGCTCGCTGTGAATTTGTCCGAAGCAATGGCAGTCGGGCGCATTTCCCTTTGCCATTTGGTAAAGCATCCCGCCGGTAAAGATAGCCAAGAGTACTCCGCCAGCGATCGCCGCAAACCACGCAGTCTCGACAAAGATCAAAGCGAACGCGACGGCAAGTTCCGATATGGGCAGCAAAAATGCGAACGCGGGAATCAAAGCGGCCGGCATGCCGAAGTCCTTCAAAGCTTTCTCGGAGCCCTCGCGATCGATCAACTTGCCGAAGGCCGCAACCCCGAAAATTGCCGCGAGCACGAGCCTTACTGCTAACAAAAATATCTCCATCGCTTCCGTTTGCGCCGAGTAATATGTCAGTTTGCCAAAATCAGGATTGCGGCACAAGAGCCTACTCCTTTCCTTCAGGTTTTATAACTTGCTTCAAATTGGCTACACTTCCGAAACAACTTTCGAAAACGAATGGAAAATGCCACGCCGATGCTTCGGCAATACCTTGAGATCAAGAAACAATATCCCGGAACGATCCTGTTCTTCCGGCTCGGTGATTTTTACGAGATGTTCAATGAGGACGCGATAATCGGGTCGCGTGAACTCGAGATCACTTTGACTGCCCGACAGAAGGATTCGCCAAACCCCATACCAATGTGCGGAGTGCCTCATCATGCAGCCGGCACGTATATCGGTAGGCTGGTAAAAAAAGGCTATCGTGTGGCCGTTTGCGACCAGACCGAAACGCCGACGAAAGGCACTAAACTCGTCAAACGCGAGGTCGTCCGTATCATAACACCCGGAACAGCTGTCGATCCGCAGCTGGTCGAAGCGAAAGATAACGTTTATCTTGCCGCCGTTTTCGGCAATGGCGAAAAGTTTGGAGCCGCCTTTCTGGAAACCTCTTCCGGCCAATTCTCGGCGACCGAGATCGAAGGAAACGATGCCTGGAACAAGATCGCCGCTGAGATCGACTCATTTGGACCGCGGGAGCTTCTGTTTCCGCGTTCGATGGAGAGGCTAATTGCGGGCACTTTTGGTGCCGTTGCGAGTTCGGCATCGAGGTCGCTCTTTTCTGAAGAAGCCAGCACTCGGGCCGATTCGACGGCAATAACACTGACAGCGATCGACGATTCGAATTTCGAGCTTAAGGAAGCCGAACGGCTTTTGAAAGAACAGATGCAGGTTCGGGAGCTTGCCGGCTTCGGTTTGGAAGGCCGTAACGTCGCTCTTGCTGCAGCCGGTGCGTGCCTCCGCTACGCACGTGAGACGCAGCGGGCGTCGGCGGGGCATATTTCGGAAATAAAGTTCTTTTCGTCGAGTGACTTCATGATCCTCGACGCCGTTACATTGCGTAACCTGGAGATCTTCGAATCGCGAGGCGAAAAGAACAAAAACACCCTTTTCGGCGTGATGGACGAATGCATTACAGGCATGGGCTCACGACTGCTTCGAAGCTGGATCTCTCGCCCTTCGATCAAGCGTAGCGAAATACAAACGCGACTCGCCGCAGTTTCGGAACTCTCCGACACGATCCTTCGTGAAAAACTGCGTTTCCTGATGAAGGATGTAAGCGATCTCGAACGGTTGATCGGCCGCCTTAACCTCGGCACCGCTTCACCGCGGGATCTGCTTGCTCTTCGCCGCTCCATCGGACAATCGGCCCCGATCAATGAAACACTCGTCGATGCCCGATCACTTTTGCTGCAAGTACTTGCTGAGAATATTTTTGAGCTCCCTGAGGTCTGCGATCTGATCGATCGGTCCATCGCAGACGAACCGCCGGCAAACGCGGCGGATGGCGGCGTTATACGTGCAGGCTTCGATGCAGAACTTGATGAACTCCGCGGCATCTCGGCTTCAGCTAAACAGATAATCGCATCGTTCGAAGAGCAAGAACGTGAACGAACGGGTGTCGGCAGCCTAAAGGTACGTTTTAATAGTGTTTTCGGTTATTACATCGAGATCTCGAAAAGCAATATTTCGCGCGTGCCGGACGATTATGAACGCCGCCAAACTCTCGCCAATGCCGAACGCTATACGACGCCGCAGCTAAAGGAATGGGAGCAAAAAGTACTGGGCGCAGAAGAGCGTATCTTGCAGATCGAAACGGAGCTTTTCAAAAAGGTCAGAGATTCCGTTTGTGCCGAAACAAGAAAGCTCCAATCAACGGCTCGGGCTCTTGCCACGTTGGATTGCCTTTGCTCGCTCGCGGAGGTGGCCGCTACACGAAATTACGTTTGTCCCGTTCTGCATGACGGCGATGATATCGAGGTAAAGAACGGGCGGCATCCGGTCGTTGAGGTTTCGCTGGGCAGTAGTTTCATTCCGAATGACCTTGTAATGAACAATTCTACCGACCGGCTGCTCGTAATTACCGGAGCAAACATGGGTGGTAAATCTACGGTATTGCGGCAAGTCGCCCTGATCCAGATATTGGGTCAGATAGGTTCTTTCGTACCTGCGTCCGCTGCACGTCTGCCGATACTCGACCGGATCTGGACTCGCGTTGGGGCGTCGGACGATCTGGCTTCAGGGCGTTCGACGTTTATGGTCGAAATGACCGAGACGGCGGCGATACTTCATAATGCCACCCCGCGAAGTCTTGTATTGCTCGACGAAATAGGCCGCGGCACCTCGACGTTCGATGGCCTTTCGATCGCATGGGCAGTCGCAGAGCATCTTCACAACTCACCGGAGCATTCGGCAAAGACGCTTTTCGCGACGCATTATCATGAACTGACCGAACTTGCCGAAAACCTGCCGGGGGCAAAGAACTACCAGATAACGGCTACGGAACAAGACGGCGATGTAGTCTTCCTGCACAAGCTCGAGCCGGGAAAAGCCTCAAAATCCTACGGTATTGCGGTCGCTAAACTCGCGGGCCTTCCCGCAAAGGTGGTGGAACGGGCCAAAGGTGTTCTGGAGAAGCTAGAGAAATACGAATTAGCCGTTTTCGCAGAACAAAAGAAGGAAGGTTTGGCAAAAGCTGCGGGCGGCAGGATCGCCTCACAATTTTCGCTATTTGCTGTAAATAACGAGTCCGCCATCGACGAGCTGCGGTCGATCGATATCGATTCACTCTCCGCAGACGAATCCAAAGCTATGTTGGAGCGGATCAAGGCGAAGATAGTTTAGGCTTCCTTTTCATTAGTCCATCTCGAAAGCTTTAGGCTTTGCATGAGGTTTTATTGAAAGACGGATCACGTTAACACCTTCGCCGCGAAGCTCGGCTGCACGATCTCCGACCACCTTTCTGCTCCATCCTTTTGGATTAGAGCCGAGCATTCGTAATGAAGATCTCAGCCATGACTCGATATCGGGTTGATCAGGAAACAGGTTTCTTAGCAGGCTGGAAAAAAGACGATCGGCGTTCTGCGAGTTCGAACTTAACGCAGTTACACCCACCACCTCATCTTGAACACCGGTGATCTCGAGCTTGATAGTCTTATCCGCTGACTCGCCTTGCCAAATAGTGCTGTTTTCCAATTTGGAAACGGGAGAGACCGCGATCCCTGTTTGAGCTAGAATCTTTGAGAGTGAAACGCCAAGGCCAGCCCTTGTCGCCATTGGAACACTAACCGTCGATCCCGGGCGGTAGCCAAACCATAGTGTCGCGTAAGGGCCGTCGATCGCAACCCCGACCTCTTCCCATGGCATCGCGGCAAACATACCTTTGTTCAGGATTATCGACGAGTGCAGATCGCTTTTCTTCCACGCATCGAGCGCTGCCGCGGGATCCACCTCATTCTTCGAAGTCCGATAGATCGTTTCATACCCCTTACCGCTGTATCCGATGTTGAGGCGCGATGGCGAACCTGAAAGACAGGGCCATGTCGACTCGTCATTGAAGTCATAACGGCAATTGCTCCAGCTGTGGGTGAGCATTTTCATATTCTGGATTAGGTCAAGCGCACGACGATTTCCGAGTCGGCTAAGCGATTCTGATAACCGCACTGGCGTCTGTCCGTTGGCTTCCCGATAGGCATTGACCGCATTGAACAGTTCCATTTCCTTCGATGTAACCGTATCGCCGACACAGGAAGCAGAGCGAAAGATCGCCGTGCCGGTGCATCTCTCCTGGGCGCTGGCCGTAATGCAGATACCGAAAATGAAGGCAAGCAAAAGCGCAAAAGTATGGAAACGCATGACGAGATTTTCTATCTTTTTCCTTCGAATTGAAAGTGTTTTTTGCTGAGTAACGAATTTCCGGAGAAACATACTAGAATACCCGAATGGCGAATAGAAGAGATTTTTTAAGATCTGCGGCGGTATTACCTGTCATTGCGGCGGCTGAGCCGGTTCTGGGTGCGACTCGGGGATCGGTTTTCACGCGCCCCGTCGTGGTTTCGACGTGGGATAGCGGCATGACGGCAAACGCGGCAGCGTGGAAGATTTTGAAGGAAAAAGGCAAGGCGATAGATGGCGTCGAGGCTGCCGCAAGGGCCGCGGAGGATGAACCGAGCTGCTGCGTCGGACTTGAGGCATATCCCGACCGAGATGGTTACGTGACGCTCGATGCATCAATAATGGACCATCGATCGAACTGCGGAAGCGTCGTTTTTCTTCAGCAGATCAAGCATCCGATATCGGTCGCCCGCAAGCTGATGGAAACTACAAAGCACGTGCTGCTCGCTGGCGACGGAGCCCTGCAGTTCGCACGGGAAAATGGATTTGAGATCATGCCTCGAAAACTTTCGGCGGATGCGGAGAAAGAGTGGAAGGAATGGCTAAAGAAATCGGAATATAAACCCGTCATCAATATCGAGAACCGCAAATCCAGCCAGAATGAAAAATCGGCTCCCTACACGATCAACGGAGCCGTGAATCATGACACGATGGGCACCATCGCACTCGACGCGGCGGGCGATCTTTCCGGAGCATGCACGACAAGCGGAATGGCTTTCAAGATGCACGGCCGTGTGGGCGATTCGCCGATCATCGGAGCCGGGCTTTTCGTTGATAACAAGGTCGGTGCGGCTACGAGTTCGGGCGTAGGTGAAGAGGTGATCCGCATTTGCGGCACGCACCTGATCATAGAGCTTATGCGTTTCGGGTACTCGCCTGAACGAGCCTGCCGCGAAGCCGTCCGGCGTATAGTCGAACGCGACAAGATCGCGGCGAAGGAAATGCAGGTGGGATTTATCGCGATCTCGAAAAAAGGCGAGGTCGGTGCATTCGCGATCCAGCCGGAGTTTTCCTACTCAGTCACCAACAAGACAACAAACAAGGTCTTCAGATCGGATAGCTATTTCAAATCGGCGGCGAAAACAGATTAGCTAAGAGGCAGGGCTCCCTTCGGCTTTTCATGGGCACGCACAGTTGCTAAACTACAGTTTTTGCGAAATCCGGTTTGAACCTTACAGTTTCCGAAAATCTCAAATCTCTAACGCCCGCCGAAAAGGTCGGGCAGCTTTTCATTATTGGTATTCCAGGGCCGGAACTTGATGAAGCGACCCGTGATCTGCTTTATGAGATCCGTCCGAGCGGTGTGTGCCTGTTTGCGAGAAATATCCGCTCCCGTGAACAGTCAAGGCAGCTTCTGGACGGCATCAGAAGCGGCTCCAAAATACCTCCAATTCTTAGCGTTGACGAAGAAGGCGGACTGGTTGACCGTTTGAAACGTGTAGTTTCCCCGACTCCTGCAGCTAACAAATTACGCTCGGCGGAGGAAGCCGCGGAACAAGCGGAGAATATCGGCAAGGTGCTTCGATTGCTCGGCTTTAACACGGATTTCGCGCCGGTCGTAGATGTGGTTGATGACGATCGAGCCAAGTATTCGAACGGACTTTTCTCCAGAGCGTACGGATCATCAAAAAAGGACGCCGCGAACTTTGCGGGAGCTTTTCTACGCTCGCTTCAGGAGCAAAATGTGATCGGATGCCTGAAGCATTTTCCCGGCTTAGGAGCGTCCAGCGTCGATTCGCACGAGGAATTACCAGTAGTTGGAATCGCGGAATCGGAGCTTGAGGACATCGATCTTTTTCCTTACCGCGAATTGATCGGCACCGGCATCGTCGAAATGATAATGGTGGCCCATGTCGCATACCCGCATCATCCGCTTCAGGAAAACGGAAGCGACGGCAAGCCTTTGCCGGCGTCTTTAAGCTATAATTTCGTAACTAAATTGCTTCGCGAGCAGCTTGGATTTGAAGGCGTTGCCATCACCGATGACCTGGAGATGGGGGCCATAGTCAAAAACTACGGTATCGGCGAAGCATGCAAAATGGCGGTTCTCGCCGGGAACGACTTGCTGGCCATATGTGCTGAACCTGCGAATATTCGTACAGGCTTCGGCGCGGTACTGCAAGCCGTCGAGAGCGGTGAGATCAGCGAAGCTCGTCTGGACGAATCGCTGAAACGCATCGTTCGACTGAAAAAAAGATTTAACGAGCCGCCGGCGCTCGATCTCGACCGGCTTGAACAATTGTCAGCGGCGACGGCAGAATTTGCCGCCCGGCTCGCCTGACAAGCAAAAATTAAGTTTCTTTTTGGGGGACCTTGCCTTGCGTAAGTTTATATTCGCTTTTCTACTCGTTACTCTTGCAGTCTCATTCGCCTGTCGCAACCGAAACACAAGCGCCGTAACGGTATCACTCTCAGAGAAATTCACGGGCTTCGACACGCTTACCTCCGTCAATTCAGACGTAGCAGCCGAACGCGTTAAGACCCTGATGTTCAACGCCCTCGTCAAAAAGGACGCGAGTTTTGATTACGTTGGCGAACTAGCTAAGGAGATAAAGACGTCAGAAGACGGAACGGTGATCACCTTCATTCTTCAGGACGGAGTGAAGTTTCATAATGGCAAGGATTTCACTTCGGCAGATGTGAAATATACGTTTGACGAGCTTTTCAAATCCAACGGTTTCAAGTCAGGTGCCTTCTTTGATACGGTTCCTGACGATTCGGCACCGACCGCAAAGCCCGCAGACGGTGCCCAGCCGGAAGCAAAAACCAAACGTGTAGCACATATCAAATCGATCGAAACTCCAGATCCTAAGACAGTGGTGTTTACGCTGGAACGCGCGGCATTGCGAACCCAGTTGATGTCGAATCTGGTCGCGATCCCGATAATTCCCACCGATTCTGCCGCCCAACAAAAGGAAAAGCCGCTCGGTTCGGGGCCGTTCAAATTTGCGGCGTTTGACGCCTCTCAGAACATCGTCGAACTCGATGCGAATCCGGATTATTGGGAGGGTGCCCCGAAGATCGAGAAACTTCGCGTGAAGACGGTAACCGACGCGCAATCACTTCAATCCGAGCTCCAGACCGGCGGCGTCGACATCGCCCCGCTGCCGACAAATCTACCGCCCGATATACTCAAATCGCTCGGAGCATCGGGCAATCTGAAAGTCGATCAATTCGACGGCTCGAATATTCAGTACCTCGTATTTCAGTGCACATCGCCACCGCTTGATAACGTGAAGATCCGGCAGGCGATCGGCTACGCTATCGATCGGCAGAAGATCGTATCGCAACTGCTGTTCGATCAAGGGAAGGTGGCTAATTCAGCTATTCCTCCGCAATCGTGGGCCTACTCGGCCGGCACTGAATACAAATACGATCCTGCAAAGGCAAAGCAGCTGCTTCAGGAGGCCGGATATAAAGGCGAGCCGATCGTTTTCAAGTACGGTTCGGGAAATGCGGCGACGAATCAGTATGCTCAAGCGATCCAGAGTTCACTTAATGATGTAGGCCTGAATATTCAGATCGAGACGCTCGAGATCAATACTATCCGAGCACAGCTGGCACAAGGGCAGTTTCAGATGTACACGGGCCAGTTCGTTGGCGGCAATCAGGACCCGATCTTCCTGCGCGACCTCTTCTCGACCGGCAAGATCCCGACCGCTAAACTCGCTGGGTTTAATCGCAGCCGCTATTCGAACCCCGAGGTCGATAAGCTGGTCGAGGAAGCGATAAGTACCACCGACCGTGCCAAGGCGAAAGAACTCTATGGAAAGGTTTGGGAGATAGCCAGCCGCGACCTGCCGCTTTTACCGCTGTGGTACCAGGCAAACATGGTCGTATCAAGCAAACGCATTTCGAACATTAAGCTGAATCCAAGCGGCGATTGGAGTTTTATCAAGGACGTAACCGCTAGCAATTAGTCCGGCACTTCTCTCCACGAAATTATTTAGCCGCCGATCAGGCGGATAAGGCAGATCATATTTATTTTTGACCTGCCTCATCCGCGTTATCTAAGGCCAATTTTTGTCTGATTCAGAACTGATTACCGCTAACTACTCCACCCGAACAAAATCCGTTCCGGTACGGCCGAAGGTCTCGGGATGATACATCTCCTCAGCCTTTGCAGGCGGTACTACGAACTGGCCGGGCGTTGTTGCCCTGGCAACGTAGCTGTAGTTGTAAACGCCCTCCCACAGGAGCGAAGCAAAAGCTTCAGCCCGTTCGTCGCGGAAGTTCTGGTGTTCGAACCAGTATTGACGCCACCAGTAGTAGTTGCGGCCCATCGAACGGCTTCCTACTTCTATGACGCCGGTTGCGATATTGTCAGCCGGAATAGCTTCGGTAACTGCGAGGCCCGGGTTCAATATCTCAAGCCCGGCGGGCAGATTGTCGACCAAAGCCACGTGATATCGACGAGCCTGAGCGACCATCGTCAAACGCACGCGGACTCGCGCACCGGCTTTGATCGACCAGCTTCCGTCGGCGTTTTGCTTAACATCCTCCTTGTCATCGACCGCCTCGTATTTGCGAAGCACGGTAAAGCCGTAGTCCGCAGGATCGAGCTTGAGGTTTTTTGGCGCATACTTCATTCCGATGCGGTAATAGAGCCGTCCGGCGCCTTGTTTGTCGAGGATCAGGTTCGACGTTCCGCCCTGCTCGACCAGGTATGACATCGGGATATTCAACACGTTCGAATCTGCCGAGCGGCCTTTGAAAACCTGCTCGCCCGCATATGCATTTCCGAGCCAGACACGGGCGACGAAATCGGGCGTGACCTTTTCGAAAGCGTTAAAGTACTTGTCCATCGCGAGAAGGATGAACACATTCTCCTGCGTGTTTGACCACGCACCCTTTACGCGATGAGCGAGCAAGCCGCGTACGAGTTTAGGAATTAGATCCTCGGTCTGCGAAGCAACCGCTCCGCCGCTCGCTCGAACCTTTACCATCGCCTCGAGCAGCACGCCATCCGCACGGCGGTTCGACGCCATGATCAGCCACGCACCGTCGCGATAATCGGTGACGAAATTCGCCGTCGCGGCGGTTTCCGTGGTGCGGTTTAAGAGGTGACGAACGATCGCCTCCACCTCGGCTTTGGAACCGGCATCGTTGGCCAGCACCGAAAGGATCCAGCCGAGAGCTTCGAACGGCATCTTCTCAATGGTAGCTTCCGCTAAAAGCTTCTTGGTCTTGGCAACATCTTTGTCGCCCATCATGTCTCGGATGTAGAGAGCGTACGCCGAGATCGTCCAGCGGACCTCGGGTGAATTCTTGTACCATTCGTCAACGTGCTTTTCGATGTCCTTGAGATAAGGCTTGGTCTTATTCAGCATTTCGTCGGGCACTTTGTAGCCCTTCGATTTCGCCAGGGCGAGGGCGTGAGCAACGTGGATCGTGAGGAAGGGATATTTGTATCGCTCCTCGTCACGCTTCCAGAGGCCAAAGCTGCCATCGTTTCGCTGACGTGATTGCAGGATCTCGATATCGCGTTTGTAATATGCGTCGAGTTGCTCCTTGGTCGGCATGTCTTTGGCTTTGAAAGCGGAAAGGACATCACGCATCGCGGCGATCGATATCATTCGTGACGATATCTGCTCGGAGCAGGCATACGGATAGTTGGTCAGGTAAATGAACGCGTCGGTCAGTTCCTGAAGCTGTGTAGAACTGGTCGTAACCTCCAGTCCGCCAAATTGCGGATAGACATCGCCGGGCGTTTGAACCGGCTGGATGATCGCACCGTTTTGCTCGGTGGTTCCGTATGTCGCAAATGCCTCGGTCGTAGCTGGGGTCCAAACCGGCAGCGATATCTCGGCGGCATCACTGAATTTGCCGCTGGTCACCGCGAACTGGAATCTAGCTGTACCCGCTTTCAGGGTCGAAACCGGAAAGCGTACTTCCGCTCGATCGTTGGCTTTGACCACGACTCGTTTTCCTACCGACGATGCCCCGGTCGCTGCGGCTCCAGGTTCCGACAGAACGGCGTTTGTGGCTCGAACACCGATGTCGACGGCCATGTCTTTGTCGGTCTGATTCTGCACAACGACCGGCAGTTCCGCCTTGTCGCCGAAGTTCATAAATCTCGGGGCTGAAGGCCGTACCATCAGCGGCTGTTTGGCGGTGATATCCGATTCGGCTTTGCCAAAACGTTTGCCCGAATCGACCGAAACTGCCGTTACGCGATAACGGGTGAGATTATCTGGCAATTTGATATCGATCACTGCGCGGCCATTCGAATCCGTGCGGACCGATGGTGAGAATTTGGCCAGGGCGTTGAAATTTTCGCGAAGGTTTATCGCTGAGTTCGTCTGACCGCTGTCGTCGCGATCGGCGGCGACTTCACTCGCTGCTGATCGCTTTGCCATCTCGGATCGGGGAGCAGCCGATGGTGGTGGAGCACCGGCAAATCCGTCAATGCTGATGTTTGCTGCACTAGCTCCTCCGACAGTCTGCGCGAGTGATTGCAGCCGTCTTGCAAGCTCGTCAGGATCATCCGGCAATTCATCAGGATTGCCAAGCAAGATCTGCTGCCGCGAGTGATAATCCATAGTTCCAGCCGACCGCTGGCTGTAAAACGTGTCCGCGGGATCGCCGATAACGTAGCGAGTCAAAGCAAGGACGCTTTCATCCACTACAATAACCGCAACCTCGCTGTTTGCTACAGGTTCGCCGCGATGGTCTTTGACCTGAATATTGACCTTTGTCTCGCCGCCCGGAGCTAGAGTTTTATCGACCGGATCGGCGGAAACAGTCAGCTTTCGCGAAGCCGTCGAGATCGCAAGACTTATGTTGCCGCTCGCATAGGCAGGCTTTGTTGCGTTCTGAGCTGGTTTGCCATCTGCCGCAGGGAATGTGATCGGCGAGCCGTCATCCTTTGTGCGCTGGCCCGTGCCGACCAGATCGACCTGCGCATAAATATTGGGCAGATACTTTTCTTCGAGCGGCACTTTGAGGGTGATCGACGAGTCCTTCATCGAAAAACGCTCGGTTTTCACGATGCCGTCGCGACGAAGGGTCAGAACACCTTCCGCCGGTGTGAAGGGAGCGATGACGAGCAATTCGGCGACGTCACCGGCTGCGAAATCCTTTTTCGACGGGATGATCTGAACCTCTTCCTGCTCGATGTTACGTTTCGGCGGAGTTTTGCCGCCCGGAACCCAGATCGTGATCTCGCTCTCGTTGAAACGCTCGCGATCGTCCATGACGTTCGCGGTTATGATGTAGCGGCCGCCTTGTTTTGCGGTGAACGAGCACTTTGCCGCTTCGTTCTTGCTGCCCGCTGACTGGGCCGGTACTGGCGGTGTAGCAACTGAGCATGTCTGCTCATCGATGACCTGTTCGCTCCACGAACCCTTATCGAAAACCCAGTCCTTGAGAACGGCTTTGATCTCGATATTCCGGCCAGCAACGAGATTGCCGTCGATGTCAGAAACAATAGACTCGACATCGATCTTCTCGCCTTTCTGGACAAATGTCCGAGGCGTCTTGATGCCGACGTAGAGCGATGCCGGATGAACCAGCAACGATGTCGTCGACGACCATGTCTGGCGATTTACATCCTGGACTGACGAAGCGGCTGTGATAGTGTATGGACGCGGAGGTTTGACCGATTGAAAATCGATCTTGAGCAGATGTTTTCCACTCGCATCGGTTACGCCCTTGAACGACTGCGACGAACCGCCGCCGCGGTAACCGCCGTCATAATCAAATCCACGCCACCAAGGAACCCAGGTTCCGAATGTGTAATCGCCACGATTCGGCGGCGTGTAACTCGTCGGACTCGCCGTAACGGTCCAGTTGGTTTCAGCATTCGCGAGGCCGCCGCCGGCATAGTACTTCGCCTCAACCGCCAGCATTGCCTTCCCGCCAACAAAATGCGGTGCCTCGGTTTCAACTCGCGAAGTTACCTCGAACTCGGGGCGTCGAAATTCTTGCACTTGAAAGCCGTGGTTATACGAACTGCCGGGCAGTGAACTGCTCGTCGAAAGTTCGATCCGTGCGTAGCCCAGATTTGCGTTGTCGGGCAGCGTAAATTTGAAATCGAACGCGCCGAACGCATTCAAATTAGCGGTGCCTTTGCCGATCTCGTTGTTTCGCGGGTCCTTGACCGAGTAGGTCAGGCCGCTCGCGGCATCGCCGAGGCCTTCGACATCGCCGAGTTTGCCGCCGGTTACCTTTCGAATATAGCCCTTGACCGCAACCTCCTCCTTCGGCTTGTACATCTTGCGGTCATCGAAAACGAACCATCGAAGGCTGTCGGGCTGATTCTTTTTGTACCAGGTACCTGATTGCTGCCAGTAATAGTCCGCATTTTCGGGTAAAAACGCGACATCCTTTCCACGGCGGGCGATCAGCATGTTTTGCTGATTCGGCGACGAAGAATCCGGCAGAATGAGCCGAAGAATGCCGTTGGCGGCGGTTCGATTCGTTTGAGCCGGCTCGACTGGTTCCACGTCGATCACATCGCCATCAGGTTCAGTTGCCTCAGTTTCAGGAACGCTCGGGCCGCCGGTGCCGGTCAGCCATTCCCAGGCTTGCTCGAGATAACCCTTTTCTTCGACTGGAGTTGCCGGCTGAATGCTGACGGCGGAACCATTTGGATAGATCGAAAGATCGACGCCAGCGATAGGCTTGCCGGTCCGGAGTTCGGTGGCAAAGCCTACCAACTCCGTGCTATCAACAAATGCGTCAAGCCCGATCTGGGTTGCCTGGAGCCAGGTCAAAACACGAGTACGATCGTATTTGTCGCGTTTCACCGTCGGCTCGATCTCGACGATCACATTACCGAATCCATCATCAAGTGCCGACGAGACGTCGATCCGTGTTTCGACCATTTCATCTGGCTTCGCAGCGATCGGAATGGTCTTATCGAAAACCACCTGTCCGGGGATCGTCGGCTGTTTGCCATCGTCGTAGTTTATGCGGCGAACGTATTCCTGATAGGCTCCCCAATCTTCGGGCCTAACCTTGTAAAGCTTGACTTTCGCGTTACTGTGATTGGTCGAATAGATCGAAAAACTCGCCTTGGCGTTCGGATCCATGACGGTCATAAAACCGCCTTGCGAATACATGCTCGCATCGGCCGAACCGACCTTTATTGTCGCCGATGCGTTTTTGCCGAGCTGCTGGCCAAACGTATCAGCGATCGAACCATCGACCGTGATCGTATAGGTCGTGCGGCCTTTCTTGTAGCCATTTATGTAAATGTAATTGCCCGAAGGATAGATCTGAAGCCCCTCGACCGCGGGCTCGATCTTGACCATTTCCTTGGTGAACTTCGCGGCATCGAGCGGGTTATTGAATTCGAGGACCCAGTTCGTGAACGGCGTACAATTGCGGTTTTCGCGCCACCCGCACCAGCCGCCGTTGAATTTCAAAGCGCTGTAGGTCTGAAAGCCGAAGGATTGTGCCTGCGTTGTAGTCAAAGGCCCTTCGGCGGAAGGTGTACCTTTTTCGATCGTTACCTGGATTGAAGACGCCGAAGGTAATGCATCTTGCGTCGAACCGTCGGCATTGATCGCTCGGAAGGCCAGCCATCGTTTCGGCTGAGCTTGTGTCGAATAATACGAGATCATTCCATCGGCATTGACCTCGGCCTCGGTTGCGAGCCGCGTGGCGAGCTTTCTGCCGCCGGCCGTAACGGAAATGGTTCGGAGAACAGCGTCAGGATTTATCTCCTGATCGAATGAGACGTACATCAACTGATCGCGACGGGTGACGCCTCCATTCGGATGCATCTGCTCAACTTTCGGTGGCGGGGTCGTAAAGGTCCACGTTACATCTTTAGCAAGCGATAACCCGGTCGCCGACTTCGTTCCGGCCGGCACGCGAGCCGTGAACCTCGTTGCCATCGGAAAACGCTTATCAGTGTCGAACATCAGCGTTTTGGTTCCGAGCCAACGCCAGCGGCCTTCTACCTGCGGAGAAAGCTCGACCGGGGCAAATTTGGCAGCTTCTTCCTGCGAGGTGATGGCGACCATCGGTTGAGAAAACGTAACGCTGAGGTCGGGAGCGAGCGGCACCTCGCCTTCGGGTGACCAGCGGATGACCTGCAAGGTTTGGCCTGTGGTATCGATCTTCGGCGTACCCCGCTGATCGTCAGCAGGAAACTTGACCGGAACTTTTTGCCCGGTCTTCGGAGCCGGAAGCGTGCCTACTCGTTTAGCAAAATCGGTCTGATCGTCCGAAGTCGGCTTGATCTCCGGAATGCGTTTGAGCAGGCTGCTCTTCTCGTTTTCCGAAAGCGGTTCGGTTGAGGGCAGCTGCGGTTTTTCGCGCGTTTCGGCGCCTTCCACACCCTCGCTCAATTTGAAAACTAGCCCGCCGGGCAGATCCTTCATACGTTGTTCCATCGCTCGTCCTATCACCTGTGCCTGAACCGGCACCGCGGCTTGCGCTATAAACCCGATATACGTTGCGAAAACCAGAAATGCCGAAGTTATTTTCCTCATCACCGTTATTTTTCCTTTCCAATTAAAATTGGCAAGTTCGGCTTCATAGAGCCGGAACTATTTCGATGCACTAAGCATCGTCCACGATTCGAGAACGAAGAAAGAGCCGCTATCTTGCAGCGGTTAATTGTTGAATTGATTTGCGGTTCGCGATCGGCTACCGGTTTTTCACGCGGCCTAGCCGATCAATTCGGGCCACTCGTCGACCGGCGTATCGGCTTCGTCGGCACCGGAATCGACAGGATTCGAGGCGGCCGAAAGGTCGATGACCTTCTGTTCGACAAATATAGGACAATCGAGCCGTAGCGCAAGTGCGATAGCATCGGACGGGCGAGCGTCGATCATGACTGGATCGCCGTTTTTATCTTTAAGGTCGATGCGAGCGTAGAAGGTATTTTCGAGCAGATCCGTGATGACGATGCAGTTCGCGAGCAGGTTGCATTCGAGGATCAGATTGCGAAGCAGATCGTGGGTCATAGGCCGCTGCGGAACGACCTTTTCGATCTCGAGCGCGATAGCATTCGCTTCAAACGCACCAACCCAGATAGGAAGTACAGTTTCCGATTCCGTGCCCTTAAGCACGACGATGGGCGTGTTCGTATTGGGATCCATGATCAAGGCCCCGATCTTTACTTCGACAAGTGTATCGTCTGATTTCATTGATTTACGAAGGTTTTGTCGCCCTCGGTATTAGCGCCGCGAAGCGGCCTTAAGAAAATAGCCAGACGTGAAACGTCTGGTACGTCAACCACTTACGATATTCGCCCTGAAGGGGCGACGGCTAGCCAACGAGTTTGTCTACCGCACCTTCAGTGCGGATTCACCGCTTTCTCTAAACCAGACGTTTCACGCCTGGCTAGTTTCTGACGCGGTTTCACCGCGTAGAACTCCGAACAGCGAGTTCGACTTTATCTCGGTCACCACAACATCCACGATCTGACCGAGGAGGCTTTTGTCGCCCGCGAAATTTACTACCTTGTGGCACGTCGAATGGCCCATCAGGCTGTCCGAACGAACTGAAGCACCTTCGACAAGAACACTAACAGTTTTTCCAAGATATCGTTGCAGCCTTTCATTTTGAACTTTCCGCTGCACACGTTCCAATTCCAGAAAGCGTATCGTCTTTTCGGCCGGCGAAACATCATCTTCCAATTCATAAGCCGGTGTTCCGGGCCGCGGCGAATATTTGAAAATGTATGCCATGTCGTAGCCGCAATACTCGACGAGCTTGACCGTATCGCGAAAATCCCCTTCGGTTTCGCCCGGAAAGCCGACGATGATATCGGTCGTGATCGATATATCACGCGGCGAAGATCGAAGGCGGTCGATGATCTTCATGTATTTATCGATCGTATGCCCGCGCTTCATACCGCGTAGAACACGATCGCTGCCCGATTGCACCGGAAGATGAACCCAGTTGCAGAGATTCTCGTGATCTTCCATCGCATCGACGATATCAGGTCGAAAATCGCGGGGAAATGAGGTCGTAAATTTTATCCGGTCAATGCCCGTCGCGGCCGTTGCCCGGAGAAGTTTTGTAAAAGCCGACTGCCCTTCCAGTCCTTCGAGACCTTCTGTGGATTCGGGTTTGTAGCTGTTTACATTCTGCCCGATCAGATGCACTTCCCTTACACCTTTCAACCGCAGATCGGCG
Source organism: uncultured Chloracidobacterium sp. (assembly GCA_964410495.1). Classification (GTDB taxonomy): domain Bacteria; phylum Acidobacteriota; class Blastocatellia; order Pyrinomonadales; family Pyrinomonadaceae; genus OLB17. The sequence goes on from CAYPGP010000023.1 coordinate 32,188, forward strand.
ACCTGACTGACGATATTCTTAGCCGAAAAGCTTATCTCGCGGCCGCGCGAAAACGGAACGATGCAATACGTACAGAATTTATTGCAGCCCTCGATGATCGGAACAAAGGCGACGTATGGCGAATGCCGATGCGTATCCGCAACGGTCCAATCGTAATCTTCCTCTCGTTCGCCGACGTCGACTATCTTTTTTTGCCCGCTGAATGAGGCTTCGATCGCATTCGAAACTCGTCCGACCGCCCTCGTGCCTAGAACAAAATCGACGCCTTGGATGTTCTTGAACAGGGTCTCGCCCTCAAGCTGTGCAACGCAGCCCATTACGCCGACGACCGGCTTTTTGACGTGCGAATGCCGAACCTGGCCGACGCGTGTGAAAAGCTTATGCTCTGCCTTTTCGCGGACAGAACAGGTGTTGAAGATCACGACATCGGCACTCGATTCATCGGCGGTCATCTCGAAACCATCTTTGGCAAGCGTGGTCGAAATGCGCTCCGAGTCGGAGACATTCATTTGACAGCCGAAAGTTTCGAGATAAACTTTTTTCATATATGCCGCAAAAAGTCGAACGGCCGATCTTCGGAAAAAAAGACTTCGTTCACCTGCATTTACACTCCGATTATAGCTTGTTGCAGAGCACAATCCAACTTAAGCCTTTGGCGAAGAAGCTGAAGGAACTGGATCAAAAAGCGTGTGCGATAACGGATTACGGCAACATGTACGGCGCCGTGGCCTTTTATAACACGATGTCGGCAAACGGTATCCTGCCGATAATCGGATACGAAGCATTCCTGCGATACGGAAGCCGTTTCGATCGAACTTCGGCTGTAGAAGCGGGTGAAAAAGGCTATTACAACCTGCTCCTGCTGGCTCGCGATCTCACGGGTTACCACAATCTCGCTTACCTATCTTCTAAAGCCTTTACCGAAGGATTCCATTACAAACCGCGGATCGATATGGAATTGCTCCGAGGACACTCATCGGGCTTGATCGCGATCTCGGCCTTTTCCGATGGGCCGGTCGGCCATCACCTTGCCGCGGGGAATCCTGAGAAAGCTTCGGAGCGAGCGAAAGAGCTTGCGTCGATCCTTGACGAAGGCTGCTTTTTCATAGAGATCAAGCAGATCGCCGATCCTGACAGATCGCTGCTTGATAAGACCGCTGATCTGGGCAAAACGCTTCAACTGCCGCTTGTCGCAACTAACGACGTTCATTACCTGAACCGCGACGATGCCCGCGCTCAGAAAGTGCTGATCGCGATCGGCGATGGCCGGACGATCGGGCCGGAAAGCGAAGTTGAAGGGTTGCAATATCTGCGTTCGGCCGAGGAAATGTGGGAGGTACTCGGAGCGGAATTTCCGGAAGCACTCGAAAACACAGTGCGTATTGCGGAGATGTGCGATCTGGCGATTCCGCAGGGCGATGATGTTCGGCAGCTGCCAAATTATCCGATCCCGGCGGAAGCGGGCGATATCGGCACGGAGGATTATTTCGAGAAAGTGCTTTGGGAGGGCTTCGAAGAGCGTAAACGGACCGAATGGCTGCCGATGCAGGAGATCGGGCTGCTCAAGCACGATCTTTCTGAATACGAGGAGCGACTGAAGATCGAGATCGCCACGATCAAGAGAATGGGCTTTCCTGGCTATTTCCTGATCGTTTGGGATTTTATCGACTACGCGAAAAAGCAGGGCATTCCTGTCGGCCCCGGCCGCGGTTCGGCGGCGGGTTCGCTCGCGGCATACTGCCTGAAAATTACGGACGTCGATCCAATCCAGTACGATCTGCTGTTCGAGCGATTCCTGAACCCGGAACGCATCTCGATGCCCGATATCGATATTGATTTCTGCATCCGCGGTCGCGGCGAGGTTATCAGCCACGTGACCGATTTTTACGGCAAGGAATCGGTTTGCCAGATCATAACCTTCGGAACGCTGGCATCGCGTGCCGCGATCAAGGACGTGGGCCGTGCCCTGAACATGCCCTACGGCGATGTCGAGAAGATCGCCAAACTCATACCGCCGCCGATCCGCGGGCGAAACGTCAGCATCTCGCAAGCCCTCGAAACCGTGCCCGAGCTAAAAACGGCGGCCAAAGATCCGAAAGTAAAAGAGCTGGTCGATCTCGCCCTCCGCATCGAGGGCTGCTCGCGGCATACATCGGTCCACGCTGCAGGCGTTGTCATCAGCCCGAAACCTCTGCACGAACTCGTGCCGGTCGCGATGTCGGGTAAAGACGAACTTACGAGCCAGTATCCGATGGGCGATCTCGAAAAGGTCGGGATGCTCAAGATGGATTTCCTAGGGCTAACCACCCTGACCGTTATTGCCGATTGCCTGGCATCAATGAAGGAAAAGCTGGGCGTGACGATCGATTGGGCGAAGATACCGACCGACGACGAAAAGACGATGCAGCTTTTTGGCGAAGGCCGCACGGAAGCCATTTTCCAATTCGAATCCTCGGGCATGGCCGACATGTGCCGGCGTTTGAGGCCAAAGGAACTCGAGGACCTTTCGGCATTGAACGCCCTCTATCGTCCGGGCCCGCTCGACGGCGGAATGATCGACGATTTTATCGATCGACATCGCGGCATCAAGCCAGTCGAATATCTGCTGCCGGAGATGGAAGAGATACTCGGCAACACATTCGGCGTACTTGTTTATCAGGAACAGATCATGCAGCTCGCACAGAAACTCGCCGGTTACAGCCTCGGTCAAGCCGACCTGATGCGGCGGGCAATGGGCAAAAAGAAGATCGAGGAAATGGCTGTTCATGAAGAAACCTTTGTGAGCGGAGCGGTCGCGAACAAAATTCCGAAGAAAACCGCCAAAGAGATCTTCGACCTGATGGCGAAGTTTGCCGATTACGGCTTTAACCGCAGCCACTCGATGGCATATGCCGTACTGGCGTTTCAAACCGCATATTTGAAGGCCCATTATCCGGCGTACTTCTATGCCTCGGTGTTATCGCACGAAGCCCAGGATAGTGCGAAGGTTTACAAGTATTCAACCGAGTTGAAGTCGATGGGCCTGAGCCTCCTGCCGCCGGACGTGAACGAAAGCGGCGAAGGTTTTACGCCGGTCGAAGATACGGTTCGCTATGGTCTTACGGCGATCAAAGGGCTTGGCACATCCAGCGTTCAGGCGATCGTCCGGGCACGCGAAACCGGCAAATTCAAATCGATATTCGATTTCTGCAATCGAATAGAAGCTGGTGCCGTAAATCGGCGAGCACTTGAAAGCCTGATCGCCGCCGGTGCCTTTGATTCGATCAAACCGGACGATATCGAGATCGCCTCGTGGCGAGCCCGGATGCAGGCCTCGATCGATCCGGCTTTGCAGCAAGGCCAGCGGGCCGCGGAAGATCGTCTGCGTGGACAGAGCGGCCTATTCGGAATAGCCGAAAATTCCGATTCTAGCGAGCAAACTCTGGTCGAGGCCGCTCCGTGGAGCCAGGCGGAACTCGCGAGCCGCGAAAAGGCGGCGGTAGGATTCTACCTGTCAACGCATCCGCTTGATAATTTCAAAGAGCTGCTCGACGGCATGAATCTGAGGCAGATCGCCGATATTGGCGAAGCTCAATCGGGCGAACTAGTTCGGCTGGCCGGCATGATCAGCGGACTGCAAATTCGGACGAGCAAGAAAGGCAACCGATTTGCGATGTTCCGGTTCGAAGACAGGTCGTCGGGCATGAAAGCCGTTGTTCTGGGCGAGAATTTTAACAAGCTCAGCATGGTGCTTGCCGATGATGAGATGTTTATTGCCGACGGCAAGATCGAAGCCTCCGACGGCCAGGAGCCGACGCTGATGATCAACGAGCTGCGATCGCTCGACGAAGCCGTGGCATCGACCGCCCGGGCTATCGACATCACGATCAACGAAAAGGAACTCGACGAACGTTACTTCGAATCGCTCTACAAAATGCTCGAAAAAGAACGCGGCGGCTGCGGCGTGGTGCTTTCCATCCGGGCGGGCGATACCAAGGTCAAGGTCGAATCCGGCAGCCTCAGCATTAACGGAAGCCGCAACATCCAGCGCGAACTCGAAGCAAAAGGCTGCGAAGTGAACTGGCTGCGTTAACTCTTTATTACCGAATCGGCTATCATCTTACTTTATGTCGAAAACCGCATTCGAACGCGTACAAATGGCCCGCCATCCTGAGCGGCCGTATGCGATGGATATTTTCAACACCATTTTTACCGATTTCGTCGAAGTACACGGCGACCGGCGATTTTCGGACGATCCGGCGATGATAACGGGCTTCGCCCGGCTGGACGGAACCGAGGTGTGCGTTATCGGCCAGCAGAAAGGCCGTGATATCAATGAGCGTAGGCATCGAAATTTTGCCATGTCGAAACCCGAGGGCTACCGAAAAGCCCTGCGGTTGATGCACCTTGCCGAAAAATTCGGGCGGCCGGTGATAACCATCATCGACACGCCGGGAGCATATCCGGGTATCGACGCCGAAGAACGCGGCCAGGCCGAAGCTATTGCTTTTAACCTACGCGAAATGGCCGGACTTAAAGTACCGATCATCGTGGTCGTCCTGGGCGAAGGCGGATCAGGCGGAGCACTCGCGATCGGCATCGGCGATCGCGTTCTGATGATGGAAAACGCAGTCTACAGCGTGATCACACCCGAAGGTTGTGCGGCCATCCTTTGGAAATCCGCCGAGAAAGCGCCGGACGCCGCCGAAGGGCTGAAACTCACGGCCGCCAATCTCAAAAAATTCGACATCATTGACGAGATAATTCCGGAGCCCGAACCATGGACGATGCCGGAAGACGGCGACAAGAAAGCCGAGGCTGCATTCGACAAGATCGCGGCCGAACTGAAACGCAGCCTACTCCGCGAGGTCAAAACGCTAACCGCATTGGATACGAAAGCCCTGCTTGACGGCCGTTATCAGAAATTCCGTAAGATGGGCGAGTGGCTATAATAACCACCCGCCTTTTCAAAGCTCTACTTACCCAAAACCTAGAATGGAATATCATCATCGCCCGCCGGCTGCGAAACCGGTGCTGGTGCCGACGAACCGCCGCCTGACGAAGCGCTGGCCGAGGACGAACTCGAGGATGGCGCACCGCTGTAGGTTGGCTCATCATCGCCCATGGAAGAATAATTACCACCTTCATCGCGGCCGGCACTTATGAACTGCATATCGGTTGCCTGCACGCCGAGCGAGTAGCGATTGTTGCCATCGCGGTCAGTCCATTCTTCAAGCTGAAGGCGACCTTCGATGTAAACGGGGCGGCCTTTCGAGAGATATTTTGCGGCGTTTTCTGCCTGACGGCGCCACAGCGTGACCTTGAACCAGGTCGTTACATCCTGCAGTTCGCCTGCCTTATCCCTCTTCTTTTCATTGGTCGCCATCGAAAAACTGCATACCGCATCGCCCTGCGGGGTGTAGCGAAGTTCCGGATCCTTGCCAAGGTTTCCGACGAGAATGATCTTGTTGAATGACATGTGTATTTCCTCTTGAGTGTAATTTTATCTAAACGTTTTTTTGCTTTATGGCATCAATATAACACGCGCTTACGCTGTGCTAAAATTTGGCCTTTGGCCCTGTATATTTACCGCGAATCTTTGAATGCATCGTCCATTTCCAATCATCTTATCCGCCATATTATTTTTATTCGCGGCCGCACCGACGGCGTATTCTCAGGCCGCGAAACCGGCTGACGCGGAACTCGTTATCTCAAAGTGCTGGAGCTACTCGACCGAAGAACCCGCATCGAAACTGCATGTTAACGAAACCGGCATCTTTATCGGCGGCGTTGGTGCAAGGGTCGATGCCCTGCTGCCCGGCGGCACGCGGCTTTGGAGCAGCGAACTCGGCGGGAGTATCGTTTCAAACATCATCTCGACCGAATCGAGCATTTTGCTGGTGACCACATTTGGCGAAGCCAGCAAATCGGAAAGCGTGCTCCGCGGACTTAGCAAGGAAACCGGCATAACAAACCTGACCATCTCGGTTCCGGCATCGGACCGCTATTTTCTGACCATCGACAGCGGGTCGATCATTTTGATATCACGCGGCGGTCTCGTAATGGCGATGGATAAAGCCGGTGCCGTGAAATGGAAACGCGAAGTCGCCGAAGGCTTTGCTGCCGAACCGTTTCTAACGCCTGGCAAAGCGATCATCGCCACCACGGCAAAACAGATATTTGCGATCAACCTTGCCACCGGCGAGATCGAATCGATGCGAAGATCGGCGACCAGCCTGACCGCCGTAGCCCAAACACCCACGGGCGAAGCCATTGCGGGCGATGACCGCGGCAACCTGACCATCCTGAACGGCACCGAAAAGCCTCTTTGGAGATTCAAGAGCGGCGGCGAGATATCGCGGATCTTTGTCAACGGAACTCAGATAATCGCGGCATCGCACGATAATTTTGTTTACCAGCTGCAAACCCGAAACGGCGATGTCGAATGGAAGAAGCGCCTCGGCGGCCGGGTACAGCAGATGGCGGTGCTCGACAGCAAATTCGTGATAACCGCTAGCTACGATGAAGGAGCAGCGGTCATCACCGATTTGACAACCGGCAAGGTCGCGGGGCAAATACCGCTAGCCGAAGGCGAAACCATTACCGCCGCACCTGTTTATTCAAACGGCACGATCACGGTCTTGACCGATCAGGCGGTGCATCAATACTCGCTGACGGGATGCCCTACCAAAAAAGAAAGCGGCCCGGTTGCATCGCCGAAAACCGCTTCCTAAAAATAACTTCAGCAGCCAAATCCTGATTCTAATGAGAAACGGAATGCTGCTGCATCATCGAATAAATTTCGTCTTTGATCAGTAATTTCTTCTTTTTGAGGGTAACCTCCTCTAACTGCTCGTCGTCCGTAGGATAGGTTAAATGGGCAAGTTCATTAAGGCGACTTTCGAAGTTCTGATGCTGATGAACCAAATCGCGAAAGGCTGCGTTGCTTTTCAGCAACTCATCTCTCACCGGGTCAACTGTTGACAAATCCATATGGCAATTTTCCTCTCTTTGTCAAGAATTCCCGGTTACCCAAATTAACGCTTTTGTAACCGGGTAAATTTAATACTAGACCTAAGTTTAATAAGAAGCAAGCTCGAAAATTCATATCGGGTCGCAGCACGCTTAGGCTATTTTTTAACGCGAATGATCCGGATCAAGCGGATAAAAAATGGATCGGATATCCGCCATAAAGATCAGCTATATCTGCGCGATCTGCGTTACCTGCGGTCGAATAACGGGCGATAACCACACGTCGATTCATTGCGGATTTGCTCGAAGAAAGCTTTGTTCAAGGCAAGCCTTCAACCAGCAAATTGTATTTCAAAGACCAAAGACCAAAGCCCGAAGGCCTATCAAATGACAAGCCGCATCAACAGTGCATGTTCACGCGGATTTTCGTAGAAATGATTTCGGGTCTGCACCTTTTCGAAGCCATTTTTACGATAGAAGCCGATCGCTTTTTCATTCGATTCGCGAACTTCGAGCCAGATCGACTTGCCGTTATTCTGCCGGACCACGTTGAGGAAATGGTCGAATAGCACTTGCCCCAGTCCACCATTCTGGGCCGTTTCGATGACGGCGATGTTGTAGATCTCGGCTTCCGGTACGGGTTCGAGCGTGCCGCCTTCGATCATGCGGCCAACTATGAACCCGATGGTCTCATTTGCCTCACCTTCGAGCCGGAACATGATCGATGCGGGGTTTTTCATCTCCTCGATATAACTATCGGCCGACCAATGGCTCAGGTTTACCTTCTCGGCGATGCGAATAAGATCGGCGATGTTCGATTTTTCGATCTTCTTTATGCGCATCAGAAACTCTTGCTGATAAACATCGGCGGCGTGGCCATGCCGGGGTTTTCGAAGCCGTATTTGGCGATGTAGCTCGCGATCGAGTCATTGACGTTGATAAATTGCCGGTTGGCGCCGACCTCGAAAAGCTTGCCGTGAACGAGTACCGGCTCATCGAAATTCTGGGCCAGAAAATCAGCTTCGCGAATCGTTTGCGGCTCGGTCAAGTCTGTGACCAAGCCGTTATCAACCGAGAACTTCTGCAGGCAAACAGCCTGTCGGCCCGATGGAACCGCGGCGTAGACCGGCCCGTTCAGATCAGGATACGCAACCATCGCGGCCAGTGCCGATACAGTAGCCATTGGGATACCAAGGCCGGTTTTTAGGCCGAGAGCGGTTGCGATGCCGATACGGATGCCCGTAAAGCTGCCCGGCCCCGCGGAAACCACTAGCAAGCCGAGGTCGCGTTTCGAAACGCCGTTCTCGCGGAGCAGGACATCGATATTAAAAAGCAGATCCTCCGCCTTGGAAACATCGGCCGGCCCCGACCAACTGGCGATCTCCACCTCGCCGCGGCAAAGCGAAAGGCTGCCGCCCGCGATGGCGGCTTCAATGGCTAGAATATAATTATTACTGTTAGAGATCATTATTCTTAGCCCGCGTTAGCGGGTGGCGGCATAAAGCCCAGGGCGTTAGCCCTGGGCGGTTACAAAAGGATTCTGCAAGCCCGCGATAGCGGGTGGCAGCGACTGTCGCCCGTTAACACGGGCTCGGACAATGGTCGATCGATTCCCAGGGCTTACGCCCTGGGCTTTATGCTTCCGCCCGCTAACGCGGGCTAACATCAATGTTGGATGTGAAAGGATCATCATGATGATTTTTGAACTAACAACTGTTCAGTCCTTTTCTTCAAATGCCTTGATATTCCGCCCGACCGATGGTACTAACCGCTGAAAAAAATTACCTATCCGATAAAACGCCCGGGTTTTGGCGTCGAAGCTGCCGTTCATTTCGATTGTTGCGCGGACCGGGTTTGGCGATAGACGCATCTTAAGCTGCTTTGCAAATTCTGCAGGCCTGCGGTTCAACAGCCATAACGGGACCTCTTTGGGAGGATCGGCCCATGAGCGCTCGATCGAGTTTGTAAGCCATTTAGGTAGAGTGTTTACATCGGCTTCTATTGAAACGTGCTTTAAGTCCAGGCCTAGGTATTTATGAGCCAGCAGGATCGTGCATTCGATCCAGCGGCGGCGGTTTGCGGGAACGACATCGAGGGCTCGGTTCCAGTCAAAATCGGATTTGCGACTGGCGATCAGGTAATAGACATCCCACAACTTCTCGCGGTTTATGCCGCCATCGTTGAGCCAATGGACGGCGAGGACGCGAAGGTGATCTTCAGGGCGGAGAACGCGGATCTGAGTGCCCTCGGCATCGATAAGTCTTGTGTTTTCAAACAGATCGGCCCACGGAAGCGTGTCGAGATGGCGCAGCTCTTTGTGAAGGTCGATCGCCATGCCGTCAGCCGTGGCGGCGAGGCGTTCTGCCTTTTCGAAGTCCGCCGCCGAGACAGCCAGATCCACATCGATCGACGGGCGGAAAACATCGGCGGGATAATACTGATCGGCCGCAAACCCTTTGATAAGAACAGGTTCGATATCATTATCTCGAAACAACCTAAATACCTGTGCAACCTTACCGGCCTGCACCTTACGCTGCAGAACGGCCCAACGGGCTGAATCGGTGATGATCTCGGCTGTTTGAGTCACGATTGAAAGCATATCAAAACACGCCAAACTATGCGTATCCAGTGCAGCTGCCTTACCTTTGCGATCTTCTTTGCGATCTTTGCGACTTTGCGTTGAAAACCCAAGTTTACGACCAGATCCTCATCGCGGTGCCAATATTTAACGCAAAGACGCAAAGATCGCAAAGGCCCGCAAAGGAAGGCCTTAGAAGCGATGCAGACCAAGGTTTGTCCTACGCGACATTTGGAAGCCGAGTGAGACGGCGTCGACCTGGTCGTCGTGCGTCCCAAGCGGGAATGCGAGGCATTCGTCGATAAAATCGCGGTTCCAAATGCCCCGTGTCAGGAAGACCTTGCCCTGTTCGGCGAGGGCGATCCATGGCAGTGCTCGCGGGACCTTTCCGTCCTTTACGTCAACTCCCCTCAGCGGCTTACCTCGTAGAATTGGTAAGACGGCGAGATCCTGTTCCAGTGCACGGCCATGGGCCGAGCGTTCGATGCCGTGTTCGAGCGTGTCTTTTTCGGCAAGCATGCGTCCCAGAACGTAGCGGCGAAGGTCGGGATATTCGAGCTGCTTGCGGAAGCCGCCGTCGATATAGAAATTGTTCTGATTGTCGAATGCCACGCGGAAGCTCGCGGTGTAGTCGGCCTTTGCGGACGAAGTTAAGCCCGGATCTGTGGCTCGCCTCCAACGCAGCCCGTGCGGTGCACGCGGTATGATCTTGAACCACTCACGCTTGAATAGACCGCCGTCCGCCGGAACGGGTCTTTGCTGGTAAAGTGCTGAAAATGAATAGGTTCCAAGCTTGAGCCGTGTGCGTCCCAGCTTTTCTGCCGGAAAACGCTCGGGCCAAAGGGCCTCGCCGGGTTCGCGTCCCAGCGGGTCCCGTGCAGTTTGGGAGTCAAGACTTTGCAACGTCCCCTCCTGGACAGGAGGGGTGGCATTTCGCGTTTTTTGCGAAATGACGGGGTGGTCGATGCGCGGCGGATCGTCGCAACTTGAATTCAGAGGTGTGTGTCGAATATCCCGCGAGCTATCAACCACCCCGTCAGCCGAAACGGCTGCCACCCCTCCTGTCCAGGAGGGGAGTTTCGAGTAGAGCCGCGGATAGCCGATAACGCGGGGCTTGACTGGAGCGCGGGCTTCTTCGACTGGAACGCAGGCGCCCTCGCCTGCAACGCCGGTTCCTCCGGCGTTATCAAGGTTCTGTATACTCGACGTTTCCGAGACCGTGACCTTTGGATCCCCGGTCGCTACCGCTTCCGGTACTGACATTGGAGGAGTTGCCTCGTCTTTAGCCGATGAAGCATCGGCTATGCAGGCGAGGGCTCCTGCGTTCCCGGCGGCTGCGTTCCCTCCTTCCGCCAAAGCGGGCAGGTCGATGACTTCCCATTGTTCGCCGCCTTCCGCGGCTTCTCTTAATAAGCGGCCGGCTAGGTCGTCTTCGTGCCAGCGGGTTTGGATCAGGCAGATCTTGCCGTTTGGTTCGAGGCGGGTGTAGATGTCGTCGTTGAACCAGTTCCAGACGCGGTCGCGATAGGTGGCGGATTCGGCTTCGGCACGGCTTTTTATCGGGTCGTCGACGATGATCATGTCCGCCCCGAAGCCCGTCACGCCGCCGCCGACGCCAACCGCCCGTAGCCCGCCGCCCAGCGACGTTTCCCATTCGGCATCAGAATTCGCCCGCCTCTTCGATGCAAATGGGAATGGGGAGCCGTTTGGGTATGGCCGGTTCTCGGTAGTGGAGGAGTCGAGGAGGTGAGGAGTAGAGGGGTTGGAAGCAGGCACCAGAGAATTCGTCTTTGCGACGCGGCCATTGCTCGACTCGGTTACTGCTTCACTCTCCCGCTCCCCGCCTCCCCCACTCCTCTTCTCCTCGACTTGCAGGTACCAATCGTCGGCCAGCACGCCTTTGATCTTCCGCGAGAAGCGGTTCGCAAGGCTTTGGCTGTAGCTCGCGATGATGATGTTTTTTGACGGGTCCTGCCGCATTTCCCAGGCGGCGTAGCGGACGGTGACGAGTTCGCTTTTGCCGTGACGCGGCGGGACGAAGAGCATTAAGCGGTCGATGTCGCCGTAGTAAAAGCGGCGGAGCTTCCGGTAAATGTACACCTGATGCTTGAAATGCCACTGCATATTCGGGCTGACGCGTTCGAGCCAGATCTGGAATTCTGCCCAATCTTTCTCTGTCGAGCGACGCGAACGCATGTCAGAACCGGGAGCGGCAGCGACCGGGTTCTCGGGCACCTCGGCACTGTCAGAACCGAGAGCGGTAGCGACCGGGCCCGACTCCGTCGTTTCGCTGCACTCAGCATCGTCGGCAGTGTCGCCCGCGAGTACGCGGAATTCGGAGCGCGGCTCTGGTGATCGAACAGATGCGGAAGTGGCATGTTGGGCCCGGTCGCTACCGCTCGCGGTTCCGACGGTGTCCTGCCTCATGGACGCCCTTCGGATGGCGACCTCGGCGGCCCAGTCTTTCATTTCGGTGGCGGTGGGTTGTCGGGTCGGGTCGTCGAAGCCGTATTTTTCGATCCATCCGGGCGAGTGGCGCCCGCGTTCGAAGCGGCTGTAGAACAGACGCCGGTGGAAGCTGTGGTGGCCGATCGCACGCATCTCGCGTTCGATGTCTTCGTGCTTTGCCCCGCCGAATTTGGCGAAAAGCATGCGGCAATCTTCAATTCTTTGTAATGTGAAGCGGTCCTGAAAACGTGGTTTTTTCTTCATGGCGGGCGCAAGAGTACCCGGAACCGATGAAAAAATAAATGCTATTTTGCCGACATCGACGTGTTATGCCGACAATGACGTAAAATGCTGATTTTGCTTCCCGGCTTCGCTTAGCCACGTCGTTTACGGCGTGGCTCGCCGGATCCTGCGTGAAATAGCCCGTTTACGGGCTTTAAAGAGAAAGGGCGTTAAACGCCCTGGAACCTAGCTTGCCACTCAGCCCCACGCACTAAAGGGCGTGGCTAAGCGAGGCCGAAGAATACTCGAATCGTAAATTTTTAGCCGAGTAGCTATCAACGATCCCAAACTCCGGCCTGAAAAGAAGAAAGAGCAGCAAAGGCGTTCGGCCTTCACTGCTCTTAAAAAGAACCTGATTCGATAAAAGGGTTATGCCGGTGCACAAAGGCCGACCGAGTTGCAATTCGTCGTCGACGGGCATGCACGGCCGAGGCAGCTTGCGCTTGATGTACAGGTGCAGGACGTTGCCGCAAGAGCGCTGGTCGGTGCGACGAGCGATGCGATGACCGGCAGGGCTACCATGGATGCGAGTCCGATGGTTTTCAGCACTTGGCGGCGTGACTGTCCGTGAAATCTTGGGGCAACCTCGCCATCGAGGAGACCATTTTCATTGAGTTGGTCGATAGCGAGCCAAACGAAATCTTCGGTGACCTTTCCGCCGCCCGTAGCTTCGAACTGCTTAACAATGTCGCCGACCGAATTCGAGCCGTCGCATGATTTCCAAACAAAAGCGGCTGACTTGTTCAAGCAATGAGCTTTATTGCTATCCAGGTCGTAAACGAGCACCTCATCGGGCATTTCCTGGACCACAATGCCATTTTGGCGGGCCATAGGATTTTTCGGGTTATTCATCTTCATCCTCCAAGCGAATAGGTAGTAGCGTAACGCAAAATAAAGTCAAGGTTTTCGGATTCAGTGGTAACGTGTTTTTCACCTAGTCCGATAAACCAAAATGTGTACTAGTAATTCTATCTCAATTTACGTGATTGTCAACGAAATCGAGCAATGTTCTTGAAAATCTTTCAGCGGAACCCCTAAGACTCGAAACGATTATGGCACGTGCCGCGAGTTTATGCAACACCCTCATGGAAAATTCGGGCTGTTTTCTGATCGAAAGTGTGAAAGGGATTAGCTTTAGCACTCCGGCCCCCGGTGTTTCAAAGATGGGCGCAAATTCCGCACCGCTTTCGTAGCCCGTAAAAAGAACAATTCCCGGCTCGAGCGGCTCGGTTCCTATTTTACCACCAATGTCGTTTATATCTATCTCGTAGGTCTTAAAATCTTCCGTTCTTCGGGCGATCTTCCGCGGAAACGGGTGCAGATTCGCGTCGGCGTCGAGCACGGCAAAATCGTCGCTGTAATATTCGCATCCGGCCCGCACGAGCTCGGTCGTGAGCGTCGATTTCCCCTGAAAACTGTCCGCCGGCATGATGATCGACTTCCCTTTCCAGCTAACCGCTCCGGCGTGTAGAAAAACCAGATCTTTCGCGTTTTCGCCGACCGAGACCCGCAGAATGCTGTCGAAAAACCGGTAGGCTTTCAGCTCCGTGTCCGAAGTTCCAAGCTCCGCACCGTCCTGGATCAGCATGATATCGCCGTTTTCGAGGCGGTTTAGTTCGAAAGTGAGGTCGGGTGTTTCGGTTTCGAGTTCGTTTATCCGGTTTAACAGCGACGTGCGCGCAACCGCCGCAGCCGCATTGAGCGTTGGAGCGTCGTTGCTCGAGATACGGACGCAGACGCCGTAGGATTCGAAAAGAAATTGGGTCATTGGGTCATTGGGTCATTGGGTCATTGGGTCATTGGGTCATTGGGT
>CAYPGP010000023.1:46359-61662 GCA_964410495.1 uncultured Chloracidobacterium sp.
GGTCATTGGGTCATTGGGTCATTGGGTCATTGGGTCATTGGGTCATTGGGTCATTAAATGGATCAATGACCAAATGATCAAATCAAAAAATCGACAAATTCCTAGGTCAGTACCTTTTTCCAAATACACAACGCCAAGATCACCGACGTTAGAACTATAACCACCGGAAACATAATGAGGCCGATGTCTTCGCGGACCTGGACGGAGACGAGGACCGAGATCGATAGGATCGACGCCAGGATGCCGTATAACGCTGTCACGCTTCGATGCGAAAAACCAGCAGAGACGAGGCGTTGGAACAGGTGTTCGCGGTGTGCGGTCCATATCTTTTCGCCGCGGACGAGCCGCCTCAGGATCGTGCTCAAAGAGTCAAAAATGAAGAACCACAGGAAAAGAACGGCCGCGATCGGCAGTAGGTCGGGGTATTTGAGCACATTCTCACGAGCCATCAGCGGCAGGGCGGCGAATGTGAAACCTATAAATGCGCTGCCGACATCGCCCATGAAAATATGCGCCGGGTTGATATTGTGAACCAGGAAGCCGAGGCTCGCGGCAGCCAGAACTCCGGCAAAAAGGTACAAGATCGGCATTCCGAGCATCACGCCGAGTATCGCCCAGCCTATCCCCGCGATCACCGCCTGCAGGCCCGCGATGCCGTCGATGCCGTCCATGAAATTGAACGAATTGACCATCCAGACGATCCAAAGGAACGTGATCGGGTAGCCCCACCAGCCGAGTTTTAGCCCGCCGAGCATCGTGATGCCGTGCCATGTTTCAAGGTCAACGATAAGGAAAACCGCCGCCGCCGCGTGTACTAAAAGCCTTATTTTGAATGAGATAGGCCGAATATCGTCGAGAAAACTGACAACCGCTATCATGGTCGCCCCGACGATATAGCCCCAAGAAAATGCTCCCGGCAGGACGATCGAGATCGGCACGTAGGCCACGAGACAGATCGCGACTATGACGATGCCTGCGCCATGCGGGGTCGGCTCGTCGTGCGAACTGCGCTCGTTTGGAACTTTGAGGAAATTCTGCTTTACGCTCCACCGACGATAAAGCGCCACACCGATGTACGAAAGCGCAAAGATAGCGGCAAAAATAAGTATGTCGACGGGGCTGATCACAAATTAACGCGGTGCGTTTATCGAAGCTTGAGACAAAGTTCAATTGAACATAAAAGGGTGAGTTGATGTCAAACGGTGGGCGGAGGGTCAGTTGGCGGTGGGCGGTGGGCAGTGGGCGCGCAGTCGCCCTTGGCGACCGGGGATGGCTGCGACAATGCGTTGCCATATGCTGCGATGGCGGTAGCGGTCGAATATTTCCGCTCGGCAGCGTCGCGGGCCCGGAAGCCCATGGCGGGGAGTTCGCCGCGGCGGTCGTGCATTTCGATGATCTTTTCTGCGAGTTTTTCCGGCTTTCCGGGCTCGAGGTGGATGCCTATCCCTTCTTCGTCGATCACGCGGGCGAGCTCGGAGCCTTCGTCGGTTAGGGCGAGTATCGGCTTTCCGGCAGCCATGATGTTGTAGGTGCGGCTCGGCATCGCGGTGCCCCACATGCCATTTATCAGCGCCACCAGGCCGACGTCGCAGGCGTTCAGAAACGTCGATTGTTCGCTTCGCGGGCGGTAATCGAGGATGGTGACGTTTTTTAGAGCTTTTTCAGTGACGGTCTTGTCGAGCCAAGGCTTTTTCACGCCGGCTCCGATGAAAACGAAGTGAAATTCTTCGCGGTCTATCAGTTTTTCCGCAGCTGCGATGATAGTCTCGACATCGGTCGGGTGGCCGATGTTGCCGGCGTAGAGAAGCACGAATTTGTCCTCGATGGCGAGCTCTTTAAGCAGCGCGTTTTCTTGCTTTGCCGATGGCGAGATGGTTTCGAGATCGGCCCAATTCGGGATCGCGACGATGGGGATATCGAGGCCGGCAGTTTTGCGTTCGAACAGCTCCCTCATATCTCGGCCCATGACGATTATCTTTGTGGCGTGTTTGTAAACCCAACGGTTTACTTGGTTTACGAAGTTGACAAAGAATGAATTCGGTTTCGCCGCACCGACCGCGACCAAAATTTCCGGATAACTGTCCTGCACGCAAAGCGTATAACCCGCTCCCTTGATCAAACACGCGACCGCTGTCGTCACCGGCAGGCTCGGCGGCGCCGTCACGACCATTACATGATCGCCTTTCTTGAACCTTTTCAGAGACGCAAAGAACACCGAAAGCCCGATCGTCAGCATGTTGACCAGGCGAAAAATGAGCACATTCTTATCGAGAGTCGTGCCGCTGACGCGAAAGATCTCAACGCCGTTCCTCGTTTCGTTCTTATCCGCCCTCAAGCCCCGCGACATGTGCTTCGGCTGCCCCGTTATCACCTTCACATCGCGCGACGCGGCCAAACCTTCCGCGATCTGCGTCAGGTAATAACCGGTCGAGATCTCTTCGGGATAGTAGACCTCGGTCAGGATCCAAAGGGTTTTGCTCATTCTTGAAATGCGGCTTTACCGCTATCGCATGGCGGTGAGGCTTGCCTCACCGAACCGATTCTCCGACAGCGTCTTCCCCCGCAAGGCCGCGTCGCGGCCTTGCGAAGCGGGGTAACCGTGCAACGTCATCGGCGAGGTGAAACCTCGCCGCCGTGCGATCTCGGCCCAGCCGAAGAAAGTACTTAATTCCCATGCCGACGCAGACTATGATGCCCGAGGACGATCTTGCTGACGGTTTGCGAAACGTTGGTCGCGCGGTACTCGGGCGGGGCGGTCCAGGCTGCGGGTTGGGCGATGGCGAGGCCGACGGCTTCAACTATCGCGTCGATTTCGGCGCCGCTGATGATGTTGCTGCCGCATTCGATCGTTTCCGGGCGTTCGGTGACGTCGCGCAAGGTGACGTTTGGGATGCCCAGGATCGCACATTCTTCCTGCACGGTTCCGCTGTCGGTCAGCACCGCGAGCGAGTTTTTTTCGAGCTTTACGAAGTCGAAAAAGCTCAGTGCCTTCAGCAATCTTATCTTAGAAGGATCGGCTTTTACGCCGTGCTGCTCGAGCTTTTCGGCGGTTCGCGGATGGACCGAGATGAGCACGATTTTGCCGAATTTCGCGGAGACTGCGGCGAGCCCGTCGAATATTTTTCGCAGGCGTTCGCCATCGTCCACATTTTCAGCACGGTGCAGCGTGACCATGAAATACTCGAACGGAACGACATTCAACGCCTTCATCACCTCGCTCGCGTCAATCTGGCCTTCAAAGTGATCAAGCACCTCTTTTATCGGGTTTCCGGTTACAAAAATGCGGTCACGGTCGATGCCTTCGCGCACCAGGTTGTCCTTCGAACGTTCGGTGTACGGCATCAGGATCGTGCTCGAATGATCAATGATGCGGCGGTTAATCTCCTCAGGCACGCGGTCGTCGTAGCAGCGATTTCCCGCTTCCATGTGGAAAACAGGAATACGCCGTCGAGCGGCCGGGATCGCCGAAAGAGCTGAATTAGTATCGCCGAGGAGCAGAATTCGATCGGGCTTGTGTTGTTCGAAAAGCTGGTCGCATTTGGCGATTATCTGTGCGGCCTGATCGGCAAAATTCTTTGATTTGATACCCAAATGTACGTCCGGCGTGCGAATTTCCAGGTCGCGGATGAAAATGTCGCTGAGACTTTCGTCATAATTCTGCCCCGTGTGCACGGTCGTGTGCTCGGCATGCTGATCCAGCACCCCGAGGACGAGTGAAAGCCTGATGATCTCCGGCCTGGTGCCGAAAATGGTCATTATTTTCATAGGTTTACGGAAGTTTTAACGCAAAGTCGCGAAGAGGTGAAGACGCGAAGATAATACAAAATTAACCGATCGGAGATCATTTCTTATGAGTTGCCACTAGCTTTAGCTAGTGGTTACGAGTCCGGCAATTGATTTGGCTTCAGCCATTCAATGGCGGGGCGAAATTTCGGGCTAATGCCCAGGAACTCTTTTTGATCCTTAACCACTAGCTGAAGCTAGTGGCAATTGATAAAACCAAAAGCCTTTGCCTCTTTGCACCTTCGCGTCTTTGCGTTAAACAAATCACCTGCCCGCAACGAAACTCTCGATCTCATCGCCCGCTTTCATTAGCAGCTGTCGTAATTCTTCGCCTGCGATGTTGTTGTCCTGCGATGAATATTCGCGGACTAATGCCGGTTCAATTTCCCCATCAGCTCGCAGTTCCGGCAAGACGGGCTGGATGACGTAATAATCGCCGCTCTCGGTTGTGCGGAAGCACTCTTCCTCGGAAACCATTATCTCGTGCACCTTTTCGCCGGGGCGGATGCCGGTGAATTCGATCGCGAGTTTTTTATCGCCGATCAGCACGTCAGCGACGTCGGTTATCTTAGCGGCGGCGACTTTTGGTACAAAGGTCAGTCCGCGGCCACCTGATCTAACCGCCTCGAAAACGGTGTCGACCGCTCGATCAAGCGACAGAAGAAAACGCGTCATTTCCGGCAAAGTTATTTTTAATGCCTGCCCTTTCCGGATCTGATCGACAAATAAAGGCACGATCGAACCGCGCGAAGCGATGACGTTTCCGTACCTCACGCAATTGAATTGTACGCCCGGAAGATCGCGATTCGCCTCGACAAACACACGTTCTTGCAACGCCTTAGTCATGCCCATGACGTTGATGGGTTTGCAGGCTTTATCGGTCGAAATGCCGATGACCTTTTTGACCGGCAGATCGTTTTCGCGAACGGCCCGGACGATATTTGCCGCACCGTTGATGTTGGTCATCACGGCTTCCATCGGGAAATATTCGCACGACGGCACCTGCTTCAGGGCGGCCGCGTTGAAGACGATATCGACGCCCCGCATCGCAGCGGCTACCGCAGCGTAATCGCGGACATCGCCGATGCGGAAATTCAATATCTGCTTTGAATTCTGATAGATAACATCGTCAGTCGCGGCCTCGCGGTGCATGAAATCGAGCCGCATGTAGTGCTGCTTCGCTTCGTCACGCGAGAAAACCGTGATCTGCTCCGGCGTCCCCATCTCGCCCGTCAAAATGCGCCTGACCAAAGTCTGCCCCAGCGAACCGGTTCCGCCGGTGACGAGTATTCGTTTGCCTTGTAAATCGTTCATCGAAAAGTTTCCAAAAGATTCTAACATTTTGGGCATTTGGAACAACGTAGCCTTGAACTATTGTCCCCGATTCGAGACACTGAACAAGATGAAAACAATTCTGTTGCACGAGAAAGCGAGGGATGTGATCAGGAAGTTTTCAAAACCAGTGCGCGTTGAGATCGGCGAACTTCTTGTGAAGTTACAGCTTGGCGTATCGATCGGAATGCCATTGTCGCGGCCGATGCCGGCGATTGACGCCGGAGTTCACGAACTAGATTGAAGGATTCAATGGGTATCTACCGCGTTTTTTACTACGTAAAGTCGAGCAAAGCATTTTGCTCTTTCATGCTTTTACCAAGAAAACGCAGGCTACGCCGCAGAAAGAACTTGAAACGGCAAGGAGACGATTGGCGGAGATGTTGTATGAAGAATGACGAAATGATATACGAAGCAAAAAATGCTGGTGACTTGGCTAACCTTCTCGACCTCGACCCAGCCGATGCTATCGAGATCGATCTAAGGGCGAAACTCAATAAGAAGATCATAGACGCAGTTGTAAAACGCGGACTAACGCATGTCGAAGTGGCGCGACGTGCAGGGGCTTCGCGAACACGCATCACGGCTATCTTGAATGGAAATACGGTCGGAGTTTCTACCGACTTACTGCTTCGAATACTGTATTCGCTTGGATATAAGGCGCGGGTTTCCTTCGAACGGACAACGGCAACGGTTTAGTTCTATTGCGAAAGAATATCTATATTTGCCTGCTCGATCTCCGGCGATGACAGCCAATCGACGGCGAATTTTCTAGCCGATGCGGCCATCTTGGCATGTTCGTCGGTGGCTGAGTCTATTCCTGCCCGAACCGCTACGATCCACGCTTTTTCATCCTCGAGCGACAGGTCCCAGCCGATGCCTTTTTCTCCGAGGTTGCGCCACGGTGTGCGGTCGCTAATGATCAGCGGCAGGCCGGAGGCGAGGGCTTCGATGAAGACGTGGCCGAAGTTTTCGCCGAGCGTCGGCAACAGGAAGAAGTCGTATTGGAATAACGTCGCTGAAACTTTGTCATGGGCGACTTTGCCGCGGTAATTTACGCTGATATTGGACGGCAGGGCGGCCGTTATACGCTGGCATTCGGCCCAGTAATCGGGTTCTTCAAGCGTGCCGTAGATGTCGATCGTTAGGTTTCCGTTTATCTGTCCAAGTTTTTCGAGGAGCCAGTTAAGGTTCTTCTTCCGCATCATGCGCGAGAGAAAAACCATCCTCGCTTCGCCGCTTTGTTTAAGGTGTTTTTTGGCTTGGTCGTATTCGGGGAAGATGACCCGCGGCGGCATGTTTGGGGCGACTCGGATGTCGAGGCCGGGGCCGAGGCGGTTTGTTATTTCTTCTTTTTCCGAATCCGAGGCGGCTTTCCAGATGATATCATTCGATAGCAGTAAGACTTTTGCGTTCGGGATAAACAGGTTCTTTTTAAGGCTGTTTATCTCGAG
This sequence comes from uncultured Chloracidobacterium sp., assembly GCA_964410495.1. Classification (GTDB taxonomy): domain Bacteria; phylum Acidobacteriota; class Blastocatellia; order Pyrinomonadales; family Pyrinomonadaceae; genus OLB17. Next base: position 52,929 of record CAYPGP010000023.1, read on the forward strand.
AGCTCCGGGCGAAAACTCGCCTTCGGGGGCGAGGATGATCCTTGTTTTGACGATTCGTCGGAATTTTAAGAGCGCGAGCGTGAAGATCGTGAGGCGGCTGAAAAAGCTGTTCAGGTAGATGGCGTCTGGCGTGGTCTCATTGATCAATTGTCGGAGCCGGCCCGCTTTGACCTCGTCTTTCTTTAGATAATAGACCTGTGCGTTTCCGACGGTGTTCCATTCGCCGATGTTTACGCTGGAGTACGATTCGCGGTTGAAAACGCCATCGTGATCGCGGCAGATCAATCGAAAATCGAACCGGTCCCCGAGCCGCTCGACCATATTCGCCAAAGTCCGCGCCGCCCCGCCGCTTTCGAAGCCGGGTAAGTAATAGTCGGCGATGATGAGGATCTTTTGCATGATTCCTGTCAGTACCACCTGCGGTAGCGGGTGGGGATCTTCGCCGCCGCTCCAAAGGCCCCACCCGCTACCGCAGGTGGTACTGACTAGAATCAGCGGCCATTTTGGCAACCATTGTTGGCCAGTCGGGTAATCGGATCCCGGTCAATTCTGTGAACTTCGATCCATCAAGGCTGCGGTCGATGGCTACTTCTTCGCTTGGTTCGACCTCGACCTTGGCGTCGTAATACTTGTTCAGAAGCATGAGCAGATCATTTTTTGTGATCGGCTCGCTGGCGACGTGATAGATGCCGCTGAGATCGGGGTGATCGGTTATGAGTTTTCCGATCACGTCGGCAAATTCGATCGTTGGCAATCCCGTGTAAATTGCTCTCGTAAAACCCTTTACGCGGCCGCAACGGTTTTTGAGGAACCATTCGACCAGGCTGTGCGAGGTACCGAGTTCGCGGCCAATTATCGACGTCCGCAGCGTCAGGCAGTTCGACGAACCGACCTCGCCGAGAAATTTGCTAATGCCGTAAAGGTCGTGGGCGTCGGGCACATCTTTTTCGGTGTAATTTCCCCGAGTGCCGTCAAAAACACAGTCTGTTCCAATGGTTATTAACCGGAAACCGCACTTTTTCGCGAGTTTTTCCAAACGCAGCGGGAAAATGGCGTTAACTGCGATCGTTCGTTCGCGATCTTTCGCATCGGCGACCTGTTTTATAACGCCGGCGGCGTTGATTACGACGTCCGGTCTTGCCGTCTCGATCGCATTTGTGACGGCGGTTTCGTCCGTTACATCGACGTTTTCTATGATCTGCTTGCGGTCGAATATGCCGAATCGCTCGATCTCGTCGAATGTCCCCCTGATCGTTCCGCACACATCAAACGCCGCACCAAGCCGCTGATAAAGCTTGTGCCCGAGCATTCCGTTTGAACCGAAGATGAGGATTTTCATCGAGTAATAGTCGTGGCGAAAACAGACATTGGTTGCAAGGATCGCCGTGGATCTGGTCGCCAAAGGCGACATACATTAAAGCCTAGGGTGAAGCGAGTCTTCGAGCGCAACCCTAGGTAAAAAACAAATTCGGACTCGTTCCTGAAGGGGACGAATAAACCGCCGCCAATGTTGCTCGCCTTCAGCGAGCGAAATCATTCAACGAACCGTTACCTAGGGTTTGCCGAAGCGGCGGCACCCTAGGTTTTAATGTTGTCGCCGCTGGCGACGCGAAATGCCTTCTCGTCAATCGGAGTGATCATTCCAAGCGATCAACACCTGATAAATCGCCGCGCATTCTATTGCGATTACTCGGGAATCGAAGCGCTTAACATTCTCGATACCCTTTTCTATTACCGCATTACGAAAGGCCTCATCATCGCGGATCTTTTCAATTGCCGCACGGATCGCCTTCGGATCTTTCGGATCCACAAGCACGGCACCTTCGCCTGCGATGTCGCTCATTGGCGGAATGTTGCTGGTTACGACCGGCTTTCGCATGGCTTGAGCCTCAATTATCGGCAGCCCGAAGCCTTCGTAAGTTGAACAAAACGTTACGATATCCGCATTTCTATATTCGTCGACTATCTCGAATTCGTCCAGTTTCGATTTCTCGGAATATTCAACTTTTCTGGCCACTAGACGCGGACCGTCGGCGACACCGATGATCCGCAGATGACAGGAAAGACCGTCAAGTGCCTCAACGAGGGTTTCGACATTCTTATTTGGCGACGTGCCGATCTGCAGAATAACGGGTTTTTCCGCATTGAACGGTTTTTCAGGTTGTGCGTTGAAGCCGTCGATCAAAGGGTCGTGAATTACCCGGACCGTGCCACTGAGCCAGGGCACCTCCGCGACGATCTCGTTACGTGTGGCCCTCGATATCGCCGTTATTCTCGCTACACGAGCTATCGGTAGCGTTAGGAACAGTTTCTTCAGCAACCACCGCTTAATGCCGGTTCGGCGATGTAGAAAAACCAGGTCGTGAATTGTTAACACTGTTTTCCGCCAAGGCAACCGCAGTGCGATGTAGTGAACGTCGCCCGTAATGTGATACACATCTGCGGGACGAGGCCGGAAAAAGAGCAGATTTTTTAAGATCGCGACGATGCCATAGCCATACGGCAGCTGTTGGAACTCGATATCATAATCATATTCGTCCAGCAGATCCTTAGCTATCTGCCGAAAGACGCGCTCGATCGAGACCGAGGCGGTGGGCTTTCGCTCGATGAAAACGATCTTCGGCTTCATGCGTAGGACTGATGAACGTGGGCTTCGTCGGTGAGGTATTGTTCTAGCAGCGAAGCTTCGATCCGCGTTGTACCGACAGTCGCAACGACGAGACCGGCGGCGGCATTGGCGAGCCGAGCGGCCTCTACGAGTGAAGCTCCCGCGGCAACGGCGGCGGCGAAGGTTGCGATGACGGTGTCGCCTGCACCGGTCACATCGTAGACCTTCCTTGCTAGCGACGGCAGTTTTTCGACCGCATGCCCCCGTTCGAAAAGCGTCATGCCGTCCTCGCCTTCGGTGATGAGCATTGCTTTTAGCTCCAGTGTTTCTGCGAGATGTTTTCCGGCGTTCGCGACGACATTTTCGGTCGTCATATCGAGTCCCGCAGCTTCGGCGGCTTCGCGTTTGTTGGGCGTGATGACAGCGGCCCCGCGATATTTTGTGAAATCACGGCCTTTCGGATCTACGAGTACCGGCTTGTTTAGCGAATTTCCGATCTCGATGATCGAACGCAGCAGCGGGTCGACTAGAAAGCCCTTCGCGTAGTCCGAGATAACGACAGCATCGCAATTCTGCATTTCAGCGGCGAATTTTTCAGCGACTCGTCCGGCGTCGAGGTCGGATATCGGGGCGGTCGTCTCGCTGTCGATCCGGACGACGTGCTGGCTGTGAGCGACTATACGGGTCTTGATCGAAGTTTTGCGTCCGGAAACGGGCGTGATCTCGTGGTCCTTGATACCCGCATCGGTAAGGACGGTCTCGAGCATGTCGCCCTCGGCATCTTCGCCGCGGATGCCGAAAAGCTTGGTTCGTGCACCTAATCCGACCAGATTTGCAGCGACGTTCGCCGCCCCGCCGGCAACCAGGCTCATCTTCTCCATCGCCACGATCGGCACCGGTGCCTCAGGCGAAATCCGGCTGACCGAACCCCACCAATAACGGTCAAGCATCACGTCGCCGACGACGAGGACGCGGGTGTTTTTGATCTTTTCGAGAATCTCTATCATCAGATCTTCTTTGCGGCTTCTTGGCGAACTTCGCGGCTTTGCGTGAAATATTTAACGCAAAACCGCAAAGAACGAAAAGCGAACGCAGAGTTCAAGCGGCAAATGCCTCATCGACCATTTCGCACCATATGTGAGCGATGGTGATGTGGGCTTCCTGGATCCGGGCGGTGCGTTCGGACGGGACCAGAATGCACGCGTCGGTCAACGAAGCCAATTTTTTTCCAGCTGCTCCGGTCATGCCGACGATGCGGCAGCCGCGGTTGCGGGCGGCCATTACGGCGGCGATGACGTTGCGGCTGTTTCCGCTCGTCGAGATCGCGATCAGGCAGTCGCCTTCGGCGGCGAGTGCATCGACCTGTCGCGAAAAAATGCGTTCGAAATCGTAGTCATTCGCGAGTGCCGTCAATGCCGAAGTATCTGTCGTCAAAGCAATTGCGGGCAGAGCGACGCGTTCGGTCTCGTATCTGCCGACGAATTCGGCGGCGATGTGCTGAGCGTCGGCGGCACTTCCGCCGTTACCGCAGATGAGGACTTTCTTGCCGCTCTTAACAGTGTCGATCAGGATCTGCGCGCATTCGGCGATGGTCGGTTTTAGATCGGCGATGACTTTTTCGAACACCTCTTGGTGTTGTGCCAATGAGCGGTCGATCATCGTTTCTGATGTAGTTTTTGCCGCATCACTTGCAGGCAGGATGCCTGCCCTCCAGTCACGGCTTTTTTCGATGATCTTGCTTGATGAAAATCCTTCAACGAGCGGCAGCGAATACACCTTGCCGCCGTTTGCGGTGACGAAGTCTGCTCCGATAATCTCGTCCGGCTTCCAATCGCCGCCTTTTACGAGAACATCGGGTTTGATTTCCTTGATCACTCGTTCGGGCGTCAGCTCGTCAAAAATAACGACCTCATCCACCGCCCCGAGGCCCAGCAGGACGGCTTTTCTTGCTTCCTGATCTTGAACCGGGCGATCCGGGCCTTTTATTTTTCGCACTGATTCATCGCTGTTTATGCCGACGACGAGCTTTGTGCCGAGAGCTTTCGCTCGGTTCAAAAGATCGACGTGGCCCGCGTGGAGGATGTCGAAACAGCCATTGGTGAAAACGGTGGTCATTTGGGTTTCAAGAAATAACAAGGCCCGTTAAGCAGCGGGCTTGCCGCGGTTACCTAAGGCGTACGATGGCGGGCAAGCCCGCCGCTGAACTGTTACCAGATGTCAACATCCGCTGCCGGCCCGCATGTATCCGTTTTGCTATAAAGGCGACGAAGACGATACCGATCATCGCCGTAAATCCAGTCTTGAACATGACGGGTATTATCGTACCGTAAAAGCCTTCGTACGAGATCGACGTGATGAGCATGAAAAACAGCGTCAGTCGCCAAACGACGGGCGGTTTGCCTTCGACAAGTGTGCTGTAGATCAGCCGCAGTATCAAACCGAGCACGAACATCCCGAGAAAAACTCCGGGGATGCCGAAATTTCTCAGCAGGTCGCCGATCGGCGTGATCGCGTACGAAGATTCGCCGTAATCGAAATAGAGATCGCTGTATTTTCGAGGGTCGGAGACGACGGGCCGATCGGGCCAGATCACGCGCGGGATCATGAAGGTCGTCATCTCGATATAGATATTGTTGTCCAATCCGTAGATCTCTTCGTACGGAGCAAGCTGTTCGTGATTCGAGACGACGACCGCGAGCGTCGAAAGCATGTCGATCCTTTCGGCAAAGGTTGCGGCACCGAATTGCAAAGTGTCGATAACATCACTATTTCCGACCTGGCTCACCGCCTGGATGACCGTTTCGGCATAAACATCTGCAGATTGGCTCTCCTCGCTTCCCTTGGTGTTGCGAAATGTAGTGCCGTAGATCATTCCGATCGTGAGGCCTATCGTCAGCAGCAAGCCCGCGATAGTTCCCTGCTTGACCGTGAATCGCCTCCCGGAGAGGATGAACGCAAACGAAACAAGGAGAAAGAACTGAATTATATTTCCGCGACTGCCGGAAAAAAGGAACTTGATCAGGCTGGCAGCGGTCAGTACCGCGACCAGGACACCGGCGATGAGATCCCATTTTCGACGCCGGAAAACAACATACCAAAGCAGGAAACTCGCTTGTACCCAGAAAAGCGTGGTGAAGTAGATCAGGCCATCCCATGAAGCAAAATCGGCTACGCGCTGATAGCCAAAGCGGCCCAGGATAAGGGCGAAAAGTGTATTAAAAACCCCCGCAAGCAGCAGCAATGAACCGGGCGTTATGTGCGAATCGGGCGAATAGTCCGCTTTGGGCAAAAACTCTGCGATGCGATGGCCGATCTTAGCGGTCACGGGCAACAGATATCCGACCGAAAGCCCCGCATAGCCAAGTGCGATAAGCGCGATGGTCAGCGGGAACGTGGTCGTCGGGTCTTGAACAAGATTTGAGAACGACGGCTGCGAAATGCCAAGAGCGAAGAACAGCCCGCCGACGACAAACGCCGGAAACAGATAAGAAAGCGTTGCGAATACGAGCGGATCGACAAATGTAAAACGGCCATTCGAGTACAAATACCCCATCGGCACTGCCATAACTCCTGCCAGGCCGAGCAGCCACGGGACGAGGTAGAGATTGTCGTAAGAATCGAATGCTCCGCTCGTGTACAGAAAAGCGATCACGCCGACAACCAACGCAACAAGCATGAGAGCCCCGCCGACGAGGATCGTACGATCGGGGCGAGTTGCAGCAGAAGGTTGTAAATAGCGTGCGGCGTGCATCAATTACCGGGTCCGACCGTTTGGCTGCGGCGTGCCAGCGTTTCGAAGTTCGGCGGAACTACGAACGTTACTTTCCACCTAGCCGGCAAACCGCGATCATTCCATCCGCCCATTGCGGAGCTATCGCGACGGAGATATCGTTTATGAACTTCAAATGCCAGCGAACATACGGCCGGTGTTCCTTGCCTATATCATAGAACAAAAACTTTTCGACTCGCATTTCGTGGCGTTCGATGAGCAGTTTGAGCGTCGAATATGAGTAATACGCGACGTGGTCCGGATGAACGGGTTCCTGCGTCCCGCGCTTTCCTTTCAGCCCGTATTGCCAGAAACGCATACCGCAATATGCATTGATGGTAGTCAAAACGAGGTCCGTTTCGGCGTTCATGAATCGCTTGATGCCGTTGAGGAAAAGACCGGGATTGTTAAGATGCTCGATCATCTCGCCGGCGACGATGACGTCAAAGGTTTCGTCCAGTTCGAGCAGATCGAGTCGTTCGAGATCGGCCGTGTGAAGGTTGACCGACCCGTTTTCCCTTAGCGTTTCGATTCCCTGTTCATCCGCATCGAGCCCGACGACATGGTCCGCGATCTGTTCCAGTTCGCGGTGCAGCAGCATGTTGTTCTCAAGCGATTCCAGCGTGTAAGGCCAATTCGTGCACCCAAGGTGCAGCACTCGCTTTCCGCGACAGGCTTCGCGGATAAAGTCGAGGCGTTGTACGAGCAGCGTTTCCATTAAGCTGACGCGAGAAGCTTCTTGATCGGACGGATAGGTAAGTAAAGATGAGAACGGTCGTCCTCTAATTCGACAAGACCGAATCTAAGGTAAAACTCCCTGGCCCGTTCATTCAGAGCATAAACCTCGACTGCGTATATTCCCAGTTCGTCGGCCAATTTTGCCGACCGCTCAAGTGCATGAAAGAAAAGTGCCTTGCCTAGATGCTCACCCTGTGCATTTAAATCCACCGCGAGCCGGCCCAGGTGAACGACCGGTACCGGATAACGAAGCAGATTTTCGGGAACGACATCAAAGCCCACTGAACCGCTCGAAAGCGTGTAGTAACCGTAAATTTTCGCCTCATCACCTTTCACGGCAACGAACGTCCTGCTAAGTCCCTTGTCAGCATTCTGTCGAGCGAACCGTTTCAGGAATTCGTTAAGGCTATCTTCGCCGCAATCGAAATTCTCACGATCGTGATGCCTCGATAACAGTACGACCTTATACGGTTCATTCATTCAGAGATAAGTTCCCTTCGGGCCCGGAATGCATCCGCAAGTTCTTCCGATGGCTCTGTCGTTGAATCCAGCATTGCAAGGAATAGCTCACGATCGCGATCCGAGAGCCTGCGATACTGCTGCCGCTCCAGTATCTCGTCCGCCGATTCGCTCAGGTTACTTATGGTGAAGTCCGTAAGCGAAACCCCGGAAATGACCGCGGCCTGCTCGATCCTCTCTTTTAGCTCAAGCGGCAACCGTATGCTCAAGCGGGAAAGTGATCTGGTGGTCTGCATATATAACACCTCTCGGAGAGTATGGCATATTGCCACACACATTTCAAATACCAGGGCTGAACGTTGCCGTGTCTACACGTGGATCTTTGCATCTGGCCTGAAAGTTTCGCGCAAGATCCGTTTTTCGTCGTCGTCAAGATAACCCGTTACCAGCAGCGATCCAATATAGATCGCTGCGGCCGCGGCCACGCCGGCGATGAGTCCCGGCCACAAAATTCCCGTCAGCCATAAGATGACGATCAACGTAGCCGCGGCCAAAGCCCCGCTGAATAACGTCCGGATGAGCGTGCCGGCCCAGAAGCGGAGAAAAACGCCGCCGAGAAAACTGCGCTCCGTGTAAATGATCGCGGCGATGAAAACAAGAACCCCGGCAAGACGGGCGATCGCGACGCCGACTGTGTTCATCGATGTGCTGAGCGTGATCATCAACGTGATGCCGACGAGCATCCATACCGCGGTCGCGATCGCGTTGACGCGTGCCGAACGGAAGCTTTCGGCGACTTGCCATGCGACGGTGTGGATGGCGAGTATTGCGAAGGTCGCCGTGTGGATCACGAGCAAAAGATACGACGCATCGGCGTAAGTCTTGTCCAGCCAGAGGCTTAGCAGAGCATAACCACCGCCGATCGAGCATGCGACGGCGAAAAAAACTACGGCCACGACGACCTTTGTTGCACGTTTGTACAAACGTGCGAGTTGTTCGTGGCGATCGAGCAGTTCGTTGATCTTCGGAAACATCGCGAGCACGAGGCTTGCGACGAACATGTGAACGTACATCGCGAGAGCCATCGGTATCACGTAATACGTAAGCGCCTCGCCGCCGAATTGGGCCATTATCCAGCTTCGTTCGAATAGCAGCAATAC
>CAYPGP010000024.1:0-36311 GCA_964410495.1 uncultured Chloracidobacterium sp.
GAGCGCGACCTTGCCAAGGTCGAAGTCGCGAGTTCGACCCTCGTCTCCCGCTCCAGTCTTGAAAGGAGAAAGGATAAAGGCGAAAGGATAAAGCTTCTTTGCTTTACCTTTATCCCTTATCCTTTCTCCTTTCTCCTTTTACGCCCGGCGGCGTAGCCAAGTGGTAAGGCAGAGCTCTGCAAAAGCTTTATTCATCGGTTCGATTCCGATCGCCGCCTCCAATTAATCCGTGCAAAAAGAGACGACCGTCAAGGTCGTTTTTTTGTTGGCTGATGGATTTTGCATACATCCGTTCCTTTTGTGATATCTTCTGACTAAACATGAACCTCATGCGCCTTCAGATACTACTTATTTGTACCGTAGCTTTGTTTGCGTCGTCGTCTTTCGCCCAAGCCAGTGGTCCGGTCATCGTTCGGCCGGGAGCTCCGGGTGAAACGACCACGGTTTTGCCCGCTGATACTAAGGCGGTACTGCCTCCGGTTTCCCCGAAGGATATCGAGTTTATGCAGGGCATGATCATGCACCATGCTCAGGCCGTAGAGATGACAGCGATGATCGCATCGCGTACGAAAAACAAGGATATTCAGCTTATCGGCGAGCGGATCAGTAAATCCCAGGCTGAAGAGATGGCATTCATGAGGCGTTGGCTCGTCCTTCGTGGTCAATCCACCGAAATGGACCATTCCGCACACGGCGGACATTCCATGCTGATGCCGGGAATGCTGACGAAACGCGAGATGGATGCTCTAAGGAACTCATCCGGTGCGGAATTCGACCGACGATTCCTCGAAGGTATGATAAAGCACCATGAGGGAGCATTGGAGATGGTTGACGATCTTCACAAATCTCCGGGAGCGGCGCAGAATGCGGAGATATTCAGCTTCGCGACCGATGTTGACACCGGGCAGCGTGCTGAGATCAAAACTATGGAAACCGTTTTGGAAAAAATGTCGTATAAACGTAAAAATTAACCATGAATAGAATAAAGAATCTTAACGTCGTAGTATTTGCTGCTATTGCCCTCTGTTCGTTTTTCCTCGTTCAGGCGATAGCCCAGGAGATCAAGCCAGCACCGCCGTTGCCGGCCGGCATGTCCGGCGCCAATCCTGATGATCCGCGTTCGAAACTGACGCCGGGTCTCTTCGATGCTGGTGAAGCCGCCTTCGGTATGAAGCACCTGACCCTAGTCAAAAAACCAGACGTTTTTGACCTCGGTGTCGATCCGAATGGTCCGAACGTTTCGAAGGCATTGACCGCTCTTGGTGTTCCTGCGGAATTTCACGACAAATTGCCCGTGGCCATGAAGATGGCAAATGCTGGTCTTGCCCTTGCAAATTCTGACCTGGCATTCCAAGGAAATCATTTATTCCTCGGAAATTTTTACGGCATCAATATTTACGACATCGCCGAACCGTCGAAGCCGAAACTCGTGACAACGCTGCTATGTCCGGGAGGACAAGGCGACGTTTCGGTTTATAAGAATTTGATGTTCATGTCGGTCGAAATGCCAAATGGCCGTCTCGATTGCGGTGATCAGTCCTTTCCGGCTCCGAAACCCGGCGCGGCTCCGGGACCGCCGGCGGCTGAGAAAGACCGCTTCCGCGGTGTTCGCATCTTCGATATCTCGGATATCATCAAGCCGAAACAGGTTGGCGCAGTTCAGTCATGTCGCGGCTCGCATACGCACACGCTGGTAACCGATCCGAAAGATCCTGCAAATATTTACTTCTATATTCAAGGAGCATCGTTCGTTCGTCCGGACGCCGAACTTGCCGGATGTTCGGATGGTTCACCTGATAAGAATCCGAACCTCTCTAGGTTTAGCATAGACGTAGTCAAGGTACCGCTTGCAGCTCCGCAAAACGCGAAGATCATTGCCAGCCCGCGTCTTTTCAGCGACGAAAAGGGCAAGATCAACGCGTTGACCGATGGCGGTTCGCATGAGAATAAAGGCCGTCCGATGGAAACCGACCACTGCCACGATATTACAGCCTATCCCGAGATCGGACTCGCCGCTGGAGCATGCTCAGGCAATGGCATCCTGCTCGACATCAAAGATCCTGCAAATCCGAAACGCATCGAAGCAGTCAACGATCCGAATTACGCGTACTGGCATTCGGCGTCCTTCTCCAATGACGGCAAGAAGGTCGTTTATACGGATGAATGGGGCGGCGGAATGGGAGCCCGGTGCCGAGCAACCGACCCGAACAAATGGGGAGCGAACGCTATCTTTAACCTTTCGGGTGGAAAGCTCAGCTTTGCCAACTACTACAAGCTTCCCGCTGCTCAGAGCGATACGGAAAATTGCGTCGCACATAATGGCTCGCTCATTCCCGTGCCCGGACGCGATATCAAAGTGCAGGCTTGGTATCAGGGCGGCATATCGCTGATGGATTTCACCGATCCGGCAAACCCGATGGAGATCGGTTACTTCGACCGCGGCCCGATCGACTCCAAGATGCTGATTATGGGCGGTTCGTGGTCGGCCTATTGGTACAACGGCCAGATCTATTCGTCCGAGATCGCTCGTGGGTTGGACGTTTTTGACCTTGTACCGACCAAGTTCTTAACGCAAAACGAGATAGACGCTGCCAAGACTGTTCGCGTCCCGGCTCTAAATGTGCAGATGCAGGAACGGATCGAATGGTCTAACAAGCTCGTTGTGGCAAAAGCATACGTCGACCAGCTTGAACGCTCAGGAGCTCTCGCTGCGGACAAAATCGCGAGCCTGAGACAGGCGATCCAAAACGCAGAGGGTAATGCTTCGGAAATGGCTAAACTGAAAGGCCATGCTGGTGCATTGGAAAAAGCCGCGAGCTCGGCTAAGAATGCCCAGGATGCGTGGAGAATGAAGGCAACGGCTGAGATCCTAAAAAAACCTAAGGCTTAGCCCCTACCGAGCCTTTTTACGTTATTACAAAGAGATCGGGCGGCCATCTGGAATGTGCCGCCCGATCTTTTTTGGTTTGAGAGTATCTACTGCTGACCGATCATATCGACATCAGTCACTGAGTCGACAACATTCACGACCCGCGGCGAGAAGCGGAATCGTTTGCCGATAGCACTCACGACGTACACGCGGCCAGCTTCCACACCTTCGAAACGATAAGCCCCAAAAGAACCGGTCGTCGCGGTAAACCGCGCACCGTTTTCGGCGGTCATTGTTACGACTACGTTTCGAATTCCCTGTCCCGACGCGTTCATTATACGACCGCTGACGGAAACACCCGCCGAAGTCGACCCGATCTGGACAAAGCCTGTCTGATAGATCGTCGGTAAGAGAACTCCACCGTTGCTGGAAACGCTCTTGACCGTCGGTCCGTTCTCAAAGGTAACAGGATACAGGCCGGTTCGGGCAGTCGGGGAAACGTTGAAGCGAATGCTGATGATCTGCCGCGTTCCCGGCGTGTAGTTTATGACTGAATCAAGCAGGACGCCTATCTTTCCTTCATCCGTGAAATTGACGTTCGTGCCCAGATTCGTGCCGGTCGAGACGCCGCCGCCCAAAGATACTGCTGGATTCGACAAAACGGACTCATCGTATTTTACAGTGAAACTGGCCGACGATTCATCACCCTGCGAGTCGATCTCGAAGTGAACCGTAACCATTTCACCGGCACGCGTTCCGACGCTGACCGCACGTATCATACGCTGATTGCCTGGCATCACGGAAGGCGTAGGCCCTACCTCGGGAACAACAGGCCCTGCGGCGGTCGTTCCAGGCAGCATCCCCAGGCTGTAGAGCCGAACTACCGTTACATCCGATGCATCTATGGCGCCGTCACCAAAAGTCCCCGTTTGTGGAACTCGTGGAGCCGTGTCGCCCCGCTGGAATTGTCCGGTTCCCATATCCGGCTCTGTTTTACCCAACGCGAATCCACGGACGGACGCGAGGTCATCCGAATGTACCCCGTCGCCGCCCATCGGCACACCGGCTGCATCTACTACGTCGCCTTCACCACCGATCTGCGGCCCAGGTGTCGGAGTTGGGGTTGGATCCGGAGTCGGAGTCGGTGATGCGACCGGCGTCGGGGTTATCCCAGGAGTCGGGGTAACCACCGGGGTTGGGGTAACGATCGGCGTTGGTGATGGCGTAACATCAGGTGTAGGCGTCGGATTGCCCGTAGGCGTCGGCGATGGAACCACAACGGGGCCGTAAGATGTAGTGAAGTCGGCATCCGTGATGTTATCGGTGACGTTTGTGTAAACGCGTTCGGCAGGCGAGTAAGTGTATCCGAAGCCCGACGGGAGAACATTGTACTCGCCCGCCGAAACCATCGATGCGAACGAATAGTTCCCGCTGGCGTTTGACACGGTTTGACCGGTTATAGAACCGCCGATCGTTACCGTTACTCCCTGTAGATTTTCGGGATCACCAAAAGGAATAAGCCTTTTGATGTTACCGGCGATGATTATGACCGTAGGGTGGAACACAGCCCCCGAAACGCTCGGATGGAAGTTTCCGTCGCCCGAATACGCGGCTGTTAAGGATCTAAGTCCTGGTAGGCTTGAAGTCAACTCGCAGACTCCGGATTCGACGGAGGCGGAGCAGGTTGCGCCATTATCGTCGCTGACAATAACGGTTCCGGTAAGGGTTCCGGAGACCGGGCCAAACGGCTCTGTCCGCCATCGGACGCTATACGATTGTCCAACGCGGGTGTTGTTACCTGAAAGCTCCGTGGAATTTATGATCACCGTTGTGGTCGGAGCTTTAATAACCGTCAATGTCGCACCGTTGAATGCGAAGTAATAGTTGCCAGCCGAAAGTGTTCCTTGCGAAGAGGTTATTGGATACTCACCGACGGGGCTCGATAACACAGCCGTGGTAGTTAATTGTGGTATACCGGTCACTCCGCCCGTGAAAGAGTTTTCGCCGTTTACGAAACCGCTGTACTGGAACGAGAACTGAGGGTTCGGCATTCCGAACATTCTAGACGCGTTGACCGCGTTAATTGTCAGAAGAGCTTTGTCGATCGTGAGCGATCCGTTGACAAATCTGAAGCTGTAGTTTGAGGAGTTTAGTGTTCCAACAGCAGCAACGATCGGATAGGGGCCGCCCGAGACCCCGCTCGTTGCAACGGCGGTCGTCGACAGTGCAGGTGAACCGGTAACACCGCTGGTGGCGAGGATCTGGCCAAGTACAAAACCTGAGATGGAGGCAGTTAGAGCCGGGTTTGACGCACCGTATATTCGCGTTTTGTTGTCGGCTGTAACGGTCAATTCTTTCTTACCAACATTGATGCTGCCGCCCGTATACGTGAAGTTATAGTTAGGCGACGCTCCGCCCGAGCAGGTGGTTGGGTAGCTGGCAACCGGTGCGCCTTGAAGGTAGGTGGTCGAACAGGTGGGCTGAGTACTGAGAACCGACGGGTTTTGACCAAGGACGAAGCCGGAGATGTCTGGTGTCAAAACAGGTACTGCATCACCATAGGTTAAGGACGGACTCGGAGCGAAAACTGCGAGAGACGCCTTACTGATGGCAATGGATCCATCTACGTAAGTAAATGCATAGTTTGCCGAACTCGCGCCGCTGCAACTTGTAGTTGGTGAACTACCTGCCGCGGCCCCCGGAACATAACCCGTTGAGCAAGTCGGTAATACGCTGAGCACAGCCTGGCCTTGTCCGAAGAGAAATCCGGCGTAGCTCGGCGTGATCGCGGGAGCAGTGTCACCGTAGGTTACGTTGTGACTCGACGCGGTAATTACCACATTTGCTTTATTTACGCTGACTGTCCCGTTCGTGTAGACGAAACTATAGTTGGATGAGACGCCTGCGCTACACCGCGTTGGATACGGGGCACCGTTTACTGGAGCACCAACAACGTAGGTCGTCGAACACGTCGGCGCCAGAGTCAGATCTCCCGGTCCCTGTAAACTGACAAACCCGGAGTAGCTGGGAGTCACAGGCGGCACTGGATCACCATACGAGACAGTGTGGCTCGAGGCGGTCACACTAAGTTGTTTCTTTGCAACCGTAACCAGGCCTGCCCCGTAGCTAAAGTCATAGTTTCCAGAGGCGGCGCCGCTGCAGTTCGTTGTTAGTCCCGGTGTTCCCGCCCCGGTGCCTTGCGTATAACTCGTCGTGCAGGTTGGTGGGGTAGTCAGATCACCCGGGCCCTGGCCGAGCACAAATCCAGCGTATGCGGGAGTTATCACTGGCACTGCATCTCCGTAGGTAACGCCGTGGCTCGAGGCCGTTATGGTGATGGTCGCTCGATTCACTGTGACTGAGCCGCTCGTGTACGTGATGTTGTAGTTCGCTGCTGCTCCGCCTGAACAGTTCGTCGCATATGGAGAGCCGGTCACGCTCGATCCAGCCGTGTAGGTTGTTGAGCAAATAGGGGCGGTCGTCAAAGTGCCAGGCCCTTCGGATAAAACAAAGCCGGAATAACTGGGAGTAACCAGAGGAGCGGCGTCGCCGTACGTTACGTTATGACTCGAACCCGTGACCACGAGCGACGCTCTGTTCACTGTTACCGATCCGCTGGAGTAAATAAAGTTGTAATTCCCTGAGACGCCTCCGGCGCAGCTGGTCGAGTACGGCGATCCGCTGACTCCGGAGCCGGACATGTAGGAAGTAGAACACGTTGGTTCGGTGTTGAGAGAATTCGAAGCTTGACCGAGGACAAACCCAGAGTATGATGGGGTGACTGCAGGTGGCGCATCCCCATAAGTAACCGTGTGGCTCGATGCGGAAACTGTTAAGTCCGCTTTTTCTATAGTGTGGAAGACCGTGCCGCTTCCGCCGTTATGATTACTGCCCCCATTGTAAGTGGCGGTGACGTTGCCAGAGCTTGCGGGAAGACTGTCTACCGTGCAAACCGCTTGACCACTCGCGGTAAGAGGAACGTTGATGCAACCCGGTATCGGGCTTCCGCCAAAATAAAACGTCATGGTTCCAGCCGGAGTTCCACTGCCGGGGGCGACCGAAACCACCGTTGCCGTAAAAGTAACGGATTGGCCGTAGGTCGTGGTCGATGTCGTACTCGAAACAGATGTTGAAGTCTCCGATGGTTCTACGGTGTGCGAAGCCGTACCGGCGCTGGCATTGAAATTTGCTGTCTGTGAATAGCTAGCAGTGACGCTCCGTCCACCGACGGCCATCGCGGATGTGGTCAGCTGGGCTACCCCGCCCACGAGAACCACAGGCGAACCCATATTTGTTCCGTCGATCGAGAACTGCACGATTCCGGCTGGTATTGCGCTGCTGGGCGACGAAGCGGTTACAGTAGCCGTCAGTGTGACGGATTCACCGAATTTCGACGGGTTAGGAGCAGTGCTGACGGTCGTCATCGTATTTGCCCGAACCACGGTTTGTCCCGGCGTCAGCGTACCCGAGCTGGCAGCGAATCCGCCGCCTCCGAGGTAGTTTGCGGAGATCGTGTGCGGACCTCCGACGGGCAGGTTTGATAGAACGATCTGTGCTGAACCGCTGTTGAGCGCGACCGGCGGGCCGGAGTTTGAACCGTTAACTACAAACTGCACACTCCCGGTGGGCGTCGTCGTCCCAGAGTTCGGTGAGACGGTTGCGGTAAATGTTACCCCTTCACCATAAGCAGAGGGATTAACCGAGGATGTTACGCCGGTCGAGGTGGTCGTCGGCCCTACAACTGACGTAATAACAGTTTGCCCGGCCACTGTCGGGAATCCTGACGCAGCGATGTCGTAGTTCCCATGTTCGATCTGAGATCCGTTTGCCGCAGTTACCGTACCCGAAACGGTGAAAGTGTTTCGCGAACCGGCAGGAACATTCGCAAAATTACAGGTCACGACTCCGCTGCCATTCAGGCTGCAGTTCGTAGCATCGGACACCGTCGTGAAAGTCACTCCGGCCGGCTGCGTAGCCGTGATCGTCGCATTAAGAGATCCCGCCGAAAAGTTCTTGTATTCGTAGGTGTAGAGAATATTTCCGCCAGAGCTGACGGTAGCGGGTCCCGTGGCCTTGATCGTGGGACCTGCTATCTCGTTATCTGTTATCTCATCGACGTAAACGTATCCGGGATGTCCGCCGAGTGAACAGCCGGCAGCGATCACTTCGATAAGGATATCGTCACCGGCGGCAACCGGGTGGGCTGCGGACGATGTAAGATCAACTACCTGCCAGTTCAAATATTTCCAGTACTCGGTGTTTCCGCCGCTCGTACTGAAAACGTTTCCATTCTGCCAATTCTTACCCGGCTCGTTCACATACGACGTGAATTCGTACAGGACATCGTTTCCATTGCTAAGATTAACCGCACGGACTCGAAAATAAGGTTTTTCATTATCGGAGTGTGGGTTACTTACAGGATTGACCATGACCGCGGCGTAGGCGAACTTTGTGTGGTTCAGATTATCGCTGGGGTCAATGTATGCCGACGTTATCGTCTGACTTATCTTGTTGCCGTTTTGGCCGCGGCTACCGCCTGTGTAGGAAGCGTCACTATTTACTCTCGCGCTGTAGTTTCCGTAGGCCGGAAATTTGAGTGGCGAATGTGGGTCCGTTTGGCTTAGCGGGGCCGCACCGCCAGTCGGAACTATAGCGCTTAGATCGATAGAGTTTGACACGTTTCCGGTTCCGGCGCTGATCCCTCCATTGATGAACCGATCTTTGGTCCAGGAGTTGAATGTTCCGGCCTCGAAGTCGCCGTTTGTGACCAAAGCGGATACGGATGTTGCGATAATAAGGGCGCCCGAGAGCAGAAAGACGAAAAGTGCGCTGAAACGTTTCATTGTTTTGGGGTCTCCAAGAATGTCGTATAGACGAAAAGGCCGCCTAAATAAGAGGCCGAGCAGATGGGTAGATTCTTTCGCGATTATGGAAAGATGAAGTGATCGAGTGATGGAACCGCCTTTCGGCAGGTGTGGGTTAGCGGCGGGGCGTAGGAGAGCCGCTCTTTGAAAATTAACCTATACGCGCCGGTAAGTCAACAGGTTTTATTATTGTTTAACGTAGAGATCGAGAACCGTTAGAAATAGGATCGCGCTGATAGACTACAAAAATCTTGTGAGCTACCGCAGCGAAGCATTGATCTTTTCCAGCCCTTCCGAACCCGGACAGACTAAACTCTGTGGCAGTGAATTCAACGGCCGGTCCGAAGTAGCAAGAACATCATGCAGGTCTTTCGCATCCTGATTTACATACAAGAGGCCCGTCAGGATCTCACACTTCGTCTTTGCCTGCTGCATGGCGTTTATAGTTGAAAACCGGTCTAGCGGGTCCCAGTCCTTCGCAAGCTTGTGCAATCGGATCTCAGTTCCATCGTGCATCAGAAGGTCGCTGACCGAACCGGCCTCATATGAAGCCGTGATCTCGCTCATCATCGGCGCATAGTCCATCGTGCCCGTTATCTGTACATGCTCACGAACATAATCGTACGATTTCGTCGAACCAACGTTATTGTTAAACGTCACGCATGGCGAAATTACGTTGAGAAAAGCGAACCCCCGATGTTTCATCGCCGCTTTCATCAGCGGTACCAACTGTTCCTTATCGCCCGAAAAGCTCTGGCCGACAAAAGTCGCTCCTAGCTCTATCGCAAGGCTTGCAAGATCGATAGCTTCAAAGAGATTTACGTGGCCCGACTTGTTCTTCGATCCGGCGTCGGCAGTCGCACTGTCCTGGCCCTTTGTGAGGCCGTAGCAGCCATTATTCATCACGAGGTAAACCATGTTGAGGTTTCGCCTCACGACGTGAACAAACTGCCCCATCCCGATCGATGCCGTGTCGCCGTCGCCTGAGACCCCGAAGTAGATCAGGTCGCGGTTAGCCAGATTCGCTCCCGTGGCGACCGAAGGCATGCGACCATGAACAGAATTGAACCCGTGCGAATTCGACAAAAAATAAGCCGGCGATTTTGACGAGCAGCCAATCCCTGAGAGTTTAGCGACCTTGTGCGGTTCAATATTTAATTCCCAACACGCCTGAACGATCGCGGCATTTATGGAATCATGCCCGCAACCGGCGCAAAGCGTAGAAAGCGAGCCTTCGTAATAATCGACCGTGTACCCGAGGTCGTTCTTTGGTAAAGCGGGGTGTCTAAATGTAGATCTTATGTATGTCATAGTCGGAACGCGGGCTAGCTTTCCCACGCTTATCGCCTAAAAATTACCCGGTCGTCAGGCGGCGGAATTGGGCGTCGCATCAGCATTAACCATTGCGACGCCCGATCAACGGCCATTATCTACCGGGGCTGGGGAACCACGGGGCGGACGGAACGGATCGTCCTGCCAAATATCCCGAAGATGGTCATGTTCGGCACACTTGAGCTTAGCGTTTGGCAATTGCCGGTGAAGTTGTTTCCGCTGCAAATCTCCCACACGCCTTTGCCAATGGTCACACTGCCAGTCGTTTTGGTTATCCTCGGCTGTGCATTGCGATAGTTGGTGGGCGTCCCTCGGTAATTCGCCTGCGTATAAAGCACTATATACCAATCGGATCCCGGTTGAGGTCCCGGCTGCACGAAACCAGCGGGACGAACCGATCCGACCCGGCGATTCATTCCGACCGATGATAGATTCGGAGTGCTTCGGTCGAGAGTAACGCAACGGCCGGTGAAGTTCGCTCCTTCGCAAAATTGCCATGAACCGGCTCCGATGGTCACGCTCTGAGCACGACGATTGAGGTTCGATGCCGCACTATTGTAATTGGTCGGATTGCCCCGATAGTTCGGCTGGTCATAAAGAACAATGTAACCATCCGAAGGCGGCGGCACAGGCGTGACCGTCCCATCCAGCGGGCGTGCAGATGCGATCCGGCGGGAGAGAGAGTAGGTCCGCAGATCGGGAACGCTCTGTGCGATCCTGATACACGTTCCCCCAAAATTTGCCATGGTACAAAATTCCCAGGTGCCGCGGCCAATAGTCACGCTCTGTGCGGTGAGGGGCAGGTTCGCAACTGCCTGGCTGTAGTTCCTGGCGTTACCGCGATAGTTCACCTGATCGAACAACACAATGTATGACGAACCCGGATTTCCCGGCTGCCAGCTACCGATACGACGAAACGACGATATCATGTTATCCCACGAGTTGCGTCGAAGGTCGCTTTCCTCACCCGAGATAACCACACAACGGCCTTGGTAATAGGCATCCTGACAAACTTCCCAGCGCTCGCCCGGCCCAACTCTAATACTCGATATCTTGTCGTTAAAACCACTGCCATCCAGATTCTCTACATCGTTATTGTAGGTGGCACTCTTACCTCGGAAATTTCTATCTTCAAAGACCGTAATGCCGATCCCGCCCATTTCTCTTTCCTGCGCATGGGCCGATATTACCGACCCAGCGATAAGCAACGAAAACAAGATACAGTTCAGTAAGCTAACGAATTTCCTCTTCATAGATTCTCCAAATTTCAAATTTCCTCCCTTCGAAAGGGAGCAAGTTGCTGGAGGGGTGTGCCAAGATATTATCACAAGGCCGATCTAATAGATCGATAAATAAGATCAGCGGTTATTGGCGTTCCATCATAATTAAGGATCGACACAAGTCTTGATGCATCAACACCGAGTTCGATCATAATTAGGCTTCGGAACTGTGCATCGCGGTTTTGTTCGATGACGAAGATTCGGTCGTGAGCATCAACAAAATCGCGGAACGCTTTCCCGAACGGAAAAGCCCGTGGGCGCATGGCGTCGAGAGCGATGCCGTCGTCGTCTAGTAATTCAAGAGCCTCTAACGCCGAATCTGTCGAGGTGCCAAAAAATATTAAGCCATCCGCGACTGTTGCTTGATCATCCCCAGAGGTGAATGTTACGCCCTTAATATCGTGCGGGCTTCTGCGGTAGAACTCCGGTTGCGGAACCAATTCCTTCGCAGTCTCCCATTTCCTCATGAGCCGATCGACGTTTCGCTTGTAAGCGTCCCCATCCTCGGTATAGACGCCGTATTCGTCGCGGGACGAGCCACGGGTGACGAACGCCCCGCGGGTCGGATGGGTACCGCCGATGGTTCGATATGGAATACCGTCGTTGTCGATGTCCAGATATCGGCCCCATTTGCCGTTAAACTGTTCGAGAAATGCTCCGGCATATTCAGCTTCGGCGTCGGGCTGCGATTCGATATGATGCCGATTACCGTTGCCATTTGCCATCGCCTTATAGATCCGGTCGATCTGCGAGGCAGATAATACCTTGCCGCGATCGTATTCTCGTGAATCATCCCAAACGAGCGGCTCGGTTACGTGATCGTTCATACCGAGATCAAGATCGGTCATAACGATCACCGGTGTTTGCAGCCGTTCAGTCAGATCGAATGCGTCCACAGTCATCTCGAAACACTCTTTAGGATTCGCCGGAAACAAAAGCGGATGTTTCGTATCACCATGCGAAGCGTAAGCCGCGAGCAAAATGTCGGATTGCTGCGTTCGTGTCGGCATTCCGGTCGAAGGCCCGGTTCGCTGAACGTCGATCAACACAGTCGGAACTTCGGCAAAGTAACCCAGCCCCAAAAATTCGTTCATTAAGGACACGCCCGGGCCACTCGTCGCGGTAAACGCTCGTGCTCCGTTCCAGCACGCGCCCATCACCATCCCGATCGCCGCCAGCTCATCTTCAGCCTGAACTATGGCGTAGTTATTCATCCCTGTTTCAGGATCTACGCGATACTTAGAACAGTATTTTGCGAACGCATCGACGACTGAGGTCGAAGGCGTTATCGGATACCAAGCGGCGACCGTCGCACCGGCATAGATCGCTCCAAGAGCGCACGCCGAATTTCCGCCGTACAGTATCTTGTCACCGAGCAGGTCGCGGCGTTCAACACGCAGAGAAAACGGATACTCAAAATTGTCCTTTACGAAGTTGACTCCGAGGTTCAGGGCCTTGATATTCGGTTCGATCAGTTTTTCTTTGCCCTTGAACTGCTCTCCGATGAGTCCTTCGAGCACCGTAAACTCAATATCGAACAGGGTCGCGAGCGCTCCGATATAGACGATGTTCTTGAAAAGCTGTCGTTGACGTGCGTCGCTGTATTCGGCGTTGCAAAGTTCCGTCATCGGAATACCGAGAACCGTAATATCGTCGCGGTCGTAACCCGGCGGCAACGGCTTAGAACTGTCGTAAACAAAATAGCCGCCAGGCTTTACGTCGGCGTAATCCCGCTTCATCGACTGCGGATTGACGGCGACCATCAGGTCGACACCTTCGCGACGGCCGAGATAGCCTTTTTCGCTTACGCGCACCTCATACCATGTTGGCAGGCCCTGAATATTTGATGGAAAGATGTTTTTCGGCGTAACAGGCACGCCCATGCGAAAAACTGCCTTAGTAAAAAGCGCGTTCGCGGACGCCGAACCTGTTCCGTTAACGTTTGCAAATCTGACTACGAAATCGTTGATCTTCACAGATTAATTATGCCTTAACTCCACTTTGGCTCATAGCAATGAAGCACCGCTCCTGAGCCAAATATTTTGGTTTTTACCAGCTTCAGATCGATCCGTTCGCCAATGTCTTTGAATAATGTCAAACCGTTACCAATTATGGCTGGGTGAATGACGATCTGGTACTCGTCGATGAGCCGGAGTTTGCTAAACCCGACGACCAGGCTTCGGCTGCCGACCAGTATGTAGTTTCCGTTCTGTTGCTTTAGTTCCTCGATCTCGTCCACGTCGATCTCGCGTTTGAGCTCAGTGTTTCGCCAATCGACGCCATCGAGCGTTCGCGAATACACGACCTTGATCATCCCGTCGATCGTCGCGGCAAAATGATCCGTCGCTCGATTCCCTGTCGGATTCGCGGCCGCGGACCGCCAATATTCCATCAACTGGAAGGTCACCCGTCCCCACATCGCAATATCAGCACCCCGCAAAACCTCGCTGTAATGCTCATGCACCTCATCATCCGCGCTCATCTTGTCATGGTCGCAGAAACCGTCAAGGGACATATTAATGGCGGCGATCAGCTTTCTCATCTGCAATTGTCGGTCGCGGGTTGATAGACGTATCCGAGCACCGGTATCACCGAAACAAGGTGCACGATGCGAAGGATGATACGTTTTGTGCTTGGTTTTATTTAATCAGTTCCGTTTTCATTTCTTTCGCCCAAATCCATCCGGTCATCCCAAAAGATGACTCGATGACAAAGGCCTTTGTCCCCTGTTTAGACGTCTTCTCGAGTAACTCTGTCTCCGTCTCGTACGTCATCGGCCAAGCGTAATGCCTCCCTTTTTCAAGGAGAAATCGATCGGTTTCAAGCGTCGATTCAACGGTAGTCTCGATCACATCGAACAGAATTGTGCGAAGATTGTCGTTTTCGAAATGATAGGCGACGACATCAGAGAACGTTACGTCAGTGTATTCGTGCGGGTTTTGATCTTTGAAAACTGTGTGCAAGACGATCTCTTTCTTCTCTGCGTTCACCGTATGAGAGATCAAGAAGTTGTCATGCACTGATATATCTTTCATAAGCTACTTCTGGGCTTTAGCATCCTGAATAACCTTGCTCAAAATCTTCTCCATTGGCTTGCCTTTCGCCAATTCGTCGACGGGTTTGTCAGGTATCGGAGTTATTGCATCAGCGGGTCGTCGATATTTTTGGCGCTAAGATCAGATTTCAATACTCGTGAATCTCAACGGCTGGATAGGATTCAATATAAGACTCGCCGCCCGCACCGTAGTATGTGCAGGTTCGCTCTACAAAATCCACGTCGTAGCTTACGACTCCAGCGTTCCAAGTCGCGCTCAAAAAGACTTCGAACGAACTCTCGCCGGCTTGATCGGTTCGCAATGCAGATATCAAAGCATCTTCATCGAACGGTGGAACATCCGCCATGCCCTCGACAAGTGGCATTCCAGGCGACACGACCGGCCCCAACTCCGTCAAGTAAAGGCTCTGACAAGAAGGCAGATACCAGAGATTTCTCGTCACTCCCGCTCGACGCAGTGTTTCCGCCAGATACGGAAATCCGCCGACCTTAGGACGCACCTTCATCGCCTGTTCAAATGCCTTGGCAAGATTCTCTATAGCTTTACTCATGATGCTCGTAAGATCTTCTCCATCTTCTTCCCTTTCGCAAGCTCATCGACCAGTTTGTCGAGCCAGCGGGTCTTTTGCATTAGCGGGTCTTCGATGTCTTCGACGCGGATGCCGCAGACGGTGCCGGTGATGAGGGCGGCGTTGGGGTTGAACTTCGGGGCCTTTTCGTAAAAGTCGCGAAAGGTCGTCCGCTTCTCTATCTGTTTCGCAAGGCCCGCCTTTGTGTAGCCCGTCAGCCATCGGATGATCTCGTCAAGCTCCTCCTTGGTCCGCCCCTTCGCCTCGGCCTTCTTGACGTAGTACGGGTAGACGGCGGCGAATGGTGTTGCGTAGAGTTGTTCCGGCTTCATACGGTGTTTAACTAAGCTGCACCATTCCCGATCCTTTGGATCTGTACCAAATTGCCCGCGACGGTGGGGCCGTATTTGATCTCGCCGGCTTTCGTTATGTTGTACCAGAAGGCCTGCATGTCCCAGGCGGCGGTGGGGCAGCGTTCGGCACAGAGGCCGCAGTGGAGGCAGACGTCTTCGTCTTTGACCATGACGCGGCCGGTCTTGAGGCCGTCGGCGACGTAGAGGTCTTGGGTGAGGTTGAGGGCCGGGACCTTTGTGCGTTGTCTCAGGTCTTGTTCCTCGCCGTCAGCAGTGAACGTGATGCAGCTCGTCGGGCAGATGTCGACGCAGGCGTCGCATTCGATACACTTCGGGGCTGAGAAGACGGTTTGCACGTCGCAGTTTAGGCAACGCTGCGCCTCTTCGTAACCGGTGAGCGGATCGAAGCCGAGTTCCACCTCTTTCTTACGATCTTTTAACGTGACAGACTTGTCAGCCTGGGGGACGACGTAGCGTTTGTCGTGGTCGATGTCGCTGTCGTACGCCCATTCGTGGATGCCCATCTTCATAGAATGGAGATTTACGTAGGGCGATAGGCGTTCGGTCTTTACATCTTTTCCATTGCAGAACAGGTCGATCGAGACTGCCGCCTGATGTCCGTGCGCAACAGCGGTAATGACATTTTCGGGCCCGAAAGCCGCGTCTCCGCCGAAGAAAACCTTCGGATGCGTCGATTGGAACGTAAATTTGTCGACGACCGGCATTTCCCACTTGTCGAACTCAAGCCCGAGGTCGCGTTCGATCCATGGAAAGGCGTTCTCCTGGCCGACGGCTATAAGAACGTCATCGGCAGGATAGAAAACATCGGGTTCGCCGGTCGGGACGAGCGAGCGTTTGCCGTTTTCATCATACACGGCCTCGACTTTCTCAAAAGTCATTCCGGCAAGCCTTCCATTTTCGACAACGAAGCTCTTCGGCACATGGTTGTCGACGATCGGGATATCCTCGTGCATCGCATCCTCTTTTTCCCAAGGAGATGCTTTCATCGATGCGAAAGGCGAGCGGACTATGACCTTTACGTCTTCGCCGCCGAGCCGCCGGGCGGTGCGACAGCAGTCCATCGCCGTGTTTCCGCCGCCGAGGACGATGACTGTCTTGCCGATGGAATGCGTATGTTCAAAAGCGACCGAGCCGAGCCAGTTGATACCGATGTGAATATTCGCGTCGGCTTCCTGGCGTCCCGGCAGATTTGGAAGATCGCGTCCCCGCGGTGCGCCGGTTCCAACAAAGACCGCGTCGTAGTCCTGCCCTAAAACCTCTTTGAGCGACGAAACGTAATGCTTGAAATGCGTGTGGATGCCGAGGCGCAAAATGTAATCTACCTCGTCATTCAAAACCTGCTCGGGCAGCCGGAACGCCGGTATCTGCGACCGCATGAAGCCGCCGCCTTTTATCTGCTCGTCAAATAGATGTATCTCGTACCCAAGCGGAGCCAGGTCGCGAGCAACCGTCAATGAGGCCGGCCCGGCTCCGATCAACGCAACCTTTTTTCCGTTCGGCGTGAAAGGCCCTTGCGGCATGTAAGGGATCACATCGTCGCGATTGTCAGCTGCAACGCGTTTAAGACGGCAGATGGCGACGGGCTCTTCCTCGACCCGTCCGCGACGACATGCCGGTTCGCACGGACGGTCGCACGTTCGGCCCAAAACCCCGGGAAACACGTTCGAATCCCAGTTGATCATGTACGCCTCGGTGTACCGTCCGGCGGCAATAAGGCGGATGTATTCGGGCACCGGCGTGTGTGCCGGGCAGGCGTACTGGCAATCTACAACCTTATGAAAATACTCGGGATCTGCGATGTCGGTAGGTTTCAAGTGGCTACGTCCTTTATTATTAAATGTTTATAACGATTTTGTTACATCAAAATAATAATTCAAAGCATCTATCATTGCTAGGAAAATGCTCGATTTTTGATACATTAGAGTGACATGGTCAAAGTTTTTGATTCCAGAGGTTCCGGGATGAAATTTCGCATAAGTATTTTGATCGCAATGATAATGCTCGGCTCGGCTTTGGCTGGCTTTTCTCAGCCCGTCGCGTCTCCGGCTGGCGCAGCGTCCGTTAGCAAAGAACCAGCTTTCGATTTCGTAGATTTTGCCGGCAAGAAACGAAATTTTTCCGAGTTCAAAGGCAAGGTTGTGCTGATCGATTTTTGGGCCACCTGGTGCGGGCCGTGTCTGGCCGACATCCCGAAATTGCAAAAACTCTACGACAAATATAAGGCAGACGGTTTTGAGATCCTCGCAATGAATGCCGAGACAATAGGTGACGAGGAGGCTGATCCAGCGTTTGCTAAAGAGGCCGACACGCGGGCTCGTCAGATCGTCAAAACGCGAGGGGCGGTTTGGACGCAGGCAAATGCCGCAAGTTCGCTTCCGGTCGCAGTAAATGTCTTTGGCGTCAAGGTTTTGCCGACAAAGGTCCTGGTCGGACGCGACGGGCAGATCATCGCCCGGATCGGCGAAAAAGACGACATGAATAAAATTGTTGCCGCCGCTATGGAACAAAAAGCTGCCAATTGAGTATTAAACAACGCGTGAAACGATTTCTTCTCATAGCTTTTTGTGTGTTTGGGAGCGCCGTGTGCTTCATCGGCGTGGCAAGCGCTCAGAATCCGGTTTCGGGCAGCGTCTCTGTTTCGCCTTCCACGGTTTCCGCTGGCGGAAAAGGTACTGCCCGCGTCGCGATCAGCATCGATGGCGGTTGGAAGATGTATTCCATCACGCAAGGGGCCGGCGGCCCGATCCCAACGCGGATATCGCTCGGTGAAGGCCCTTTCACGATTGCTGGTGTTTCCGGTCCGCGGCCAAAGGTCGCAATGGACCCAAACTTTCAAATGAACACCGAAACCCACTCGGGTTCGGTCACATACAATGTCGGTTTCACCGCAAACGCAGGTACAGCAGAGGGCCCGCAGACCTTGAACGTCAACGTGCGGTATCAGGTCTGTAACGATACAGTATGCCTGCCACCGCGCACATTAAAGCTTTCGTCCGCAGTCACGATCGGGCCGCCCAAAGCGGCTTCTTCCGCATCACCGAGTCCAACGCCCACGGCGAGCCCGAGCCCTGGCGTTACGCCGTCGCCGGTTCCAACGCCGACGCCTTCTCCGCTCGAAGACGCTTTAACCACAGGACTTCCGACGACACCGCCGGATCGAAATGCGAATAGTGATTCGGATGCTGGTACGGTCAGCAAACCCGCGGAAGGCGACATCACTAATCAGCCGATCTGGGGCTTCATTTGGCTCGCGATATCGTTTGGAGCACTTTCGCTGCTGACACCGTGCGTCTTCCCGATGATCCCGATCACCGTTTCCTATTTCACAAAACACGGTTCGGATTCGCGGCTGGGCTCGGTCCGCGATGCAGGAGTGTACGCCTTCGGCATTATCCTTACTTTTACGGCACTCGGCATATTGCTCGCGGTGATCTTCGGGGCGGCCGGCATAAACCGTTTTGCGGCAAATCCATACGTAAATCTCCTAATTACGGGAATTTTCCTTGCTTTTGCCTTTAGCCTTTTAGGAGCGTACAACCTCGGCGTTCCTTCAAGCGTTCTGACCAAGCTCGACGGATTTACCAGATCGAAGGAATCCGGCAAATTCATAGGCCTCCTGCTGATGGGGCTAACGTTTTCGCTGACTTCGTTTACCTGCACTGCTCCTCTTGTTGGAACAATTCTAGTCTCGGCGGCCGGCGGCGACCTGTTTTATCCTGTGGTCGGAATGCTCGCCTTTTCAAGCGTCTTCGCGTTGCCGTTCTTTATACTTGCGCTAGCGCCGAACCTGCTCAATTCCCTACCGCGTTCAGGTTCGTGGATGAACTCGGTTAAGGTCGTGATGGGTTTTCTTGAGATAGGCGCCGCTCTGAAGTTTCTTTCGAACGTCGACCTCGTCTGGGGCTGGGGAATCTTCACACGCGAGGTCGTTATAGCCGGTTGGATCGGCCTTTCGATCCTGATCTTTCTCTACCTGCTTGGAGTTTATAAGTTCTCACACGATTCCGATGTTCAGCGGATCGGGCTGGTGCGGGTATTGAACGCTTTTATTTTTGCGACCCTAACGTTCTACCTGCTGACCGGCTTGTTCGGCGGAAGGCTTGGGGAGATCGAATCTTTTCTGCCGCCTATGAAGCAGGTCGCGGCTACGTCGGCTGGCGGCCAACAAACCGCGAACGGCGAGCTCGCATGGCTGACCAATGACTACGCAGCCGCGCTCAAGCAGGCAAAGGAAGAGAATCGCCGCATCTTTATCGACTTCACCGGCTACACGTGTACGAACTGCCGTTGGATGGAAGCGAACATGTTTCCAAAGCCGGGCGTACGTGCTGAACTCGAGAAATTCATCCGCGTCAAACTCTTCACAGACGGCGAGGGCGAGCCCTATGAGGGCTTTCAAAAGATGCAGGAGCAACGCTTCGGTACCGTCGCATTGCCTCTCTACGCGATAATCACGCCCGACGACCAGATCGTCGCCCGATTTGAAGGATTGACACGAAACGAAGGCGAGTTTGTTAACTTCCTCAAGAAGTAGTCCTCATTCGCGATCGACATTTGATACCGCCGCGTTCCGATGGAATGCTCTTCCCTTTTCCGGCAGATACACTTATCATTATTGTGGCCTTGTGGCCCGCATTCTCGGTCAGAAATCTCGAACATCTTCTAATCTAATGCCAGCTTTTTTTGAAGCCAATCTCGGTGTTCCCGATATCTTTATTTATGTCATCGTCTTCGTATTCGGAGCGGTGATCGGCAGTTTTCTGAATGTCGTCATACATCGCGTTCCGAACGAACAGTCGCTGCTCGGAACTTCCAAATGCCCGCACTGCGGCACCGGCATTAAGCCGTGGCATAACGTTCCGATACTCGGGTGGCTGATGCTCGGCGGCAAATGCGCGGCTTGCAAGGCACCCATCGCGTGGCGATATCCTGCGGTCGAATTGCTGACCGCTCTCGTCTTTATTCTCACGCTATCGCAGATAGGCTTTAACGCGTTCCTTCCCGTTGCACTGGTTTTTGTCGCGACGATGATCTCACTTATTTTCATCGACGCAGAACACATGATCCTGCCGAATGTGATCACTTATCCGCTTTTTGTGGCGGCGATCATCGTACGGGTCATCTACCCGATCGCGTTCGAGGGTTTCCGTTTTTCGGACATGAACTTTGCACCAATGACTTCCATGCAGGGCCAACCGGAGTGGCTTATCAGCCTTGCCGGTGCAATATTAGGGGCGTTGGTCGGGGGTGGATCGTTGTGGTTGGTCGGTGCTATATGGAAAGCCCTTCGCGGCGTCGATGCAATGGGGCTGGGAGACGTAAAACTGCTGCTGGGAGTTGGAGCATTGCTCGGATGGCGGCTGACGATCCTGACCATCTTTCTCGGAGCGTTCTCTGGCGCGATGGTCGGCGTTTTTCTGGTAATGAGAAGTAAGGATCGCAACCTGCAAACGCAGCTTCCGTTTGGGATATTTCTCGGCGTTGGTTCTATCGTTGCCCTGCTCTTTGGCGACCGAATGATCGCCTGGTATCTAACGAATTTCGTGCCCTAGTTTCGCAGACATTCATCCGAGCAAGAGAACTGGTCACCCACTTTCCTTGCCCGGTTCTGCGGCACCCAAACGCCGCATTTGGAACAATTGACCAATACCGAAGCGACTTTTTCTGCCTTTCGTTTCGAAGGGATATTCCCGATGGCCCCGTCCTTCGCCTCTTTCAGCATTTTGGCAAACCCGAAGATCCCGGCGATGGTCTTTCGATATCTAAATGCCGTCCAGCCGAGTAGGACGAGGATGACCAGCAGGATGAACAGCGCCTCTCTCATTTCGCTCCGCCCTTTTGCTGAGCAACAAGTGAGTCGAGTTCTTTGATGGCCGAGTTATTGGGATTCACGGTCTTTAGCTTAGCAAGCGTTTTTTCAGCATCCGCGACACGATCAAGTCTCAAGTAAACCCGCACAAGAAACTGCATCGACCGATCATGATTCGGCTTAGCCGCCGAGACTTTCTCGAGCTCTACCGCGGCCTTCTGATTATCGGGCGGTTCCTGCAAGTAGTAGGTCAACCCCAGGTCCGTCGTTACATCCGGCTCACCGGGCTTGATAGCCAGGGCTTTGTTGTAGATGTCGCGGGACTTTTGAAAGCTGGCCGCGTCTTTTTTATAAAAACCGACGTCAAAATGGGCGTTGCCGAGAGCGACCAGCACGTCGAAATCTTTACTGTCAAGCGTACTCGCCCGCTCGAGTATCCGTGCCGCGTCACCCAGCAAACCGACATCCTGTTTCATAGCGGCATAGCGATAGAGCGATACGCCAAGGTCTCTCTGAAATGAGAGATTTGTCGGATTGCGGTCAGCTTCCGCGATCTTTTCCCGTATTTCCGCATCCGTGAGTTCGGTTTCCGAACCTTGAGCGGCCGGGACAGAGTTCGCCGGTAAGCTTGCAGCTGAAGGCGGCGCGTTACGATTGATCGAATTCGCGAGCCAGAATCCAGCGATAAATCCGGCGACTGCCGCTGCTATTACAAATGCGAATGTATTTCGATGCATCCCTAGGGAAATGTTAGCAAATACAAGAAAAAAGTGCCGCTCAAGAAGGACGGCACTTCGAATTCCAGGAAGCGTGATCTATTTTTTATCAGTCGGCGGAATGTATGGCAGATCTTCGGCCCGCCTGCGAAGCGGCGGATCGGTCGCCCGGCGGCGCGGAACGTCGCTCCCGCTGCGGCGATCTACGCTTCCTGCAGGAAGCCCTTTGCCATGTACGGCCTCGACCAGAATTCGTGTAATTTCCTGCGAGAGAGTACGATGCTCGCCCGCTGCCCGACGCCTGAGCGACTCCTTCAGCTCATTGGGTACATACGCACCGATAAACACACCTTTGCGGTTAGCCATAAGTAAAAACCTTCTCCTGTTTTTTACGAAAAGAAAATGTCGAGCACCAAGTTAAATGAGACGCGTCTATAAGCCGAATCTTGTCTCCCACCGGATAAGGGCGGGCGGCGATCATTCATCTAGGCCATCCGTTACCGGAGGGCTCAAGCGGCCTACCCGGAAACGCCGCCTTTCGGCTTTGAGCGGGCCGCTCAAAAACGTTTCCCTATTTGGCCTTGCACCGCGAGGAGTTTACCTGCGCGCGTTCTGTTACCAGACACGCCGGTGAGCTCTTACCTCACCGTTTCACCCATCACCCGGATCCAGAGATCAAGGCTGGTCTGTTCTCTGTTGCACTTGTCGTCACCCCTTTCGAGGTGCCCGGACGTTATCCGGCTCGCTGCCCTATGGTGTTCGGACTTTCCTCTGTTTTTACACAGCGACCGCCCGACGCGTCTCAATTATCAAGGCTCTGCAAGTTTAGCAAAATTTGTTGAACATTAAAAGGAAATGTTACAAATCCCTTCCAACCCGGCAACCAATAAACCCGCCTAGTTTCGGATCTCGATCACATCGCCCGCCATAACCATTGGATCCATAGACTTTCCGGCCTTTATCGAACGAAGGTTGTGCTCCTGAACTTTAAACAGCCCATCCTCGCTTTTACGCCGAATGATCGCCTTTTTTGGATCCCCTTTCGTTCCGCCCGCAACGATCACGGCCTGATAAAGCGTAAGCCCGGCGATAAGATCCTTTTGTCCACCGCTCGCGATCTCGCCGCTGATAAAATAGGAGCCATTTGCTGACAAGCTTGTCGTGTTACCGGTGAATTCAACAGTATCGCCCGGAAATATCAGCACAGACTCCGCCTTCGGATCATTCAGATCAAAAACTTCGGCCCGCTGGGCGTCGCGGCGGCGGATCGCGACCTTTGTCGCTTTTGGACTCACAACAGCCTCTGCACGTATCGCGAAAAGAGGCATTGCTTCACGCTGGATGTACTTTTCACCGCCGTTTTCGACCAATCCTGCAACCACGATCTTGTGGCTGGCATACTGGCGAACCTTGACCTCGACTTGCGGATCCTGGAACAGTTTGATCGAAGATGAAAGTATCTCCTCGATTGTCTCAACCGTATGGTCTGCAACCTTTACATTTTCGCCGGCGAGCGGATAGTCGATCGAGCCGTCTGGCCGTACCGTAAAGTATCCGGAGCCTTGTGGCGAATTTCGCAGGCCGACAAATAATACGTCGCCGATACCGACCTTGTAGATCTCGGTAGGCAGTGCCGATCTTGCTTCGGCAGCCTTTGCGACCTTGAACGTTGCCTGCGCAATTGAAAGTCGATTCGCGTCCGGCGACTCAACGGGCGTCGTCGACTTCTGCATTATGAATGAGATCGAACCATCGCTTTTCGGCTCCGAACCGACGTTTTTTATCGTCGATGGCTCTGAAGCAGTACTTGTGATCTTGCCTTTAGGGCTTGGCGAATAAGGATTATTTCGGCTCCGTCCATCTTGCGTTTGGCCAAAACTAACGCCCGCGGCGACGAATATTGCCAATGCACTACTGCAGGCGGTTACACTTAACTTGTTGAAAACAAATGTCTTCATTTAGGCACTTCCAGTCCATGGATTATCACCGCAAGTGGGCAACCTGCAGCGACTCTCAAATAAAAGGACAAAAAGCCTGGAATTCTAGTTTTTTCGGGATTTATCTGTGTTTTGCATCGAGCAGTCCGTGAGGAAAAAGCGTCTGCCAGTGTTCTTTGTAGAATTTACGCAAGATCGACTCGACCTCGTCTGCCGTTAGAGCCTCATCTGTCAAAGCAGCCAATCTCTCGGCATCAGTTAAGGTGATTCCTGATATAAGACGTCGTATCTGATTGATAGAATTACCGTTCATGCTAAGCTCACGAGCTCCAAGTCCGATCAACAGCGGGACATAAAACGCGGATCCAGCCATCTCGCCGCAGATAAGCAGCGGCCGGTCAACGGCATTTGCGGTGGCGATCAGCGATCTCAAAGCGCGGATAACGGCGGGATTCAGGGTCTGGTAAAGTTCCGAGACTTGATCGTTATCTCGATCGACCGCTAAAAGATACTGAACAAGGTCGTTGGTTCCAAGCGCGAGGAAATCAACTTTGGACGCGATCTCCCGAGCCGTAAAAAGAGCCGAAGGCACCTCGATCATCGCGCCAATTCTTGGCTGTTCAAAGCTTAGGGACTTTTCGGCGAGTTTCTGTCGTTCATCTTCAATGATCTCCAGCGCCGCCGTTACTTCGCTTACGCCCGAGATCATCGGCAAAACTATCTCGATCCTATGTCTTGCCGCGGCACGCAGGAGTGCGCGGATCTGCGTTCGAAAATGCTTCTGTTCTCTTAGGCTTAGCCTTATCGAGCGTAGGCCAAGTGCGGGATTTATCTCCCCGGAACGGCCGATGCTCGTAAGCCGATTCTTTCCTACATCGAATGTACGAATGCGAACGCCATCTTCTCCCGCAGCAAGTCCTATTTCTTCGTAAAGCTTGACTTGCTCGTCCTCACCGGGAATTCTTCCTGGCTTTTCGATCAAGGATTCCGAACGAAAAAGCCCGATGCCCTCTGCACCCGCTTCTTTTGCCAACAAATAGGCCGAAACGGTATCGGCGTTTGCCCGTATTACAACCTTGGTTCCGTCGGCTGTCGTGGCTCCTAGATTCGACAGCGCGGCACCCGGAGCTTCCGCCCGCGATTCCATTGCCGCGACCGCGTAATGCGAAAGCGATTGCTCGGTCGGGTCAATAATGATCTTCCCGATCTGCCCGTCAACTATGACGGTTTCGCCACCAGCGACAAGGTAATCAACGGACTTTAGGCCCGATACCATCGGGATACGGAACTCTCGTGCAAGGATGGACGAATGCGACGTCCATCCGCCGCGCTCGGTTACAAAACCCGCCGCCCCATGGCGGCAGATCTCTACGATCTCAGTCGGCGTCAGCTCATGGGCGACGACCACGGCATTTCGATAAATGCTGTCGGAAGTCCTGGGAGTACCCGACAGTGATTGAGCGAGGCGTTTGCACACATCTTCAATGTCGACGCGTTTTTCACGATGGTGCGGATCGTGGGCATCGTTCTGCTTCTGCACGTGGCGAATCTGAACATTGTCGAGAGCTTCTTCCGCGAGCAACGAGTTTTCACGAATTTCCTCGACGACGTTCCCGACGAACGAGGACTGCGTCAGTATCAGGAGCTGAATGTTGAGAATATCCCTCAGATGCTCGCCTGTGGCAGCGGCGGGGGATTCAACGAGCGTGAGTAGCTCGTTTTTGCTTGCCTCGACAGCTTGGTGAAAGCGTGAGACTTCCGATTCGATGTCCGGCAGCTGATCCGCCAGGTGCTCAAATCGTGTCGTTCCGCGCTCAAAATGTACCGCCTGCCCTATCGCGACGCCACGTGAGACAGCAACACCGTCGATCCGCCGTTCGGGTGCAACGGATGAATTGGTATTGTCGATCTTGCCTATCCCGATTTCGTCTGGTCTAGCTTCCAAAACTAAATCCGCCTCCGCTGCCGCCCTGCGACGGGAAAAACGGCTTGAGCATCCCGGCAAATGCGGCCAGATTGCGGGTTTGAATAAGTATTTCGCCCGGGCCGGTGAATTCGGCTACCATTCCTTCACCGCTAAGCATGCTTCGGAAAAAGCCGCTTTTGGCCGCTTTTCTTAGGTTGTACTGCATGTGTCCCTCCCACACGACCAAATGGCCGGTGTCGATGACGTATTGCTCGCCGGGACGGAGTGTTTTTCTATGGATCGCTCCGAATGAAGAGACGAGCAGCAGCCCGGCGCCTGAAACCTGAAGAACAAAAAGCCCTTCGCCGCCGAAAAACGACTTGGCGCCACCAAATTTCGTATCAACGACCAAAGAGGTGTCGCCAGCGAGGTACGAACTCGATTGAACCATGAAGGTCTGATTTCGCAGTTCGAGCCCGGCTACATCGCCCGGCGCCCCTGGAGCGAGGGTGACTTCCCCCGGCCCGCCTTGTGCGGTGAATGTGGATACGAAGGCGGATTCACCACCAACTGCCCGTTTCAAAGCCCCGAAAACGCCGCCTTTCAGCTCAGAACTAAGATCAACATTCGCCGACATCGAAACCATCGCCCCTGCCTCGGCCGAGATCGATTGGTTTGCCTGCAAATGGACAACCGCGAGAGCAAAAGCCCCAGCGTGTTTGATCTCCCAGGTATAACCTCGTCCTTGCCCGCGGCCGTCGGCGTCAAAATGAAATGCTTCGCCCGCCGCTTGAGGTGGAGGCGGCATTTGCTGCGTTGGCGGTGCCGCCGGCGGCGGTTGGGGGGCGGCTTCTGACTGCAAAACAAGGCCGCAAGAACCACAGAATCTAGCGCCGTCCATCAGCACGGCATTACACCTTGGACAGTTCATAAAACAACTTCTCCAGCACTCCGAATGATCAACGAGGCAGCCGAATCGGCCTCATCGGCGAATTCAAGAAACTTGAGATCCCTATCACTAACTACGAGGTTCGACTTCCAAGCCTCAACCACGCCGTGCCAGCAATCGCCGACGAGCACAAGCGGTCGTGGTGCAAGCACACCGGTCGTCAGCTTGTTCCAGACGAGCGATATTTCGGTAACGGTTCCCATTCCGCCGCGAAACGCGACAAAACCGACCGAGCGGGTGATCAGATTCTGGAGTCGGTCATAGAAGTGGTCCGTCGCAACCTTGTCGGTCAGAAAGCGGTTCGGTTCGTGCTTGAACTGATTCATGACGATACCGAGTACGCGACCGCCTTTTTCACGCGCACCGCGTGATGCAGCTTCCATCACGCCCAAGTATCCACCTGTACAGATCGTGAATCCAGCTTCAGCCAGCATTCCGCCGATCTTTCGCGCTTCCTGATATTCAGGCGAATTTTCCGCACATTTGGAGCCGCCAAAAATTGTTACGATTTTTTCAGTTGATGTAGTCACGAGGGCGTCAAAGAGTATCTCCGAATCATTATATCGCCACCTGCGAGCGAAATCCAAAGCGTGGATCAGCCCGCTGCAGCCTCTTCCGGCGTAACGTTGCCGGCTTCATGGATCGCTTTACGAGTATCGGTAAAAAGCAGAATGATCGTTCCAACGACAAAGAAAACGACAAGACCCAGGATCGCGTACCTGAACGATCCTGTAGCCCCGACAATTATCGTGAACATCAATTGCCCCATCCAAGACGTACCTTTTTCCGATATCTCATACAGGCCAAAAAATGACGATTCTCGCCCTTTCGGGATCATCTGTGAATAAAGAGATCGCGAAAGAGCTTGTGCCGCCCCGAGGACCATTCCGATCGCTCCGCCCATTATGTATGCCTGCGTTTTTGTCTCGAAAAAGCCGAACGCATATATGACGATACCGCACCAGATCAAAAGGGCGACTATGATCGTTGCTTTCGCACCAAGGTACCGCGCGATCCGCTCGAAAGTCATCGCACCGACAAATGCAGAAAACTGCGCGATGCAGAAGATAATGATCAGAAATGAATTATCGGCTTCCAGCCCTTTCGATGTGAACAACTCGTACGAAATGAACACCGAAGATTGAAGTATTACCGTCTGAATGCCGTCGTTGTAAAATAGATAGGCGACAAGAAACAATGCAGTAAACTTCAGTCGGCGCAGTTCCTTCAGGGTTTCCCATAGTTCGCTGAAACCAACACTTACGAGATTTCGCGTTTCAGGTACCGCCTTATCCGGTAGGCGTGTTTTCAGAAGTGTAAATGTAACGATCGCAAAGATCCCCCACCACAGCGAGGCAAGCAAAAACGAGAGCCTCACAGCGGTGCCGGTCGTGATGCCGAGCGATTCGGCGTTTGAGATAAATATCAGATTTAGAACAAGTACGATAAAACCGCTGATATACCCGAGTCCATAGCCGTAACTCGACACTTTGTCACGCTGATCTTCAGTCGTTATGTCAATGAGAAAAGCGTTGTAGAAAACGTTAGCAGCGGCAAAACTCATCGTCGAAACGATAAACAGAAGGCTGCAGGCCACATATGAGTCCGTCACAAAAAACAGCATCGCTCCGGCAAGTACGCCGCAATAGCAAAAAATTGCCATTAAAAGCTTCTTCAGATGCGTGTAATCGGCGATCGAACCGAGTATCGGGAGAAACACGACCATCGATATGACAGAAATAGCCGTACAAAAAGCAGGCAAGCCCTTCGGCGTCACCTTAAAAACGATAAGATCGAGTATAACTCCGTCTTCGCCAACCGCCGCCTGAGCGAGACCGAGCAGATAGGGGCCTATGAGCACTCCGACGACGGTCGTAAAGAACGCCGAATTCGCCCAGTCGTACATCATCCACCCGAAGATCTCTTTGCGGTCGTTTTTGCCGACTATGGTTTCGGTCATACTGTGTTTGTTCCCGGATACTTAGCTTTCAAAATAGAGCAGGCGGCGCCGATGCACAAGCTCGCGGGTAAACAATGGCGATAACCGTCGGTGTTGAGAGTTTCGCCCTTGCTTACGCGCGGCTTGTGCAAAACCCTCGGATTTCCCTTATCATCATTATTCGACTTTCTATGAAGGCAATGATCCTCGCCGCGGGTTTCGGCACGCGACTTTTTCCATTAACGATAGACAGAACCAAACCCGCGATACCGTTCCTCGGTAAGCCGCTGGTCGGTTACGTGGCGGAATACATAGCGAAATTCGGCATTACGGATGTTGTTGTAAATCTTCACCACCAACCGCAGTCGGTGATCGCCGCGCTCGGAGATGGAAGTGATTTCGGCGTCAACATCGAATACACGGTCGAACAGCCTGAAATTCTTGGCACTGCGGGAGCACTGGACTTTGCCCGAGAGCATTTAGAAAACGACACTTTTGTCATCGTAAACGGAAAGATAATCACGGATATCGACATCGGGGCCGCTATCGAAACACATAAAAAGTCCGGAGCTATCGCGACGATGGTCTTAAAGGAAAACCACAAACGCGAGAAATTCACAGTCGTACACACCAAAGAAGACGGATCGATAGATTTTTTCGGTCCTCACGCAACGCCTGTAACCGGCGATGAACTTCGTGACATCGAACACGACATCGTTACGCCGCTCATGTTTACAGGCATACATATTCTTGAGCCGGAAGTGCTCGATCTGATCCCGCGAGGCGTTTTTTCCGACACGGTCACCGACATCTATATTCCGTACATAAAAAGCGGAGGCAAGATCGCTGCTCACGTCGCCGAAGGCGAGTGGTTCGAGCTGTCCACGATCCCGCGGTATCTGGATATTTCGCTCTCGATGATGGGAGCGTGCAACATGCACTTTGGGCAGAACTGCAAGCTAAGCGGTGCAGCGGGACTGCGAGATTCGATAATTTGGGATGATGTAACGATCGGCGATGGTGCATCGCTTTACCGAACCATCATTGCCGATGGGGTGACGATCGGCCCCGGCGAGCACTTCGAAAACGCCGCCATCGTGCGTGCCGACATGGTCCGCAGCTGCAACGAGATTCCCGAAAAGGCCCTGAAAGGCTACGTCCAGGGCGAAAACTACATTGTCCCGTTGAACTAACTTCGATGTCCGATTATCAGAAACGCCTGAAAGCTTTTCTCGATTTGCGTTCGCAGGCCGGCGATTTCCAATCGCTTACGGCCGACGCCTCGACGCGTGAATATTTCCGCATCGGATGGAATGGTTCCACGGCGATCGCGTGCGTTTATCCCGAACCCTTCGATCCGGCAGGACATTCTTACCTCGACGTAACGCGGCTATTCCTCGCCGGTGGGCTTCCGGTTGCCGAGATATACGATTACGACGGCGAATTAGGCGTTATAGTCCAGGAAGACCTCGGCGACACCATTCTTCGTGAAGTTCTTCTCGAAACAGACGAAGTCGACGGCAAACGAAAGCTTGACGAGGCGATATCCTTGATCGCCCGGATCCAGACACTTACGCCGAAAGCATTCGAAATGAACTCCATCGCGTCGAAACTTCGTTTTGATAGCGAAAAGCTTTTGTGGGAACTGAATTTTTTCAAGGAACACTACTTTACGACGTATAAGCAAGCTCCGCTTGCCGAGGATGAGAGCTCCGCGATCGATGCTGAATTCCAGACTATCGCCACAGAACTTGAATCCTGTGCTAACGTCCTTTGTCACCGCGACTTTCACGCCGCAAACCTGATGATCGATGGTTGCGGCCACATGCGGATAATAGACCATCAGGACGCACGGATCGGATCACCGGCCTACGATCTCGTCTCGCTGCTTCTAGATCGAATAACTGAGCCTCCGTCGCGCGAATGGCTTGCGGAAAAGCGAGCTTATTTTCTTAACGTCAGGCGTCGGCTTGGTCTTCCGGCATTGGATGAAGAAACATTTGCCAACGAGTTCCGTTTACAGACCATACAGCGATGCCTGAAGGCAGCCGGAACCTTTTCTTTTCAATCCGTCAATCGCGGCAAAACTTACTTTATTCCGTTCATCAAACCAATGTTTCGCATCTCGCTGCGCTCGTCCGAAAGCCTGGGCCGCTTTCCGGCGATCCAAAAAATGCTCGCCCGGGAGATCGCAGAATGAAGATTTCACAAATAGTCATTTTACTTCTCTTCTCATTGTTTTCGACTCTCGCGGCAAATGGCCAGAAGGTCGTGATGGACGGCTTTTCTGCGAATGAGTCACAACTGCTCAAGAAGTTAAAGGCGATAAAACAAACCGATAGCACCGCGAAGGCGGCGGACCTGGTCGCGAAAGGAAATCAATTGATAGCGGAAGAAGGGTTCGACTTTTTTCTCGTGCTCGAATCCGGAAATTGCGCCAAGATCCGCGCGGCATTTGATGCCCAGCAGGATAAATCAAAGCCACTGAAGCTTTCTGCGAATCTTCAATCGTCCGGCGCGGATAAGGCGAAGATCGGGCTTCCCGATCCGATCTTCAATCTCGACCGGTGCACAGGTTGTTTCCTGAAGTTTGCGGTTCTCGAGATCACCGATACGCACCTGGTCACCAAGGTTCAGGGAGCAAACATAAAGTTTGATCGGCCGGTTGGGATATTCGGCACAGAAGCCTGGCTCTTGGATCCCGCTGACAATGCGAAGATCCTGAAAAAATGGCGGATCCCATCGAGGCTGACCCCGATCGGCATCTCCTACGACGCCAACGTGCTTTACCTCGACTTGAACGTGCCAGAACTTCGGGATATTTCGCTCGCCGTGTTTAGCGAAGGTACTTTCGAATTTGCTCCTCGCTCTGAAGCCGAAGAAGGCGGAAAAAGTGAGCTAAAGAAAGACTCTCCGACAGCGGCGAGGCGACAGATGCTGATGAAGAACACCGACAAGACCTTCCTTGTAAGCTACGAACCGCCTTGCCCCTAGTTAGACTCTCAGATGGTCCGCACGCCAATTCTTGATCGCTAGCTTTATATCCTTTGTCGTTGCGAATTCCCCCTTTAAAGTCCGCTCAACGAGGTCGGGAAGTTCGTTGTCCGAGGCGAAGCGCAGCGCAATGATCTGCCCCGTCCGCAGATCGTCAGCCCTTTTTGCCAGATCAGCCGACAAAACCTCACGATAACGCAGCCGCTCTTCGAGCCGTATCACCCGATCCTGCGCCTTTAAAGCCTGAAGCCTCGCCGCCAGCGAAAGCAGAGCCACGCCCAAAGACAGCAGAAGAAACTGGACCCGATACCAGTCGAACTCCATCACAACGCAGACGACGGCCCAGATCAGATTGACGAGCAGTATCGGTGTGATAACAAAATGAACGAGAGGATACCAACGAGTGTGGTTTTGATAGGTTTGAGATTTGGTCACTAGGTTCGATCTCCACGTGAAGCTGTATTTGATTTGCAAATGATAGCGTTTGTGGGCGACCTCACAAAATCCCGTCTGGAACAAACCTATCCTTGGGTTGCCGCAACCAATATGAAAGGATACTTTTTGCGTTAGTATCGGACACCAGATATTACCATGAAAAAGAGTTTCGGACTGCTGATCATCCCTGTTATCCTCGCTTCATCGGTCGCCTCGCAGACGGTTACGACTCCTGAAGATCTGTACCTAAAGGTCAATAAAATACTTCTGAATAAGGATTTACGATCCTTTTCGGATGAGCTTGCAGAAAACCATTCCGATAAGGTGGAGGCAAACCTTCTCAGCCTGGACGTTTTTGCTCGCCTCAAGCAGCACGAGCGCATCAAAAATGCCGTGATTCGTCTCTCAGAAGCGAACGATCTGCCCCCGGTTGCGAATCGCGGTTGGCTGTTGGAGATAGTCCGCAGAGCGGTAGGCAACGATGTAAACGCGCGCCGCCTTTACTATGAACGCCTTACCGAAGACGACGGATATTATCACACCAGTGCGTTCATCCGCGACTGGGAACAGGCTGGCGATACCGCCGCTCTCGATGCCTGGCTTTCAAAACGTGTGATCCCGCCATCGAGCTGGTTTAGGATAAATCTTGAACGGAACATAAAGTCGAAAACTGTTCAGCCGATATTCGATGGCTTGGCGGCAAAGGTCCGAAACAACCCGCAAGATAGAGAGGCTTTGGCAAATTATGTCTCTGCAATACGTATTGGGCAGGAACACGAAGCGAGTAGGAACCAAAACGCCTTTGAGACCGAAACAGACTGGCTGCATGAGGTCTATGTGCCAAATACGGCGCGGGAAGCATACGACCTCGGAGTCTTATTTGAATCTGTAAATCCGCGGCTCGCCATTAAGTATTATCAGGACTCGTTGAAAAGGCCAGTGACCGAAGAGGAGGCGAATACCGTTCTCAGATCGTTTGTGACAGCGGTACCCACGCGGCGCAAGCTTGACGGAGAAAAACAGCTTCGTTACTGGACCAAGGAACGCCTCGCCGCGGCATTTCAGCGTACCGGACAATCGTCGCTCGCTCAGCCGATAATGGAAGAGCTTTTAGCCCAGTCAA
This sequence comes from uncultured Chloracidobacterium sp., assembly GCA_964410495.1. Taxonomy (GTDB): domain Bacteria; phylum Acidobacteriota; class Blastocatellia; order Pyrinomonadales; family Pyrinomonadaceae; genus OLB17. Next base: position 33,152 of record CAYPGP010000024.1, read on the forward strand.
GCGACGTCGCAGGACGGACAGATTACGCATTGGCGGGCGCTGTTCAATCAGGATCCGGTGCTCGAGCGGTCGAATCAAAAGTCCTTCAGGATGAGGCCACACGCTCGACTTCAATTGCATACTGGCAGGAGCGAATAGAGTATTACAAGGGTCGAGGCGAACCGATGCAGATGATAGAAGCGTTTCGCGAAGCGTTAAACCGAATCCCGCACGGGGAAAAACGCTGGTTTATAAATTACTTCGAAACTTCGAGTCGATGGAGCATCGTTGCTGACGAGACCAAAGTTAAGTCACTTAAAAACCGCCTTGAGCAAATCCTCCTTGAAGAGTTTAATGCCACGCCCGCCGGCTCGGAGGTCTCACTGGCGATCGCGAAGTTAGCAACGGAGGACGGCTTTAACTTGGAGGAACTGCAGGCGGCTCTTTTCGTCCGCCGAACCGATATATTTCCGAAGCTTTTTGGAGTAAAGGCGAATTGGGACGCATGGCTGATTCGCCGGGTGCTCGGCGATAAGAGACTTTCATCTGATAGCAAGCAGTTTTTTCTGACCGAGCTGGAGCGAGTAGCGGCAAAAGGGCCGCCGGAACTGGGATTGCTCTTGGCCGATATTATGAAAGAAACCGGTGACTACGCCAGGAGTATTCCCCTGATAATTGGATTTCTAAAATATAAGCCGGCCGGCAAAGATGATAATGAGCGACGAAACTTTGCGTGGAAAGCACTCTTCGATTCCTACATCGCCTCGGGAAGATGGCAGCTGGCCGAAAAGCTGCTCGATGAGCATCAAGCGGAATTTCTGGCCTCTTGGGGCAATAGGCTGGAGCAATTGGCTATTTGTGCCGCCCGGCAGAACGCACGGGACGACGCATTGCGGATCTGGCTGAAGGCCGTGAATTTTGTCGGACACTCGGTTCACGGGCTCAGGAACCTGGCGGACACTCCGGCGAAAGAAATGATCCGGGACCATTATCTCCGGATGAAAGCGAGCGGCAGGGACTTAGCGATCGCGGAGGCCGCTCTGGGGCACTTTCCACCCCTCTAGATTCTGCTAAAGCCTACTTTGTGCTAAGACTTCCGGCGGCTTTCCGGTGAAATCCTCGCCTGGATTTACGAACAGATTCTGCTCAAAGCGGTATTGTTTATCGTAAAGCTGTTTGTAGCGGCCGTTCATTGCGATCAGTGCTTCGTGAGTGCCGCGTTCGACTATCTCGCCCGCTTCGACGACCAGGATCTGATCGGCCGAGCGGATGGTGGAAAGTCGGTGGGCTATCACGAAGGTCGTTCTTCCCTTCCGAAGATTGTTCAAACCTTCCTGGATCAGAGCTTCAGATTCCGAATCGAGCGACGACGTCGCCTCGTCGAGGATCAGAATTCGCGGATCGGCGAGCAGCGCGCGGGCTATCGCGATGCGTTGGCGTTGGCCGCCGGAGAGCTTTACGCCGCGTTCGCCGACGATCGTATCGTAGCCGTTCGGGAATTTCTCGATAAACTCGTGTGCATTGGCAACGCGGCACATTTCCTTTATCTTTTCGAGGTTCGCCTCGGGATTCGAGAAACGAATGTTGTCGAGGATCGTCCCGTCGAAAAGGAAATTGTCCTGCAAAACGACGCCGAGATGGCTACGATAATCGCGGAGTTTTACCGATTGAAGGTCCTTGCCATCGATTCGGATAACGCCCGCGTCGCTCGCCTTGTCAGTACCGCCTGCGGTAGCGGGTGGGATTTTGGCGGCGTGGCCTAGACCGGCATCCGCTACTGCAAGTGGTACCGAATCGTCCGCTCGCACTGATTTCGCAGGCTGTATAAAATTCAACACCAAACTTAATATCGTCGATTTACCCGAACCGCTCGACCCGACGAGTGCCGTGGTAGTTCCCGCTTCCGAGCGGAACGAAACGCCTTTAAGAACCGGTACGCCGGCATCGTATTCAAAATGTACGTCCTCAAACTCTATCTCGCCCCGAACGGTCGATAGCGGCTCTTTCGAGGCGTCTTCTTCCGTTTCGGTCGTCATTGCCATTACCTCGCGAATACGGTCGAGGCCGGCGAGGGCTTCGGTTATCTGCGTTCCTACCGACGTCAGCTCGAAGACCGGCATCGCGAGCAGAAATGTAAACGAGATGTACATCAAAAAATCGCCCAGCGTCATCGTCCCTGCCTGCACCGCCGAGCCGCCGATCAGGATCATAACGACCGCGACCGCTCCGATGACGATCGACGAGAACGAGCCGATCGCAGAAACGCCCGTAACCGATTTCGCGATGTTTCGAAACAGCTTGTGAGCACCGCGGGCAAAGGACAGTTCCTCGCGTTTTTCGGCAGTGTAAGCCTTGACTATGCGAATGCCGCCGAGGGACTCGCCAAGCCGGCCTGTAACCTGAGCCGTAATTTCACCGCGTTCACGAAATATCGGCCGCAATATCTTGAACGCGTACATCAAAGCGGTTCCGAAGATCACCAATACAACCAGCGTCGCCGCCGTTAGCTGCCAATTCAGCCAGAAAAGCACGCCGATCGCGATGAACGCCGTGACTAGGCTGCCAAGGATTTGGCCCAAACCGGTTCCGACAAGATTGCGGATGCCTTCAGCGTCGTTCATGATCCGCGAGATCAGCTGACCGCTCTGCGTCGAATCGAAATAGCTGATCGGCAACCGTTCGATGTGACGCTGCACGCGCATTCGCATGTTCGTGATCGCAAGCTGCGCAGCGACGCCGAGAATTTGTGACAAAGCAAAACTTGTAAGTCCCTGAACGAGGGTTGAAATGCCGATCGCCAGAGCGATCCATTTGATCAGGTCGTAACGTTTATTGGTGAAAACCTCGTCACCGATAAACTTGGTCGATGCAGGCAGAACCATCCCCGCAAGCCGCGAAACAAGCATCAGCAAGCTGCCAATCAGTAGCCGCCAACGCGCATTCCACATGATCTTCCGGGCCTCAGCCCAGGCGGTCGCATAGTTGACCTTTTTCTTTTTCTTCTCTTCTGCCATTTTGCGGTAAGTTGAGTGTGATAATTGCGTGGAATAATGTCAAACGCCGCTTTTTTGCGCCGATTCTCTAGCGAAGCGAGCACTCCAGCCCGCGGAGCGAGCACTCCAGCCAGCGGAGCGAGCACTCCAGCCAGCGGAGCGAGCACTCCAGCCAGCGGAGCGAGCAC
>CAYPGP010000024.1:36411-61473 GCA_964410495.1 uncultured Chloracidobacterium sp.
TCCAGCCAGTGGAGCGAGCACTCCAGCCCGCGGAGCGAGGACTCCAGCCAGCGGTCTGAGCACTCCAGCCAGCGGTCTGAGCACTCTGGCCGCCGGGCTAAGCCTCCGATCGGCAGATTTGCTTCCGCTACTTGTTCCCGGAAACACCGATGCTCGCGTTTCTGCCCGCATTCCCTTAAAATTATCTGAGACATACGCTAATTACATGACTCAAACCTATATCAATCAACTAAAAGACCACCTCGGCGAGTCCGTGACGGTGAAGGGCTGGCTTTATAACAAGCGTTCGAGCGGCAAGCTCGTATTTTTGCAGATCCGCGACGGCAGCGGCATCGTGCAGGGCGTTGTTTTTCGGCCGAATGACGAGGCTTTGTACGAACTGGCGGATTCGATCGGCCAGGAAAGCTCGATAATCGTAACGGGAATGGTGAAAGAAGACACGCGTTCGTCGCTCGGTGTTGAGTTGGACGTTACGGGCCTCGAAGTCCTACAAAACGTTCACGAATACCCGATCACGCCCAAGGAACACGGCACCGAATTCCTGATGGACAACCGCCATCTGTGGATCCGTTCGAAGAAACAGCACGCCGTTCTGAAAATACGCCACACGGTCATCAAAGCCGTCCGCGATTACTTCGACAATAACGGCTTTACGCTCGCCGATACGCCGATCTTCACGCCTGCCGCCTGCGAAGGCACGACAACTTTGTTCGAAGTTGATTATTTTGGCGACGATAAAGCGTATCTAACGCAATCCGGCCAGCTTTACAACGAAGCTACGGCTGCGGCTTTTGGTAAGTCGTACGCTTTCGGGCCGACGTTCCGTGCCGAGAAATCGAAGACCCGCCGTCACCTGACCGAGTTCTGGATGGTAGAGCCAGAAGTCGCATACGCTGGCTACGAAGACATGATGGACCTCGGCGAAGGACTCATCCTCGCGATCGTCGAAGCAGTTTTGCGTGACAGGCAGGAAGAACTCAAAACTCTTGAACGCGATATAGCAGCACTCGAAGCGATAAAAGGCCCGTTTCCGCGGCTCCATTACGACAAATGCGTCGAGATGCTGCAGGAAGGCCATGCGAAGGGCGAGCTTGAGAACCGTTTCGAATGGGGCGGCGATTTTGGCGCACCGGACGAGACTTATCTCTCCAAACAGTTCGGCCTGCCGGTTTTTGTCCATCACTTCCCGACCGCGATCAAGGGATTCTATTTTGAGATCGACAAGGACCGCCCCGAGTGCGCTCTCGGCATCGATCTGCTCGCCCCCGAAGGCTACGGCGAGATCATCGGCGGCGGCGAACGTGCCGCGAACCTCGATTACCTGATCGAGCAGCTCAAAGCACACAACCTGCCGCAGGAAACGTTTGAATGGTACCTCGACCTCCGCCGCTACGGCAGCGTCCCCCACGCCGGCTTCGGTATGGGCATCGAAAGATGCACGGCCTGGATGGCTGGTATTGAACACGTGCGAGAGACGATCCCGTTTCCGAGGATGTTGTATAGGTTGCGACCGTAGTATATGCCGAATGTTGTTGTAATTGCGGGGCCAAACGGAGCGGGAAAATCGACGCTTGCTCCTACGCTGGTGCGCGATACGTTCGGAATAACGGAGTATGTAAACGCTGACGTTATCGCTGAAGGCTTGTCGGCATATGCACCAGAAAACGCCGCAATTGATGCCGGCCGTACGATGCTCGGACGACTTGATGGTCTAGCATCTAGAAACGAGGATTTTTCGTTTGAAACCACGCTGGCTACGCGCACATACGCTAAGCGGCTGAGATCTTTGCAGGAGATTGGCTACAGTGTTTGCATAATTTATATATGGCTGAGCAGTGAGGCTTTTGCTATAGAACGCGTAAAAGCAAGGGTTACATCCGGTGGACATAATATTCCGGAAGAAACGATCCGTCGAAGGTATGAGCAAGGCAAGAGGTATTTCTTTGAACTGTATTTGCCTATAGCTGATTCCTGGAAGGTTTATAATGGTGGTATGAGGCCGCCGGAACTTATTGCTCAATATTCGAGTATTGATGGCTTGGAAATATTAGACGAACAAGTATGGAAAAAAATAAAAAGCCAAAAATAAAGCCCGTCGGGACTATTTTCGATACATATGGCGACCAGATAACCGAAGCGTATGATCGTGCGGTCCGTGGAGCATTGATCAGGCACAAGAAGCTTGGAACCTATGTCGTAGTCGAGCGAGATGGCAAAATAGTTAGGCTTCAGGGCGAGGAGATCGACGAACTACTGAAATAACATTCCCACCGAACCATTCCGTTTCCGAGGCTGTTGTTTCGGTTGATACCGAAAATTCAGAATGCTTATAGAAACAGTCATTAAGTCTCTCACGGATAGGTTTGGCGAATTGCTTGTATTGAATCCAACGCCGACCGCATTCGTCGGCTTTAACCCCAAACATACAGCGGTGGGAAACGTTTTGATCGAGCAGGAAGGTAACGAACTTATAGTGTTCGTTGGGGATATTACTCACGGACATTTCGGGAGCTATGAGGACGATCTATCTGAGGACGAACGTGAAACAGTGATTGCCTCGGAACTCGTTGACTTTCTCGCGGACCTATTTGATGACAAAATTCTTCTCTTCAAGGCACGTTGGGGCGGAGGCTGGTCGCGTCTTGAAGACGGTTTCAAGGAAAACTTGGTAACAGGTAGAAGGACTTGGTTCAACTGGTCTGGACCGATCGATAGAAATACATAAAAGTCAGGTAAAACTATGTCGACATACACCGCCAGGATCATCTGGAAATCCGACGAACCAGAAACCTTCACAAAAAACCGCTACACTCGCGGCCATTCATGGGAGTTTGATGGCGGCGAACTAGTCTTCAAAAATGATCCACCCGATTCTGCCGTCTTTGTTCATTCTGAAATGGTAATAAACCGTCTTACTAGCAAGCGTCATTTTGTAACGGAAAAACTCTGAGGCCTGCGGGTCGAGCATGAAATGGTTTTCGCCGATCTTTTCGTTCCCGATGTAGGCGAATGATCTCATTTGTTTTAGATTTTCGGCGAGTTGTTTTCGGAACGCGTCGGGCATTTTCGTGGCGAAGTTTGCCGACAGGATCTCCGGCTTTTTGTTGTCGGCGATCTCGTTCAGAATTTGCAACGCATCCTGCATTCTGTCTGGGTCAGCGACCTCTTTCAGCCCGCCGACGAACGCGCCGGGGATGTAATGATTTGAAAGCCGCTTGATAATGTATTCCGCCCCAAAACCGCCGTCTTCGAGGTTGCCGATGACGGCTATCGATATCTTATTGTTCGGAAAATAGTAAACCATCGCCCCAAAACCCCCGACGGTTGAGCCGGCATGCGAGATGAAGGTGTTTCCGTTGAAAGTGTTGATAAAGAAAGCGAATCCGTGGGTTATTTTTCGACCGTCGTTAATTTTCGCGGGCTTCAGCATCTCTGCGAGGCCGGGCTGTTTGACGATGCGCCCTTCCAGGGCGGCTTCCCACCAACGAGCGAGATCGACGGCACTTGCAAGTATTCCGCCGCTTGGAGCGATGACTTTCGGGCGAAAGGGTTCGCCGTTTTGCCATACGCCGTTTCTCAGGACATAACCCGCGGCCCGATTCGGCACGACATCTTCCTGATGTTTGAATCGTATGGTTGGAAAATTCAGAGGCTTGATTATCCGCTCCGTCACGAAGTCCTCGAAAGTCCGCCCGCTAGCTTTTTCGACGATCATGCCGACCAGAGGAAGATTTGTGTTCGAATAACTCCAGTTATCCTTCGGCTGAAAAACCAGCGGAAACTCTTTTACGAGATCGATGAACTCTTCCGCCGAATACTCGCGGCGATAGGAAAACTCTTTAACCTCGGTCCAGTCTTTAAGCCCAGACGTGTGGTTTAGAAGATCTCTGACCGTGATCTTCGCCCAGGTTTGGGGCACGTTCGAGGGCAAGTAGCTGTTGATGGAATCATCGAGCCGTAGCTTGCCGTCCTGTACCAGAAGCATCACCGCTTCCGAGGCAAATTGCTTCGAGATCGAGCCGATCTCGTAGACGGTATCCTTCGTCGCGGGTACGTTTAGCTCCAGATTCGCAAAGCCGTAACCGGAGGCCCTAATGACCTTGCCGTCCCTGATCACTGCTAGCGACATTCCGGGGATCTTCCGAGTTTTCATCGCATCCCGTACAACGTCGTCGATCGCATCCGCTGAGGCAATCGCAACCGAAAGTTGCAGAACCACAAGCAGAAGTCCGACTTTGCGAAAGAATCTCATAGTGTGTCAATCTTATCTTAGGCTGGCGAACCCGCATAGCTAACTCTGTAAGCAACATGTCTACATACACTGCGAGAGTTTTCTGGAGATCCGATTCGCAAGACCTTTTTACAAGAAACCGTTACTCGCGCGGACATGAGTGGGTATTTGACGGCGGGATCACGGTTCCCGCAAGTAGTTCGCCGCAGGTGGTGCCGAGGTTTTCGGTTGCAGAGGCGGTTGATCCTGAAGAGGCACTGATAGCTTCAGCGGCTTCGTGTCATATGCTGACATTTTTGTGGCTAGCGGCGAAGGCCGGGTTTAATGTCGACAGTTACATGGATAACGCACTTGGCGAGATGGGGACGCTCGAGGACGGTAGGCAGTGGGTTGCCACGATCACGCTCGATCCGGAGATCGAATGGATCGGTGGTCCGCCCACAAGCGAACAGCTAGCGGAGTTGCATCATGAGGCTCATGAGCAGTGTTTTATTGCTAATTCGATAAAGTCGGATATCATCATAAAAAACGGCGAATTCACAAATAACACGGAGGGATAAAATGGGCTTTCTCAATTCGCGGAGATTTCTTGCGGCGGCGGCCTTTTTGGTTGCCGCTGTTTCGGTTTCTTTTGGCCAAATACTCGTCAAGTCCGAGCAAAACGGCACGATGTCGGCCGAGCAGATCAACGAGCTGGCGGCGAGATCGTTCGCCAACATGGCCCCGCCAAAAACTTCTCGCGGGGTTGAACTGCACAAGATAACTTACACCTCGCTAGACGCGAATTCGAAACCGACCCAACTCACAGGGCTCGTGGTTTTGCCAGTAGGCCGTGCGTCCAAAGGCCTTGTTGTGTACTGTCATGGAACAACCGTCGACCGGAAACGCTCGCCTTCCAGATACAAAGGCGAAGGCGAGGCCCCGGAAACGGTCGAGGCGATCGCGGCATTTGCGAGCGGCGATTATGCCGTAATTTTGCCCGATTACATCGGCCTCGGCGATCACGACGGTGCTCATCCGTATCCGCTAAGTAAGGTGAACGCCCGCGCGGGTGTTGATATGATCCAGGCGGCAAGGAAATTTGCTTCGGATCGCGGGTACAGCATAGGAAGCCAGCTTTACATATCCGGCTACAGCGAAGGCGGCGGTGTTGCGATGGCTTTGACACAGTCGCTTCAGGCATTGACCGGGCCGATGTTCAATGTCACAGCTTCGGCGCCCGCGAGCGGGCCGTACGATCTTTCCGGTATCACGCGAGAATTCATGATGCAGGAAACTGGCGAACAGACAGGTTTTGTTTTGCGGCTTTATCTGTTGTCGTACGCCACGAACTATTTGAACAAGCAGAAAGGCATCAAGCTCAATACCTTCTACAAACCTGCCCTCGCTAATGCTCTCGGCGTGAACTATCGCCTAAATCCGACCGATGAAGGCGTTATCAAAAACATCGGTCTGACGACGACGCTTATGCGTTCAAAAAACATGCTTTCCAACGTCCTTCAGCCGACGTTTCTAAGGGACATGAAAACGAACCGAGCATCGAATCCTTTCGTTCGCATGTTGCAGGAGAACAACACGTACGATTGGAGGCCGACGCGGCCGATGCTGATGATCTATGTCGATAAGGACTTTGTCGTAAGCCCAGAGAACACAGAAAAGGCTTATCAAGCGATGCGGCGAAGAGGGGTAACGGACAGAACGATGCGCAAGCTGATGCTTCCAAACACGTACAATCATCTGACCGGCATCGCTCCCGCCATGGCTATGACGCGGGCTTTCTTCGACAGCGGATTCGAGGCCGTTCCCGAGGCTAAATAGACATGCTGCGAACCGTCGAACTCATCCTTCCCGCTTCGGAATCATACCTTCCGGGCGATTTTGTGGTTTATCGGGCGTTGCCTCGTCGTGAGCTTCGCCGTGTCGGCGGCTTTGTTTTTCTCGATCATTTCGATCAGCCGAATATAACACCGGAGCTTTTCGACGTGCCGCCGCATCCTCATATCGGGCTGCAGACCGTCACGTATCTGTTCGAAGGCGAGATACTTCACACCGATTCGCTCGACAATCAATGCGAGATCCGGCCCGGTGACGTTAACTGGATGACCGCCGGACGCGGGATAACACATGCCGAACAGGTTACAAGCCTTCAACCAAGAGTCCATGGCCTGCAAAGCTGGGTCGGGCTGCCCCATGATGTACGCAAAACCGACCCTGCCTTCGATCATTTCCCTCAGGACATGCTTCCGAAGATACGGAAAAGCGGCTTTGAGATGACGGTCATTGCGGGTGATTGCCTTGGCGAAGCCTCGCCGATACCCACGTTTCAAAAGCTCGTTTATCTCGACATCCAGGCAGCTCCAGGAGCTTTGGTACAGTTCCCTATTGACCCGACGTACGAACTAGCAATTTACGTCTGCGAAGGTTCGGTGAGTGTTGGGGAGCATGCGATCAACAGACACGATCTTGCGAAACTCTCGGAAGGCGATCTGATTGAAATATCCTGTGAGGAGGCTACGAGATTCGTGTTCATCGGCGGCGAACCGCTCCCCGATCCCACCGTTATTTACTGGAATTTCATCACGGATACGGTCGGCGAAGCCAAACAAGCGGCGATTGATTGGGAGGATGGAACGTTTCCACCAGTCGGAAGATATCGGAAATACACGTCCGCGGATCTCGGCGATGAAGTAGAGAGGATGCAGCTTCTGTGATTACTGTCGACGATCTCGACAAGGCGATCGAAGAATACCAGGCGAGAGGTTACCGGCTGGATATGATCTTCCCGGCCGACGCTCCGCGTGAAGCCCATTTGTCCAAGCCGTCGTTAGGGCATGGCGATAAAGCAAGGGATCCGGCTTCCACGGTCCGGTTACAAGCTTTGCCACCCAATCACGCAGGCGGTTCGGACAGCAACTGGCATACTGGCCGGGCTGGAATGATGTACCGCGATCTGATACCCGATAGGATGGCCGGAAAGGTTATCGCCTCACACATCAAACTCGCGAACGAAGGGCCTGTTGCCGATCACGTTCACTATCACAAGGTCGATTTTCAGATGATCTATTGCCTGAGAGGCCGAATTCGGGTGGTTTACGAAGACCAAGGCCCTCCGTTTTGGCTGGAAACCGGCGATTGCGTCGTCCAACCGCCGGAGATCCGGCATCGCGTGCTGGAATCGACCGCTGGTGCTGAAGTGCTCGAGATAACATTCCCGGCGGAACACGAAACGTGGATCGATCACGAGCTTCAGCTTCCAAACAGGAGCATCGATCGCGATCGCCTGTTTAACGGGCAGAAATTTGTCTTGACTAGATCCGACGAAGGCCGTAAACGGACGGAATCAGGTTTTGACCTTTGAGAGGAGAAACACTCCCAGGAAAGTAAATATCAACAATGGCGACCAAACGGCCAAAACGGGCGAAAGCATGAAACTCTGTCCAGCCTGTTCGAAAAGCGTGGCGGTTCCAGTGAAAAGCAGCCAGAGAAGAACCGCATAGCCCACGGTGGCGGCTTTCCCTTTCCGGCTCAAACTCAAAGCAAATGGGGCGGTAAACAGCGCCATCACCAACGGCAAGAAGAGCGTCGTGTACTTCTTTTGAAGCCCTATTTCCAGCGTTCGCTTTTCAACGTCGGAATCCGTTAGATCGATCTGCGTTCTTATCTCATCGATATTTAGATGATTGGGCTTTATCCGCCGTTCAGCGAACGGGTTTCGAGACTCTTCCAACATAAACCCTGAGGCCGACTGCGTAGATATCTTCCCACCGGAAAGTTCGTTCTTCTCAACCATACCGACAAACCGAATTTGGCCCGACGACCATTCGGCAAAATTTCCGCGGTACACGGCTCGCAATCGCTCGCCCTTATCGTCAAATTCATAAACAATAAGGTTGCGCACGCAATTCACGCGGCAGGAGGAAGTCGGTTTATCGTTATCAGACGCAGACATGTTATTAGCCGCGATCAACGTCGCCGGTAGGACTGTTGCAAAGCGTGGACTCTGATAAGTGCTGTAGTTGACTAAGGCCGATGATCCGGTCGAATATCCTGTTTCCATTTCTGTGGGTACAGCATATTTCGATCGAGGTGGATAATAATCTACTTTTTCGTTATCAGACTCAGTTCCCTCTAATCGAGTGATTCGGCCGAGTAAGTCCACCTGACGATTCCGTTTTTCGTTATCAGACTCAGAGCGGGAAGCCGCAAAAATCGCGTTTGCAAATCGTCTATCGTTATCAGACGCATAACCGTTCCCCAACCCTGTCGAGCGGTTCGTTGCGGGCATTTTATCGTTATCAGACGCAAACTCGAATGAATATATACGCGTCTCGTTCGCGACCCAGAATTTTCCACTCTGCCCTTTCGCGACGCCGCGATTACGGATCAACTCACGCGTACTATCCTGTAAACGATTCGTCCCCGGTAGAACTTTCTCCTGGATAAACCAATTCCCTACTCCGAGAGCCGCCATCAGAACGAAACACGGAAACAACAGTCGATAAACGCTCTGGCCGGCGGAGGTCCAGGTAACTATCTCGTTGTTACGCGATTTGATGACATAAGTTGCGAGCGTACCGACCATAGCCGCTGACGGAGCGATCTGTAGGTAGATAAACGGAAGGAGATATACGAGATAGCTCCCGAGAAGCGAAACGCCCCCTTCGAAAGTTCCCGCAAACTTCCACAGCTCGAATCCAGTGAATATCAGAAATATTGCCGTAAGAAATACGAGGGTTAGGGCAAAATTCAGGATAAGATTTGTCAGCAGATCAAAATCGCGAAGCCCCGTCGTCAGATCCACGAACAAATTCCGCCTCTGCACTTTCGGCTTCGAGCGTTTGAAACGCGTAAGCTGAGCCTGAATAATCTCGAGCCAACCACGAACGAATTCCACGCGTCGCGACCATCCCAGCCATGCGATGACCAAGAGGCTCCCAACAACAGGAATAATCCCGCTCGCCAGAACGCCGATCGCACCCACTCGAGCCAACTGCTCGCCTAAGAAGGCCAGCAGATAAAAGCCGACGAGGACGCCAAGCGCAGTCGCAACGGCAAAACCGCGGCCTCCGCGATTGAAGCGAAGCACGATAACAGTTCCCAAAAGACAAAAGATCAGCGGGGTTATCGACAAGACGATACGACGCTGCCAAAGGATAGTCGCCTCGGTACGTTCCTCGCCCGTTTTTGCCGATGCATAGTCTGAAAGCTCCTGCAGTCCAAGCTCTTCCGGCCGCAGGTCGGTCGCTTTTAGCTTGTCGATCAGCTCGTTGCGACGTGTTTTGATACCGAACCTGACCTCGCCAATGCTTTCCGTCACGTACTTGCCACTTCCAGGCTGGAGCGGGAGCGTCGAAACTGTAGCATTTTCAAGCACCAACTCAGATTGCTCGCCTGAAAGATCGATCCGGCCGTTGCGTGACGTTATCAGACGCAGACTGCTGTTCGGAGCATCTTCGCTGTATATAAATATGTTTTTCCATGTATTGGTTTCGAAATCCGCGCCCTTGACGTAGATTGTGTAACCGTTTACCTGGGTGTTGAAAACCCCCGGCTCCAGCGGCGATTCGAGCTTTTTGATCGCTGCCTGCGTGACGACGCTTCGTACCAGACCAGCGGCCAGCGGCACCCCACGCAGGTTGACGAGGAACGCAAAACCCGACATCACAAGGCCTAGCAGCATGATCGGAAGAAAGATCTGCAGATTTCCTACGCCGGAAGCTCGAATAGCGACAAGCTCGCTGTCGCTCTGCATCTTCGTTAGCCCGATGATCGTCCCAACCAGCATCGCCATCGGACAGGTGAATGCAACGACATTTGGCAAGAGCGCGATAGTTAACTGCCAGATCAGATTCGACGGAATGTTTGCGTTGAAGAACGTGTCCGAATAGCTGCTTGCCGTACGAACAAATAAAATTACGGTGAGGAGGATCCAGGAGAACGCGAAATAGGGGATCACCGAGGTGATCAGATATCGTGAAATTAGCCAACCGACCCTTTTCATCAGTTAATGCTGGTCGCGAGTGACTTTTCCAAAGTGATCTCGCGGCCCGCCGCCATCGAAATTAGCCGTTTCATCGTGTCTGAGAGAAATCGAAGACTCGCGGCACGGCTGCCCGCAAGCCTTGCGAAATCAACCGGAGCAAGACGCCGCGCGTCAGCCGCCGTAATTCTGTTCTCACCCGAAACCTCAATTGATGACGCCGAGCGGCGGCAATTCGTACACCGCAAGTGAAGGTCGGGCTGCAAGAGTGTCGATTCCCCATCGCTGAAGCCTCGACCACAGCCGTCGCAACGCCCCCAATCCGGCATGAAACCCGAAAGCCGCATCAGCCATAGCTCGAAATAAACGCCGGTTGCCGCAAGAGTACCTGCATCATCGTTGACCGTTTCTACACATGCTTTAGCCATGCGATAGAGCTTTTCATTAGGGTCGTGCGGCGGCGAGAATGTGATCAATAGATCTGCAAGATACGAGAATTTCTGCAAGAATTCTGGATTGCTTGCTGCAGTAAAACTTGAACGAACGAGGTCTATTTTTTGTAATGAAACAAGTTCCGCCGATTCCTTTTCAAAATACTCAGCTCTGACGATCGAAAAAGGCTCTAACCCGCTGCCAAATCTGCTCTTTAGGCGTTTCGCACCTTTCGCGACGCCGCGAACTACGCCATGATCGCGCGTAAGAAGGACAACGATCTTATCGGCTTCGGCCAGATTGTAGCTTTTTATGATGAGGCTCTCGGTTTCGACGAGCGGCATTTCGAGCGGTTCCTTATCAGCAAACTACCAGGGGATAAAATATAGGATCCACGCCAGGACAAGACTGACGACGACGAACTGGGCAAAGGATTTTACGCCATAAATGACCCTTTCCTTTGGTGTCCCGTTTGAGAAGGTCGCGAAAGCGATCGATACAAACAGTGCGAATCCGATCAAATAGAGGAAATGGATCATTTCTTCCTCCCAAGCGAAATATCGACCGCATCCATGGCAGCTAAATAATTCAGCAATCCGGCGACCTCGAGAAAACGGCCACCATATTCAAATGTGGCAGCGGCTGCGACCTGAGGCGAAGGCGTACCGGCCATGATAAGGCTAACCAATGCCCCCAAGCCGTTGCCGAGCTTGGCAAAGATATTAAGCAAATAAAGAAGCGAGCCGTCCTTAAACTCAAATCCCGGGTAATGGGCTCCACCGCTCGCGATCGCGATCGCGAACATCAGCCACACGACTCCGGCGATCAAAGCTCCGCGAATCGGCCGCTTTTGTAAAATATGGCCGGCTCCGGGTACAAACCACGAGATCAAACCGACAATTACAGGATTATCCATCAAAAGTTACAATCTACCATCGATCCGAATCAAATACGACCGAGTCTCCAAATGAGTTCTCAGATGACTTCACACGCTCGAACAAACCTCCGAAATATCTCCCGCGATAATTCGTCCGTCGCAAATGTCAACTCAGGATGCCATTGGACCCCTAAAACGAATCGCTCGGGCCGTGTGTCCTCAACACATTCTATGACGCCATCCGAGGCCCATGCGGTCGCCCGCAAATTATCACCGACGCGGCTGACCGCCTGATGGTGCGAGCTATTGACGCGTTTTTCGCCGGCGTCTTTACCCGCAATGTCGGCGAGTAGGCCACTCTCCGAAATGCTGATCGCATGCGAAACCCTATCGTAAGGAATTCCCTGATCGTGTTTCAAATGACCGTCAACCGAGGACTCAATGTCCTGTATCAAGCTTCCACCCCGCGAGACGTTGAGGGCCTGCATTCCAAAACAAATCCCCAAAAAAGGAATTGCCCGCTTTTCAACTTCGGCCAGAACCAGCTGATCCGTTTGATCCTTTATCGGAATCACGGTGCCAAGCTTCGGGTGCGGATCTTCGCCGTAATAAGCAGGATCGGTATCGGTATTGCTCCCCGGAAGCAAAACGCCATCGAGATGAGCTACCGTTTCGGCAATGTATTCCGCCTTCGGTATCAGACCGATGTGAACCGGAATGCCGCCGCAAGCCTCCACAGCTTCACAATAGTCACGCCCGAGGTAAAACCTCTGCGTTTCCATTTCCAGCCGCATCGTTATGCCGATCCTCGGCCGACGTCCCATAAACCCTTTAATGTTCAGATATAGGGCAATTTATGTCAATTTGAGCATTTGAAATTAAATGCTTATGATTGAGTTTTTATGGGATTTGAGGCAGAAAGATCCAGAATTCGCTCTACCACGGTAATCCTGGTCAAGCGCGACGGGCAAACCGCGATGGCAGCGGACGGGCAAGTAACGCTCGGTGACACCGTTATCAAGGGCTCAGCTAGAAAGGTCCGTCGTCTTTCCAATGGAAATATCATCGCGGGTTTTGCAGGCTCAACCGCTGATGCATTCTCGCTGCTGCAAAAGTTTGAAAATAAGCTTGAGCAATTTCAGCATCAACTAGAACGGGCCGCGATCGAGCTGAGTAAAGACTGGCGAACGGATAAATATCTCAGAAATCTCGAAGCTCTTCTGATCGTCGCAGATAAAAAGGATGCCTATCTGATCTCAGGTAAAGGCGACGTTATTGGTTCGGACGACGGCTTGCTTTCGGTTGGTTCGGGGAGCATGTATGCCTTAGCGGCGGCCCGAGCGTTATTAAAGCACACGGACTTGACCGCGAGGCAAATCGCCGAAGAATCGCTGCGGATCGCTGGAGAGATATGCATTTATACGAACGCTAACATTATCGTTGAAGAGATTAGCGGTGAAATGTAGCAGACGTTTTGCGATTCACTCTTTCTTATTTGTTTGAGCTAATTGCTGTAGCCGGCACCACCACGAATGGCCATTTACCTTGGCGGCGAAACGGCCGCCGCAACAAAACCTAACCTGGATGACCTGACACCGCGACAGATCGTTGCTGAGTTGGACAAATACGTAGTCGGGCAGAATGCGGCCAAGAAAGCCGTAGCGGTTGCGCTCCGAAATCGCATACGAAGACAAAAACTCGCACCTGAGATCGCTGAGGATGTGCTGCCCAAAAACATCCTGATGATCGGCTCGACCGGCGTTGGAAAGACAGAAATCGCCCGCCGTCTCGCCCGGCTCGCGAATTCCCCGTTCATCAAGATCGAGGCCTCTAAATTTACAGAGGTTGGGTACGTCGGCCGCGATGTAGAAAGCATGATACGCGAACTCACGGATGTCGGGGTCGACATGGCCAAACAGGCGGCTTTTGAGGACGTAATGCCGCGGGCCGAGCAAAATGTTGAGGAAAAACTGCTCGATATTCTTCTCCCGCCGCCGTCCGACTACGGATTTTCGCCGGATGAAGAAAGCAGCGAGGAAAAAACGCGTTCGCATGAACGTACACGGGAGAAGCTTCGAGACCAACTGAGGCGAGGCGACCTAGACGACCGTCTTGTTGATGTTGAAACCCAGGATCGCTCAACCACGACCATCGATTTCATCAGCGGCCAAGGCATGGAAGAAATGGGCGTTAACCTGCGTGACATGATGGGAAACATGTTCCCGACGAAGACTGTCTCGCGAAAGCTAACGATCGGCGAAGCCCGCAAAACTCTGCTCCGCGACGAACAAGAAAGCCTGGTCGATATGGAGCAAATTACTCGGCGTGCTATCGAAAAGACCCAGAATTCCGGGATCATCTTTCTCGATGAGATCGACAAAGTCGCCGGTCGCGAAGGAGCGGCGGGCCCGGATGTCTCCCGCGAAGGTGTACAACGGGATCTGTTGCCGATCGTCGAAGGAACGAACGTCAACACCAAATATGGCATGGTCTCGACGGACCACATCCTATTCGTTGCCGCAGGGGCGTTTCACGTTTCGAAACCATCGGACCTGATACCGGAGTTACAAGGCCGTTTCCCGATCCGCGTTGAGTTAGAATCATTGACCATCGAAGACCTAAAGCGAATTCTCGTTCAACCCAAGAATTCGCTGATAAAGCAATATCAGGCACTGCTCGAAACTGAAGGAATCACTTTAACTTTTACTGAAGACGCCATCGACCGCCTCGCCGAAATGACTGAGGAAATTAATAAAACCACCGAAAATATCGGAGCCCGGCGGCTGCACACTCTAGTTGAGAAATTGCTTGAAGAGATCAGCTTCGAAGGCAGCGAATTAAAAGAAAAAAACCAGAAGATCGACGCTCACTACGTCAATGAAAAATTAGCGGGCCTGATAGAGAATAGAGATTTAAGGCAGTACATTTTGTAGGGCATTTTGGCGCGCTAATAACGTGAAGAAGGCGATTAGATCCGTTCGGAATGACCCAATGGCCTCCGATGCAAGGCAACTTCGACGATGAGTTTCAAACAAACGACAATATCTGCTGCGTTTATTCGTCTGAATTCGCATTCTTCGCGGGCAAAACTCTTATTCCTCCTCACCGCCCTGTTTTTAATTCCTGGATGCGGAAAACGCGGGGCTCCGGTGCCACCTCGGGAGCGCGTAACGCAGATCGCGGAGATCGCGGGCTTTCAGCGGGGCAATCAGGTGATTCTTTCCTGGCAGATGCCAGCTAGAAACGCGTCGAAGTCCAGTACGTTAAACATAAGCAGAGCAGACATCTACCGTCTAGCCGAACCCGCAAATGCTCCGTTACAAATTTCGGAGGAGGAATTTGCCAACCGCAGCACTCTGATAGCCGCGATGCCCATTACGGATGCGGATTTCGCACTGAAAACGATTACTTATCGCGATCAATTACAGTTCGCTGGTCAAGCCGCGCGCCTTCGTTACGCCATCCGCTTCGTGAATTCGTCGGGACAAAAAGCTGGGTTCTCAAACAATCTGATCATTGAGCCTACATCAAAGATCGCAGCGAATCCGTCTGATCTTGTAGCCGAAGCGACGCAGGACGCCGTAAAGCTAAAGTGGACATCGCCGACCGCTAACGTCGATGGCTCCACTCCCGTTTCCCTGCTTGGCTTTTACGTTTATCGTTCAAACTCGCAGACAGAACCGGCAAAAATGCTAAACAAGGCCCCTATAACTGCCACGAGTTTCGACGACGAGTTCTTTGAATTCGGAAAGGAATACTTCTATTTCGTCCGTGCGGTGTCGATCGGCACGCAGGTCGAACCAGTTGAGAGTTCGGAATCAAACATTGTAAAGTTCCGTCCGGTGGACATATTCCGGCCGACGCCGCCGACAGCAATAACCGTCGCTGCATCTGCGACCGCGATCTCCATCTTTTTCGCCGTAAACCCTGAAAAGGACATCGCTGGTTACCGAATCTATCGCACCACGAATGAAAGCGAACCGAAGGAAAAATGGCAGCTGCTTACCACCGAACTGCTTAAAACAAACACCTTTCAGGATAACCGGGTCGAATCGGGGAAAAAATACTTTTACTACATAACCGCGATCGACAACTTTAAGAATGTAAGTGAACCGTCCGAAGTCATCTCAGAAACGGTTCCGTAGATAACCATCATGAAGATCGAAATAACGAGCGACTTTTATCCCTCAAAAATCGTCTGTGTTGGGCGTAATTACGCCGATCATGCGGCCGAGCTCGGGAATGAGGTGCCGAAGGAACCACTTTTATTCCTCAAAGCACCATCGGCGATCGTGTTTGCGGGCGATGCGATAGTTAAACCTTTGCTTTCAGATCAAGTTGAACATGAAGGTGAGCTTGCAGTCGTTATATCTAAGACATGTAAGGCTTTAGCGGATGATGCTGATGTAAAAGATTATGTTCTTGGGTATACGTGCCTGAACGATGTAACCGCACGCGATCTTCAGCGAAAGGACGGGCAGTTTGCTCGGGCAAAGTCATTTGACACTTTCTGTCCCATCGGCCCTCACATTGAGACTGAGATCGACGTGGCTGATCTCAAGGTTGAGGTCCGCGTAAACGGCGTCATAAAACAAAGCGGACGGACCTCGCAAATGGTCTTCCCGGTCGATTTTTTGATACGATATATCTCAAACATGATGACCCTCAATCCCGGCGATATTATTGCCACCGGAACGCCTTCGGGAGTTTCGAAACTAGATGCCGGTGACGTTTGTGAGGTTGAGATCGAAGGGGTCGGCGTCCTTAGAAATACAGTGGTTTAGCGTGATTTGTTAAGCGTAAAAACCGCAAAGAAAGAGCAGAGAGAACCGCGAAATGAAATTCTTTATTGATACAGCAAACCTGGATGAGATCAAAGAGGCTAATGAGCTTGGCTTGATCGATGGCGTTACGACAAACCCTTCGTTAGTCGCTAAAGAGGGCGATGTGGACTTCAAGGAACACATCGCAAAGATATGCTCTATGGTAAAAGGCGACATTTCGGCAGAAGTAACCTCCCTCGATACAGAAGGAATGCTCCGGGAGGGTCGCGAACTGGCAAAGATCGCTGACAACGTGGTGATCAAGGTGCCGCTCACTCTGGACGGTTTGAAAGCGTGTCGTACCTTCCGGGCGGAGGGCACAAAGGTAAATGTTACGCTTTGTTTCTCGGCCGCACAGGCCCTGCTCGCCGCAAAAGCTGGCGCTTCCTATATCTCGCCGTTCATTGGCCGCCTCGACGATATTGCCCAGGATGGAATGCAGTTGATCCGAGACATCGTGCAGATCTACGATAATTACGGATTCGAGACGGAGGTCCTCGCGGCTTCGATCCGGCACCCGATGCACATCGTCGATTGCGCCCTCGCCGGTGCAGATGTAGCAACTATTCCATTTAAGGTCATACAGCAGCTTGTTAAGCATCCGTTGACCGACAAAGGCCTTGAGTCGTTCCTGGCAGATTGGAAGAAAAGCGGAAGAAGCTGATCAAGATCTAATGTAACTTAAGGCCGAGGCATCAGATCTTCGGCCTTAATATTTTCATTATCGGACGCACGGTGCTATCTTTCCCCTACGAGCTCCTTGATCTCAGCATGTAAACTCGAGGCTTCGGGATCAGACTGGATAGCTAGTTGATATTTAGCACGAAAGTACTCGTCGGGCTCGGCCATGTGTACCAACTCCCGCACCTTCTCTAAGTTCGCCTCAAGCATTCCCTCTTCAAAACCGTCCTTTTGCGCAAACATCTCGTCGATCTCGACAATAAGCATCGAAAATTTCCGCAGCCAAGCGAAGTCTTCGTTCTCTAGCAGAAGCGTAAGATACTCGGTCGGGCTTAAGGGGCCGTTAAACTGTTCATAAAGCTCGCGTTCATTGTCGAGCATCTCCTTATGCAGCTTAAGCAATAAATCCCTAGATTTTTTCAGTGTTGCACTCTTTTCCATTCCAATAAGCTTAGCCTACTTGGCGACAAAAACCTACCGTGCTAAGTTTATATGGTTAGCAGGCTAAGCTATTATATTTAGGCTGCTAAGTTTATCTATTTAGGGTGCTAAGCTTATTTAGTTAGCGGGCTTCGCAAATAAACTTAGCCGGCTAACTCAAGCTAAAGGTTCTGTTTTGGAGGACTAATCGAAATGCAGGAGTCGATCATTTTTGAGGACACCGTCACCTACCAGCTCGCCAAAGTAGCGACCGCTTACCGCAACGCGATCGAGCGCCATCTTGTCGCCGTCGGCCTACACAGCGGCCAGACCCTCTTGCTTATCGAACTCTGGCGTGAAGACGGCCTGCGGCCGATCGACCTTGCGCAACGCTTGAGCATTAAAGCTCCAACGGTTACGAATATTCTCAATGGACTCGACGAAATGAATCTGATCCGGGTCAAGAAAGACACGAAGGACAAGCGTGCTAGCCGTGTTTTTCTGACAGCCCAAGGCAAGACGATCCGCGGCGAGGTAGAACAAAGGTGGGTAGATATGGAAGCCGAATGCGTGGCCGGCTTGCCCGAAACCGATCGTTTCGTCTTCAATTCGGTCCTAAAAAGATTGCTCGCGACCTACACCGGCAAGAGCTTCTCGGATGAAGAATAGGAGTAGAATGGTGGTGTAAGGGAGGAAATGTCATGAAAGTGATCCTTGCAACCGATGGAACTCGATACGGCGAAGCCGCGATCAAAATGCTGTCAAACCTGAATCTCCAGGATGGGGATCAGGTTAACATCGTATGCGTAGTAGATCTCGGGCCACCCGCGGCGATCGATATCTATGGTGGCTATCTACCCGATGTCGCCGGCCTAGAGGAGGCGGGACGTGAAAGCGCTGAGAAGATAATCGCCGTTGCTCACAGCCGTGTCGATGAGATCATAAAACCGAAGAAAGTAGCGGTTGTCACAGACGTGCAGTTTGGGTCGCCTGAAAGCCGAATAGTCGAAACTGCCGAACAGATCGGTGCGGATCTTATTATCGTTGGCTCGCACGGATACAAGCAGTGGGAGAGGCTGTTGCTCGGGTCGGTTTCGAGTTCAGTAGCACATCATGCACCGTGTTCGGTGCTGATCGTTCGATGTCCCGAATGAGCGAGTTATTCAAGATCAATTCGCGAGGCTTCGACGGTTCCATTCGCCGTTCATGGAGTTGCGAGTTGATCGAACGCGACGAGTCGCGACTTGTTTTTGTTGGTGTCTTCGAATTTGACGTCGAACACCCCGAACTTGGGTCGATCGGCCGCGGGACGACCTCCTACGAATACTACTGGCTTGACCGCTGGTACAACGTTTTTGCTTTCTTCGAGCCTGATGGGGGCTTTCGCAACTATTATTGCAACATAAACATGCCACCGGCGTTGAAAGACTCGGAACTTGATTACATCGATCTCGACCTGGATATCGTCGTGTGGCCCAACGGCTCAATAGTGACGCTCGACCGGGACGAGTACGAACGAAACTCGGAACTCTTCGATTATCCACGTGCGGTCAAATCCAAGGCCGAGTCGGCACTCGACGAAGTTTTGCGGCTCGCAAACGAACGATTGCTTCCGATGCCGCATCCTATGCGATAAATCAAGCCAAAAGCCCTTTAGGAGAATTGCGTAATGAAAAAGCTACTTACCCTTTGCTTTCTATCACTTTCGTTAACGCTCGCCGCTTACTCTCAATCGAATCCGGCGACATCCACCCAACCGGCACCAACCTACTCATACGATCCGTGGCAGAACATCTCGCTCGAGCTGTCGGCGATCTCTAAGTCGGTCCAGGCGTTAAATCTGAGCATGAAAACGTTCGTCGACAAGTTTGAGAAGGTCGGCGGAATGAACTTTACCGAGAAGCAGCAAAAGCTGGTTCTCGCGATGGAATTCCTCGCCCGGGCCGAAGACCGGCTTGCCACGCTTCAGCGCCACCAGATCGAACTGGTCGAGAAACAGGGCACGACACGTGCTCGGCTCGCCCAGGTCGAACGCGACTTGTATCCCCAGAGCATCGAGCGCAGTGTGGCACTCGAAGGATCCACCAGAACTGAAGAGATACGCGAGAGCCGCCGAGCAACGCTGCAGGGAGAACGATCCAGCCTTCAGGCTCTTCTGAGTCAAATCAACGCGAACCTTGCCGATACCGCCGAAGCGGTTCGTGAAGCTCAGTTGCAAGTTCAGCGTCTAAGGAAAATGTACCTCCCGCAGATCGAGAAAGAGCTATTCGAACCTTAATGCGGTTGGATCCGCAGCATATAGCTACAAATATTCAGCGGCACGCCAACCTGAACGGTTATACGCTGCCCGGCGGGCAATTCGTAATTGTTGATCGCGGCCGGATTTTTCCCCTCATTGATCGCCCAGAAATTCCCTGCTCCGTCGGTAGCTAAGGTCAAATGCCGACGGCTGATCTCTACGTCTCCTAGCAGCGGAATATCTACTGGCTTCGATTTAGAACCGCGGCCAACGACGATCTCGCGATTGTAGATCGGCACAACATTCTGCCGCACGCCGCCCCGCCAGATCTCGAGCTTATAAAGCTCTGCCATCCGCGACTTGACCTCGGTCATCTGCTCGGGATCCTCGCCGATGGGCACGGCTTGATGTATCGGCTGATTACTGAACGCTGCCTGTCCCGGAACCGGAGTTGCCATGCCGGTTGGAGCTACAAAATTCGGGCTTGTCGGAGCACCGACATTTCGAACGGGCGGTTGAAAAGCCGCTGGAGCCTGCGGCAATGGCGTCGCGATCTCGGGCAGGTTTTTTGGCCGCACTAGCACCCCTGTTTTGTTCCCGCTCGAATCTTCCCAGCTATGCTGTACCCGAACGTCGCCTTTTTCAAGCGTACCGTCGATGCGCAGCTCGATGACGAATGACTTCGTTTCCAGCTTCTTCTTACCGGCGATCTCTTTCGCCCGCTCGGCCAGGATATGGTAAAGCCCCTGTTCCAGTCCCTTTCGCTTCGCGCCTTGCCATTCCTTGTCGTCTTCGCTGGAGAGGAATATCGTGTATTCCGTTGGAATTATCGTCGTGCCCTGAGGCAGCGGCACCATTTCGTTCTGCATCACCGCTTCGACCGCTCGGGCGATCTTGACGATGAATTCCTCGGCCTTACTGCGCGGCTTTATCTGGGCGTCGCGGGCCGCTTGCTCAAGTACAAGCTCCGCTGTTTCGCCATCGATCCAACGTCGGACTTTATCGAGAATGCTCAAACCGTTTCTACCGCCTAATTACTTTCAAAACTCAGATATTTGCCGTTAAGCCAACCGCGTTTTGCGTTACCGGGCGACGGAGCATTTTCCCTGCCCTGCTGAACGACATCAACTTGATACCAATTATTTTGCGAATTTACAATCTTGACCCTTGAATTTTTCGTTACCAGGCCTATCGGATCATTATCCGTATTCGGCGACGGGCGAAGATACACGTCCGTACTGGCCACACCCGTGGTACTTCGGGCCGACGTCGTTGTGCCGGGCAGCGACATGCGATTTCGCACGAAAGTGGCGGTGCCATAAAGCAGCCCGGTGAAAGCTATGACCAAAATTCCAAATCCCGCAAGGCGGCGAACGATCCGCCGACGCGGTTTGATGCGTTTCCCTGTATTCGTCGCGGGTGCCGCTTCGTCCGCAGTTTCGGAAACGATCACGGGCGGTGCCTGCGGCGGAATGTAAACGGGCCGGCTGCTTACGGCGGACGGACGGTAAGCAACGGCCTCAAAACTCGGCCGGTCCGGTGCTTCGGGCGTGTAGCCTTGTGATACAAATGGTTGCGGTGCGGCCATCGCCGAACGCAGCACGGTACTAAATTCGCCGTCAGCCGCGAACTGCCTGACCGCCGCCAGATCGCCCCAGAAATCATCCACCGACTGATGCCGGCTTGCCGGATCCGCCAATGTCGCCCGGCCGAGGACTCGAACCAGATCTTCAGCCCATTCTTCGCCGGCAAACGATTCGGGTACAGCGTTTATCGATTCATTTACAAAGGCACGCGGTGCTTCGCCCGTAACGATCGTGAAGACGGTCTTGGCGAGGGAATAAATGTCCGCAGCCGGAGTCAATCTCGCCGCCTCAAGCCCGCCGGTCTTTCCCGCCATCAACGGGCTGTGTTCGGGCGGAGCGTAAATGTTAGTACCGACCCGAGTTATCGGCGAGTCGGACATGGTGACCCGAGCAACGCCGAAGTCGGCTATCTTTACTGTCGATCGCTCCGCATTCAAAAGCAGGTTCTGCGGCTTAATATCGCGGTGAATTATCGAACTGCGATGTGCATGGGCGAGCCCGGCACAAACCTGTTCAATGTAACCCAATGCCCGCTGGATCGGCAGTTTTTCTTTCCGGATCAGGCTTTGCATATCGCCGCCCGCCATGTATTCGAGCACCAGATAATGGAAAACCGTACCGCGTAGATCGCGTGCCGTACCGTGGCCGAGGCGGCTAATTATGTTCGGGTGTCGAACCCGGTCAAGAGCGATAGCTTCGTTCTGAAAATTCTCGACCAGCGTCCTTTCGAGATCGGCGTCTAGATCGTCCTGCAGGAAGACGTTAAGTGCCTTGATAACAACCGTATGATGCGGCGAATGAGTCGATGCCAGAATATCGCGGGCAAGAAAGATCTCTGCATAGCTTCCGCGGCCCAATTGCTCGAGCACGTCGTACCGTTTATCCAACCTGCAGCTGTTTAGCGAAAGCTCTTTCATCGCAAAAAGGAGGTGCCGGGGCGAGAGGCAGTTCTTTCCTTAGACAACATACGATAGCACACCGCCAATGTTCGCAAAACGATAGCGATTCGCTGGATAAGTTTGGAAAGATATCGGTTTTTCGCGATAATACCTCGTCCAATCAAAATCAATCGGAGAAAAATAATGACGCCTCCTCAACCAGCTCAATCCGGTCCCTCGATGCCGCCCGAAGCGATGTTCATGCAGCTTTCGATGGGCTTTTTTATATCGCAGGCCATCTACGCAGCCACTGAATTGAACATCGCTGATCACCTTGCCAATGGCCCGAAGCCGGTTTCGGAACTTGCCAATAGTTCCGGCAGCCACCAACGCTCGCTGTACCGCCTGCTGAGGACGCTTGCGAGTGTCGGGGTCTTTGCCGAACGCGACGATCGCCACTTTGAGAACACCCCAATGTCTGCAATGCTGATATCGGCGAACCCGAAAAATTCGCGGGCTCTGGTCCAGTGGATGGTCGATCCCGAACACTGGAAGGTTTACAGCGGCCTGCTCGACAGCGTTCGCGAAGGCCGAACCGTTTGGGAAGATTTCCATGGCGAACCCGTTTTCGACTACCTTTTCAAGACCAATCAGCCGCTCGGCGACACATTTAATCGGGCGATGACCAGCTTTTCCCAGGTTACGATCCCCGCGATCCTGTCGAGCTACGATTTTTCTGGTGCAAGCGTAATTGCCGATATCGCAGGCGGTTACGGGCATCTTCTTGGAGCAATACTTAAAGAAAATCCGCACGCCCGCGGCATCCTTTTTGATCTTCCTCACGTGCTCGAAGGTGCTCCTGCGATGCTCGAATCGTACGGCGTTAAAGACCGGACCGAGATCGTCGGCGGCAACTTTCTTGAGAGCATTCCGGTCTCAGCTGACATTTACGTCCTCAAACACATCATCCACGACTGGTATGACGAGACGAACGAAACAATTCTCGGCAATATCCGTTCTTCGATGCCCGACGATGCAAAGATCCTCATCATCGATGCCGTCATTCCTCCGGGCAACGATCCGCATCCGGGCAAGGTGCTCGACCTCGAAATGATGATCGCTCCGGGCGGCGTTGAACGTACGGAAGCTGAATTCACCACGCTGCTCGAAAACTCGCGGCTCAAATTGTCAAAGATCATTCCGACGCCTTCACCGGTCAGCATCGTCGAGGCAGTTAAAGCCTAATCGACGATCGCCCCGTAAATTCCGGCACGCAGCTTGGCATAATCATCGATATTTCCGGCCGGGAGCAGCTGTGTCATGTAAACGACGACCAGTTGCTCCTTCGGATCGACCCAGTAGTTCGAATGATATGCTCCGCCCCAGCCGTATTCGCCGATCGAAGACGGCGATCCGTAAGCACCTACGTCCTTTACCACGGAAAATCCAAGGCCGAATCCCTGGCCTTCACGGCCGAAATTGATATTTCGCATATGATCGGTCGTCATCAGTTCGACCGACTTGCGGCTTAGTATCCGCTTACCATCGAGATGGCCTCCGTTTAGAAGCATCTGCAAAAATCTCGCATAATCACCGGCGGTCGAGAGCAGCCCGGCGCCGCCCGAGAAGCTTTTTCGCGGGCCGTTCACATAATGGCCCTGGCTCTGGATCGTTCCTTCATTCGGAGCACGCTCGATCTTGCCGTCCTTGGCCGAATAGACCGTCGCAAGACGATCGAGCTTGTTCTGCGGGAGGTAAAAGCTCGTGTCTTTCATTCCGAGCGGGTCAAGGATCTTCTGCTGGAGAAATTTGTCGAAACTCATTCCGCTAGCCCTTTCGACCACGCAGCCAAGAATATCCGTCGAATATCCGTAGATATACCGCTCGCCCGGATGAGCGTCCATCGGCAGAGTTCCCATCCGCCTGATCGTCTCGCAAACCGGTTCGTCCTTATCCGAGAAATAGAAGCTGTTGACCTTCGCCTCCTGCCATTTATCGCGGGCAGGACCGCCGCCGTAGCTCGCACCCGAGGTGTGCGTGAGCAAGTCGCGAAGCGTGATCTGGCGTTTCGCCTTGACGATGTCATATCCGCCGCCGTCCTTGGGCACCGCGACGGTCGAATTGGCGAATTCCGGAATGAATTTGCTCACCGGGTCCCCGATCGTCAACTTCCCTTCTTCCTGCAGCATCATTATCGATACGCTCGTTAAAGCTTTGCTCTGCGAAGCGATACGAAAGATTGAGTCAGCCTTCATCGCCGACTTCGATTCGCGATCGCGGTCTCCAAAAGTATGCAGATAAGCCACCTTGCCGCGCCGCAGCACCATCGCGACCCCGCCCGCGAGCCGGCCTTCCTTTACATATCCATCAAGTGTCGTCGAAAGCGTTTGAAGCCTAGCAGATGACATTCCCACGTCTTCGGGCTTGGATCTAGGTAGTTCCTGAGGCCGACTTTCCTGTGCTAACGCCGCAAAAAGGAGCAGAAAAAGGGCAAAAGTTGGTTTTAACTGTCGTATTTTCATGTCATTTTTTTCCAGACCGGAAAATCATACTCCGCTTAAACCATTACTACAACCGCCGCCCGCAGTTCATTGTATTTATTAAACTTAGAACGTTCTTGGGTTGTCATCTGTCGACCAAATTCGCGTTTCTTGTCCACACCTGTCCGCGGCCTGTCCGCCCGTTGTCCGCGGCTTGTCCGCAGGGTTGTCCGCGATTCGGTTTTGGCGATAACATCTTTATATTCAGCACGTTAGTGACGCAGTTAGGCAGAAATTCGCTTATTCTTAACAAAAGAAATTTATTAGTTTTCAAAGATCGCTATTTATGCAACAATGTATCATATTCAGTACGTTTTGTCAAGCGCGTTAGTCGCTTTTTAGCGTCTTTTTTCAGGCACGTCGGTCTTCGGCTGT
>CAYPGP010000025.1:0-57050 GCA_964410495.1 uncultured Chloracidobacterium sp.
GCCAGCACCAGTCCGGGCAGCCCGAAGATCAGCGTTTTGCCGAGTTTAGCAAAAACTGCCGGTTTACCTGGTTTCAGGCGCACCTTCTCAAAGAATATTTCTGCTCCGAGGCCATCGAGGGCGGTTTTTGTATGGTCGTATTTCCCAACCGAAACACCACCGGTCAGGACGACGATGTCGGAGTTTTTTGCGGCATTTGAGATCTGAGATCTGAGTTCCGAAATATCGTCGCGCACGTTCGGGAGGATCGAGGGCGTCGCACCAAACTTCCGGCATAGGACGTTGAGCATGATCGAATTCGAATTCCTGATCCGGTCGCGTCCGGGCTTGTTGCTGATCTCGACTATCTCGCTGCCGGTGCCGATGATCGCTACCTGGGGCGATCGGACAACTTTAACGCGTGCGTAGCCGAAAGCGGCTAGTGTGGCGATCATGTTCTCGGTAATTATCTCACCCGCTTTTATAACTACTTTACCTTTCCTTATCTCGGAGCCTTTTTTGACGATGAATCGGCCTTTTGCGGTGGGTTCGAGGATGCGAACGTTTTCACCGATCTCCTCGGTCACCTCGACCTTTTGAACGGAGTCGGCACCGGCGGGGATTGGAGCGCCGGTCATGATCCTGATCGCCTCGCCGCGCTTTAGGGTTTTATGCCAACCGCGGCCAGCGGCGGATTCTCCGACGAGCGTTAGATCTGCGGGGCAAGTTTCCGTGTCGGCCGCGACTACGGCATATCCATCCATTTGCGAACGGTCGAAGGGCGGCAGGTCGCTGTCAGCGACAATATCTTCGGCGAGCACGCGTCGGATCGTGTCTCCAAGCTCGATCTTCTCGACGCCGAGCGGTCTCGCTTCACGTTCAATCAGCTTAGTGGCTTTCGAGATCGCAATCATAATAATCAACTGTAAACTCGAAACTGCCGACTGAAAACTGGTTGAAAATCAAATCCGGTTGATCGACAGTTTTCAGTTGCCAGTTACCAGCTGTCAGTTAGCGTATGAGGTAAAGCTCCGTTTGCCGCGGACGTATAAATCGGTAGCCTTTTTCGGTCATCACGGCGTCGTCCTCGGCCATTATCGTTACTTTTTGTCCGCCCCATTCGGCGACTGGTGTTGAAGTATTCAGCTCGATCGACATGTATGAACCGGGCAGGATCTTATTACCACCGCCGCCGATGTTGCCGCGGAAATCTATCGACGGGCCGAGACCGTGCCCGTGAAACCCGATCGGGTGCGAATAGATCATCGCTTCGATCCCTTCGCGTTTGATCTGCGACATTGTCTGGTCGTAAACGTCGGTTCCGGTCATGCCCGCACGGGCGACGAAGAACAGAGTGTCCTGCAATTTATTAGTGTTTTTCAGCGCGGCTTTGAGGCCGGCGGGTGCATCGCGTTCGCCGGACTTTAGGACGTAGGCGTGTTTTTGCCAGTCGGTCGAAAGGCCCATGTAATCGAGGCCGAAGTCGACATGGAGAAGGTCGCCGCGTTGAATTACATCGGCTTCTTTGGCTGTGCTCAGGAATTGGCCGGTCGTTCCAGTTTCGATGCGTTGACGTTGAATTCGCAGGTCCGGCTGAAACCAAATCGTCAGGCCGAGTTTGTTTACCTGCTCGATCATCCACCAGCGAACGTCACCGACGGTCGTTTTTCCGGGTTTGATCACTTCATTAGAAAAGGCACGCCGCGTTATGACATCGGTCGCAAGGACGGCTTTTTCATATTCTACGAGTTCCTCGGGAAGGCGAGTATCGAAGAATTCGATCAGAAAAGGAGCGGCGGAGACGAATTTCTTTTCGTTTTCTGCCCCGAGCGATTCGGCAAGGAATTTGTAGGAATCGTAAGAAAGCCCGCTCTGCTGGCCGCGCGAACCGCCAATATTCAGGGCGATGGTTTTCGGACTTCGGGCATCGACTATCTTTTTCAGCTCCTCGCCAAATTTATCGCGGGCCGGCATAACGAAGCGGTAATGATTCCGTAACCGCTCTTCGTCGTAGCGAACCATTGCGATGCGTTCGATCCGCTGGCCTTCGTCGATGAAGATGAAGACGTCGCGACGGCCAACGATCGGGATCGGCGGAGTGATGTGCGGAGTGACCGGGTCACTGTTGAATTCCTCGTTGACGACGATCCACATCTCGATGCCGTGCCGCTTCATCATCGGGAGCAGCAACGAACCGAGCCGTTTCATGAGCCATTTCTCGCGAACGTCCATCTGCTGACGCTGATCGAGCAGCTTCGGCATCGCGGGGATCGGCTCGTTCGAGCGGTTCTGGGCGAGCGCGTTTATCGCCAAAGCGAAAAAGCAGAGAACAGAAAAAAGAAACAATTTAGCTTTCACAATTTAGTATCGCTTTACAATACTATCGTTTTGCGATAGTATGACCTATGCCGATCCGTTCATTCAGGTGCGTTGATACTGAAAACCTGTTCAATGGGCGTCGGATCAGGCGTTTCGTAAATTTCGAGAGCGTTGCAATGCGTAAACTCGCGATCCTTAACAGGGCCGGACGACTGGACGATCTGAGAGCTCCCCCGGGCAATCGACTGGAGGCACTCAAGGGCGATCGCGTTGGCCAGTATAGTATTCGCATAAACGACCAGTTTCGCGTTTGCTTCGTGTGGACCGCAAACGGACCGGAAGACGTTGAAATTGTAGATTATCATTGAAAAAGGTTTTATGAGAGCACGAAAAGTTCCATATCCGCATCCCGGCGAAATATTGATCGAAGAGTTTTTGAAGCCGATGGGGATCACGCAATATCGCCTTGCGAAGGAGATCGGCGTTCCGCAAAGGCGGATCGGCGAGATCGTGGCCGGAAATCGCTCGGTCACGGCGGACACCGGATTGAGACTTTCGCGTTTCTTCGGCATGTCCGATGATTTTTGGATCGGGCTGCAACTAGACTACGATGCGGCAAATGCTAAAGATCTGCTCAGCGAAACTCTCGCCAAGATAAAGCCATGGGCGAACAGCATCGCTCCGAAGCTTTAAAAGGGGCTAGTTTCGCGTAAATATCTGCGAAATGATAGACTCCTTGTTTGATTTTCTGCGGAGATTTTAACATAACCAAAATTTAGCGAGGATTTTTAACGAAGTGATCGAACTCGAATTGACCGAAGAGCATTTAGCGTTGCAGAAGACCGTCCGCGAATTCTGTGCGGGCGAAGTTGCACCTTATATCAAGGAATGGGACGAAAAAGCCCATTTTGAGCGAAGTGTTTTTGACAAGATGGCCGATCTCGGGCTGCTTGGCGTATGTATTCCGGAGCAGTACGGTGGTGCCGGGTTTGATTACATCTCGCTGGGGCTTGTTTGCGAGGAACTTGAGGCTTGCGACACTTTTTTGCGTGTTGCCATGTCGGTTCACGTCGGGTTGAACTCGCTCAGTGTTTATTCGTGGGGAACCGAGGAGCAGAAACAGAAATATCTCGTTCCGCAGGCAAAGGGCGAAAAGCTCGCAACCTTTGGCCTGACTGAGCCGAACGCTGGAAGCGACGTTATCGGTATGCGTTCGTATGCTCGTCGTGACGGGGACGACTGGATATTGAACGGCGAGAAAATGTGGATCTCGCTGGGCGATGTTGCGGATCATTTCTTGTTTTTCTGCTGGACCGATCAGGAAAAGCAGAAGAATCGTGACCACAGTGGTATTTCGTGCTTTATCGTTGAGCGGACGATGCCCGGATTTTCGAGCGGAACTTTGCACGGCAAGCTTGGCATCAAGGCTGGAAATACGGGTTATTTCTCGCTTCAGGATGTTCGTGTCCCGGCTGCGAACATGCTCGGAAAAGAAGGCGAGGGCTTCAAAATCGCGATGTTCTCACTCGAGAACGGGCGTTACACGGTCGCAAGCGGTGCGACGGGAGTTATTCGTGCTTGTCGCGATGCGTCGGTCGCTTACGCAAATACTCGCGAAGTTCAAGGCCAGCCGATCGCTAATTTCCAGCTCGTAAAACAGAAGATCGCGACGATGGAGGCCGACTACGAAATGTCGCACCTGCTGTGGCTGAAATGCGGGTATCTCAAGAACGAGGGCAAGCCTTCCGCGAAGGCCGCGAGTATGGCCAAATGGCAGGCGACGACCCGCAGCGAACATGCCGCATCGATGGCGATCGAGGTCCACGGGGCGAACGGCTATACGAACGATTACCCGGTCGAGCGTTACCTCAGAAATTGTAAAGCGGCGGTCATTTACGAAGGAACACGCGATATTCACACGCTGATGCAGGCTGATTGGGCTCTTGGGCTGAAAAAGGAGAAATCGGCGCGAGTTACTCTGCCGCCGTACGCGGCGTCGGCTTCGGCTTAATTCTAGAGAGCCGTTATCCGGCGTGATACGCATTTGCGAAAGTACATAAAGTTCATACTGCTCTTCGTCTTCGCGATCTTTATTCTGTGGTTATTCGGACGGAATCTGGATTGGCAGGAAGTCAGTGCGAGTTTGCGAAAGGCGAACCCGTACTATCTCGGCTTGGCATTTATAGGCATTTGCTTCGGATACTTTATCCGTGCCGTGCGGTGGAAAGTGCTGCTTGCCCCGATCACTGATACGAGCCTGCGTGAGCTATTTGCTACTACTACCGTGGGATTTGCGGCCGTTTTGATCGTCGGCCGTGCGGGCGAGATCGTAAGGCCGATGTGGCTGCCGATGCGCGATCGTCGGGTGCGGCCGAGCGCGGCTCTGGCGACCATTTTTGTCGAACGCGTCTTCGATCTTGCATCGCTCATTACGTTCTTTTCGATCAGCCTCATCTGGTTCCGCGTTCCGCCGGGCCATGAAGAAGAGATGGTCTCAATACAGTGGGCGGGGAACTTTCTGCTCGGCTGCGTTGTGGTCGGCGTGATAGGACTCCTTGTTTATCATTGGTACTCCGAAGTTTTCATCGGGTGGATGGCTCGGCTTACGGACCAGAAATTTATTCCGGGCCGGATCCGCGACATGATCTTAAGCCTGATGCGACAGCTTGCTGCGGCGCTCAATATCTTCCGCAGCCCGAAGGAGATATTTCTCGCAAGTTTCTGGACGCTTATCCTTTGGGTATCGATCGCGATACCAACGTGGCTGATCATCCTCGCGTTCGGGTTTGACATGCGGTTCGTCGACTCGACTTTCACGATGGGCGTGGCGACGCTGGGCTCGCTGATCCCGACACCGGGAGGCGCAGCGGGTGCGTTTCACCTTGCAACTGCCCGGAGCCTTACTTTGCTAGGTATCGATAGGGAAGGTGCGGCGGCGATCGCCATCGTCATGCATCTGATCTATTTCGTGCCCGCATTGTTTTTCGGTTTATATTATTTCCTGCATGGTGATATAAGTATTGAACGGTTTCGAAGTCTGTTATCCAGCGAAAACGCCGAAAAAGAGATCAAATCCGATTCGCCGGATTTTGAACCAGTGGGCAGTGGTCAGTGATCGGTGGTCAGATAAAGGCCGACCATCATCCGTCAACTACTGATCACTGGCAACTGACCACTGACAACTGCCTATGCGTTGCCCTTTCTGCTCACATATTGAGGACAAGGTCGTCGATTCCCGCGAGTCGAAGGACGGTGATTCGATCCGCCGCCGCCGCGAATGTCTCGGATGCGGCCGCCGGTTCACGTCCTACGAACGAATCGACGAGATCCCGTACATGGTCGTCAAGAAAGATGGCAAACGCGAGACCTTTGATAGAAACAAGGTTCTCGCCGGCCTCTTTCGCGCCTGCGAAAAACGCCCTATCTCGACCGGCCAGCTTGAAGAAATAGTCGATGAGGTCGAAAAAGACGTCCAGGATTCTCTCGACCGCGAGCTAGCGACCAGCGAGGTTGGAAAGATCATCATGCGACGCCTGAAAGCTCTCGACAAAGTTGCATACGTTCGCTTCGCTTCCGTTTATCTCGAGTTTGCGGATGTTTCGGAGTTCATGAGTGAACTAAAGCAACTCGTCGGATCGAGACCCGCGGCCGCTGAATTGAAGAAAAAGAAGAAGAAATGATGAGCGGTGCGCTCAAAACAAACTTCTTGCCGGTCTATTTTTCTCTCTGGTAAAATTGCAGTTACAGCTTAATTTCATATTGAGATTGGCTTGTGCCGCTAGCTTCCCAATACGCTGGCGGCCTTACATCGTTATTGGGAAAAACACAAGGGAGGAAAATCAAGTGAGAAAAGCGATCGCGATAATTTGGACAGGTCTGCTCTGTTTTGCGGGCGTCAGCGCCCAGGATAAGAACGCTGACGTCCTGAGGGCGTCGGCGGAGGCCAAGGCTATGATCCAAAAAGAGATAAGGGATGCAAAGCGACGAGCAGCATCTGGTGAACAGTTGAGTGTACCCGTTCCTGCGGATTTCAACGATACCGATTCTTTTGGAAAAGAAGTTAAGTTTCTGGGCAGCCTATACGCTGGAACGGTTTTTATAGCACCGACCTGTTCAACTCCCGATGTTCCGCCGAATCTGGCGCCTGATGACAAGTGTCTTCCAAAGGCGCTGAACCAGAATATACCTTCGACCGTTTTCACTGACCCGGCGTGGCAGATAACTATTCCGGGTAAAGCCGTCAAGAATGTTATCTACCTGATGATGAACAACTCGGTCGTTTTCGATAACTCATTTGGCCCAGGCAATACACTTGGAGGGCAAGGTATAATGAGCTACAGCCTGGTCGTGACGATCGAAAATGAGGCTCTAAATAGTCCATTGGCGATCAACCCTAACACAAACACTCCAATGAACGGTGTCTTCGAAACGGGATTGCCAGGTACAAAGTTCCGTTCGCGGATCTTCACTGCCGGGTCGTTTGAGCAAGAGGTTGACAGTTACGCGTCCGTTAATGGGCGAGGCATCTCACGTGCATTTTGGCGTGATGTCGGATTGCCTGACAGCGTTATCGACAACTTTTATAAGAAGGACACCACGTTAAAGTTTGGCATTAGGGTGTCTCAATTTGGCGCGGTCGCGTTTGGCCAATATTTCTATACGTTTCGTGCGATAGGCCAGTAACCTGGCTTTAAGGTAAAGTTACAAGGCCGTCGCAACCCGACGGCCTTATTCGTTTCCCGTTAGACCTATCCCTTATTGCCCTTTGGGCCGCGTTTGCCTAACATAAAGGGTTATGGTTGAAATTGAAGAATTCCCGGTCGTGCTGCCCGAGGGCGAGGCTATTGAGCCGATGATGCAGATACCGGCCGAACTCCCCGTCCTGCCGCTTCGCGATATCGTTATTTATCCGTTCATGATCGTGCCGCTTTTTGTCTCGCGGGATCGGTCGATCCGCGCCGTCGAGCAGGCGTTGAGCCAGGATCGCATGATCCTTCTCGTTTCGCAGAAGGACGTTAACAAGGAAGACCCCGAGCAGGAAGACCTTTACACCGTTGGTACGGTCGCGATCATCATGCGGATGCTGAAGCTTCCCGATGGGCGTATCCGTATTTTGATCCAGGGGCTGTCGCGGTGCCGTGTTGATTCCGTTACCGGAAAAGGCGACTATGTGCGAGCGAACGTGACGCCCATTGTCGAACCGCTTGCACCGGAGAACTCGCTCGAAGTCGAGGCTTTGGTCCGAAACGTTCGCGGTTCGATGGAACGGGCTGCCTCGCTTGGCAAGAATATCTCGCCAGAAGTCCTTGCTATTATCGCGAATCTTGATGATGCCGGCCGTCTCGCTGATCTCGCTGCGTCGAATTTGGAACTGCGGGTCGAAGACGGACAAAGCGTACTCGACATCGAGGATCCGACGCCTCGGCTTCGTCGTGTAAACGATCTGCTGAGCAAGGAGATCGATGTACTCACGGTTCAGCAGGAGATCAATACGCAGGCCCGCGGCGAGATAGATCGCTCGCAGCGTGAATATTTTCTTCGGCAGCAACTCAAGGCGATCCAGGCGGAGCTGGGCGAGGGAAATGAGCTTTACGAAGAGATAGAGCAGTATCGCGACAAGATCCTGAAAGCCAAAATGCCGGAAAATGCTCAGGAAGAAGCTCTTCGACAGCTCAAAAAGCTTGAGCGCATGCATCCCGACACGGCTGAAACGGCGACGCTTCGTAACTGGCTCGACATCATGGTCGATCTTCCGTGGTCGAAATCATCGAAGGACAATCTCAATCTAAAGAAGGCCGAGCGTATCCTGAACGAAGATCATTATGGCTTGGAACGCGTGAAAGAACGCATTGTTGAAGCCCTGGCGGTTAGAAAACTGCGCGAGAAGCCGAAGGGGTCGATCTTATGCCTCGTCGGCCCTCCGGGCGTCGGGAAAACTTCGCTGGGCCGCTCGGTCGCTCGCGCTTTGAATCGCAAATTTGTTCGATTGTCGCTCGGCGGATTGCATGACGAGGCGGAAATTCGCGGGCATCGGCGTACTTATGTCGGAGCGATGCCGGGCCGGATCATTCAAGGAATTCAGCATGCCGAGACCAATAATCCGCTGATCATGCTCGACGAGATCGACAAGGTCGGAGCCGATTTCCGCGGTGACCCGAGTTCGGCTTTGCTCGAGGTGCTCGATCCGGAGCAGAACGCGACATTTCGCGACAATTATCTAGGGATAACGTTCGATCTCTCGAACGTGATGTTCATGACGACCGCGAACGTGCTCGATACTGTCCAGCCCGCGCTCCGCGACCGCATGGAGATCATTTCGCTGTCGGGTTACACCGAGGACGAAAAGGTCGAGATCGCCAAACGGCACCTGATCCCAAAACAGATCGACGAGAACGGGCTCGAAAAAGATGATATAAAGTTCGACCGGAAGGCGATCGTCAAGATCATTTCGGAGTACACGCAGGAAGCCGGATTGCGGCAGCTCGAACGCGAGATCGGGAAGATCTGCCGCAAAGTCGCCCGGCGAAAGGCGGAGTTCGAGAACGATTTCAAACCAGCGAAGATCGCTGCCGAGAATGTGAAGGAATACCTCCGCGTTTCGCGCATATTCAATGAAGGTGCTTTGAAGAAGGATGAGATCGGTACCGTCACGGGGCTCGCGTGGACGGCCGTCGGCGGGGATATTCTGTTTATCGAAGCTCTGAAAACTAAGGGGAAGGGCAAGCTGCAGCTTACCGGCCAATTGGGTGACGTGATGCAGGAGTCTGCACAAGCGGCTTTTTCGTATGCGAAAGCGCGGGCGAAGGAACTCGGCATAGATGAAACGGTGCTCGAGAATTTTGATATTCACATCCACCTTCCTGAAGGTGCTATCCCAAAGGACGGCCCGAGCGCGGGCATAACCATGGCGACCGCTTTAGTTTCGGTGCTTTCGCAGCGTCCGGTTCGTAAAGACGTGGCGATGACAGGCGAGATCACTTTGCGCGGCAACGTGCTGCCGGTCGGAGGCGTCAAAGAAAAACTGCTTGCGGCACGTCGGGCAAAGATCCGCACTGTGATCCTCCCGGCGCCCAACGAGCGCGATCTTGAGGATCTTCCGCAGGAAGTTCGGGACGATTTGACATTTATATTTGTGGAAAACGTACGGCAGGTTTTTGATGTTGCCCTGCGTGAAAGCCGGACGACGGGCAAGGTAAAGGCCTCGAAAGCGGCGGGGAATTGAAAGTTAACTGCATAGGCAAGACGGAAAACACGCACTTAGGTAGAAACGCCTTGCTAACAGGGGCTTCCGCAAAAAGTGAATGCGTGATAAAATGCAGTGTTTGTTATTCTAGGGCGATAAAATACCGTCCTATAAGGAACTTTTATCATCGGGCCGCGTTATAAAAATTGACGGATAAACCGTTTAACTGTTTCAGGCAGCCGAAAAGGAAACCTATTTCATTCGAGTATTGATGAGATCAAGCATTATTAAGACCGTAAATTCCGCTATTCTTCTACTTCTGGCGGCTGGAGTCGTTACGTTTGGACAGACGACCAGCACGCGATCAAGCAAC
Source organism: uncultured Chloracidobacterium sp. (assembly GCA_964410495.1). Lineage (GTDB taxonomy): Bacteria > Acidobacteriota > Blastocatellia > Pyrinomonadales > Pyrinomonadaceae > OLB17. The sequence continues at coordinate 9,855 of CAYPGP010000025.1, forward strand.
GATACCGTCACCCGCGATGCCGTTCTGGCACAGGAAGCCGTCAAAGACGTGCTTTTTAGGGCCGGAACTTCGTTCAAGGAAGGGTTGCTCGCTTACGAGGACAAGAAGCTCTCGACCGCTGCTGAAAGATTCAACAAATCGGTCGAGGTTTTTCTGTACTCGACTCTCAACATCCAACGTGAGCCGAAGCTCCAGAACTGCTATAACCAGCTTGTCGAAACGATCTATCGAATCGAATTTCCAGTCGAGACGCAGCTTCCTCAGGTTCGAAACCTTTCAGGAACTTGCGGTTGGGACATTGAGCCCTCATTCGCTGATAAGATCGCGACGCTTGCACGTAATTCACTGATCAAAACGGTTGCTCCGGCGGCCGGAAACAACGTTGCCACGGCTGGCACCACGATGGGGCCGGTTGTTCCTGACCAGGCGCAGGTCGGTTTCAATTCGCAGGAATTTGTCCCCGCCATCGGCGACGAGTTGGCCCGTATCCAGTTGACCGAAGAAGAACAGCAGGTCGATACAAACCCGATCGCCCAGGCGCAGTATCAATACATTCAATACGCGGTCGCAAATAAATCCCTCGGATTTCAATTCCAGGTCCACCCGATGATCCAGCAGTACATCAACTACTACCGCGGACGCGGTCGTACCACGATGGAAACTGGTCTCTACCGCTCGGGTATGTTCATGCGAATGGCTCGCAGGATCTTTAAGGAAGAGGGAATTCCGGAGAACGTCGCGTGGCTCGGCCAGGTCGAGAGCGCGTGGAAGCCGCAGGCACTCTCATGGGCTGCCGCCTCTGGGCTTTGGCAGTTCATTCCCGGTACGGGCTCTCGTTACGGTCTGCAGCGAAATGCCTGGGTTGATGAGCGCAACAGCTTTGAAGAAGCAACGCGTGCTTCAGCCCGGTATCTCAAGTTTTTGTACAACCGTTACGGAAATTGGGAACTCGGCATCGCGGCTTATAACTGCGGCGAAGGTAATGTCGACAAGGCCATCCGTCGTGCGGGTGTGGCGAATTTCTGGGCGGCATATCCGTACCTTCCGCAGGAAACGCGCAACTATGTTCCGAATATTCTTGCGACGATCCTGATCGCTAACAATCCTGGCCAGTATGGATTCGGTCATATTCGTCCTGCGGCTCCGCTGACGTATGACCGTGTACGAGTCCCGGCTTCGACGAATCTGGCTCTGCTTGCTCAGGCGTCGGACACGACGGTACAGTATCTTCGTTACCTTAATCCACATCTTCGCACCAACAGCACGCCGCCGACACCGTACATAATCAATGTACCGGCGGGCAAGGCGAATGAGGTTGTTGCAGTTTTCCGCCGCATTCCGGCGACGAAGATCAACAACACCAACCTTGCAAACTCTTCGACAGGTGAAACGTGGCAGAATCTGGCCAATCGCACGGGCATCAGCGTCGCCGACCTGATGGCAGCGAACCCAGGAATGCCGGCTCCGCGTGGAAAGGTCGTGGTTCCGATCAATGGCAATAACGTTCAGGCAACCAGCTACTCGCGTCCGACAAATTCAGCCGCAGCGAACAATGCGGCCGGAGTTAAGATAGTGAAAGCGAAAGCCGGTGATACGGTTCAAAAGATCGCCGAACGCAACAACGCTAACCCGACCGAAGTTGCTAAATTCAACGGTCTGCTAACCAATTCGGTGCTCGGTGCCGGAAGAGAGATCAAGATACCGGCGACTAATTAGTTACTACCCGACATCACGACATGAACCAAAAGAGGAACTTGCGTTCCTCTTTTTTTTGCGCTTTTTCTGGGACGTTTTGCGGGCTACGGTCACTATCTCTTGACATCATCACTATCTGTAACTATACTGGTTACAGTTATGGCTGCGAATAGTCAATTTTCGATGGCAGTTCACATTCTGACGATGCTCGCGAAGGCGGGTGACGAGAATGTTAAGTCGGACTGCATCGCTGCGAGCGTGAATACGAATCCGGTGGTGATCCGCCGTATTTTGAGTCAACTTAATGCCGCCGGACTCGTCTCTTCTCAGACAGGCGCTTTTGGCGGAACGCGACTGGCACGGCGGCCCGAGGACATCTCGTTATGTTCGATCTATAAGGCTGTCTCATGCGGGGAGGTTTTTGCTCTTCACGCCAAGGGGCCAAATATGGACTGCCCGGTTGGGCGCGGAATCGAATCGGTTCTTTGTAACCTGCAGAAAGAGATCGAGAAAAGCGTGGGCGAAAAACTTGGGCAGTATTCGTTAGCGACGGTGATCGATATGGTTTCGGTCGCACGAGCGTAAATTTTTTTGACATCAACTGTATCAGTAATTGTTACAAATGTGTAAATTACACGGAGGGAAAAATGACCACATTTTTAGTTAACTGGACGCCGAGGGCTCTGGATATATTCAAGCTGATCGCGAGGTTTATGGGCCTTTGATGCGAGAAAAGTTGAGTTAGCAAATAAGGCAGCAATTTCGACGTTGGTATAATGAAGTCGATACCAACATCTAGATAGAACGTTTGATCTTTACGGAAACTAAGTTACGGAAAGAGAAAAAACATCACGAGAAATACCATCATTGAGGAGATATGACCATCATGAAGACATTAACTTTAGCAATTCTTTCGGCCGCGGTATTTGCGGCATCGTGTGCCGATCCGGCGGCGAACAAGCCAAAGGCAACGACCGCCCCGTCATCGAACGCGGCCGCGAATTCACCGGCTAATGCGGCGACCGCACCGGCACCGGCAGCGACCGACGTTTTTGCGGGCTTTAAGGCTACGGGAACTAAGCTGACTTTCGGCCCGGCAACTTCCAAGATCGAATTCACCGGCTCAAAGGTAACCGGCAAGCACGATGGCGGATTTAAGGAATTCAAGGGAGCGATCGACCTAGTCGGCGACAAGGCTGAGACAAGCAAGGTTATCTTTGAAGTTGATATGAAGTCGGTATTTAGCGACGCCGACGGGCTGACGAAACATCTGCAGACGGGCGACTTCTTCGAGGTTGAAAAGTACCCGAAGGCATCGTTCGCGTCCACGAAGATCGCTCCGGAAGCGGGCAAGGCTGACACGTTCACCGTCACCGGCGACCTCGAGATGCGGGGTGTGAAAAAATCGATCACCTTCCCGGCGACGATCAAGGTTGCAAATGGAACGGCTGATGTTAAGTCGGAGTTTTCGATCAATCGTAAGGATTTTGGCATCGTTTACGCCGGAAAGGCTGACGACTTGATCCGTGACGACGTCGTTATCAGGCTTGATATCAAAGCGGCAAAGAAATAAATGAAAGCTTGGGTGATAAATGAGTTCGGGATCGATAACCTCGCTCTCGAAGACAGGGAAATGCCGGAAGCCGGGCCGGGCGAGGTACTCGTCCGGTTCCGTGCGGCATCGCTTAACTATCGTGACTTCATGGTCGTTACCGGGACATATAACCCTCGAATGAAGGTTCCTGCGGTTCCGTTGTCCGACGGGGCGGGCGAAGTCGTTGCGACCGGTGACGGAGTTTCGAAATGGAAGATCGGCGACCGGGTGATGCCCATCTTTGCCCAGCGATGGTTTGAGGGCGAGACGAGCGAGGAAAAACGTCGTACGTCACTTGGAGCTGGGTCGCAATGGGACGGCGTGCTTCGGGAGTTCGGGACGTTCAGTGAGGAATCTGTCGTTCGTATTCCCGAGCATCTTTCTTACGAGGAAGCGTCGACGCTGCCCTGCGCGGGATTGACGGCGTGGAATGCTCTCGCGGTTTCCGGCAACGTGAAGCCGGGGGAAACGGTTTTGACGCTTGGAACCGGAGGCGTTTCGATATTCGCGATCCAGCTTGCAAAGCTCTTTGGAGCAAAAGTCATCGCGACGTCGGGGAGCGAGTCAAAGATCGAAAAGCTACGCGAACTTGGAGCGGATGAGACGATCAATTACCGCAGCCGCGAAGATTGGGACGCGGCGGTGTTGGAGCTGACCGACAAGCGAGGTGTAGACCACGTGGTCGAGGTCGGCGGCGGCGATACGCTTGGGCGTTCGATTACGTCGGTCCGGCTCGGAGGCCACGTGGCGATGATCGGGGCGTTGTCCGGCCCAGCGGGCTTTAACCCGATCAGCATTTTTATGAAGGCGATCCGGCTGCAGGGTATCTTTGTTGGTTCGCGAAAGATGCTCGAAGATCTTTGCCGTGCGGTCGAGGTAAATCAACTAAAACCTCTTGTCGACCGCGTATTCGCTTTCGAAGACGCCCGCGAAGCATTGCACTATATGGAAAGCGGCTCGCATTTTGGAAAGATCGTGGTGAAGATAAGTTAATTTTTTACAAGGGTTATAAGGAGAAAAGAATGGCGACATTATTTGACGGACTGAAGATTGGAAATATTGAGTTAAAGAATAGAATTATCATGGCCCCACTGACTCGGAGCCGGGCGAACGATGAAGGCGTACAGCCGGACTTTGTAACCGAGTATTACTCGCAGAGGGCTTCGGGCGGATTGCTGATCACAGAGGCGACCAACGTTTCGCCGATGGCGAAGGGATACGTAAGAACGCCCGGCGCATATTCACCGGAACAGATCGAGTCGTGGAAAAAAGTTACCACGCGGGTACACGAAAAGGGCGGCAAGATCTTCATGCAGATCTTTCACACCGGGCGAATCGCTTTGCCTGACTTTCTGCCAAACAACGCAACGCCGGAGGCTCCATCCGCAGTGAAAGCGGCTGGACAGAACTACACCGACGCAGGCATGAAGGATTTCGTCGTTCCACGTGAACTTACTGTTGATGAGATCAAGAGTATCGTTCAGGATTATGCCAGATCGGCAAAAAATGCCATCGATGCAGGATTTGACGGGGTCGAGATCCACGGAGCGAACGGATATCTTATCCAGCAGTTTCTTTCGACGAATGTTAACCTTCGCACCGACGAATACGGCGGATCGATCGAGAATCGCAGCAGATTTCTGTTTGAAATAGTAGAAGCTGTGACAGCAGCGATCGGAAGCGAGCGAACCGGATTGCGGCTTTCGCCCGGAGGCGAATTCAACGACATAAAAGAAGACGATGCCGAGGAATTGTACAAGTATATCGTCGGTAAACTGAACGATCACGAACTCGCCTATCTGCACATCGGCACGTTTGATCAGGTCCGCGATTGGCATCCGGTTCTGCGTCCGCTTTACAATGGAATTTATTTCGCGGGTGTCGGGTTTGATAAAGAGCGGGCAGAGAGAGTTTTGGCGGAAGGCGGCGCTGACGCGATCGTTTTTGGCAAGCTGTTTCTTGCGAATCCCGATCTGCCGGAACGGTTCCGACAGGATGCTCCGTTGAATGTGCCGGATGAGTCGACATTCTACACGCCGGGCGAGAAGGGATATACAGACTATCCGTTTCTGGATCGAGGGGCATCGGCTTAAGGGGTTAATATGAGCGACAAACAGGTTTGGTTTATTACGGGATGTTCTACCGGTTTTGGGCGAGAACTCGCAAAGCAGCTGCTCGAAGGTGGTTACCGCGTTGCGGTGACCGCCCGCGATGCAGGCAAGGTCGAGGATCTCGTCCAGATAAATTCGGCAAATGCCCTCGCAATTTCGCTGGATGTCACAAATAAACAGCAGGTCGCAGATGCCGTTGCCGCGGCCGAGGCTCATTTCGGGGGCATTGACGTCCTGGTCAACAACGCCGGTTTTGGATATTTTGGAGCGGTCGAAGAAAGTGACGAGGCGGAAGTCCGGGCGATGTTCGAAACAAATTTCTGGGGCCTCACGGCAATGACCCAAGCGGTTCTGCCGGGAATGCGACAGCGTAGAAGCGGGGCGATCGTCAATATTTCATCCATCGGCGGCGTTGTGGGTAATCCGGGCGTCGGTTTTTACAATGCCACGAAGTTCGCCGTTAACGGCATTTCGGAGGCGTTGAAAAAGGAATTGGCACCGCTAGGTATCCGCGTTATTCTGGTCCAGCCGTCAGGCTTTCGAACAGATTGGGCCGGGCGGTCGGCTACGGATGCGAGTGTGAAAATAGCCGATTACGCAGAAACAGCCGGGGCGAACCAGGATATGATCCGCGGCTTGAGCGGGAAGCAGCCCGGCGATCCCGTTCGGGCGGCTCGGACGATCATAGAGGCAGTAGAGTCAGACGATCCGCCGTTTAGCCTTTTGCTGGGCAAGGCCGCTCTTCGTGGGGCGAGGGCTAAGATCGAAAGTTTGAGCGCGGAGACGGAGAAGTTCGCGGCGATCTCGGAAAATGCGGATTTTCCCGAGGAAGAAGTGGCCCAGGCAAAATAGTAGACAACATAAAGGAGATAGATCATGGCGGAAAGAAAGGCAAAGGCATCTTGGAAAGGGAGTTTGCAGGAAGGTGAGGGGAAGATCGCCCTTGGCAGCGGTTTATTCGAAGGGAAGTTTTCCTTCGGGACGCGAATGGGTGAGGAACCGGGGACGAATCCCGAAGAGTTGCTCGGAGCATCCCTCGCCGGGTGCTATGCAATGGCGTTAAACGCGACGCTTGAGAAAGGCGGTACGCCGCCGACGAGCATCGATACTGAAACGAACGTACACTTTGGCAAGGACGAGACGGGATTTGCGATCAGGAGCATTGACCTTAGCGTGACTGCGGTTGTGCCGGGGCTCGATGCTGCAGAATTTCAGAAGATCGCAGAGACGGTGAAGGGTAGCTGTGTTATTTCCAAGGCTCTCGCTGCGGTCAAGATAAATCTTGACGCGAAGCTAGCGTAATGAAAACGGCCGAAATGCCGGGAACGGCCGCCTCGGCTTCGCGGGCTCGTTTGATTCGCTTTATAAATATGGGCTGCGATATAATTTGGTTATCTTAAGGAGACGATAATGGCACATTTTGCTGGTGAAATAACAGATTCAAATTTTGAGACAGATGTTTTGGGATCGGACAAGCCGGTCCTGGTAGATTTTTGGGCCGAATGGTGCGGTCCCTGCCGCATGATCGCCCCGACGGTGGAAGCCGTTGCCGAAGAATATCAGGGCAAAGCAGGCGTTTTCAAAATGAACGTTGATGAGAACATGAACGTACCTCAGCAGTACGGCATCCGTGGCATTCCGACCTTGATCTTATTCAAGGGTGGGCAGGAGCAGGAACGGATCGTTGGGGCGGTGACGCGTGAGGCTATAACTCGGGTTATCGACAAATACGTTTAAGCTCAAGCCCTTGGAAGTATAGAAAAAGCCGGCATATGTCGGCTTTTTCATTTGGCGCACATCTATGACGATACATAGATAATGTGAAAGGCCGACCGGAAATGTCCGGTCGGCCTTTTTGTTTCTATGGAACAAGTATCAGTGAGAATCCTGGGCGGTCGGCGCATCGCCGAAGAGTCCCCAGTTTTGGTACTGTACCGTCTGATTGCTTGACCGAAGGATGAAGAAGACGCCCGGGTTGCCCGCCGAGCTTCTCCAGACCGCGTAGTCTGTCTTGCCGTCACCGTCGTAGTCACCCTGGACCTCAGAGTCGCCAGAGGAACGTCCCCAAGCCAGACGCTGTATGGCTCCACCCGCACTCGGCAGGAAGTACCAAGCAAGAGCGGCTCCCTCGGCACGGCTTACTGCAATGTCGGTCTTGCCATCGCCGTCATAGTCGCCCGGAACAATGAGATCCGAGGTCAGGCCAAAACGTGTCTGCGTATCGTTCGGGCTCGTCGCATCAAATCCGCCAGTTCCGTAGTGGATAAACATTACTGCTCGGGTGCCAACCGTGCGGTTGACGAGGAAATCTGCCTTACCGTCGCCGTTGTAGTCGCCAGGTGCGGCCGTATCGGCACCAACACCCCAGTTCACTACAACCTGAACGCCCTTGGTGATACCATAGCTGCCGAACCACCAGAATTGGCTCTGTGCTCCGTCGGTTGCTCCCTTACGGAAGATCGCCGGATCATCGATACCATCTCCGTCGTAGTCAGCGATGAGGAACGGATCGTCGTTCGGTATACCGAATCGAACATAACGGACGGTGTTGGTCGAACTTTGTAGGATGATAAAGAACGAGTTGTCAGTCGCGGAACGCCAAACAGCAATATCATCTTTACCGTCGCCGTCGAAATCACCCGGAGTGATCGAATCAGACGTGACACCGAAATCGACCTGATTCTCAGCACCATTTGTTTCATTGATCAGGTTGTACCAACGAGCCTGTGTCCCGCCGACCGCAGGCGTAGAGCGGACAACACCAAAGTCGGTCTTGCCGTCGCCGTTGAAATCGAGCGGAGCGTCATTAGTGTTCGAGCGAAGCTGCCCGCGGATCTCACCGCCGGTGTTGTTTGTCGTGTGGATGTTGAAATACCAAAGTCCCGCTCGAAGGTCTGCTACCTGAGCAGGCGTTACCGTAAAGGTCCGGTCGATCGTCGAACCGCTGGTCACGCCAGTGGTCGGATTCATGTTGAAGAGGACTGGAGCATTTACTCCCACTGCGGCGGGGCCATGGATGTGCCCTGAGATCGTTCCGCTGCTGAGGCCTTCCCAATAAAAGGACGCAGTGATCTCGGTCTCTGCCGCATTAAGCACCACGCGGCCAAATCCGCGACCATTCGTCGTAACCGCCGGAACTTCCTGTGCACCGCTCAAGCGAGTGGTAAAGAGACGCTTAGGAAGGGCGGACGGGTCGACAGTTGGAGATGGTGAGGGCGAAGGACTTGGGGTCGGAGTAGGGCTAGGACCGGCGCCGCCACAAACGGCCGGGGCCGTCGCGGTATTGCGAGGAACTGGGGCAGTTACAACATCAAAATCGGCATTGTTGTTATCGGTTTCCGTACATCCAGCTGTCTTGCGGACGTTTCCTTGTACCGAAGTCAACGCCGCCCCTGCATTAGTTGGGGCATCACCCTCAGCATTATTTGCGGCTCCGTAGGAAACGACATCAATAATATTTGCGTTCGGTAGTGTGCATGGCGTCGCCGTTGCCCCGCAACTATTGGCCGTGAAAGCGGCCGTTACGAGTGCCACTTTTCCGCTCGCACCTGACATCGTTAAGTTCGTGGTAGCCGCATCCGGCGTAACGGGCAAAGCCGCACCAGCGGTGCCCGCAGCACTGAGTTGAACCAGAAAATACTGGCCTGGATTCAGTGTTACATTTGGAAGAGCAAAAACATTTGTTCCTACACTTCCGAACTGCCCAGTCGCCGAACCATACATCAACGATAGACCATCAAGGGATCGTGCAGAGTTCGAAATATTCTTCAGTTCAACGTAGTCGTTCAGATATGTTCCTGTTGATCCGCCACCGCCACCATAGGCTTGGCTGATAACGATTGTCGTCGACAGTTCGGGTGCATCCATTTTCGCAGACTCGAACTTGAGTTCCTGCGAGTTTGTGGTAGTTGTCAGCCACGCCGAAGTACATACGACGGCAGCCAAGAGAAAAATGCTTAGGAAGGTGTGTTTCCTCATAATCCAAATCCCCATAGATCAAAGTTTCAAGGTATGGCGTGCAAACTTCGCACTGTCAGTGACCAATGTTTCAAAATGCTGGACGCCAGGCTAACTTTTAAGAAAAGATAACTTTGGATGAGGATATCACAATTCGGGCTAAAAGCGACACCAAAAACGGGTTTTGGCGCCAGAAGGGCAACAAAATTTTGTTACAATCGTGAAAAGGAAGTGAGGTTGAGACTTAATGCGGTTGAGAGAAATTGTTACGCTGCTGTTGTTTAGCTTTTGTATCGCGGTCTCGGCGTTTGCACAGGACAAGAAAGCCGACGACGAGGTCATTAAGGTCGATACGCAACTCGTTGACGTTCCGCTGGCGGTCGTTAACGGTAATGGTGTTCCGCTCAAGGGGCTGAAAGCCACTAATTTTGTTGTCTATGAAGACGGGAAGAAGCAAGAGATCGTCGATTTTGCTGCAACGACCGCTCCATTCGAAGTTGCGTTGGTCCTCGATACTTCAGGTTCCGCGCGCAACGATCTTCTTTTGATCCAGAGGGCGGCCCGCGACTTTATCGCTTCACTTCGTCCGGGCGACCGCGTGGCGGTGATCGCGTTCAAAACCGAGCGAAAAAATAATCAGGCGTTCGCCGTGAGCGAACTTTTGACACCGTTGACCGGCGATCGTACAAAGTTGAATCTTGCCCTGGAAAACGTTAAGACCAGCAATGGTACTCCCTATTACGATTCGCTGCTCCAGGTTGCCGAGAAGGTCTTTTCGCAGCGTCCGGCCGATGAGTTTCGGGGCCGGCGGGCGCTGGTTGCCCTAACAGACGGCGTCGATTCGAGCAGTGCCGGCGATTTTAAGACGGTCAAGGACGGACTAGGACAGGTTGGTGTCGTTTCGTTCTTTATTCAAGTCGACACTCAGGAGTTTTTTGAGGAAGCTCTCCTAGGTGACTGTCAAAGTGCGATCCGATTCTCCTCAGCCCAGATCCGCCGTTACTATCAGACGATCAATTCAAAGGGGAAGAAGATGGAAAAAGCCATTAACTTCTGTCAACTGGGTGATTTCGAAAGGCTTGCCATCAGCAAGCGGCTCTACGACATCGCGGACGAGGAGATGAACGAACTCGCAAAAAGCTCCGGCGGAAAGGTCTTTCAGGTTGGGGATCTAAGTGAAGCAAGAAATGCGTTCAAGAGCGTTTCGGATGAGATCGGCACAAAATACACGCTCGGGTATTACCCGAGCAATGAGAAAAAAGACGGGACTTACCGAAAGATCACCGTGGAAACAAAAGGGCTTCCGGCGGGTACGGTCGTAAGGGCACGTGAGGGCTACACCGCCCCGAGTGCACAGTAATTTGTATGAAAAGAGTCAATAGAATTTGCCTTATGGTCCTGGATTCCGCCGGGATCGGCGAAATGCCGGATGCCGCGGATTGGGGTGACGCCGGTGCGAACACGCTTGGGCATATTTTTGAATCGCGTCTTGTAAACGTCCCGAATTTGCGGGCTATGGGGCTTGGCAATATCACTCAGTTGAAAGGCCTGCCGCCTGTCGACCATCCTACGGGTTCATTCGGAAAGTGCACCCTGAAATCGGATGGGAAGGATACTACGACGGGGCATTGGGAAATGGCGGGCATCATTCTAAAGCAGGGATTTCCGAAATTTCCGGAAGGTTTTCCGCCACGGATCATCGACGAATTTGTTGCGAAAGCGAATGTTCCGGGCGTTCTCGGCAATGTCCCTGCGAGCGGGACTGAAATTATCAAAGAGTTAGGCGAAGAGCACGTTCGTACCGGCAAGCCGATAGTTTACACATCGGCTGATAGTGTTTTTCAGATCGCGGCGCACGAGGAAGTTGTGCCGATCGACCGGCTTTACGAGATCTGTCAGATCGCTCGTGAAATACTGCAGGGCGACGACGAGGTTGCCCGTGTGATAGCGAGGCCTTTTCTCGGAAATAACGCGGCGGATTTCAAACGAACGGAAAACCGCCATGATTATGCCGTACCGCCGCCGGACGGGAATTTGCTTCCAAAGCTGCGAGCGGCCGGCCTCGACGTTGTCTGTATCGGAAAGATCGCGTCGATCTATGACAATATCGGCGTCACCAAAGACCTTGAGGCCAAGAATAACGAACAAACTATCGATCAGACGATAAACGCCCTAAATGTTGACAGCAGCGGGCTTATATTTTCCAATCTGGTCGATTTCGACATGCTCTACGGTCATCGGCGTGATACGGAAGGTTATGCAAAGGCCATTGAAAGGTTCGACATGCGGCTGCCTGAGGTCATCGATGCTTTACGCGATGACGATCTTCTTATAATGACCGCCGATCATGGAAACGACCCGACAAAAGAGGGAAGCGACCATACACGCGAATACGTGCCGCTGCTGGTTTACGGCAAACATGCAAAGCCGGGCGTCGATCTGGGCACACGACAATCGCTTTCAGACATCGGACAGACGATTGCAGAGAATTTCGGCCTTGTGATCGATGATGGCGTGAGTTTTCTTTCCGATATCTACGGCGATCCGATCTAGTTTGAAACGCGATCCAGATTTGTTTTAAAGATCGCCGCTCGCTGTGCGTCGCCTTGAGCGACCGCCAGTTCATGAGCTTTCTTGTAGCTTTCGCGTGCCGCTTTCTTGTCGCCCGTTTTTTCGTAAGCTTCTCCGAGACTGTCAAAAGTATTCGACGAACGCGGGTAGTTGACGGTGTTCTTCTTGAAAGCCTCGATCGCCTCGCTTCCGCGATTCGCATTCAGCAGCTCATAACCCGCACGATTCATTAGGTCTTCGGGAACGGGAATGCTGTAGCCAAAGCGGGCCGTTAGCTTTTTATAATGTGCTTCAAGGTCTGCGACGGTGCCCGCAGCCGGCGGCACCCAGCCCGCGAACACCTTTCGCAGACCCGCGTAATATGCCGGCAAGACAACTGAACCGTGATTTTCCGTCTGGAACTGCTGAAACTCGTAGGCGAATTTCCCCGGATTTGCCTTCTTGACCAATTCTCGAAATGAATCAAACCCTTTCTGATAAGTAGGTTCGTCGCCGATAGCGGCGAAGTATGTGCGGTTCCAATCTCGTTTTTCCGAAAAGACAGTCTGCCCACGCTTGATCAATAGATCATTGTCCCAATGAAGCACGGGGCTCGCGGCGATGTATGCGTTGAACAACTGCGGTCGCGTCAGAAGAGTGTGTGTCACCAGCAGACCGCCGAGACTGTGCCCCGCGAACACGCGATACGGCTGTGTTCGATAATTTTGCTCGATCAGCGGGATCACTTCCTTTTCAAGAAAATCCAGGAATTTTTCGCCGCCTCCGGTTCCATCGCGTTGGGTTTTTGTGGGCGTCAGATCACGGGTGCGGTTAGTGTTCTGTATCCCGACGATTATCATTTCCGGTATCTGGCCGCTCCACGCTTGTTGTTCTACTATGCCCACGGCCATCGCATTTTGCGGCGCATGGGCGTCGAGCATGTATAAAACCGGATATCGTGTATCTGTGTTCGCGTAATTTGTTGGAACACGAACGAGCACGGTCCTTTCTTCATTGAGTACGTTTGAGGTGACCTTATGCAGCTCATGAATGACGCTGACAGAACGCTGCGGCTGAGCTAAGACGCTGTATGCTTCGAATGCAAAAATAGCCAGTAAAAGAAATCCTAGTCGTTTCATCTATAATTTTTCCTCGGTTCCGTCCTTAGGATTCACGGCCTTTGATTTAGGTTGCAAGGCCACGATCCGGTCATTTGCCAGGCGTCATTTGATTATACGAGGTCGCTTATTTCATAATCCTGCCAACGTCTTTTTATTCCTGACAAGAATATTCTTTTATGCCAGCTGCGAGAGTACCTGACAACGAGAGCGAGCGGCTCGCCGCTTTGGAGAGCTTTAACATTCTTGATACGCCCGCGGAGCGAGAATATGACGATATCGTCCTACTCGCTTCGCAGATATGCAATACGCCGATCGCTGTGATCTCACTGATCGATCAGGATCGACAATGGTTCAAAGCGCGTATCGGGTTGGATGATGAAGAAACTCCACGAGACCAGGCATTCTGCGCGCACGCGATCCTTGAACCTCGAAAAACGATGATCGTAACGGACGCGAGGGCGGACGATCGATTTTCCGACAATCCGCTGGTGACGGCCGATCCAAGTATTCGCTTCTACGCTGGAACGCCGCTGCGAACGCATGACGATATGACCCTTGGCACATTGTGTGTGATAGACCGTCGGCCTCGGGAATTGAACGATGCTCAGGTTGCTGCGCTCGAAGCATTGGGCCGGCAGCTGAGTCTGCGATTGGAGCTGCGGCGCACTACCGAAATGCTTCGTCAGGCCAACGAAGCGCTTGAGAATTTGTCGCTGACGGATGAATTGACCGGATTGTACAACCGCCGCGGGTTCTTTCTTCATGCGGAACAGCAACTGAAACTTTATCGCTCTCGACATTCGGAGCGAAGTTTGTGGCTGATGGTCGGCGACATGGACGGCCTGAAGCACATCAATGACACATACGGACATCCGGAAGGGTCGGCGGCGATCAAGAAGGTCGGCGAGATACTGACCCAAACCCTGCGTGATGCTGACATCATCGCACGACCTGGTGGGGACGAGTTCGCCGCTTTGCTGCCAAATACTATGGATGAGGTTGCTCGGAAAGTCCCGGCTCGCATCGACCGGAATTTAGCGGCATACAACGCCGAAAACAATAAGCCGTATGATCTGGGCATGAGTATCGGGATAGTCAAGGTCGGGTTTGAGGATGCAACGACTATCGCCGAGATCGTTAAACAGGCGGATGAGGCGATGTACGAGAACAAACGGCGTCGAAAACAAAGTGGTGTGTGAAAACTGGTGAGCGTAGAAATTATGAAAATGATCGCATGTAGATTTGTCTGCGTCGCACTTTTAGCCTGTATGACCGTTCAATCGGTTCCTGCGCAAAAGGACGATCTGGTTTCCTTGAACGAGCCGCCGTCGAGGCTTCGCGGTGTTATAGAAAAGCTGGATGCGGACATCGGCATTCTTAACCGTTACTACACGGCTCTGACATCGCCCAACAGAAGTGCACGGTTCAAGCAGTTGTATCAGGAAAAGCAGCAGTTTCTTAGCGGGCTCAAATTTGAGGAGCTGAATCATGACGAGCAGGTTGATTATGTGCTGCTGAGAAATCACCTTGAACGTGAGCTCCGCGAACTTGACCGGTTTGATGCCCAACTGGCGGAAATGGCGGCATTAATGCCGTTTGCGAGGACGATCAGCGATTTCGAGGACACGCGTCGGAAACTTGAGTTTGCCGATCCGGCTAAGTCGGCTGCCCTCTTGAACGATCTTGCAAAACGAATTGCGGAAACTCAACGGTCATTTGAAGCAACGGGTGCAGTCAAACCCAAGCGAACCGTTGCGGGAAGAGCGGCCAGAACGGTCGACGGGCTCCGACGAACACTGCGGGGCTGGTACACATTTTACAATGCTTACGACCCCACCTTCACCTGGTGGTGCGAGTCGCCTTACAAAGCAGTTGACGATGCCCTCGGTAAATATACGACGTTCATTACAGAAAAATTGGTCGGCATCAGGGCGGACGATCGTACCACGATCATCGGTGACCCGATCGGCCGCGAGGCCTTGATAGAAGAACTCGCGTTCGAGATGATCCCGTACACACCGGAGGAACTGGTCGAGATCGCAAATAAGGAGTTTGAATGGTGCGTTACTGAGTTCAAGAAAGCCTCGCGACAGATGGGGTTCGGCGACGATTACATGAAGGCCATCGAGGCCGTCAAACAAAAATATGTCGAGCCCGGCAAGCAGCCTGAACTCATCAAAAAGCAGGCGTACGAGGCGATCGAGTACATGGAGAAGAACGACCTCGTTACTGTGCCGAAGATCGCCCGTGATGGTTGGCGAATGGAGATGATGACGCCCGAGCGACAGCTCATCGCGCCGTTTTTCCTCGGCGGTGAAACGATCCTCGTTTCGTACCCGACGGACGGCATGACGCACGAGCAGAAAATGATGTCGATGCGCGGCAATAACCCACATTTTGCGCGTGCAGTTACGCATCACGAACTCATTCCCGGCCACCATCTGCAAGGATTTATGACGAGGCGTTATCGCCCATACCGCGAGATGTTCAGAACGCCGTTCTGGGGTGAAGGCTGGGCGCTTTATTGGGAATTTATCCTTTGGGATCGCGGATTCACGGCAACACCGGAAGACAAGATCGGTGCCCTTTTCTGGAGATCGCATCGAGCGGCCCGCATTATCTTCTCCTTGAACTTCCATCTTGAAAAATGGACACCGCAGGAATGCGTCGATCTGTTGGTCAACAAGGTCGGACATGAACGCGATAACGCTCTTGCCGAGGTAAGGCGCTCATTCTCCGGGGATTATGGGCCGCTTTACCAGATGGCCTATATGATGGGCGGGCTTCAGTTTTACCAGCTCCATAAAGACATTGTCGGCACCAAAAAAATGACCGATCGTGACTTTCATGACGCCATATTGAAGGAAGGAGCGATCCCGGTCGAGATGGTTCGAGCTATTCTGATGAAACAAAAACTGGCGAAGGACCATAAGGCAATGTGGAAATATTACAAACTCTAAGTGGTGACGAACCTTTGGTATTGGTCTCGCGTAGTAATGCCCATATGAAAAGAACTTTAGCTTCAATTTTTCTATCGATATCCCTTATCGCACCCGCGTTGCCTCTGAATGCTCAGACCAACGGTTCGGTATCTGAGCGAAATGTGCGTGCAGGGATGCAGTTTTTGGCCGGCGACGCGATGCAGGGCCGCGGAAGCGGTACGGTATTCGAACGGATCGCCGCCGAGTATATCGGCTCGCAGTTTATGCAATTCGGTCTCGAACCTGCTGGAGAAGCCGGTTGGGACGGTAAGCCGGGTTACACCCAAACCGTGACCATAACGCGCAATACGTTTTCGGCAAATCCGACCCTGAAATTTGGAAGTTCGTCTGCCGAACACGGCGGAGGCATGCTCGTATTGCGGACAAATGCTGGCCAGATCAAGGGCCGTCTTCAGAAACTGAATGCTGGTGAAAAACCGAATCCGGAAGCGGTGGTATATGTGAAAAATACGGCCCAGGCAGGCAATTTGAATCAGGCAGGGCAGGCATTCATTGCGGCCGGAGCTTCGATGGTGATCTTTGAAGAAACTCCGCAATATCGGGGCGGATGGGCGAATTTCGGCGCACGAAAGCCGTCATTTACCGCTTCCAAGGCAAAACCGGCGGCGACAATAATCGTCAGCAAGGATACGGCGGCGGCACTTGTAGCAGCGGCTGATGGAACAGATGTGGAAATGTCCGGAACGCTGGGTGAGCCCGAAATCAGAAATACGTGGAACGCGATCGGTAAATTAACGGGCAGAGACAAGAACCGATCAGCCGAAGCGATCGTGCTCAGCTCGCACCTTGATCATCTTGGCGTGCGCGAGAATGCCCCGGGAACAGACAAAATATTCAACGGTGCGGACGATGATGCTTCCGGGTCGGTTGCGGTACTCGAGCTGGCACGGGTTCTGGCGAACGAAAAACGGTCGAAACGGACGATCTATTTTGTTTGTTTCGGCAGCGAAGAAGGCGGCGGATTCGGATCGCGGTATTTCGCTGATAATTTACCGTTCCCACAAGATAAATTCGTTGCCAATCTGCAGTTCGAGATGATAGGGCGGCCGGACGCTAAGGTGAAGCCCGAAGAGCTATGGCTGACGGGATACGACCGCTCAAATCTTGGCCCTGAGCTGGCAAAACGAGGAGCAAAGCTCGTTCAGGACCCGCACCCGACGCAGAATTTTTTCCAGCGTTCTGACAACTATCAGTTTGCGACCCGCGGGATCATTGCTCACACCGTATCGAGCTTTGGCCTACATACCGATTATCATCAGGCTTCGGACGAAATAAAGACGATCGATTTCGGGCACATGACGAAATCCATCAACTCGATGATCGAGCCGATCAGGTGGCTGGCTAATTCAAATTTTGTTCCCGCGTGGAACGAAGGGAAGAAGCCTTAAAACTGATCAAGAATATACTTTTCCCATTGAGGCCGGGTCATTCGCTCGGCCTTAAGTAGTTTAAATTTGAACGATTTCCAATCTGGATTATCCGGCAGGTCTATCTCGATGTCCTCTATCCAGCCGGTCTTGCGATTTGTCCAGATAAAGCCTCCGCGGTTCTGAAGCCCTGATCCGTCGATGGAGTATTTTCTGACCGCGACTCCGTTTCGACGCTCGTTTGCAACAAATTTGACGCTAACCTTTCCTTTGTACTCCGCCAACGGTTTGGATTCGGAAAATGTAGGGTCGGCAATGCCGATCACGAAACTTCCTTCAGGATCCCTAAGATGCGGAAATGAAAAATTAAGCGAACCGAGATCGAAGTTGTATAGATGAATTGGGAAATGAGGAAGCTCGAATTTTTCGACGTCTTTCCGCATTGTTGGAATTGACACTTCGGAGACGCGTTTCGACCGATCGAAAGTGATCGTCGCAAAAAGAGGGCGATCGGACTTCGAGTTGATCCGATAAGAGGAAAGCCCGGCTGCAGAAAACGACGTCCAGTCCATCTTTGCCACAACCAACGCCGCCGGGAAGGCTTTTGGATGAAACTTGAAGGCTTCCATCGTCGAATCGTCCGCGAAGTACTGCGAAACATACTCGGGCGAGCTTCCGTCAATGTTTGTCTTAACGTAATGAAGTGTCGTTCCTGCGAGCGAGCGGCTTTTGGCGAAGCGAAATTTGCCAACATCGTCTTGAGAAACGGCGAACGAAGACAAAAGCAGTAATAGCGACAGGGTAAAGCCGGCGGTTTTCATAATCTTAACCAACGAGCCCGATCGGGAATATGTTCCGTCTTAAAATGTATGGCCCGTTATCGGCCAGCAAATTTATACCCCAGTAAAGAAACGGGAATGAACACTAGCAAACTAAGCGCCGTGAACCAAAGCGGCTGGCCCGGGAACATGACGAAGAAATTTAGTAGCCCGCCGACGGTTAGCAGAACACCGACCAATATCGCGAGTCCGGGACCGGGGCTTTCGCGGCGGCTCATGTTACGGACCAGAAAGCCGCCTGTCAGCGAGCCTAGAAAGTAGGCGATCAGCACAATGATGTACGCCGTAAGCGGAAGACCTTCGAGGTATGCCCGAAGTCGTGCCGGATCATTCATGATCTCTGACGACGGCGGCATCGTAAGGAATGAGTTGAGCATTTGTACGATGAGGATAACCCCGACCGCACCGACCATAGCGACCACGACTGCCAATACTTTTCGTCCCATACTTCCTCCTTTGATCTGGATCTCACGACTTATATGTCTTTGCCGTGTTAGTTATCTCGTTTTAGCTTGGATGTCAAGCAAACCTACTGTGTTTGGCTGTGGTTTTGTTATCGTAAAAGGGCTAGAATCAACCGTAATCGGATGTTTCCGCGGTCGACTGTATTTTGATGACCCCTGAGCGTTGGCGGCAAATTGAAGAGATCTTTAACCAGGCTTTGGAACTGCCGGATGTCGAGCGGGAGAAATTCGTTCGCGACTCGACTACGAACGACCCTGAGCTCGACGTTGAAGTGCGCCGTCTGCTCTCACAATTTGATGAGGCTAATAGCTTCATCGAAGAGCCCGCCTACGAGAGTGCGAAAAGCGGCTTGCTGCTCGATCTTTTCGACGATTCCGACGACGATCCGATGGTTGGACGAGTCCTAGGCAGCTATCGCATCGAACGCGAGATCGGCCGCGGCGGCATGGGAGCGGTATACGAGGCGGTCAGGGCCGACGGTGAATTTCGCCGCCGCGTCGCGATCAAGATAGTTAAACGCGGTATCGATACCGATTTCGTCTTGCGGCGCTTCCGTAATGAAAGACAGATCTTAGCGGCTCTCGATCATCCATTTATCACAAGGCTAATTGACGGCGGGACGACCGACGACGGCCGGCCCTATTTTGTGATGGACTACATCGACGGGGCGCCGCTATATCGCTTCGCCGATAAGAACAAACTGTCCACCAAGCAAAGACTTCGGCTCTTCTGCCGGATAGGTGAAGCTGTTGAATACGCGCACAAGCGGCGAGTGATACACCGCGACCTGAAGCCTTCCAACATAATGGTCACGGCCGACTCCCAGCCGCGACTGCTAGATTTCGGTATAGCTAAATTGTTGGATCCATCAATGGCTTCGGACACTCTCCGGCCAACTGCCACGGCGCTCCGGATGATGACCGTGGACTACGCGAGCCCGGAACAGATACGCGGCGAGAAGGTAGGTTTCGAAACTGATGTCTACAGCATGGGCGTGATCCTTTACGAGCTTCTCACAGGATTTCGCCCGTATGACGTTCGCAGCCGCGCTTCCCATGAGATGGCTCGGGCGATCTGCGATGAGGAACCGATCTTACCAAGCGAGGTCGTCAAAAGTGCCCGCGGCGTGCCTGTGCCCGTAAATCGGGCCGCAACAACGCTAATAGGTCCGATCGATCTCTCAGAATCCCATGAGAGTCTGAGCCAGGAACTCAGTGGTGATGTCGACAACATCATCATGAAGGCACTTGCTAAAGTGCCGTCAGATAGGTACGCATCTATTGCTGAATTCTGCAAGGATATTGATCGGTATCTTCGAGGCGAATCGGCAGAGGCTCCGGAGTTTAGACCGACCGGTCGACTAGCCGATCCGCGAGTGGCCGCAGGGTCTGTAAAAACCTTGGCGGTTCTGCCATTGCGATTTCTCGGGGCTGCTCAGTTGGAGAATACTGACGAGGCCTACTTAACAGTGGGACTTGCTGATTCAATAATCACCAGGCTCGCCAGTGTTCGGCAGTTGATCGTCCGTCCGACAAGTTCTGTCACGCGTTATAACAACGACGAAGTTGAACCGCTCGATGCGGGACGCGAACTTGGCGTTCATTTTGTGCTCGATGGCCGGATCAGACGCATCGGCGAACGGCTCAGGATCTCCCTGCAACTGCTCGACGTCGATGGAGGGGCGGCGATATGGGCAGGGCAATTTGATGAACACCTCATCGACGTTCTGGAACTCGAAGATGCGATCTCGTCGCAGGTCGCCGAGGCGCTAATTCCCCAACTGACAGGCGAGGAAAAACAGCTGCTGGCGAAACGCGGGACGAATGATCCGAGAGCGTACGAAGCTTATTTAAAAGGCCGATTCTATTGGAATCAATTCACTGCTGACTCATTGCCGAAGGCGATCGAGCAATTTCAGAAAGCAGTCGTACTCGACCCGAATTACGCACTTGCTCACGTTGGTATCGCCGATTTTTATAACTGGGCAAACATTTACGGTTTGATCCCGCCGCTCGAAGCGGACAAGCTTGCTAAGGCTTCGATCCAGAGGGCTTTAGCGATAGACGACCAGCTCGGAGAAGCCTATACCACCTTAGGTTTGCTGGAATTGAATCACTTTAACTGGGGAAAAGCAGTGGGGCTGCAGGAAAAAGCCCTCGCCCTTAATCCTAATTATCAGCACACGCACGAATGGTATGCCGCTGTTCTGGTCGGGACGGGCAGGTTCGCCGATGGCCTAAAAGAGATGGATCGGGCTGAAGAACTCGACCCGATCTCACTTCGAACGAAGACGTTAACTGCGTGGACGAATTACCAAACGGGTAAGTTCAATGAAGCGCTGGCGAAAGCGAACGAGATCATTGAACTGGATGAACACTACCCACAGGGACACTTGCAGAAGGGCTATATACTCATCGAGATCGGAGATCCATCTGAGGCCGTAGCTGAGATCGAAAAAGGCATGAAGTTAATGCCTGATTCGCCGCTCGCCCAATACTACTACTGCTTTGCACTTGCTGCGGCTGGGCGTCGGGACGACGCCCGGAATGTCTGGGCCGAGATGAAGACGTCGTCAGCATATATCAAAGCGATGTTCCTCGGGTTGGCGAGTGTCGCGGTAGGCGAATTCGACGCGGCGTTTGATTACTTTAATAATGCGGCCGATGAATTCGATCCTTGGCTAGTGTGGCTTGGAACCGAACCGAAACTGAAAGTCATCCATTCGGACGAGCGTTTCGTAGAGCTGCTGAAACGCACAAATAATCCATTGCTCGTCCGATTCGAGGGGAGGTTCGCGGAATCGGACAAGCGTTCGATAGCGATCCTGCCATTGAAGTTGTTGGGAACTCCGACGGGCCATCCTGAAGACGAATATCTTGGCGTCGGACTTGCCGATGCGATGATAACCAAGCTTTCGAAGGTTCGGCGGATCGTCGTTCGACCAACGAGTTCCGTATTGAAGTTTACGGACCACGATGATGCGTTGACCGCCGGACGCGATCTAAATGTGGACTTCGTCCTGACCGGCACGCTTCGCGGTGCAGGGGATCGACTCAGGATATCCACGCAGCTTCTCGACGTTGCTGCCAATTCAACTATATGGGCCGATAAATTCGACGAAGACTGGACGGAAGTTCTGCAGTTGGAAGATAAGGTGGCGGAAAAGGTAGCTACTTTGCTTCTTCCGCAACTCGCTGGCGACGAACAGCAAAAGCTTGCGAAACGCGGTACCAATAAACCGGAAGCATTTCAGGCTTACGTAAGAGGCCGAACGTACTGGCTGAGCACGACGGCCGAGGACCTGGCCAAGGCTCTCGTACAGTTTTACGAAGCCATCGCTATCGATCCCGACTACGCCGCTCCATACGCCGGAATTGCCGATTACCATAATTTTCTAAGTGTTCTGGGTATCATTGAGCCCAAATCGAGCTTCCCGGCAGCGAAAGAGAACGCGAAAAAGGCACTTGAACTTGATCCAGATCTTGCCGAAGCTTATATCTCGCTCGGGATAACTTCTTATGCATTCGATTGGGAATTTGAAGCAGCGGATCGTTATTTTCAGAAAGCACTGGATCTTGGCCCCAACCTCGTCAACGCTCATTTGTGGTACGCCCATTTTTTGAGCTTGATGGGCCGAAACGACGAATCGATCTACCACATCACGCGTGCGAATGACATTGCGCCGAAGACCTACTCGACGATCGTGATGCACGCCTTCATGCTTCGAAACGCACGTCGTTTCGCCGAAGCTCGGGAAAAGCTGCTCGAGGCGCATGATTTGGCTCCGAACCATTATCTGGCGATGCAGGCGTTCAGCTGGCTCGTTACGGGGCTTGAGAATTACGAAGAGGCGATCGATTTTTGTCGTCGGGCAACCGAATTGAGCTCCGGGCTTAATATGTCCACTTACGCTCTCGGGCTCACATTTGCCGCAGCGGGAAAGCGAGATGATGCCGAACGCATCGTAAGCCAATTGCTCGAGATACGTGATCGTGTTTACGTGCCGCCTTGCTATTTCGCACTGATATATTCCGTGCTGGGTGAAAAAGATAAAGCATTCGAATGGTTGGAAGCGGCGTACACCGAGCGCGACTGCTGGGCACCATGGCTCGCCGTCGATCCACGCTTCGATGGCATTCGCGATGATCCGCGATATGACGAAATGCTTGAACGCATCGGTATCGCCGGAAACACGGGAAGATATATCGCGGCAGGGCACACCAGCCTCTATGCCTTACAGCCCGTGACTGGCGAGGCACCGGCCGACACCGGCGGGGTCGAACTCGAAAAAACTACTGCCAATCCGACTTTCTTTTCTCGACATAGATTCAAGCTTGCGGCTGCAGCAGCGTTGCTGGTTGTTGTGGTTGCCGGTTACTCAACCGGACTGTTGAGCATTCGATTCGAGCGTGGCGGAAGCGCAGTAAGTTCCGGTGATCGAAAGACCGGAGTGCGATCGGTTGCCGTCATGCCTTTCAGAAACCTTAGCGGCAACGCCGAGAACGATTACCTTGCTGATGGCCTAAGCGAAAACCTGCTGGAGCGCCTCAGTTATTCTCGGGAGATCCGGGTCTTGCCTCGGTCCGCATCGTTTGCGTACAAAGGCAAAGATACTTCTCCTCAACAGGTAGGTTCGGACCTTGGAGCCGACATTGTGATATCCGGCCAGGTCCAGAAGCAAAATGACAGCATCGAAATAGTGGCCGAGTTCCTGGACGTTGCTCAGAGCAAGCGCATTGCAACGATTCGATATGACGGATCCGCGTCGGAGCTTATTTCGATCCAAAATCGCTTGGCAGCGGACGCCACGAGAGAACTTCAGGCCGATAGTGGCAGTCAGTCCAGACAGGTTGCTGGTCCAGCGTTTACCCAAAATCCCAATGCCTTTGAACAGTACCTGAAAGGTGAGTTTTACCGTCAAAAGGCGACACCCGACGACCTGAAAAGGGCGATCGAATTCTACAAGAAAGCACTAGAATTCGATTCAAATTACGCCCTGGCCCATCAGGGCCTTGCACTTTCCTATCGAATGGCTCCGGCTTACGGAGCGATCGCCCCGAAAGACGCGTACCCAATGGCGAAGCAAGCAGCACTTTCGGCACTTGCAATCGATCCAAGCCTGGGTTCGGCCCACGTCCCACTCGCCTCGATAAAATTTGTATGGGAATGGGATTTCGCCGGTGCCGAAGCAGAATACAAACAGGCGATCCAATTGGCACCGAACAATGCCGAGGCTCATTACTCCTACGGTAACTTTCTCGTCGCATTGGGCCGATCGGACGAGGCTTTGAACCAACTGAAGATCGCTCAGCAGCTTGATCCGTTCTCGCTGCTGATCTCTTCGAATATTGCCTGGGCATTGTACGTATCCGGACGTTTCGACGAAGCCGAGACCCAGGCCCGGCAGATAATCGCCCGAGATCCGAACTTCGGCCGGGGCTACATGGTGCTCGGCGAGGTGTATCAGGAGCAGGGGAAATTCGACGATTCGATCTTTGCATTTCAAAAATCCAAGCAACTCGCACAGGATTCGATCAGCGATATGGCTCTAGGCCACGTTTACGCCGCTGCCGGACGCAAGTCGGAAGCCGAGAAGATCGCCGCTGATCTCGAGGCTAAAGGCATGAAGCGAGAAGTCTCGCCGTTTTTGCCCGCGGTCGTTTACGCCGGGTTGAATCAAAAAGACAAATCCTTCTATTGGCTTGAGCGTGCGTATCAGGAACGTTCGAACTGGCTGACCCTGATCAAAGTGGGCCGCCGCCTTAAGAACCTCCACGGCGACCCACGATTCGACGACTTGCTTCAGCGCATAGGTTTCTAACGCGGGATCTGTGGCATTTCGGGGTTGTGATTCCCCTTTGGCCCGATCGCTAGCCTCGGTTTTACAAAGTTCGAAAAGTCCTTCGTCCCAGTCAACTCCGTGTGAATGCTGTCCGTTAGGCCCTTGTCCGTGACATTCCAATGTGCGGACTTCACGGTCACAACACCGTCGCCTTCACCTGACCACTTGCAGCTGAACGGTACGGAGTTCCCGGCGAGCGCCGAGAATTTTACTCCGCGGCGTTCCGTCGTCCTGCGGTTGAATTCCTCAGCAAAATCCTGTCTTAACTGGCTCACTGCTTGTACTTTTTCGCCGAACAGGTCGAAGCCGATATCAAGCAGATCAGCACAGGGACTTCCGAGATTCGGGGTGCCGAGCATGATCAGGTGTGAAACACGCGGCCTTGGATTCTCCGCGTATGGTTCCATCATATTGTGAATGTAATCGCGTGAGATCAAGCCCCCCATCGAATGGGCTACGATATCGACATGCCATGCATTCCGGTCTTCCTGGGCGTAGCGAACATAATTACTCAACTGATAGGCATTCTGCGTGATAGAGTTGGTCGGGTTTGTCGACATGAACTCGGTACCGGTATTCAGTAGGCCTTTTTCCGGTTTCTCGCCGACGGCAAACGCCTTCCAGTCGTAGGAATGAGATGTTGTCAGGATGTTCTGCCACGATTCCCACGCCTTTCGCCAGTTGCTCCAAAGGCCATGAACGAGGACGACAGGTTTGGGAGCGACCTTCAGGTTCTCTGTTTTTTCATCAACTTTTTTCCCGTTCTCTTCGAGTTCTGCCTTGATCCGCTGCACAAGCCTCGGCCGGCCGTCGTCGAACCAAGCATAGCCGCTGGAATCCCACATCATCTCAACAGTTTCTTCGCTGTTTGCCTCGACCCGAACGGAGCGAACGCTGTCCTCGAGCGGAGCGTCCGGCTTTGCACCGTCCCATTTGTCGCCCTTGTATGTTTCTTTGAAGCGAAGGTCGGCGTATTTCGTCTCACCCGATTCGTTGAGGATCTTTGCCTTGATCTTTACAAAGTTACCGTCGGTTGTTCCTGTTTGTTCGTTGATCTCCTTCCAATCGTTCCAGTTCGGAAATTTCATGTCTTCGAACTGCAGATCGGTGATACGAAGCGGCGCTCCGCATTTTTTCAGGCTCCAGGTTATCGTCTCGGTCATGTCGCCAAGACTCTGCGACCAACTACCCGATAGATTATTCGGATCTTTCGGATCGACACGGTCGTTGCCGCTCGAGTTCATTTTGTTGCCCTCGACGGTCGTGGGAGTGTCGGGGTGTGTTATGTTCTTTCCTTCTTTCTTCGTGCACTGATTCGAAAATGACGACTTCTCCGATCCTGAGGTAATTCCCTGGATCTGCGGTATGCTGACGCCGACGCTGTATGTTCCGTCAGAATTTACGGCAACGTACGCCATCGCCGGCTGATTGCTTGCCTGTCCGCGTGTCTCCGTTTTCGTTTCGAAATCGCCCTTCATCACGCGCCATGTTTTGCCCTGGTCGCAGGAATTTCTTTCTTCTGCCGCGGTTGTATCTACCGACGAGAAACTATGTTGGATCGAAGCCTTTCCGATATTCTGCCCATTTCGCTCGGGTGATTCGAGTACCGCGACGGAAGCCTTGTAGCGGTACTTCATCTCCCATTTCTTCTTGTCCTTTCCACGGGCACTTACGCGATCTTCCGTTTTACTCGTTGTCGTCGAGATGGTTTTGGAATAGGTTATGTTGCCGGTCCAGGCACCCGAACACGTCGCCGCTTTTGCCGGGGCCGCCGGTTTCTTTTGAGCGACGGCAAGAGTCGTAGAAAGACTCACCAAGATCAAGAAGGCCAGTAACTGTCTGATTAAAATCATCGCGTTTTGCACGTTATAAAAACTCCTCTATTCGTAAGGCGGAACTGCCTGCGACAAAGTATCTCGATCATCAAGAATTTGTTCTTGGCTACTCCTTGCCCCGCGGTCAGCGGATCAGCGGATACGTTCCGCGTGGACCCGTGACGACCCGAGGCTTTATGAACTCGCCGAAGTTTTTCGGGGCGACGAGTTCTGTATGATTATTGCTTGAATACGCAACATCCTCGATATTGCCGGTTGCCGATTCGACTTCGACGACGCCATCGCCCTTGGTCAGCGGTGCACATAGCAGTGAGCTCGAGTTTCCGACCAGTGCCGAGAACTTCGTGCCATTGCGATTTACAACGAACTGATTGAACCGCGGCATTTCCGTGACAAATAATTCTCTTGCCGTTCGCAGTTTTTGCGGGGAATCAACAAAATGGGATTCGAGAGCGTATGTGCACGCAATGCCAAGATGTGGCGTGCCGAGCAGCATCAGATGCTTTACACGGGCATCGTTGTCGGGCAGCGGGGCGCCAAATTTGTGAACGAAGACGCGAGCGATCAGTCCGCCGCTCGAATGGCCGAGCATATCGACATGCCACGCGTTCAGTTCGGTCTGAGCCTTTTGGATCTTACGCTCGAGATCGTCGGCGTAGTCGAAAACCGATCGCGGCTGGCCGTTTGGATCGAGATTCTCCGTATACGTGATAGCCTTCCAGCCGTAGCTGTGCGACGTGGTCAGAAGGTTCTGATAGATCTCGAGCGACGTCGGCTCAGTCCAGATCCCGGGAACTATTACCAGCGGCTTCGGACTGAGCTTTAGGTTCCGCGTCATTTCGTCCTGTTTTTTGAAGTTTTCCCACGCCTCGACCTTTACCCGCTGGAGATCGCGGGGCCGTCCGTCGTTGAACCATGCGAAGCCCTGGGTATTCCACAAAACCTCTACCTCGCGAACTTCATTTGGATCGAGCTTGATCGAAACCGATTCGTGCAGCGGATAGTCAGGCATCGCTCCGTTCCATTTATCGCCCTTGTATGTTTCTTTGAAAGTGATCTCAGCATATTTCGCTTCATCTGAGAGGTTGGCGATATTTGCTTTGACCTTTACGAGATTTCCGTCGATCGTGCCGATCTGATCGACGACTTCAACCCAGTTGTCCCAGGTCGGGTATTTCATGTGCTCGAAACGAACATCCGTGACCAAAAGATTCTGCGGCTTGCGGGTGAACCGCCAGCTGATCGAATAAGCAAAACTGCCATTGCCGCCAGAGGTCTCGGTGCCGGCGATCACATCGGGGTTTTTGGGATCGATCTCGCCGCGAACTGAAACGCTTTCGCCTCGCACGTTAATATCGGACCGGTTTGACGAAGACTTTGGCTCGTTGTTCTTTGCCTGACAGTAGCCGGATCGTGTAAGTGTGTTGGAATCGTTATAGGTGCCTTTGGCGTCGGGAAAGCGGAGGGACAGATTGTAGCGACCGCTCTGATCGACATACAGGCTGAAGTTTTTCACTTCGCCGTCGCCGGACGCCTTCGATATCTTCTCGGCAGTGCTGTTGTCGATGAATTCGTGTACATCGTTGAATGCGTGGCACGAATCGACGATGACCATCTTACCGACAGTTTTGTCCTCATCGCTGAATTCGACCTTTCCTTTGGCGACCGTTTGAGGACCGCTGCCGTCGATCACGGCCTTGCCTTCGTATCGGTACTCGCGAGTTCGGTTTGTGATCGTGTAATTCCGCTCTTTATCGAGACGGCCGAAAGCCGGGACCTTGCCCGAATTCTCGCTCTCACGGAGCGTCTTCCTCAGCGTGACAACGCCGCTCCAGCCGGCAGTCGGATTGGCCGCGGCCGATGGCTGATCGGGAACCGCCGCAGGCTTAGCGGCCCGTCTGGTCTGGCCGAATGCCGCTCCGATCACACATAGCACTACCGTGAGAATCGCTAACTGTCTTACAAATGTTGGTCCGTGTCGCATCACGAAATTCCTCCATTTGCTAACGCGGAATCTGTCGGGAAAAAGTATCATTACCTTCCGCCGAGACCGGTTGAATTTGAGGTCTGCGCGGTCGCGGCAGACGGAAAATAAGACACCACCGATGGAATTCGGCACAGCGAAAAGCCGTTCGAGGCGAGGCATCGAACGGCGAAGTTATTTGCTGTAAGTTCTACGAATGGATTATCGCGGGCTAAAAGATGTGGACGTATGTAAGGTTATGTGAATCGATAACTTCGCCGTCTTCTGCAATAAATGAGCGTCGTATTTGCCGCTCTCAACTAGTAATGCGTATCTTTCTACGAAAAAGTATCATTGGCGAACAAGTTTTTTTATCGGAAAGGCCGAAACGGCAACACCGTTTTCGGCCAGTCCAGATCGGGAGCTATTCTTTTTCCCTTCGATAACAGGTCTCGCCCTTCGCGTTTGCGAGGCAGATGTAAAGTTTGTCGTACTCGTCGGTTTTCATGCGAACCTCATAGACTTCCGGTTCGAGTACGTAATCGCGTTCTTTATTCGACCTCGGCGAGCAGCTGTACGTATTCTTCCAATAATTCTTCGTAAGGCTCAATGTCAACCGTGACCCGTCAAGCCGCCAGCGGCCTCGTTTGTCGTTGAAGAGATCGGTCCGGCAGCCGTACATCGTTGACTGAAGGTAACCGGTGAATTCGAACCCGCCATCAGGCTTGAATTCGTACTTCATCGTGTTGCCATTGCTCGGCGTCGTGGCACCCGTGACGGTGTTACGTTCGCCGATGGTTGACATGCCGCCGGTTCTCCAGATGCCGACGATATCCGACGATTCGACTTGGGCGGCTGCGGAGCCGGAAATTGCCGCGGACAATAATAGGGACGCGAAGAAGTTTAGCTTTCTCATTGATCATTACCTCCTCAGAATCACTTGCCGACCGTGTCAAGGATCGCCTGTGCCGCCTGTTCGATGATCGCCGAGATGATGTCATCGCCGTCAGCCTTTGCCTTCGTCTTGAACTGCTTCGATAGCGGCGTGCTGTTATCGACAGTTGATTGCAGCTTGAGATCAAGCGTCAGTTCGTCCTTGTTCTTAACGTTTCCCGAGAGGGAAGTTGCCGACAAAATAGCCTGTGAAGCGACACTTCCAGCAATGTTTCCCGCAACGCTGCCGGTTGCTCCGAGCATGCCTGATTGAGCGACCGCCTGGCCGAGGATCTTGCCGAAGCCGAATCCGCCGCCACCGCCCTTCTTGTGAGCAGCGGTTACGTTGAGCACGAAGTCGCATTCCTTTTCCTTAGCTTCGCCGGCCTGGGCTGCCACCAATTTTGCCTCAAGGGGAACGATCTCGACCTTTGTGCCTTTCAAATACTGTCCGAGCGTGTTCTGGACCGCCATCGATAGATCATTAGCCGTAATGCCTTCGCCAACCGAGGTTGTTTTGACGGCGACGCCGATGCGAACGGTTCCGGCTTTCTTTGCCGCCGGCGCACTATTCTGGCTGTCAGGCTGCGGAGCCGCGGCCGTTTTGACGCTTGAACTGAGCGGCGAGGTTGAACTCGAACCAAAGGGATCGGCATTCCCGTAAGAGGATGAGTTTCCATATGATTGACTGCTCGGAGCAGCCGCGGCGGCATACATCTGAGCGGTGTCCTTTACTTCGCGGTAATCGGCCGGGACTTCGAAAAGGGCCTGATCAAGCGTGGCTTTTGAAAGCTCGACTACTTCCTGGATCATCGAAAAGCTCTCCTTACCGTTAGCGTCGAACGAGGTCATTTTCTGCCAGAGCGGATAGCCCGTTTTACCGGTGCCGATGGTCTTCGGCACGATCTTATCAGTGCATCCGCCCTTTCCGCTGGGACGCGGAACATATTGACGGTTTTGCTGACAGGTGAGCCCGAACTGATCGTCGATGACCCACATGTCCATCTCCATCTTAGAATTCGTCGGAGTGCATGCGTCCGCTGACGATTCCATTACGACGGTCTGAACGATATGTCGGGCCGTGTAGCCAAACATCTGCTTGCGTTCGCCGGTGTCTTTGATCGTCGTCGTTATGTACATCGTGCCGCCTTTTGTCGCGGGTACGGTATTTTTCGCATCGACCTGCTGCGGATCGCTAACCGTACCAT
Organism: uncultured Chloracidobacterium sp.; assembly: GCA_964410495.1. Taxonomy (GTDB): domain Bacteria; phylum Acidobacteriota; class Blastocatellia; order Pyrinomonadales; family Pyrinomonadaceae; genus OLB17. Next base: position 40,337 of record CAYPGP010000025.1, read on the forward strand.
CATCGTACAGATTGACCATGTAGGTCTTGGTCTGCGGATTCAGCTGCAGATCGCGGGCGAGATCACATTGAGTGATCGAAACCATCAGGCCGTTCATCACTTCGCTGCGCGAGCGCTTACCTTTGATGAGAGTCGTCGATTCGCTCGTTTGGCCGCTCATCGTTTGCTTTGACTTTATTTTGACATCGGCGAATGCCGAGCCGGCGAGCATCGTGATCGCTAATGCCGTTAGTATGATTGCTTTTTTCATGATCCTGATCTCCGTTGTGTATAAATCAAAAGCGGGAATAAAAAGCCGCTTGTGATAGGTAAGGCGAGGAAAAACGGGTAGAGGTATCAGGCGTTCGAAAAAATTAGCGGATGATATTCACTGCCAGGCAGTTTGGATCAGATTTGAGCATGACGCAGAAATTACGCGCCGCAACGGGTGTTGCGAAATATCTCGAGTGTTTCTCGGCGCATCCGCGCACATAATATTCGACAATGATCATTCGAACCTGCTCGAAAGAAAATTAAAAAAAAGGCCGTTTTCTTGTGGTGCAAGAAAACGGCCAATAAAATCAAGTTTCCTGAATTTGTTTAACCAACGAGTCCGGCGTAATTGCCCGCGTACTTCGGCGGCAGCGGCATGTTCAGGAACGCTGCCCAATTCTCAGGGGTCACGGTCTCTTCGTAGACCTTGGTCATTTCCGGCGTGTTTACCTCAACCATGAACCGGTTTTCGATCCAAAACTCGATGAGCTGGAAAAGGCCTTGAGCTCGATTAGCGGTGAAGCACCTCCAGCCTTCGCGTTTAGCTATCGCCTTGATCGATTCCTCGTCGAGCGGGGAATTGATGTTTAGGTGGACTGAACCGAAGAGGGAAGTCTCGTTGCCGGGGACGAATGTTGCTTCATTGTCGTCGGTGATGGTCTCACGCGAAAAGTTCGCTTCGTCCGGCAGGCCTTCGCCGGGAACAAGGTGAACGTCGGTCGGGATTATCTCAACCATCGTCCCGCGGCCATCGTCCGCGAAAGCGACATAGCCGCCCGGGCTCGGCGGGAACGGCATTGCGACTCCGCCCCAAAGTTCTGCGAGAATGTTTGCTACCTTTTCAGGGTTACGTGCTCCAAAAGAAATATGATTGATCATTGCGGTATCTCCTAAGTTATGAATACTGGACGTTTTATTCGTCCTCATCCGTAAAGGCGAAACCGCAGTGAGAAAAGTATCAAATCAGATGCACAAGCCCGCGCGTCAGCAAGGGCGAAAGGCGCACGTGCCATTTTGCGCCCTTGCTTACGCGCGGGATTGTGCAGTGCATTCTAAAAATCGAAAAGCTCGGACATGAAGCTCTTCTTCTTTTTGTGCTTGTAATAGTCGTCGTCGCGTTTGTAGCTGTCGCGATAGCGATCATCCGGGCGATAGTCTTCGCGACGCGGAGGCGGCGGAGCAGCTTGCTGCGGAGGAGCAGCGACAGCCGAACGCTCGATGATCTTGTCGAGCTCACCGCGATCAAGCCAAACCCCGCGGCAGGTCGGACAATAATCAATCTCGATACCTTGTCGGTCCGACATCACAAGATTTACATTTCCACATGAAGGACAGTTCATATTTCACCCCTTTTCTATTTTGATAATTCTCCGTAGAGCCAGGCCTTCGCCATTTTCCAGTGACGTTTCACCGTTATTGGTGCTACGTTGAGTACCTCGGCCGTTTCATCAGTCGATAGGCCGCCGAAATACCTCAATTCAACTATCTTGGCCTTGATCGGATCGAGTTTTGCGAGCTCCGTCAAAGCGTCATCCAGAGCTATAAGTTCAGCACTCTGCTCGTCCGCCTTATCGATCTCTTCGTTGAGCGTCATTATGTGAAATTCGCCGCCGCGTTTCCGGGCGTTGTGATTTCTTGCGTGATCGACGAGGATCCGCCGCATCTGATTCGCGGCGACGCCGACGAAATGGGCTTTGTTCTGCCACGACACCTGCGTGATGTCGATCATTTTCATGTAGGCTTCGTTGACCAAGGCGGTCGGCTGCAGCGTGTGGTCGCTGCGTTCGCGCCGTAGGTAGTTGGCAGCGATGCGTTTGAGCTCGTCGTAAATTATTGGCAGAAGTTCGTCGACGACATCGCGTTTGCCGTTCGAAAGCTTTATCAGAAGATCGGTAACGCCTTGCGTGCTCATTCGAGGCTATTCTAGCGTTACGCGAGCCGGAAAACAATTTTTTAAAAATTGCGGAACAAAGTTGAAGTTTCGGGGTCTAATCTGTTTTCCAAACTGTTAGAATCTAAAGTCAACCTATTAGGAGGGAATATGATAAAAGCTCTTTCTTCGGTTTTACTGGGACTGCTGCTCCTCGCCGGTTTCGCGGTCGACGGTGCGTCGGCACAAAGTGCAGTTGCTTCGGTAAAATCGATCAACGGCGGAGTGGTGAACGGCAAGGCGGTTAGTTTGCCGAAGCCGGAATATCCGGTCGAACTTAGGGATGCAGGCATCGAGGGCACGGTTGCGGTCAACGTCGTGATCGATGAGGCAGGCAACGTGATTTCAGCTGAGGCGGATCTGAACGACCAACGTGTTCGAAAGGACGCAGATGGCAACGTTATGGAACCCGCCGTCCTGGACGCGCAGCTTCGAGCGTCGGCTGAAAATGCTGCTCGGGCGGCAAAATTCTCACCAACGGTGCTAAACGGAGTCGGTGTTACGATAAAAGGTAAGATCGTTTATAACTTTTCTGCAAAGGCATCTGTCCAAACAAACTTGCCGAAGACGGTCACCGGCGGAATACTGAACGGGAAGGCGACATCGCTTCCAAAGCCGGAATATCCTGCGGCTGCTAAGGCAGTTATGGCAGGTGGAGCGGTTTCGGTCCAGGTGACGGTAAACGAAAGCGGCGACGTCATCAGTGCGACGGCAGTCTCTGGCCACCCGCTCCTGCGTTCTTCGGCAGAAGCTGCGGCAATGCAAGCTAAATTCTCGCCTACATTTCTTAGCGGAGTTCCAGTCAAGATCTCGGGCGTATTGACTTATAATTTTGTGCCTTGAGCCTTGAGTTCCGCAGCGCGTGAGGGCTGTTCGCGATCAAAGATCAAATCCGCCGCAAGCCGCCATTGGCAGCTTGCGGCGGATTCTTTTAGTGGGGCGACTTTCGGCGAGGCAGAGCATCGCCGCTCTGCGACTGTGTTGACGCCAACTTTTTTGGGGCGGCTGGCTTCGCCGCCGCTGCCTTTTTTCGTTTTCAATTTGAAACGTTAGCGACCTTCTGGAGTTCGTAGTAAATTCGCACCATCGCCCATGTATCAAGTTCGCAGTATTCGAGCAGGTCGTTGAAGATCGTTTCGCGTTCGGCGTCGGAGAGCGTTTCCCATTTGGCGGCGCGGAACCACTTGATCGTTGCCGACAGCCCTTCGCTGATACCGAGGGCTTTGTAATCGAGATCGGGAACCAGCACGGGAAGAACCTTTTTGATCGACGTCCGGCCCTTGAACTCGGGGTGAATGTAGTGGCCGTCGGCGAAGATCTTCATCAAGTCGAAGGTCTTACTGTTAACCTGATCAAAGAATGCCTTGAATTCCAGATACATCTCGCCCATTTCGGTGTTGCGGCCTTTTTCGAATGCTTCGTACCATACCAGAACTGTGCCGATATCGTCGCCCATCGTTTCGCGTAGATGTGCTGCCACCTCACGGGCCGGCTCGCCGCCGCCGCGTGAAAGGAACTCGGCATGTCGCGGCTCAGCACCCGGAGCGTCGATCGTGTGGAGCGAGTATTGAAAGACCATCTGCTGAAACGGCCGTACGCCGTCGAACTGAGGAACGGCGTATGCAAACGTCTCGTAATCGAGAAAATGGAGCGGATACTCGAACGAATCAAGTATTTTCGCGATCTTCTCCCGGTTGATACGCGGGACGCCGGAACGGGCGATCTCGACCTGTGTTCTCTGCTTGTCAGAAAGCGGAAAATCATCAGGGATATCGATGATATCGATTATGTCCGAACGCAAAAGTTCGCGGCGTTTTTCGTGTTTCAGGAACAGCAGATCAAACACCGTCGATGCTGGAAAACTCTCGAAATGCATCTGGATAAACTTGCAATCGAGCTTTTTGTCCATGCAGTAATCGGCGAGCGAGACAGCTGGGAATGTCTTCAGATATTCGAACGCTAGCCAGATACGGTCTTCCGTATCGCGGCGTTTTAGCTCGACGGTTTCGGTTATCTCGTGGATCGTAAAAAGGTTCTCGGGGTCGATCTCGCCGTTGCGAACGTATTCGCTATTGAGAGTGACGACGAACGCACCTTTTACCTTGTAACCCGCCCGTTCGGCTGCGACGACCTGAAACGCAACGTCGTCGTAATGCTCTTCCTTGACGCTCGAGGACGACTTTATTTCGTATATCTCGATCGCTCCGGTCTCACGGTCGGCGATGACGATGTCGCTCCGAGCCCAAAGGTCTGAGGTTTGAAAAGTTCGCTGAAAATCGACAAAGATCTCGTCATTCGACTGAAAGCGAGCGAGTTTTTTTACATACGACTCGACCAGATAGCCTTGCTGGCGAAGATGCTCGTGTTCGAGTGTGATCGGCGCTGAGGCAACGAGCAGCGGCTGATGGACCTCGAGCCAGAACTCCTGCGGGCATTTAAGGAACTGCAAATAGGCTGATTTTGTGAGGCGATATGCCATTTTAGTCGTGGGTTTCATTGCCGGTCCTCGCTGGTGATATTCTACCCAAGAAGTTTAGGTTTTCATACTTGGTAATCAAAATTACTTATGATTCACAGCCGAATTTTTGAAGATGAAGCGAACGCTCCCGTTGTCTATGAAATTAAGGTTCGCCTAGAACCGGAAATTCGCGCAGATTTTACCGCGTTCATGATCGATGAACACGTTCCGGACCTACTGGCGACGGGATATTTCTCGTCCGCCACAATCGCCAGCGATGGAACTACCCTGCGCATCTCGTACATCGCACGATCGAGAACGGAATTACAGCAATACCTTGACGAACACGCCTCACGGCTGCGGGCTGCGGTGGTCGAGCGATTCCCGCAAGGATTTCAAATCGAACGGCGGGAATGGCAGATGATCGGGATCGCGAAAACCGATGATCTGACCTCGGCGTGATAACCTAGACACAGTGCTTATTCTTGGTATCGAGAGCTCATGTGATGAAACGGCGGCGGCTGTTGTTCTTGATGGACGCGAGATAGTTTCGTCGATCATTGCTTCGCAGATAGACCTACACCGGCCGTGGGGCGGTGTCGTTCCCGAGCTCGCCTCACGAGAGCATCTGGAAAAGATCGAAGCGATCGTCGAGGAGGCCCTCCACGAAGCGGGTGTCGAACTCCGCGATATCGACGCGATCGCCGTTACTCAAGGGCCTGGATTGATCGGTTCGCTGCTGGTTGGCGTTTGTTATGCGAAATCTCTCGCGTATTCGCTCGACATTCCGCTAGTCGGCGTAAATCACATTGAAGGGCATGTATATTCGGTTGCCTTTGAGAATCCGGAAGTTGAGTTTCCGGCCCTAGCCCTGATCGTCTCTGGCGGACATACAAATATTTTCTACGTTCCTGAAGAAGGCTCATACCGCGTTGTTTCGCGAACTCGTGACGATGCTGCTGGCGAGGCGTTTGACAAGGTTGCAAAGATGCTCGGGCTCGGCTATCCCGGCGGGCCGGTCATCGAGAAGCTTTCGATCGAGGGCGATGAGAATGCGATAAAATTCCCGAAGGCAAAAATATCAGACGGACGGCCTGATCTAAGTTTCAGCGGGCTAAAAACAGCGGTATCGCGTTACCTGAAAGAACACGATGTGGCCGTGGTTGAGGGCGAGCCTTCGGGTGAGGTGCGCGATATTGCGGCCAGTTTTCAAAAGGCGGTGGTCAGGGCTTTGGTCGGAACACTCGAAAAATTGGCGTTGGAATTCCACCCGAAGACTTTGATCGTTGCTGGCGGCGTAGCATGTAACGGACCGTTGCGGAGGGCGGCTGACAACGCGGCTCAGAAACTTCAGATGCCCGTCTATTTCCCGTCCAAACACCTCTCAACAGACAACGCGGCAATGATCGCGGCGGCGGGTTACTTCCATCTGAAGCAAGGCAATGCAGCCGATCTACGAATGACGGCCGATATCACGATGCGGCTGCAAAACGTTCTGGAAGAAGATAAGAATATTCGCGAGGGTAGGGTGAAATACAGACTCTAAAATCGCTTGCGTGCAATCTTTCCTAATGTTTACAATTGAGTAGTTTAACGTGTTAAAACTTGCTAGTGATCGCTTCGGCAGTAAAAGGGGAAAAATGAAAAAGTCCGTCTTGTTGTGTGTATTTGTCATTATTTTTGCTTTTAGCGGAATTGTCTTAGGCCAGGTTCAGGCGATAAGGCTGATCCCTTTTATATCGAGCGGGCTCAGTGCGCCGGTATTTATGACAAATGCCGGCGACGGATCGAACCGTCTGTTTATTGTTCAGCAGGGCGGAATTATTCGCGTCCTGCAACCCGGCTCGACAACGCCTACGGAGTTTCTGAACATTACTTCGCGAGTCCTTTCTGGCGGGGAGCGAGGACTGCTTGGCCTAGCCTTCCATCCTCAGTACGCAGTGAATCGCCGCTTTTTCGTCTATTACACACGGCAGGGCGACGGGGCGATCCAGATTGCCGAGTATCAAGCCAACGCTGCGAATCCCAACATAGCGGATACGACGGAGAAAATAATCATCACAATACCGCACCCGAGCTTCTCGAACCATAACGGCGGAACCGTTGCTTTTGGGCCCGATGGCTATTTGTACGCCGGGCCGGGCGACGGCGGCAGCGGTAATGATCCTAGCAACAATGCTCAGAATATAAACCAATTACTCGGCAAAATAATCCGCCTTGACATAAATAACGTGCCGTCAAATCAGACGCCGCAGTACAACATTCCCCCCGATAATCCGTTTGCGGGGGCGACCGCCGGGGCAGATGAGATATATGCCGTCGGAATGCGAAATCCTTATCGATTTTCCTTCGACCGCGGCGGGACCGGCCAGTTGTGGGCGGCCGACGTTGGACAGAATTCATGGGAGGAAGTCGACATCATTACCAACGGCGGCAATTTTGGTTGGCGGCTTTATGAGGGAAACAACTGCACAAATATTGCGGGAGCTGGCTGCGCGTTTCCTCCGAATTACGTCGCTCCGGTCTTCGAATACAGCAGTTCGGGAAGCCGCTGCTCGATCACTGGTGGCTTTGTTTATCGTGGAAGCCAAGGGAATCTGCCGACGGGAAGCTATGTTTACGGGGATTACTGCACGGGCGAGATCCTGGTCTGGACCGGAAACCAGCAGGTGCTGCTGCTTGATACCAGCCGGATGATCGTTGGTTTTGCGGAGGACGAGGCGGGCGAGATATATATGATCGGACAGAGCGGAACGATCGAAAGGATCGTTCGGGCTGAGGTGTCGATCTCAGGCCGGGTCACGACACCGGCTGGTCAGGGATTGCGAAACGCGATCGTTTACCTTACTGACAGTTTAGGGGCACGACGAGCGGCGACTACAAGCTCGTTCGGTATTTACCAATTCGATAATGTTGCGACCGGTCAGCCATATACCCTGAGTGTTTCTTCGAAACGTTACCGATTTACTCCCCGAATTGAGAACATCTCGAATCAGGTTTCCAATCTCGATTTCGTCGGCCTCGAATAACTCATTCTTACTTCATAACGGCTCGGGCAAGCGTGAAAACGGTCACGCGGCCCGAGCCCGCTTTCTTTAAGGTCTTTGCGCAAGCTGAGGTAGTCGCGCCCGAAGTAAGTACGTCATCGACCAGTACAACGTCCTTATCCTTTATCAAATTCGGCCGGACGACTTCGAAAGCCTTTTGAACCGTGAGCTCTCTAGCTCTCTGATCCATGCCAACTCGATGAACCGGCGTATTGATCGTGCGGGCCAGGCTCATGGCATCGACCGGGAGTTGAAGCCGTCTACCCACCTCGCGAGCTATGACCTCGGCCTGATTAAAACCGCGTTCGATCTGGCGAAGTTTTGAAAGCGGGACGGGAATGATGACGGACCCCGACATCTTTGATAAGTTCAGTTCCAGACCAGTCTGGATCAGTCGTCTTATCGCGGGGGACAAGTGGTCAGTCTCTTTCAGCTTTATGATCTCCGCAGAGAGAGCCTTCTCGTAGACACCGCAGGCAAAGGCTCGTTCGAAATGATATTCGTCACAACGGCGGCAGAAGACGGGCTTTAGTGCGGCCCTTTCACCGAGAAGAGCTCCGCATCGGCCGCACAACATTTCGCCGCCGGAGAATACTTGGGTATCCTTCCAGCAGTCTGTGCAAGCGACCGTACTTTTGAGGTGATCGACCGGTCCTGAACATACCTGGCATTTTTGCGGGTAGAGGACCGAAAGGAGGGAATTGACGATCAGTTTCAAGGACTACTCCTCGTCGAGCAGTCCCCGTTCCTGCAGTTCCTGGCATTCGATACAGTATCGAGCCGAGGGAAGTGCTGCTAGACGTTTAGGGTTTATCTCTTTCTCGCAGTTCTGACAGAAACCGTATTCGTCGTCCTCGATCCGCATCAATGCCTGATCGATCAACGCGACCTGTCGGCTTTCATTCTCGGAAACCGCAAGCATGACGTTTTTCGAATAGTTCCGCACGGCCAGATCGACAGGATCCGGAGTTTCGGAATCGTCAACAGAAAGGTCGTTACCGCTAAGCTTTTTGACCAAAAGCTCTCGTTCGGCAATCAGTTTTTCCTTGATCTCTTCTAAATTCAATTTGCTCATTTTTGGTACGGGTACCCTTTGATTATTGTAAAAGCTCTATAAAGCTGCTCCAGCAGCACAACACGAGCCATCTCGTGCGTAAAAGTGAGAAACGATAAGGATAACGTATAGTTCGCCCTTGCCGCAACTCCCGGCGATACACCGTCTGCTCCGCCGATGACAAACGAAACCTCTTTTGTTCCGCTGTTCTGCCACGCTTCCACCTTTGACGCCAGGTCATGTGATGAGATCTTTTGACCCGTCACGTCCAGAAGGCAGACAAAGGAACTTTGATTCAGTTTTTCGAGGATGCGGTTGCCTTCGGTTTCCTTCGATTCGCCAGCGGAAGCATCGCGAACTTCGACGATCTCGGTCTTTACAAAGTGCGAGAGTCGCGAAAGGTAGTTTTCCTGAAGTGTTTTGTAATTTGGATCTTTTGTCTTGCCGACCCAGACGAAGCGGAATTTCATCAGATGTTGTCGGGAATCTCGACCTTCCGGGCGTCGCGCCAGAGCCTGGCCAGATCGTAGAATTCGCGGGCATCGCCATTGAAAATGTGGAAGACAAAATCGCCGTAATCCAGCAGCAACCATTCGGCAGAGTTGTAACCTTCGACGCGAACCGGCCGCGAGCCGAGCTGTTTCTTTAGTTGGTCGTTGATCTCATCAGCCACGGCCTGAACCTGTCGCTGGTTAGAGCCGCTGGCGATCACGAAATAGTCCGTGAAACTCGCGATGCTTCTGAGATCTAGAGCGACTATATCGAACGCCTTCTTGTCTGACGCGCTTCGTATTGCGAGTTGTACTTCCGGGTCCAGTTCAGCGAATGGCGTGGGCTTATCGGCAATCTCTATTTTTACTGCTTCACGATGAAGCGATCTTTCCTGTGTTTCTTCCATTAAGTATAAATCTGATATTTTTCGATGTAATTTGCAACCTCATCCGTTACGGCGGTACGCCAATCATCTTGCGATCCTCGGATCGCGGCACGTATCTTAGTTGCGGAAATGTCCAGGTTTACTGCATCAGTAATTAGTATGCCCCGAAGCTCCCGGCTGAAATTCTCTTTATTCCCGCCGCGAAGGTCGACTATCCGACGGCGAATTTCGTCTGTAACGTGATCGGTCGCAATCTCGTATCCCGGCCGCGTGACGACGATGTGATTTGTGATCGTTAGCACCCGCTCCCACTCCCGCCAAGTGCGAATATCCATCCATGAATCGGCGCCCATGACAAAAAATATATCGTCATCCGGCATTTCGGTCGTCAACCTCGTAAGGGTTTCGATCGAATATGGACGCTCCGGAGCCTCGATCTCGATGCGGGACACGAAAAGCTTTCCATCGGTATCGGTCGCGAGGCACAGCATCGCGTAACGATCATAAGCCGATGTCGGCTTTAAGCGAACCTTATGTGGTGCGTGGAACGCAGGGACTAACACGAACCGATCCAGAAGGAATCGACCGCAGAGCTCAGCAGCGATCGCCAAATGCCCGCGATGTGGCGGGTCGAAGGATCCTCCGTAGAATGCAACACGCACTTCTTACGAATCCTCCGTTTCGAGAATCCGGCGAGACACTGCATCGACTAGCGGCTTTACTCCATCGTTTGCGACGGAAGAAATGGCGAAAAACGGTTTGCCATCCTTTTTAGCTCTTTTTTTCAAGGTTTCAAGACGTTCGGGTTCGTCCAGGGCATCGATCTTGGTGGCGACGACTATCTGCGGACGTTTGCCAAGTTCCTCGTCGTATTTAGAGAGCTCGCGGTTGATTATCTCGTAATCCTCGACCGGATCGCGGCCTGAAAGCGATGACACATCTACTAAGTGCAGGATCAGCTTAGTACGTTCGACGTGGCGAAGAAATCGATGTCCGAGTCCGGCCCCGTCTGCCGCTCCTTCGATCAAACCGGGAATGTCGGCGACGACAAAAGTACGGAAATCGCCCATGTCGACGACTCCGAGATTCGGCTCTAAGGTGGTGAATGGATAATCTGCGATCTTAGGTTTCGCAGCGGAGATGACGCTGATCAAGGTCGATTTGCCTGCGTTTGGAAAGCCTACAAGGCCGACGTCGGCGATCAGCTTCAGCTCAAGCTGGAGTTCGCGCTCTTCGCCGGGGCGGCCCGTGAAGTGAAACTTCGGCGCACGGCGAGTTGGCGTGGCGAAATGAGAATTGCCCCAACCACCTTTGCCGCCCTTAGCTGCTCGGTAACGTTGACCCGGTTCAGTAAAGTCGAAGAGAAGGTCATTGGATTCCGGATCAAAGATCTGCGTGCCCACGGGCACTCTCACGATCGCATCGACGCCATCCTTTCCGTAGCGGTTCGATCCTTCTCCGTGCCGGCCTCGTTCGGCTTTGTGTTCGGGATTGTAACGAAGATGAAGAAGAGTGTTGAGTCCTTCGGTGGATTCGATCCAGACGCTGCCGCCGACACCGCCATCGCCGCCGGACGGGCCGCCGCGGGGCACGAACTTCTCGCGACGAAAGGCCGTCACGCCATTCCCGCCGTCGCCGGCTTTGACTCTAATTTTTACTCGGTCGAGAAACATTGTGTTTGATTGTAGAATTTGAAAGGTGGCATAGCAATGACAAGGCGGAAACAATGCCCGCAGATCGGTCGTAGTTATTAACTTGTTAACATGCGATTGGTAACATAGAGTATGTCGTTTTTTGAGGCGCTAAAGCTTGCATTTGCGTCGATCGTGGCTCACAAGCTGCGCTCCTTTCTCACGCTCCTTGGTCTTATTTTCGGCGTCGCGACCGTGATCGTCGTGGTGTCGCTGATCGAAGGGTTTAACTCGTACGTCGATGACAAGATCGCGAATATCGGTACTAACGCGTTCAGCGTTCAGCGGTATTCGATAGAAGATTATTCTAGTGTCGAAGCCCTGAACGCCGCTCGGCGACGAAACAAAGACGTTAGTGTCGATGACCTGAGAGCACTTAAGAACGCCGGCGGCAATATTAAGGACGCGGGCGGCAAATCGGGCTCGATGGCAGACATTAAGTTTGGCGAAACGACCTTAAAAAACGTTCAGATCAACGCTACCACGCCAAATATCGCTGAGATAGAAAAGCTCGAGGTTGCAGATGGAAGGTTTTTCATCGAGGCGGAAGAGGAAACACGGAAGCTCGTATGTTTTATTGGTTCTGAGGCTGCGGAAAAGCTCTTTCCAACGACGGACCCGGTCGGGAAAGCTATTAAGGTAGACGGACGAACGTTCACCGTTATCGGCGTCGGCAAAGCTCTCGGCTCTGCCTTTGGGCAGAGTCGTGACATGTACGTATCGATGCCGCTGTCGACGTTCTTATCGATTTACGGCATTCGGCGAACTATCTCGATCTCGGTTACCTCGACGAGTCCGGAAACTTATCCCTTAGCTCTTGAAGAAGCGCGAACGCTGATGCGTGTCCGTCGAAAGCTCGAGCCGTCGGATAAAGATAACTTCGGCATAGTCACCCCAGGTGCGATCAACGAATTGCGCGATAAAATATTTGGCACCATCCAGATCGTCGCTATCGGAGTAACGTCAATATCGCTCGTTGTCGGCGGAATCGTGATCATGAATATCATGCTCGTCAGCGTGACAGAGCGGACGAAGGAGATCGGTATTCGCAAGAGCATCGGTGCGAGGAGCGGCGACATTTTGAAGCAGTTTCTTGCCGAATCGACGACGCTGGCACTTTTGGGCGGTGCGATCGGGGTTGCGATCGCGTATTTGATTGCAAAGCTTGTGGCTGTGGGGCTCGCCGTTCCGACATCGTTGCCGCTGGCCTGGGTTTCCATTGCTCTTTTTGTTTCGAGTAGCGTCGGTTTGATCTCGGGCGTCTATCCGGCATGGAAAGCAGCGAGGCTTGATCCGATAGAGGCTTTGAGGGCCGACTGATCTTCTTATGCATTTGCCGCACTCAAGTTTTTTCGAGAATCTGCTAATGGCGTTCGATACGCTGCGGCAGCACAAGCTGCGCTCGTTTTTGACGATACTTGGCGTTGTGATCGGTACGACTACGGTGATAGTGATCGCGGCTTTTGTATCGGGGATCGATTCACGCGTTTCGAAGGAGATCGAGGCTTTTGGCACGAACTCGGTGTATGCGTTCAAATTCGAGCCTGGGTTCAACTTTAACCCGTCGATGGAGGAACGAACGCGGAAGCCGCTTCGCGAGGAAGACGCCGATGCGATCAGGGCGGAATGTGAGAGCTGCGAATTTGTAAGCCCTTTTATGTCGCCAGTCGACTTTACGGCCGGGCCGTTTACGGAGCGCGTAAATATCCGAAACAAAGAGATCGAGATGACGAACGCGACGGTACAGGGGGCGGCGGCCGACTATTTTCGGATGGGTGTTTCGCATCTGCAGGAAGGGCGTTTTTTCACGGCGGAGGAAGAGTCAAGACGGGCGGCGGTGGCGGTTATCGGGATCGACATCGCGAACACTCTTTTCCCGTTCTCGAACGCCCTTGATCAGAACATCCAGATCGAAGGGCGTAATTACCGCGTTATTGGAGTGCTTCAGGAACGCGAGATATTCCTCGTCGGTGCCGAAGACCCGAACAACGAAAACAAGGCTGTTTATCTACCATTCAAGACGGTAAAGCAGCTTTATCCGGCGAACGAGGACTGTTTTATCATGGCAACCGCCAAGCCCGGAAGGCTAAACGAGGCTCTCGAAGAAATGAGGCTCATTCTGCGAAAACAAAGGCAGGTCCCGGCGGGCCAGAAGGATAATTTCGGCGTTCAAACCTCGGACGAGATCGTGAAACAATTTGGGGCAATTACGAGCGGGATCTTTATCTTGATGGTCGCGATTTCGAGCGTCGGCCTTCTGATCGGCGGTATCGGCGTGATGAATGTAATGCTGGTATCGGTCACGGAACGCACGAAGGAGATCGGCATCCGGAAAGCGATCGGTGCCCGAAGCCTCGACATAATCACACAGTTTTTGATCGAGGCCGTTACATTGACCGCTTTCGGCGGTGTGATCGGAATTCTGATCGGGGTCGGTCTTTCGTTTCTTATCCAGTTGATCCTTCCGACGTACATTCCTTTGTGGGCACCGGTCGTAGGATTCGCGGTCTCGGTTGGTATCGGACTCGTGTTTGGATTGCTTCCGGCCTGGAAGGCGGCGAGGCTCGATCCGATCGATGCTCTGAGATACGAATAAGGCGAGATTCGGAACTCTACTAGGTTGACTGCGGTCCACTTAAACAAAAACAAAAGCGTTGGAAACTATTGCTAGCTGCCAACGCTTATGTTTTTTCTCATCCGAGATCGCCGAAGCGACTCCTTCAAAGGGTTGGTGATTCTCGCATGTACACGTTCGAATCACCGGTCTTTTGTATTCCGAAGCGGTCCTGCGGGCGACCCACCCCGGTCAGCATCCGAATCGAACTAGTCGACCCGTTTACACTTAAGCACGATGCCGTTAGGTTTTTGTTGTGGTGGCTTTTCCTCCACCGCCGGTTACGTTCCCGGCAACGAGGCCCTGCGTACCGCTTATTCCGAAGAATAAGTTTTCGCTGGGCGGCGTCATGCACCTGATCGGTTGATCATTTCCGTTCAAGCGTCCGAGGTTTTTATCCCTCGAACCCGGACGATCCGAAGACCTTCCTTTCGCACAAGCCTTTCGGCTTCGACTCCGAGCGTACCAGGCAGCAGCTTTTCCGCTTCTTCTGCCCTCAAGCGATCGCGTCACCGCGTCCGCTCCACCTCTCGGTGCCGGTCAAAGTGCCCGTAAGCAACCTCGACTGTATAATCATCCTACACCCGTTATTTTTGAAGTCAAGTAGAAAATACTTTAACTGTTGCCCAATAAATACGGGCGTTCTGTGACTTTCCTGTGGAAAAGTTTGTGGGAAAATTAGTGGATCGAAAGGCGCAGACTTGCAAGTCGAATTAACACAATATTAACGCGCTAGGGGCTGGTTTGCTCTGCCTCAACCATCTTCAGTCTTCGACACGAAAAAAATTGTTTAGAGGGGGCATTCGGCTGAGATGCGGGCTGACAGCAACAAATTTTGATGGTTCCTAAAACCCAGACAGCAGCACCGCATCGCGATTTTGTCTTCCGATCGATAACGCGAGCCGTTTACCATCTTTTGACCACGCGAAGTTGAAAACCTTCCCATCAATTGCTGTGAAAATTGTAGCCGGCGGGCTGCCGTCAAAACGCTGACGGACTATTTGGGTCGTTTTCGAAGGTGCCGAGACGTATTCGATCGAGCGGCTGTCGGGCGAGAAGCGGCGGATCGGAGGGACATCAGCGATGCGGAAATGTTTGATATCGGCGGGGTTTTCGATTGAGACAATTGCCATTTCAACCCCCGAAGCTTCGGCATTTTCTGGACGGTCGCCGACGCGGGGAAATGTCAGATATTTGTTATCGGGCGAAAGCTCCAGATATGGCCCGGGCTGAAACTCGGGGTTGTCGAAGAAAACCTCTTCCATTTGCGCGACCAGATCGTAACGAAGGATCCGCCCACCCTCGGTTGTTCGCTGAACATAATACAGGTAGCGCGAATCGCTCGTCACCCGCGGCGACTGACGTTGACCGTCGCCCCTTGAGAGTTGCTTTACGTTCTTCCCGTCCACACCCATCTGGAAAATATGCGATGCGCCGTTTTTGTTCATTGCGTACCAGATGTTCCTGCCGTCTGAAACCGGCACGCGAAAGGCGTTTTGCGACTCGTTAGTTATCTGGGTTTTCGCGTTCGAGTCGAGGTCGAGAATGCTCAAGTTGTCGGCCAGATTCTGTTCCGTCTGGCTCGAAAACAAGATGCGGCGGTCGTCGATCCAGTGAAGGCCGTTCTGGCCAAAGCTGTTCTGTCCGCCGAAGGTGACCTGTTTAGCGTTGTTAAGGTCGTTGGCCTGAGCGATAAATATATCGGCCGTTTCATCTGCACGAACCGTGATTATCTTCTTTCCATCGGCGGAAGCCGAAACATATCCGTAGTTCGACAGTCCGTTTGTCAACTGTTCCATCTGACCGTCCGAAAAATAAACCTTCCAGACGTGAAAAAACCTCGTTCCTTCGGAGGCCGAGATGAGAAACGAGTCGCCGTCCGGCAGCCAGGCCGCTTGTCCAAAACGCCGCAGTTTTTCCAGCGTCACCTCTTTTTTCTCGTTCCGCTGAATGTCATAAGCGAATAGTTGGCCCGTGCCATTCGGCGAATTCACTGAAAAGAGAAGCGTCGCACCGTCCGGTGACCACGCGGGCGAGCAGACCATGCAAGGGCTTTGCGGCGGCTCGGTGACGGCGATCTCGCGTTCCTCACCGGTCGAAATATCACGAATGAGCATCTTGAAACGTCCGACGGGCGGAACGTTTAGAAAATATGCTATCTTTCCGCCGTCCGGCGACACGCTAAAAGACCCCCAAGAGCGTTCGATCACGCGTTCGGGCTGGCCGCCGAATTTCGAAATTTTATGAATTGCCGCCTGAGTCGAAAGTACGCTGCTCTCGCGAAAATACAGCGAACTGCCGTCCGGTGAGAATCGCAGAGCGCCGATCGATTGAAAACCACCGGTGTCGAGCTTTATCTCTTTTCCCGTCTCGATATCTTTTAGAAAAGCCCCGGAATCGTTGGTAAACGCGACGACTCCGCCATCGGGCGAAATAACGGCCGTAGCCAGATCGCCCGTATCCGTGACGCGGGTAAATTTGACGCTCTCGACCGGCTGGCGAAGCAATGCGGCCACCGACGGTCGAACTAACTGCCATCCCGCCGTCAGGACGACGATCGCGATTACAACTGAAATCCCGCCAAGAACCACATATTTGCGGCGGGAGCCGGATCGTGGTTTCGTGGATATGTCGCCTGCTGCAATCTCCTGCGACTGAGCCGTTTGAACGCTACCGGCAATAGAGACTGGAACTGAGATCCGATATCCGAGCCGCGGCTTGTTTTCTATTAAAGATTCACCGTCAGCGCCTTTCCCGAGGATCTTTCGCAGTACGTAGATGTTTTGCGTAA
>CAYPGP010000025.1:57060-57631 GCA_964410495.1 uncultured Chloracidobacterium sp.
CCATCCTCGACGAATGTGTCTTTCCAGACCGTTTCAAATATTTCGTCTTTCTCTAAATAGCGGTCGCTTGACTGCAGTAGTAGGGAGAGCAACTCCGTCACTTTCGGCGACAGCGGAATTCGGGCGCCGTTTCTCGAAAGCTTCCCGCTATGCCCGTCAAAAACGAACTCGCCAAATTCGTATTTCTTATTGAGATCATTGGACATAGCCGCTTTGAGAATAGCTTTGAGAAGTTTTGAGCTGATCTTTGAAGACAAAAAATGCCGCTCGCTCTACAGTTATCGGGTCGGATTGAACACATTCGATTCTAGTACATACGAGCGTTCGTATAAAGAAGATTTTATGACTCCGGATCAACTTTGGAGATGCAAAAAAGGAATGAAAAGAATACTTGCGGTCGCGGCGATGGTCGCCGCGGTCATCGGAACATCCTGTGGCGAGGCCCCGCCCGTAGCGGTCGATGTCAAAGATGTCTGCTCGCAGCCGATCGGCACAAACGTTACGGTCCAGGGCTATTTTTCGCTGCCAAAATCGCTCGAGGTGACGCGATATACACGTGGTGGTCAGGGTG
>CAYPGP010000026.1:0-56850 GCA_964410495.1 uncultured Chloracidobacterium sp.
CAGGTAAAGAGTTGCATATACAGCGCTGAATACCATCATCTGACCAAAATCCTTGAGCACGAAAAAGGGAAGGAACGGCAGGACGGCCATGAAGATCAGCGGTAGAGCGTCCTTCGCCCGCGGAATTCCCCAATAAGTGCGCGCGAGATTCTTGTAAAGGATCGCCAGAACCGCGGCGAATCCGATCAGGAATGGGATCTTGGCGAGTTCCCACGGCGTCAGATTTTCGCCGAATTTTCCTGCTCGCGACCATATCGCGGCGATAAACAGCGGCCCGAGCGTCAGCAGGACTATCAAAAATCCGTTCGCCTGCAACAGCCGCAAGACGCGATCATCTCGCAATAGAATAAATGCCGCGATAAGACCGATAATTCCCAGTATCGGATTGATCGTTCTGCCTGAGAGATAAACGCCCGAATAGGAATCGTTTACCGGTATCGGAGTCTCAGCTTCGAGATCGACGGGCGACGGCGGCGTTGCCGGCAGGCCCATCATCCGCTTTTTCTCGGCCGAATAATTCTCCTGAATATAGTGCATCTGAAGCGTCTTTATCTTCGCCTGCCTCGCTTCAGCTTTGTCTTTTCGGGATGTGTATTCGGGGTCGCTAAAGAGCCGGTATTGCACCGTCAAACCGATGGAGAACAGTAAAACTGCCGATGTATAGAGCGTCCAATTGCCGTCATACTTGACGAACTTCTTCAGGAAAATGGGCAGCAGTGCGAGAAGGCTCAGCAGGAAAAGATTCCGCCCGGCGGTGATAGTTGACGTCTCGTATCCACGAATAAGCCCGCCGTAATAAATGGAATAGTGAGCGATCGCCGTTACCAGTACGATCAGCGCGAGGATAAAGAAATGTGAGGATGTGCGGTTCTTCATCTTCGGTTTCGTTTCGGCGTCGCGGGTGCGGGAGCTTTCGGTTTGTATTTTTCGCCAAGCAGGCCGAGCTGCATGGCCTTTAGGATCACATCAGCCGCGATCGGAGCCGCGGTAGTGCCTCCGTACGCGCTTCCGCCGATGTCCTCGACCACGACCGCGATCGCGAGCTGAGGATTTTCCAGCGGGGCGATCGCAAGGAACCAGCCATCCCAGCGCGTCATCTTTACCGGCTCGTCGTAATCGACCAGAACGCCGTTCTCACGCTTCTTTTTCTTGATGACCTTCTTCGTGCCATCCGGGTTATAAACCTGCACTCCGTCACGGTCGGCAGTTCCGGTTTTGCCTCCGGTAGTTATTCCGGTTCCCGCAAGTTTTGCTCGAACGACGCCGCCTGTTCCGCCCGGTTCTTCGGTAACGGTAGACATTATTTCGCGTACTACGCGGGCTTGTTCACGCGTTAATACCTGCCCGAACGGCTGCGGGGCAAGATCGGCTTCGATCTTGGGCTTCATCAGCTTTCCTTCCAGATTGCCCGCAGCGGCGGCGATCAGTGCCATCTGAAACGGTGTCATTTGTCCGGCTCCGCCCTGTCCCATTCCAACCACGGCGGTGTCATAGAGAGACATGCCCTTGCCATTGACGATCGTCGATCGTGCGGGGGCGAGGGCATTGGCTGTTCGTTTGCTTCTTGCGTTCCAGATGTCCGGGAAAAAGCCTCGCGTAACGGCTTCTTCCGGGGTTTCCACGGGCATTATCCCGAGTGCGCTGGCCGCATCGCCCATACGTTGCCGGCCGAGCTGGTTGGCCATTTGAGAGAAATACTGATTGCTCGAAACCTTGAAAGCTTCGACGATCGGGATCGCATCGCTGCACGCGTGGCAGCTTCCGCCCGCGTCGCAGATCGGCCGCGAGCCGCGAAATGGCGTGTAGCAATCGGGCGCCGGGCGGCCCGGAAGCGTCAGATTTTGCATCCCTGAACGAAACGCCGCGATCATAGTAAACGTTTTAAACGTCGACCCCGGAATGTAAAACTCTCGCGTCGCTCGATTGAGGAGCGGCTTATTCGCCTGGTCAGCTTCGAGTTTGAGGTAACCGCTCAATGTTTCGGCGTCCGAGAGGTTGTATGCCGGATTTGAGTACATCCCCAGAACGTCGCCGGTCTGAGGATTGATCACGACGATGCCGCCCTTCTTGTCCCCCAGCCGCTGTGCAAGATAGGTCTGCAGATCGCGGTCGATCGTTATTCGTACATCTTTTTGTTCGGGCTCGGGCTTTTTGTATTTAGTTAAGATCTCCCATGCTTCGGGCAGTGGATTTGTGTCGAGATCGTAAAGCGTTCGCTCAAGGCCCGGTGTTCCTCGCTCGGTTCCGAGCAAGTGAGCCATCTCTTTTTCGAGGGAGAAGGTGCGCTTTATATCCCCGTCGGTGCCGAGTTTGTAGTAAGCTAACGCACTTCCGAGATTACCCGTGCGGTCGAGCATCCATCCACGCAGGCTCGCGGCTGTTGCCCGACGATTCCTTAGATCTTTATATGCTAAAGCTTGAAATTGCTGATTAGATTCGTCCGCAAAATATACCCAGTAAACCTGAAAACCGAATACGGCTAAGGCCATCGTGACGAAGATGCCCTGCCAAAACAAAAGGCTGCGGTTGGTCAGCGTCTGGGTCAGCCGCCGTTTCACGGCTTTCGGGAGTTCCTGTTCAAAAACGAGTTTGTGACGACGAAAATTGTCGAGGAATGTAAGGACCAAGAAACCGATAAGAACGCCGACCGCGATCGAATATATTATCGTGAGCCCCGCGGGAGTACGCTCTAGCACCTGGCCGCCGAATAGCTGCTCCGGCTTCCACTTACTCACGTCGATTAGGAACAATAGAAAACTCGTCATTTTTCCAGATCGTCCTTCGTGGTCTTCATCGAATCTGAGGCCGGATCGATCTCCAACGTTTTCTCGGGAGGTTCTGTCTCGACCTTTGGCGAAGAGGTTCGGGTCGAGAATTCCATGTCACCGATCTTTACGGTGTTTTCCTTTGAAAGACTGGTCGGAGGATCGGCTGCAACTGGTTCCGCCTCGACCCGCTCGAAAACAATCTCAACGGTACCGAACTTCACTTTATCGCCCCCCGAAACCGCCAATGCCTTACCGTACGGGATACGCTCGCCGTTGATGAAAGTTCCGTTCGTGGAACCCGTATCCGCGATCGAAAGCTGGCCGTTCTTGTCAAAAACTGCAGAGGCATGGATCTTGGAAATGCTTGGGTCGTCAATCGTTAGATCATTCGCAGCGGTGCGGCCGACGGATATTCTGCCGCTCTCCGGAAATTCGATGCGCCGATCGCGACGACTGCCGTTGAGTTCAAATCGGGCGATAAAGACCGGTCGCTGCGGCGGCTGAGCCGGCAAAGCAGTCACAGGGGCCGCCTTGACGCCTTTCACGTCGATCGAAGGGATCGTAACGTTTAGCTGGGCCTCATGGTCGTCATCGATCAGGGTGTCGAAGCTCACGAACAGCTTTACGCCTTCTGTAAAATAGTCTGGCTTTACCTCGATCCGAAGAGGTTCCTTTGTGTAGTAGAGATTGTCGTTGATGTGGTCAGCGGCGGCGGTCAGGAGTTCGTGCTCGAGTTTTTCGAGAGCGTCTTCCGAATCGGTCGAAAACTTGTCCCACTGCACTTTTAGCTTGATGTTATGCGGGACGATCGTTCCTTTGCCGGGGATCTGTTTAGCTTCAGAATCTAGAAGCCGCTTGACGCGTTCAACCAGTTCACTCGTCGCCAGGCTGCTCGAAGGCGTCCAGCGTCGGCCCGTGAACTTGTCGACCGTGTCCCCGATGCGAGCTAATGCCCCTCGAAACAGCCAATCGGCCGAAAATCCTTCGTTTACAACGCTTTTCTTTTCAGTCATTGGCTGCGAAAAAAGGCACTGCGGCCCAGCTCTCGAATACGAGCAAAGTTTACCCGAAATCGATGCTGATGAAAAGAAACAATAGTATTGCTTTCATGTGTTAAACTATGTAAAATAATTTTGGAATGTGTTTAGCATTCTATCTTTTCCTTATTAGCAGCCCCCATATCTAATCAGGTATCGTCGGGACAAATCAGAAAAATAGTTAGGCAGAGACTGATGAGAAATCGGCTTTATAAGACAAGGGTCGGCGTGTCAGGGTTTTCGATGACGGAACTTCTCGTCGTACTCGGAATTATCGGCGTGATGTCCGTGATCTCCGTGCCCTACATACTGAACTACAAAAAGGCTTACAAATCGGAAGATCAGGCACTTAAGGTGATCGACATGATGCGCGAGGCCGGCCAGTTGGCGTTAAATCGCCGGCGTACCATTCGTTTCGAGATCGACTATACCGAAAACCGGGCTTTGATCATCGACGAGAATGGCACGAATCCCGACACGAGGATCAAAAGCCTGCCGCTCGAGGCTACGAAAGATGTCCGAATGGACATAATTCCCGCTACTATCGCGAAACCCAACCCTCCTAATTACAACGATGCGGTGGCGGCAACGGATACGCGTGGTCATCTGAATGGGGCGACCTCAGTAAGCGGCCACAGTGTTTGGGCTGCCCGTTTTCGCAGCGATGGTTCCGTCGTCAACACTCTCGATGTGCCGATCAACGCAAACCTATATTTGTGGACGCCCGTCACCCCTGGAAGTTCCACGCCGCGCGCCAAGACCGAGGTGCGGGCGATAACGATATTCGGCGGAAGCGGCGCGATCCGCTATTGGAAACACAACGGAACCGCGTTCGTTGCAAATCAATAAAAATATGAACGTCAGATCTGAAAAAGGCTTCTCGTACATCGATGTGATGATCGCGCTCGTGATCCTTATGTTCGGGGTCTTGTCGATGATGGCCGCCGTTTCGTGGTCGATGGTCCAGGCGAAAGGACATGAGCAGCAACTGCTGGCAAAGCAGGTTGCTACATCCACGCTTGAGTCGATCATGGCGGTAAAGGAAACCGACCCGACGCGGCTTGGATGGCCGGCGGTCGGTAATGTCGGCAGCAATCCTGATCCGGCAACAGGCATCGCACAAGGGATCTTTGCGGTCGGGTTTCAACCGGTTCGGGTTGATGCGGGTCCCGATCAGGTTATCGGTACCGCGGACGATACAGGAACAACATTGTCGCAGCTGCGGCGCCAGATAGTGATAACAGATATATGCGACCCCGACCGTCCTTCACCGGGCATCTGCAACCCGGCGGGTGTTCATCCGGTCCGCATCCGCTCGGTGGTAGTTACGGTCACCTACAACGTCGGCGGATTGCAGCGGCAGGAACAGGTCGCAACCGTTCTGACCGATTACGCAGTGGTGAGCTAGGAGTCAAGTAGATGGAAAAAGTAAGCGTCAGAAATTTATCGGACAGAGCGAAAGCCGGCGAAAGCGGGTTTTCGCTGCTTGAACTCATGATATCGATGGTAATTTTTCTCATCATATCAGCCTCAGTGTGGGGAGTAATGAAGGCCGCGCAGCAGAGCAGGTCGGCCGTTACCGAAGAAGTCCAACTTTCGAAGAACGTCCGGATCGGCCTTAATCTCATCGCTCGCGACGCCTTCAATGCCGGTTTCGGTTACCCCGCGGCCAGCACCGTCATCCTGCCCGATAACCGCATTGCCAATGCTCTCGGAGTACCGGCCGACTCGGACACGACGCGTGATACCGTACCGCCGGTGATCTCCGGAAATAATATTACGCTAAGCACTTTTAGTTCAGTGGCGAACACCCGCACCGACCGGATCAGCTTTTTATATAAAGATTCCACATTCAACGTGGTCAGTGGTGTCTCCCAGCCGCTCAACATCAACGCGGCTACTACAACTTCCGGCGGGATCGATGAGATCGTACCGATATCCGGAAGCAATGCGGCTTGCCGCACAAACGATATCTATCTGGTTATCGGAAACACGGGGTCTACCATCGGGCTTGCAACCGCACTAAGCGGTACTGACCGCATTCAGTTCTCAAATGGCGATCTTCTTGGATTTAACCAGACCGGTACAACCGGGCCGCTTCGAGCCATCACCACTCCCGCCAGCATCCTTCGAGTGCGTATGGTCACTTATTTTGTTACGGCGGATGGGATCTTGACGCGTCGTGAGTACGCAAACATAACCCCGGCGGTAGCATTCGTTGACGAACCTCTTGTTTATAACGTTGAAAACTTTCAGATCCAGTATGTGATGGACAATGGTACGGTATCCGACAATCCTAGTGCCGGCCCAGATGGAGTTGCCGGAACAGGTGATGACACACAGAGCAACCTTGCCGCGGTCCGCCAGATCAGGTTCACGATCAACACTCGTTCGACGGAGAAGAACTCGGCCGGACAATACTACACGGAGACGATGACGACGACCGTGAGCACGCGAAATCTTGGATACGAAGCTAGCTAGAAAAGTCGGGGCTTAAAAAAATGAACGCAAGAAATACGGAAGAAATTGGAAAAATCACTCGTCGCGGAGATGACGGACAACGCGGTTCCGCGATCGTTATCTCGCTCTTCATTCTCGCTCTGATCGGCGTTTTTGTTGCTTTGGCGATGTCCCGATCGTCGGCGGAAGCTGCCGCAACGGGCAACGAGACCTCAGAAGGCCGGACATTCTACGCCGCGCAGGGAAGTCTCGAAACGATGACGCGAAACTTCAACAAGGTCTTCGAAGTAAAGCTAAATCCCAACGCCGCCGATCTTAACAGTGTGCGAAACGGCACCGTTCCGGGTCTTGGGACGTACACGTTTTTGCAGGAACTCGATCAGACCGATTCGAGTATCGTCAAAACGCTCACGGGCGGCCCCTATACCGGCCTGATCGCGATCCAGGACAACTGGCGTCTGCGAACGACTGCCACCAGCAATAACGGGAACACTGCTAATCCGATCGGGACACAGGTCCAGCTTACCCGAAACGTTCTCAACAACCGTATCCCGATCTTCCAGTTCGGTATCTTCTACAACGACGACCTGGAGCTTTTCCGTCCACCGCGGTTCAGTTTCGGAGGCCGAGTACATTCTAACGGTAACTTCTTTATCTCGCCGGGTTCCGAGGGCGTCTACTTCGACTCGCGTGTGACCGCGGCCGACCAGATTGTGACGCAATCGTGGCGTAACTGGGACACAGTCGATAGCGCGAACAGTCAGACATGGATCAAAAACGCTTCCGGAACTTTCCAGCAGCTTCTCCCGACTATGGGAAGTGTTTTGAATACAACGGAAGGTGCGGCAAACAATATCTTTCAGTATCCGCCATCAGTTCCGATCCCGGCTCAGACGCCGAATTTGGACCTTCCGCCCAGCCGTTTGAACACCAGTTTTCTAACTCAGTCCGCCATCTTTGACGGCAATCTGCAAGCCAATACTCCGACTCTTCGCCTTCCGCTCAACGTCGGACAGAACACCGACCTGGTCGAAATGCTCCGTCGCGGAAAGGAGATAGCTACTTCGTCCGGAGGCGACCTGATGGCAGGCGGCTCTGCCGCAAATGCCTCGGGTACGCCGGTACCGGTTACCGCCGCGACGACGGATAACGCCATTCTCCGCAGCGAGCGCTTTGCGAATAAGACTGGAATTCGTATTACCCTTGCCGACTCGCAAGCAAAGCTGCCTGGGTGTGCGTCCGGTACCGGTATCAATCCGGTCGCCGCGTCCCTGAAGTGCGGTATCCGTCTTGACGGGCGTCCCGATGGGACGGGCGTGGAACCAACTGTTGCACCAACGCCGACGGCGACCCCAGACCGTGTACGTGGATACACACCCAAGCCGATGAAGCGGTTTGTCGCCGACACCGACTTTACGACCGCGCCATATCGGGCCACTCGCGTAAACGGCGAGCGATTTTATACCGGCGGCTCGGTTGCCGGGCGAGAGGTCTGGATCAAGGTTGAGACCGTTTCGACGAATAACGCGACGGGGGCGATAGTAACAAACGATATCACAGAGGATTTTCTCGCTCTTGGTGTTACCGAACAGGCGGTCAACGTTATGGAAGGGTCGACTCCACGTTTTCAAATGACCGATACACGCTATGTCGTCGCCAGCGCCGTCGCTCCAACATCTTTGACGCCCACGACGCCTCAGACCCCGGCCTCGACCGGTACCGACAGCAGGTCGATCATCAAACTTCAGAGATTTGTCATTCCCGGCAAGCAGATCCCAAATGGTACGAATCCATTTACTTCGTATTATGCGGTCGCCGGCGGACCTAATCCATACAATCCAGGGCTCCACGTTGTAGAGCGATTTTCTGCCAGTTCGCAGACCTTGGTCGCGGGCTGTAGGGACATCAGCAGTATTGGCGGTGATGCAACCGTGGCTGCGATTGCCCCGTTCAATACGGCCTGCGGCACCGAGCAGGATAAGGAAGCAAGTTTCGACCGCTCCGGAACTGGAACTGGAATCGTTCAGGACAAAACCTACACTGAGACCTTGGCTCATTTGAAACTCGCGACGGTCAACAACGTTACCAACCGGGCTATTGTCCCATTCCCGATCAAGATGTTCGACGCTCGCGAAGGTTATTATTATGATGACCGAAGTACCACGTATTACTCGAATCTCGCCGTTCTTCCGAGACCCGGCGTAATGAGCATGGTCGATATCGACATCGCCAATCTCAGGCGATTCCTGCGTGGCGATTTCAACGGGTTGTTCCCGGTTGATACAAAGTTCGCCGTCTCGAAAGGCGGGATCGGCCTGGTAAATTCAGATATTCCTATCGAGAATGGTTGGGTGCTCTATGTCTCCGACCGCCGCGGTGACGCCGACTTTGATGGCGAGTACGACATGGAAGACGTCTATGGGGCGGCTCCCGGAAACGACGGAACGACGCAGCTCGGTGAAGACTTTAACCGTAATGGGTCGCTTCAGGCGAAGTTCATGAACGCAACCAACGAGTGGGATATCATCGGCTGTGCTGCGGGCGGAACTGACTGCGAAGCGCCGCGTTATTCACATACCTACGCACCTGATTTTGCGGCGGTCATTGACCACAAATACTATCGCCGCGGCGTTAGGTTGACCAATGGTACCGTTATCCCTGGCATCTACGATTCAGCTACTCCGGCAAATACGAGAGGCTTTACGGTTGCGTCGGAGAATGGTGTGTACGTGCAAGGGAACTACAACACAACCGGTGCCGACGCACCGCCGGCAACCGGAAATACCCCGTTCACCGGCTACTATCCTCAAAATACGGCGACACACATTCCGGCTTCCATCGTTTCCGATTCAGTTACGATCCTGTCGAATGCGTGGAACGACGGGCAGAGCTTTATGAGTCCCGTTACGTCGCCGTACGATCAGTCAAACCGCGTCGCCTCGACCACGGCGATGCGCTTTGCAATGATCTCGGGCGACACGATCGCGAGCCGATCAGGTACACCGAATCAGGGTGGTATATCGCCGCGTTTGAACGGCGGTGTGCACAACTTCAAGCGCTTTCTTGAGCAATGGACCGGCCAACGACTCGATTATTCAGGTTCGCTGATCAACTTGTTCAACTCGCGAAATAACGCCGGGTCGTTCAAGTGCTGTAATGAAGTTTACAACCCGCCGATCCGAAACTGGGTGTTTGACGGAACGTTCCTCGATCCGGCACGCCTGCCGCCGGGAACACCGTTCTTCCAGTACGTTCAGACGACTGGATTCCTACGTACCAACGACTGATACGTACAGCAACCGATTGATCGAAAGGCCGTTACGCTTTGCCGCGAACGGCCTTTTTATTGTTCGAGCACGAAGGATTTCGGGACGATCTCTATGGACACCAGCGTTCCGTCGGCATTTGACCTGAGATCGAAGCCGGTAGAATAAACGACGACGGCAGGGAATTCGAGGGCTTTCATTCCGCAGCCGAACTGGACACCCGCGAGATCAGGCGTGTAAACCACGATATTCGGCTGCTTAGACGGCGGGCTCATTAGCTTTAAGGTCTTGGAACCGGTTTTGACATGAAAGGTCGCGAACTTATCGTTGCATTCGACCTTGTCTATGTAACCGAACTCGCGTTTCTCGCCCTCAGCCGGTTTACGCAGATTATCTTTGATCCCTTTCAATATCGCTTCCCGCCGCTTTGCCTCCATCTCGGCATCGGTGAGCATCGGTTTCGCCTGCTTCGGAGCATCCATATCCCAAACTACGAGCGTTGCGGAACGCATCTCGTCTTCTGTCATGATACGAAAATTCGCCGGGACAAACTCAACCGCGACCAGCTCACCGCGGACTCCGATCTTCGGCGGGTTAACGTCCTTATAAGTGATCAACGCCAGGAACTTTGAGACGTTTGCCTCGCAGCCTAATTCGGCATTCGTCGCCGCCGGGTCGATCGAGACCAACGTCAGGCTTGCAAAATCGCGGCTGGTCAGCAAAAACGTTTCCGACGCGGTTCGGATGCCATAATTTATTGGCCGTTTCTTGCAATCGATCTTGTCGATCCAGCCGAGAACTCGCTTCTCATCAGCCGCGAGCGGCCGCAGTGCTTCGTTCATCGAGCGGATGCGTTCGTCTTCTTCCTGTTTGGCGATCTCGGCGTCAGTGGGCCTCGGGACTCCTTCGATCCGTTTGACGAGCCGTGGCGTTCCGCCCGAGGCGGCCATAGCGGCTTCGTATCGAGCCTTTTCGGCCTTCATCCTCGCCTCGAATTCCTGCTGCTGTTGGATCTGCGTGACCAGCGCGCTTGCCCGAAGCCGGATCTCGTCCGTGCCCGCATTCGCCACTACCTTCTGTGCGATCCCAATCGCCTCGTCAAATTTCTTCTGACGAGCATAAACCTCGGCGAGCCTCACGGAATATCGCTGATTTCCCGGATGCACGCGCATCGCTGTTTGCAGATACTTTTCGGCGTTCTCGAAATCTTCGCCTGTAACGAGCGCTACGAAAGCGTACAGTTCATAACTTTCCGCAAAATCGGGATTGATCGCGATAGCCTTTTTGAGAGCTTCGCGCATCTTCCTCGCGTTTTCGGGTTCGAATTTGCTGGCGAATCCAAATTCATCCTGCCCCTCGCGGCTGAGCAGCAGTGCGTATTGATAATAGGCGGCGTGATTTTTCTGGTCGCCCGAGATCGCCTTTTCGAGAAATCCGCGTGCATCGCCGAACTTTCGCTGCTTCAGTAAGACCATTCCGAGTGCGGTATTCGCAAGGCTCGAGTCCGGGTTCAGACTTACGGCGGTTCGCAAATACGGCTCGGCGTCGTCCGGCCGATTATTGTGGAACAGCAGGTCGCCAAGATACGCATTTGCGTCGCTTTCGCTTAGAGGTGAAGCTTGCATCGTCGCATCGAAATCGAGTTTTTGCTTCAACCTCGCTTCATAATATTGATAGGAATTCTTAGAAACGTACCGCCGCAGATCGGCTTCCATCTTGGCGTAGGTCGTTTGAAACGCCTTCTCAAACGCTGTTTTTTCGTCCGTTCCGCGTGTGACCTCCGAAAGATACGCGTTGAGTGCCGCTGATTTTCCGCCTTGGGTCAGGTAATGCACCAGCGCCCACGACTGCGCGTAAAAAATGCTACGCGAATCGCCGCCTGTCTGATGAAGCTGGTAATTCGAGACCTTCATCATCTGTTCGAGCGGCATCAGCTGGCTTCGCTGGAGTAAACTAAGATGGCTTTCCTGGGCAAGTCCGAGTTTCACCTTGATATCATCGACGATCTCGAACGTCTGGTAATATTCGGCCAAGCCTTCGTTGAACCACTGCGGAACTTCGGTTTTGCCGAAGTTTGTGTCGATGATGAAGTGCACGTACTCGTGAAAGATCGTTCCGTAGGTATTTTTCTCATCGCCGCCGGCGGCGAGCGTGATGTAGTTCACATCTTCCCCCGGCTGGAAATATCCCGCTATCCATTCGTCGATCTTCCCGTCGGCACGTTTCGGTTTGAAGGGCTTGTAGGCCGAGTCGTTCTTGAAAACGACGACATTCGTTGGAACAGCCGCCGAAAGGTTGGTTGACGGGAACAAAAGTCGAAACGCCTCGCGAAACTGTTCGAGCTTTGTGCCCACCTTTCGAATATCACGCTCCGAGGCGTTGCCGATCAGGTAAAAGTTCTTCGACTTTACCTGAGTCCACTTGTCCTGGCCGAAGATCGTAGTTGAGAGAATTAAGAGAGCGAAAAGAATGGCTAACCGTCGGAACTTCATAAAACAGGGTTAGATGCGGGAATTTCCAATAGGTTACCACGAACTGGGGGAAGCAAGGATAACAAAATTTGCCCGCGAAAAACGCGAAAAGGACGCGAATAAAGAAATTGATCTCTATTCGCGTCCATTAGCGTTATTCGCGGGCCAAAAACTCCGGCGTTCTATTTGACGACTTCGCTCACAACCTTGCCGTTGATTATCACGCCGGTACAGTGCGAGGTCCATTCGAACGGGTCGCCGTCGTACATCGCGATATCGGCGTCTTTCCCCGCGACGAGTGAGCCGACGCGGTTGTCGATGCCAAGTATTTTCGCGGCGTCGATAGTGATCGAAGCAAGAGCGTTTCGCATTCCTAGCCCGTTGGCAGCCGCCATTCCGGCTTCGAATAAGACGATACGGGTTTTGGGTACGTAACCTTCGTAACCGCTCTGAAGAGCTACGGGAATTCCCGCAGTACGCATTTTTGATGCATTCTCGAGCGAAAGATTCGCCCGGTCGCCGCCGGGCCTAGCCATCGTCGGATGGACGATGACAGGGAAGCCGGACGCCTTGATCTCGTCGATCAGCAAGTGCCCGTCGGCTGCACCATCGAGGACGATCTTGATGTTGAATTCCTTGGCGATCCGAAGTGCTGTCATTATGTCCTGAGCGGCCTCGGCATTGACCAGTAGCGGGATCTCGCGGCGAATAATGCGGGCCATTATCTGCGATCTGAGATCTTTCGGCTTCTCGGTTTTCGCCTCATTTTCCTGGGCCCGGATCAATTCCGCACGCAGCATCGATGCCTGCTTCGCACGAGTGCCGGGAGAGCGGCCAGATGCATTTGCCGATGTGCCTAACGTGACCACGACCATCGCTGTCGGGACGATCGTCGCTTCATCGACGTTTTTACCGATCGTTTTCGCGATCATCGTCTGTCCGGTGGCGAGAGCGCCCGGCTGATGTCCGGTATGGATAGTGGTAACGCCGTACTGCCGAACAGTTTCTATGAGTTTTTCTTCAGCGTTGTACGAGTCCGTCGCCCGCAACTCGGGCTGGAAGGATGCTCCGCCATCGATTCCCATCTGATCGTGCGGCTGATTCAAATAGCCGTTCAGTCCGATAACTGTCCGAGCGTCGATCAATCCGGGCGTAACGACCTTGGCTGAAATTACGCGATAGTTAGAAGGTATGGTTACCGAAGCGGCCGGCCCAACCCTTTCGATCTTGCCATTGTTGATCAAGACGACCCCGTTGGTGATCGGGTCACCCGCCATCGTATGAACAGTCTCGCCCTTAACGGCCAGTTGGCCGTAGGCAGTTGGCAGTAGGCAGGCGATCGCTAAAAAAAATCCCGCGATTCGAAGGCAATTCATTATTCGATATTCTGAATTCAACATTATTGGTTACCTCCATCGCCATCAAAGCAGTTGATGTCATGAGCCTGAGTGTCGCCGTCGTCGCTCGAGCCTTTGCCGCCGACCGCGAAGATGTAATCCTTTGGGTTCGTGCGGTCAAAGACCTTCTTGCCATCGACAAATGTCTGTTCGACGCGAGTGTAGATCGAAAGCGGATCGCCTGAGAGCACGACAAAATCAGCATCCTTACCCGCTTCCAGCGAGCCGATTCGGTCCTGCATATCCAGCATTATTGCACCGGCCATGGTCATGCCGTAGAGAGCTTTGTCGCGGCTCATACCAGCGCGCACGGCGACGCCTGCCGAACGCAGGAACCAGCGTGAATCAGTGATCCCGTCGTCAGTGTGAAACCCGACTAGAGCACCCGCTTTTTCGAGAGCGACGCCGTTTTTATAATCGACGTCCATCGTTTCAAGCTTTCCGCCCGGAGCGTCGATCATGATGATCGATGCCGGAGCTTTCGCCTTGGCGATCTCGTCCGCGACCTTCCACGCTTCGCTGACATGCTGCAAGACGATACGAAAGCCGAACTCTTTTTGAAGCCGCAGGGCGGTCATGATGTCGTCGTGCCGATGTGTATGAAAATGCACCACTCGCTTCTTATCGAGGACTTCGACCAGGGCTTCCATGGCGAGGTCTCGCGGCGGAAGTTTCGTTTTATCGCCGCCGGCTTTCGTCACCTTGTCGCGGTACTCGGCGGCCTTAATAAATTGATCGCGGACAAGCGCGGCCGATTTTGCCCGCGTTCCCGGAAACGCGCCGCCACCGGCTCGCAGCGGATTTGTGCCGTTAGCGAACTTGATCCCGCCCATGTATTTGCCGTCTTTGTCGTAGATGAGCAGATCGTCGATCTTGATGGCATCGTCACGAAGCTTCAGATAAAGCGTCTGTCCGCTGTCGAGATGACCCGATCCGGGCATAACATTCGCGACCGTAACCCCACCGGCCTGGGCCCGCTGGATGTTGGCTGCCTGAACGTTCACGCTGTCCAAAATGCGAACATCCGGCTGGATCGGTGCAGTGCCGTCCGCACCCGCGGGGCCGCCAATGTGGCTGTGCGTGTCGACGATGCCGGGCATTATTGTCTTGCCCGCTAGATCGACTATCGTCACGTCCGAGGAAAGCCGCACTGTACGTGCGTCGCCCACCGCCGTGATCTTGCCGTTTTGAATAAGTAGGACACCTTGCTCGATAGGAGCTCCGACGATCGGAATTATGCGAGCATTGATGTACGCCGTGGCCTTCGCTTGCGAAAAGGCCGGGACCACCGCGACCAAAGCCGCGATAAGCGCCAGTAAAAGTCTTTTCATTAAGTAAACCTCGTCGAAATTGTTGTTGATAGCCTGTAAGGATAAGGTGCAACGTTATGCGAGAAGTGTCAATTTGCCCAATGGTATTAAAGCCCTCGGTCGTTTCATTTCGTTCGCCGAAGGGCGCCGACGGCGGCCTTCGGCGGAGTTGCTAATGGTGGCGATCAATGGCGAGGTAGAACCTCGCCGCCGTGCGATTTCGGCAAGCCGGGTCGAACGATCTCAAATTAATCACCAAGGGTGAAGCTTTATACTTGACAAATCGTATTATATGTGATACATTCTTTCAAGCTTTGGATATTTGAAAATTAAAACTGTCTTAGAAAATAAACGGAAAAAGTTTTTTCGAAATTTCGACTCAGATCGCCGCAACATTGGTGTAAGTACTCGTAGATACAACAGTTGCGTGTCTTACAGAATCGCGGACAAGGCTGCGGACAAGCCGCGGACAGCGGGCGGACAAGGAGTGGACAACATATCGGCCATCGCCCTGTAACTCGCTGATTAATAAGGGGTTGCAAGACATTTGGCTGGTTTTCTGTCCGCTGGCAACTACCCCTATTTCAGGGCAAAATGTAGTGGTTTTTGACTAGAAAACGCAGGTTTTGGAACCGAAAGCGCAACTTTTGGGGGTTGAAAAACCAGCTTTTCGAAGCCCTGAGGCCGCTATCTACTATCGGCAAGATCCTCATCGTTTCACCGGAAGAGAAACGGTGAATGTCGTACCGTGCGGTTGATCGGTCGAGACATCGATGCGGCCCTCGTGTGCGGTGACGATGCCGTAGCAAACGGCAAGGCCGAGGCCCGTGCCTTTTCCGGCGGGCTTTGTTGAGTAGAACGGATCGAATATCTGGCCGACTGCCGCGGCATCGATCCCGGTGCCTGTGTCGGATACGCGGACCACGATATTGTCGCCGATGCGTTCTGAGGTTATGAGGATCGAGCGATCGGTCGGCGATGGTCCCTGGATGTCAGGTGTCGCTATCGCGGCTTCGTTCATCGCATCGCGGGCGTTTAGCAGCAGATTGAGGAATACCTGCTGAAGCTGATCTTCGTCGGCATGGACCTTTGGAAGATCGTCCGCGAGCCGGGTCTCGACATCGAGGTCTTGAAATGCCTTATCGAAACTCGCGAGTCGGAGAGCGGTCTTTACGACCGTGTTCACATCAACGTCGGACTTCGCCGCCGGCCGTGAGCGGGCGAAATTGGTCATGTCTTTCGTGACCTGCGTTATTCGCTGGATCTGCGCCGAGATGAGGTTGAGCTTCTCACGCGTTTCGGGCGAATGGCCTTCCTGCGAACGCATCATCTGGACGAGTGACGAGATCGATGCGAGAGGATTGTTGACCTCATGTGCCACACCGGCCGCAAGCGTGCCCATTGCGGCAAGCTTTTCGGCGTGGATGAGCTGGTTGTTAAGACGCTGAAGCTCCTCGATGTCGGAAGCCATTTTGCGGCTCATCTCGTTGAACGAATCGGCGAGCAGGCCGATCTCGTCGTTGCTTTTGCGAAGATCGACCTCGGTTCCGTAGGCTCCCTTGGCGACCTCGACCGCGGCAAGCGTGATCCGCTGAAGCGGCCGTGAGACGGTTCGAAGGACGAGCAGAAGCAGCAGAAGATTGGGTACGAGAGCGGTTATGACGCTGAAAACCAAATATTTTCGCCAAGCTTCTTCGTCCATGCCGTTGCGAAATGCCCACCAGACGATTGGGATCTGAAAAGCGATAAAGCTGCCGATGGCGACCGAAGCGATCGTAAGAGCGACCTTATAAGTGATCGGAAAAAGCCGGAACTGATTCAGGGCCGTTTGGAGCGAGAAGAGCTTGAAGTTCAGGATCGCGTATGCGTAGATCAGCACGCCGGGCAGAACAAATATCGCGCTCAGCGGCAGCAGTTCGTAATAGCCGAAGAAGGGACGTGCAATGTTGGCTAGCGTCTTAAGCAATCCCGTGATCGCTAGGCCCCAGATGATCGCCCCGACCTGCTGGCCTTGCTGCGTGCCTTTGTATTTTCGGTACTTTTGAAAAAGGACGATCGCACCGAAAAAGAACACGACGTACACGTAGCCGACAAAGGCGTATGCGAGCGGCGTCAGTTCAATGACGAAGCGGCCTTCTTCGAAACCGACTTTCTGCCAAAGCAGGCCGAATAAGGTTGCTGGAATAAAAACCAGCCCCGGAGCGAATAAAACAGCAGCACGCCGGCGAGGCGTCCGGGCGTTTTCCGGAAAGACCCAGGCGAAAACGACCAGGGCATATTGCATGAGCAAAGCCGTAATAAAGCTTGCAGAAGCCCACCAGCCGGCGGTCGAGTTTCGTGGGTAGAAATTCCAAAAGACCAGGTCTTTGGTGGTCCAGATGGCTAGGAAAGCGATAAATGCGGCGAACGTTTGGTTAGCCCGCTTACGCGGGTCGCTGACAAAAACGTAAAAGCCCAGTCCGACAAGCAGAAACAGGGCAAAGAGATGAAGAATCACCAGCATTCGCTTCCGATTCTAAGCTTCAACCGAGTTTGCGGCAACATTAAACGCGGGCCGCGGAGCGAGTTTCTGCGGCAATAGCGTTGGCGGAATGTTTGGGAATCTGTATTGAAGGAGAAAGCCGAGCAATGTACTCTTCGAGTTCAGGATCTCTGTCAGCCAAGGCGTTGCGGGACAAAACAGCCGCAAGTTCATCCTTAGCACGAGTTTTATGCTCTTTGATCTTTCTAATATTAGTTCTGGCAAGTATCCGCGATGCGAGCAAGGCATGAGGGTGCCCGGAAACTTTGAAGATCTCGAAACTCGTTTTCGAAGGCTTTTCTAAACTCGCTTGCTCTAGACCGGCAAAGCGGTAGAACGAATCGCGAAACTCGAAAACGCTGGAGGATGACCCGTCGGGGAAAAGGCGTGCTTCGATCGACTTTCTGAGCTCTTCGAGTTCTTTGAGATCTCGTCGGCTCGAGAATGCACTTGAGATACGGTCATTGACAAGGATGAGGGCGAGTTGAGGCCAGAAGAAAAGCGAGAAGATCACACGGGCGAATCGCCGCCACCGCGGGCCGTTTTCGCGGGTCGTCGCCTCAAAGACCGCGAATGGAGAGCCACATGCGAGATATACGATTAGCAGATCGACGTAAGTCATGCCATAGTAATAGGCAAGTTACATACCTCTTGTCATTAATGAATGGCTTCATACAGAACTCACCCGTAAGTTGCTGTTAAATTTAACTTAATAAAAAAACCGGGAACAACCCGGAGGGATGTTTCGTAATCTTAATGTTTGCAGATCGCAAATTGTTTTCCTAAATCTTTGCAAAATGCAAAAGTTTAGAATCCATTACCTATCCAAGGAGGGTTAGTCTATGTTCGACAGATCGAAGATCAAAATCGTTAAGAAATCGGAGGCTTCGGCTATCAAGCCTAAAAAGGTAAAGAAAGTCAGTTCCAGGGCCGCGGCGCGTGAGATGGTTTCGAACGTGACCGGCTGGGTTTCCGAGATCAAGCAGCGTAAAACTCTTGAGACAAAAGCGGCGTTCGAATCGCTGTTCGCGTCCAATCGGCTAACGAGCGAATCCTAGCTCGTGAAAGCAATCATAACTTTTCATAATCTTCAGCGGCGGCCGGTTTACCAGCCGCCTTTTTCGTTTGAGATGTTACAGGGTTGCCACGGGCGAAAATTCACTGGTATTCTTAACACCGAATTAACAGACAAAACAGGTCTATGCAAGGT
Source organism: uncultured Chloracidobacterium sp. (assembly GCA_964410495.1). Lineage (GTDB taxonomy): Bacteria > Acidobacteriota > Blastocatellia > Pyrinomonadales > Pyrinomonadaceae > OLB17. The sequence goes on from CAYPGP010000026.1 coordinate 18,441, forward strand.
AAAGTCGTAATTGTAACTGGCGCCAGCAGCGGTATCGGTAAAGCGACCGCCATTCTGTTCGCCAACAAAGGGGCGACGGTCGTCGCGGTTGGGCGTAACGAAAAAGAACTGACTTCGCTGGGCAAATCGGTCAAGTCAAAATCGGGCGTCATAAAACCGCACCTTGCCGACATGACGCAGATGTCTCAGATTGACAGGCTTGCATCGGAAACGATCCATAATCACGGCCAGATCGATGTTTTGGTAAACTCGGCGGGCATTATCCTAAATGGAACGATCGAGACAACAACGATCGATGAATGGGATAAGATGTTCAACATTAATTTGCGTTCGGTGTTCGCATTAACCCAAAAGTGCCTGCCTCACCTGATCGAAACTAAGGGAAATATTGTCAATGTTTCAAGCGTTGCGGGCACCCGGACGTTTCCTAACATTCTTGCTTACGGAGTTTCCAAGGCGGCGCTGGATCAGTTGACGAGGTCGGCGGCGCTCGAATTAGCGTCGAAAGGTGTTCGGGTTAACGCAGTAAATCCCGGCGTGGTTGTTACAAACATCCACAAACGAGGTGGAATGGACGAGCAGACGTATGCTTCTTTTTTGGAACGATCGAAGGAAACCCATCCGATCGGCCGGCCCGGAACGTCGGCGGAAGTTGCGGATTTGATCTATTTCCTGGCGTCGGACAAGGCATCGTGGATCACGGGGGCCACCTATGCTATCGATGGCGGACGCGCACTAACTTGTGCTAGATAAGAGAGCGAATGAAGTTACAACTTCTTCCAAGTTCGATCGACGAGAACGGCCAGGCCTCGGCCCGGCAGCATCTGCTGACGATCGTGATCGACGACTGTGTCGCAATTGATGCTGGTTGCCTCGCAATGTCGTGCTCGGAAGCACAGAGAAATGGGATCCGGGATATTTTGCTGACTCATACTCACCTCGATCACATCGCGGGCTTGCCGCTCTTCATCGACGATCTTTTTGGTGCCCTCGAAGAACCGGTACGAATTCACGCGACCCCGGAGATAATTCGGATCCTTGAAAACGACATTTTTAACTGGTACATCTACCCGCGTTTTTCAGAACTATCAAACGAATTTGGTAAGGTTGTCGAATATCATCAATTTGCCAGGAATAGTCGTTTCACGGTCAAACATCTCGATGTGAAAAGTGTTGCAGTAAATCATCCGGTTTCGGCTAACGGATATGTATTTTCGGACGGGGAGTCTACAGTTGCCGTTACGGGCGATACGGCGGAAACCGAGAAGTTTTGGGCGGCTTGTAACAGCAGCGAAAACCTGAAAGCGGTACTTGTCGAGTGTGCCTTTCCGGACGAAATGGTTGATCTGGCTCGTGTTTCCGATCATCTCACGCCGGCGAGGTTAAAGACCGAGATCGCAAAGCTAAACGACGGGGATTCTCTGGTCTACGTTATCAACCTCAAACCGATGTACCGCGATGTGATCATCCGGCAGCTCGATGAACTTAGCCTTGATCGTCTCCGCATCCTAGAGGTGGGCAAGGTCTACGAATTTTAGGATCGCTTAGCCTTTTCACGCAGGAAATTCAACGCTTCGAACGCCGTTTCGCGAAACTCGCCTTCAATTCCGTGCAGTTTCACCCTGCCGTTCGGCAGCACTTTTTCGATCCTGAACGTACGTTCCTCTCTGGTTACGCTCCGCATGATCTCGGCGCGAAAGGTCACGAGCATTTCCGGTCTCGCCCAAATGTAATTTTGCATAATCGCTATTCTTCTATTTCCGGCGGTTTCTTGTGCTTCACTTTTCTAAGCGAGGGAAGATGCTTTTCGGAGGTCGCCTCGGAATCGATCTTTCGCGACGGCGGTGCCGTAGGTTTCCTGATCGAATCAAAGACCGGCCGCTCGACCTTGCCTTTCCTCTGCTTCTTCGCCCTCATGAGGGCATTGTAGCAAAACTCTGCCCATTTCTATTGACATCCTTGAACAGTTGCCTTCACTATCATAGTTGGCAACGATGCCGAAAATACAAGTCAATCAGAGAAGAAGCAGGCCGTTTTGGGTTTCGGCCTCCAGTTATTATGTGCTGTCCGTAGCGCTAGCGGCGGCGTTTTTCTTCGTGGTTTGGGGGATCTTGCTCGACAGCGGTGAACCGACGCCTTGGGTGACTGCTGGCATCGTTGCGAGTGTTTTCATCTGCGGTGCAGTGGTGATTCGCGAAATGGTTTTCCGACGCGCCAGGGCCAGATTTCTGCGTGATCAGGAATTGCTTGAGATCCGTGATCAAACCTCTAGTATTCGGGCACGAACGTCTGACAACAAGCCCGCCAAAAAACTCTCGATAGAAGCAAACGCAGTGATCCTCAAACAGATCGCTCAGAAAGCGGAGGCGGCTAATCTGCTCAGCAAATTTTCTGCCGGCCATCGTGAGGTCTTCGAGATGTGTGCCGAGTACCTTGCTCTTAACGAGAACGAACTTAAGAGCGTCAATCCAAACTCGCCCCGGCTGGCTCCGCTTCTCCGCGGACGTTCTACCGCCGCCGACTACCATCGGTATCATATGCTGAAATGGGCTGAGATCGAGGCCCGTGGACTGACCGCGGATGCTCAGGAAAAAGCGACCGCAGCCGACCGCGTCGAAGCGGCGACCAAAGCCGTTACGGTCGTTGAAACTGCTCTTACAAGCTATCCACAAGAACGCAGCCTTATAGAATCGCGGGCCCTGCTTCGTGAGATGGTCGTTTCCATTAAGGTATCGGATTGGGTTGAGCGTGCTGAAAAGGCTGCGTTCAAAGGAGATCGCCTTGAGGCAATAAGCCTTTACAAGGATGCGCTGTTTTACCTGGCTCGCGATCCTGAGATCAACGATGCGCGGGAGCAAGCTGCCGAGCACATTTATGCGGAGATCCAGCGTCTGGAAAACCTCGAAGCCGAGCAGCGTGATTGAGAAAACGGTACGATTTGGTACAATCATGGGTTATGATTTCCCAGCGGTGTCCAAGATGTAGAAGCAGCCGGGTTCGGCGCGGGTATCGTCCAACATCTATCTTTTCCAAGATCTTTTTCCGCTACAATCTGCTTTGCGATGGCTGTAACTGGGAATTCAAAGGTTTCGCGGTACCCGGGACTGTCGAGGCCCGGCCCACGCGGAAAAGTAAACGCCCGGCAACCCCGCAAGACTAGCGGCACTCTAAACCGTTCGTTTGCTTGTCGCATAGTGTCAAAATATTCCATCCTCTTTTTTGTGCTACTTACATCTCTCGCCCATGCGGTGGTGATCGATGCGCAGGCAGTTGAAGAAGATCTTGTGCACTACGGTGATATCGTCGATGTCGATGTAATTGGCAGTTTTGAATACGACTGGCGCGGCGGCCTGACTCCGGAAGGCAATCTCGACATTTCGGAAGGATATACCGAGCCGATCTTTGCTCTTTGCCGTTCCGAAGCGGCGATCGCGGCGGATATCCAGCGCCTTTTGGGCAGGACCCTGCGTGAGCCTAAGGTTGCGGTGAAGATCCTCGATCGCTCGAACCGTGCCCTCGCCCGTATCGACGGAGCGGTGCGAACGCCGATGCGATTCCAGATCCGTCGAACCGTTCGCCTGCGTGAACTGATAGTGATGGCGGGCGGTCTGATCGACGGCGCAAGCGGCGATGTGACCATCTTTAGGCCCAAAAGTGCTAGCTGTAAAGCCGATGCTGTAAAGATCGTTCCGGCTTCCGACGGAGCAACCGGCCAAAAAGACAACGCCACTTCGCTCACCAACATCAAAATCATTGACCTTTTGAGCGGAAAACCGGATTCGAATCCGGAGATTCTTAGCGGCGATATTGTAACCGTTTCGCGTGCCTTGCCCGTCTACGTTATTGGTGCCGTTGCTAATCCGAGACCGATATATTCGCGGGAGAAGATGACGCTCAGCAGGTTGATCTCGTCGGCCGGTGGCCTGACGAAAGAGGCGGATTCGTCCAAGATCTTTATCTTCAGGCGAAACGGGCTCGACGTTCAGGCGATCGAGAGTGATCTTGAAAAAGTAAAAAAGGGCGAAACAGTAGATGAAGTTTTGCAACCTTTTGATATAATCGAAGTCGCCGCACGCGGCGGGGTAAAGCGTAAGTATCCGCCCGTGATGGCTAACGATCAGACAATGGAAGCGTCGAAACCGGCCTTGCCGCTCAAGATCGTTGATTAAGGCGAGTTGATCGCCGTTGAGGACTTTGTTTAATGGCACGTAAAAGTTTAGGCCGTCGAACGACGGCGTTGTTGTGGCTGATCGGTGTAGCGATCGTAATTGGCGTTCTGATCGCCTACGAACAGATCTCCATTCTTTATGTTATGGCGACACTTTCGATCGTAGCTTTGCTTTTGATCGTTGGGTTTTCTGACCTTGAAAACGTTGGAAGGGCCGATGATGATGCGAATTCGGAAGCATAGATTTAAAGCATGGGCGTTTTTCGCAAATTTGTAGCGAGCACACTGATGGCGGCATCTGCCGCTAGTGTTGCGCTTGGAAGCTACATGCCGGCGGCTCCCGGAAAAGGCGAGCCGCAGGGGTTGCGTTGGCGTGAAAATGTCGTAAAGCTCTCCATTTCAAACTCCCTTGTCGAATCCGGGCCCAATATCAAGACCGATAGCGATGTTATCGGTGCGGTACGGCGTGCGGCTGCTGCGTGGGAGCGGATCGCGAATATTCGCTTCGAGATCGATTTTACCGAACGCTCCAGCGTTAGCCCGGCCGGTGTTGCTGGTGACGGTATCAGCCTGATAACGATAGCCCAGACGGGCGACAACGTTCTTTTATTTTCAAAGGATCCAGACGCAGAATCGGCAAAGACCCGCGTTTTCTACAGCAAACGAAATTTCATTACCGAGGCCGACATCGTCCTGAACCCGTTTCAGCAGTTCTCGACCGACGGAACATTTGGCACGTTCGACCTCGAGGCAACCTTGACCCACGAGATCGGCCATTTACTTGGCCTGAGGCACTCTGTAGTGCTCGGATCGACCATGACCGGCTCATTGCCTAAGGTTGGCACTTTCGGTACCGGCAATATCGCGGGACGAGGCCTTTCTGCATCCGACGAAGCCGCGATCCGTGAGCTCTATGGCTCCCGCGAAGAGAGCGAGCAATGCTGTGCGGCCCTTAGCGGAAAGCTGACCAACGCTGCTGGTAAGGCCGCGAAGGGCGTGACCATCTGGGCCGAAGAAAATAAAACCGGAGCGGTCAGCGGTGTGATCGAAACCGCTGTTGACGGATCGTTCCGCCTAGGCGGCCTGCCATCCGGAGTTTACTCAGTATTCTGGCAGAAGGCCGAAGATACGCCGTCATCGATCGGATTCGTCGGAAGCTTTGCTCTGGCAACTGGCGAGACTCGGTTGATCAATCACAAGATAACCGTTGAACGCACCGATCTTGCTCTGAACTATGTTGGAGTGAACGGTCGGCTTTCCGATGCGGCCATCTCGCTTTCGGGCGGTCGGGAATATACCATTCTCCTCGGCGGAAAGAATCTCGATCCCGCGACGTTTGCGGTCGAGTTCAATTCTCCATATCTCACCGTGCGGCCGAACTCGCTCGTCGAGCAGGATTTCGGAACAGGGATATCTGTTGTCAGCGTAAATGTGCTTGTTCACGAAGACACTCCGCCGGGCGTTTACAGCATTTTTGCCACTACTTCCAAAGCTGCGATGAGCTCGCTCGTCGGAGCCCTTAATATCCAATAAAAAGAATTATTTAGCGCTGTTCATCTACGCTTGCTTTTTCCGAAAAGCTGTGGATAATTAAGCCTGTTCACCTCCCGGTGAACATCCGGTCACTCAGGTGACCCTGGAGCGACGGTGTGGGAGACGTCGCTCCTTTATCTTTTTAAAACAAGGTATTTATCTAAGTGTTGCAGTTGGCGAAGAAGTTCAAACGGAACCAGCAGAGGCGGCACCGTTACCCATCTGGGCATAACAATCGCGACAATATACCGGCCGGCCCTGACATGGATAGAACGGAACGGTGGTGACGACCGCGCAGCTTGCACACTCAGCTCGGACCTCTATCTTCTGCCGCTTTCCGGTTATCTTTGCGATCTCGATCGCCTCGAGACGGCGGTTCTTTGCCTTTTTACACTCTTTGCAGCGTTTCGGCGGGTTTTGCAGCTGTTTATCGCGGAAGAAAGCCTGTTCGCCGGCTGTCCACGTAAACGGCTGGGCGCAGTCTATGCATTGGATCGGAAGATCGTGAAACTCATCGGCGGGATCACTCGGAACTGGAGGGGTTTCGCTGATCTCCTCAAAATCTGAATAGGTCATGGCCAAAAGCTCCGATGACAAAATCGAGTCGGGCATGTGAATTTACAAGAACTAGTCCTAAATTACGGCTGACCGAATATCGTAGCTAGTCATTTGCTCTGACTCCCTGACATTACAACTATCGCTTTAGGGTGTCAAGCGGTATCAATAACGCTACAATATGGTTAGACGTTATGAAAGTACTGGTGGTTGGTTCGGGCGGTCGCGAACATGCGATCTGTACCGCTTTTTCTCGCTATTCTAATTTGTCAAAGATCTATTGTGCTAACGGCAACGCGGGTATCGCGTCCGTCGCCGAATGCCTTGCGATCAAGCCGGACGACATTTCGGGGCTTGTCGATTTTGCGTCCCAGGAATCGATCGACCTGACATTTGTCGGCGGCGAAACCTCGCTCGCTCTTGGCATCGTCGACGAATTCGAAGCTCTTGGTCTGAAGATAATCGGCCCGAACAAAAATGCGTCCCAGCTCGAGGCGAGTAAATCTTTTGCCAAGGATTTCATGTTTCGCCACGGCGTTCCTACTGCCGGGTACTTCACCGCAAACTCAACTTCCGAAGCGATCGCGGAGCTCGAAAGCGGTAGTTTCGGCGATGCGTCCCAACCGGTCGTCGTAAAGGCCGACGGCCTCGCTGCCGGCAAAGGCGTCGTCGTCGCACGCGACCGGGCCGAGGCGATCGATGCTATTCGCGAGATGGAAGCTCTCGTCGGTTCCGCCGCCGCGGATAAGATCGTGCTCGAGGAATGCCTGTTCGGGAAAGAGGTTTCGCTCATCATGTTCGCTGACGGCGAAGACTTTGCCCTGATGCCAGCGACCCGCGACCACAAACGCATAGGCGAAGGCGATGCGGGGCCAAACACGGGCGGCATGGGCACGATCACGGACGATTCGTTGCTTGCGTCCCAGGAATTAGAAGAGATAGTCGAAACCATTGTGCGTCCCACGCTTCGCGGCTGCATCGAAGAAGGGTTTCGGTTTCGAGGCATTCTATTCCTCGGCCTAATGATGACCGACGGACCGGAAAAGCGCGTCCCAAAACTTCTGGAATACAACGTCCGCTTCGGCGACCCGGAAACCCAGGCGATTCTCGTTCGGCTCGAAACCGATCTCGTGGATATCTGCCAGGCGATGATCGCAGGAAATGCGTCCCAGACTTTTTCGTCCGTCCGATGGCGAAAGGGAAGTTCAGCCTGTATCGTGCTTGCGTCCCAGAATTATCCGGCCAAGCCAAAGACCGGCGATGCGATCCACGGGATCGAAGAAGCCGAGCGCGTCCCAAACGTCAAGGTCTTCCATGCCGGCACCGCTTTCTCGGATGCGTCCCAGGATTCGAGCATCGTCACCTCGGGCGGCCGAGTCCTCGGAGTGACCGCGACCGGCCCCGATCTTGATGCCGCTCTAGCAACGGCGTACGAAGCGGCCGCGAAGATTACGTTCGATGGAATGCAATACCGCCGCGACATCGGGAAATAATAGCGTCCCAAGATCATCCAGGCCCCATCGCGTGTACGCGAGCGAGTCAAAGAGTGGTCATGCGTCAATTGAAACCTGGCCTTCATCAATTACCACTAGCTTCAGCTAGTGGTTTAAGTGCCCCAAAAACTAAAGGGCTTCAGCCCAAAATTGGCCGAGCATAAGAGCGACAATAAGCTTACTAACTTTGTCCAGTATTTTTTTCCAGCAACGGTTGCCAATGCCGTGCCGTCACTTGGGCTAAAGCCCGATGAATATTTTGCTGCCCTGTCCACTAGCTAAAGCTAGTGGCAATTGAATAAATCCCGAGTTTGACCACACTCTCACGCCAAACTGCCTAAATTATCAAAGACCCATCGCCCGCAAATATGCGTCAAGATCGGATGCAACGCCAGCCATTCGTCACATCTGTCGAAAAGTGTCGCATAAATAAAACAGAATGTCAAGCTAAAAATGCAGTTTTTTTGAGAAAATGTGAAAAAAATCCTCAAATCGGTCGGATAAGTTAGTGAAGAACGTGATTGAAACGTCGCTGAAAGCGACAAATGCAACACTGCCGGGAGAATCCCGAAGATCAAGGCAATGCGCGTTTCGACCCTGTAAGGGTCACACTAAACCGTTGATAGTGCGACCATTACAGGGTCGGAAATCTTTGTGAATCACAACGGGCCTTAGGCATAAGCAAAGACCCAAGACCCAAGACCAAAGACCGTCCTTACGACGCTTTCTTACCCGTATAGGGAATCGAACCGAGTCCCTGCAGATTCATTTCGCCAGTGATCTTACCGTCTTTGACCTTGCCGGACATCGTGCCTTCGATCGTCTGGCCCATGGCGTTGACGGTGATCGAGGCGGAGAAAGCGTCACCCTCGATCTTGATATTCGCAAGCGGTGCTTCGCCGAGTTCGGTCATAACAGCACCACTGAATTTCTCGCCGGCCTTCTCGATCCGCAGAGTTCCCGCGTAATCCTGCCCTGGGGCCGAAATTACGACATCCCATTTTACGCCTACGACGGCACTTTCTTTCTTCGTATCGTCTGCCTTTGGCTTAGGTGCATCGGCCGGCTGCGCCATCGCGGGAATCGTGAACATACCGAAAACCATAATTAGGGACGCAAAAAACAAAACTTTTCTCATAAAATTCCTCCAATAAGTGCTAAGAGTATAAACCCTTCGCCGCGACGCAAGCTAACGCGGCCGCTTAAAATAAGCATAAAAAGTACATCCGTTCTGCTTGCATGCCGGGCTGACGTTCACGAGTTCCCACCCTTCATTTCCGTAACGAGTGAGGACCGGCGTGGCGTTCTGGGTTTCCTGGACGGCGATCTCAAGGTATTCCCAATTTTGACGCGGAGCAGTTTTCTGGGTCTGTGCTAGAACGGCAATTACGGCCACAACGGCGATGATGGTGGCCAGAAGCGTGATGGAAAGTTTCGATTTCATTGGCAGTTTCTCCTGTGTGATCTTAGATAAATCGAATCATGTCCGTTTTGTTATTCGCCTGTCAACCCGAACCCGCGACAGCTCCGGCTTTCTTTAGGAATTCGTCGGCTTCTTTTGTTAGGCCGTTCTTGCGGCAAAAATCGGCGAGTTTGGTATAACGTTCTTTTTGATCGACGTCCGAGAGCCAGCAGATCTTGGCGGTGCATTCCGGGCAGGCATCGATCGGACGGCGGTCGGTTTCCTGAAGGTGATTAGTGCCGCTCATCAGGCATTCGTACTTTTTGCAGTGCCGCATCGAGAACATATGGCCCGTCTCGTGGGCGGCGATCTTCAGCGTGCGGATCAGGAAATTTCGCTGGTCGGTGTTGTCGTCCATCCGAGCGAGTGACCAGACTCCCACACGATTCTCGAGGCTTGCCTGGCCGAAGACGTAGTTCATTGATTCGTTGGGATAGAGATCGTCAACGGTGAAGGCGATGAGGGCCGCGGCGTCAGACGGCAATTGGGGCTGCAGAATATCATTTAGGATGTGTCCAGTCTTGATCTGACGGGTCTTGGTTAGATTGTTGTGTCTAACATTTGGATGGACGGCAACAAGCGGCTTCGCGGGCAATTCTTCGACCGGTAGATCATAAAACACTTTCAAATACTCGGCGGTGATATCGACAACCTTTTGTTGTGCCGACGTAAACTTGCCGAGAGGCAGCACATAGATCTTCTGCCGCTCCTTCGTCGGCTTTACCGGATCGGCATCAAGATATTCTTCAAACGTCTGCCCGGGTTCGTTGTGAGTCTCGAGCCAGTCATTACTCTGCGGCTCACCCATCCGCTTGAAGAAGGGCTCGATCTTCCTGATATTAGCCCGCAGCTCGGCCCGCTCCTTCTTAGCCTCGCGAGCGGCTGTCATATTGGATGCGGGAGTCGTAGATGAGGACACACAGGACGTGGAAATGGCAACTACCGAAAGCAGTCCTGTCAGAATCATGGCGGATAGTTGGTTTCCGTTTGTCATTTCTATTTTCGACGGGCAGATAGACTGAACGAACCTAAGAAAGTCTCAAAAGTTGAGTCAATTTCTAAAGTCCAAAGTTCGGCCGCGGCTTTCAGGTTTATCGAGACGAGCAATTCCTCAACTGGCATCAGGATGCTTTTCACTCGAACCGGTACCGAAAGGCCACTCGAATCTTCGTAAATGAAACGGGTCGTACAGACTGATGCAATGCACTCACAGAACGTAGATTCTGACGGAAAGACCTCGAATTCAAGCTCCCTTAGTAGCGATCCGTAGAGCATTGCAAATGTTTCGTATTGCTCGCCGACCACATCAATTCCCACATTACTGTCTTCGGGGGTTTGAACCCATACATCGGCCTGAGGAACGATCTCGTTGTCCCTTGATGACGCTAAGTTAACCAGCGGCAAGCCTATTTCCTCAAAAAGTTCGTCGACGAAATCATCATCCAATGAATATTTCTGAGAATCTGGCAACGCAGCCAATTCTGTTTCAGACAGAAAGTACCAGTCCAGGGGCTTGAAAAAACTCAGTCCAATATACTCATTGGTGTATTTGTTTCCCCGTACCACACCTCTCCGGCGAATCATAGATGACAGCGAAAAACTCATTTCTGGTTAGTATCTTATTACGCTGTTCAAGAATCCGTCGTAATTTCGCTTCATCTCCTCGATCGAATCGCCACCAAACTTCTCACGCATCGAGTTGGCGAGGACGATGGCGAGCATGGCTTCGCCGATGACTCCGGCGGCGGGGACGGCGGTTATGTCGGAGCGTTCGAAGGCGGCTAGGTTTTCTTCTTTTGTGTCGATGTCGACGCTGTGGAGCGGTTTTCTTAAGGTCGCGATCGGTTTCTTGTAGCCGCGGACGCGTAGTTCCTCGCCGTTCGTGATACCGCCCTCGAGGCCGCCGGCGCGGTTGGTCAGGCGATAGAAGTCAGAACCGCCTGCGTGAGCGGGCGGCGTAGGGGCAGAAGCATCGGCTCCGTTGATTTCCGAACCCGCCGTTGTATTCGACGCCACGGGGAGAACCACCCCGTCAGCCGAAGCGGCTGACACCCCTCCTTCGTAAGGAGGGGAGCCGCGGAAGTATATTTCGTCGTGTACCTGCGACCCCGGCCGTCCGGCATTCGCTACGCCTTCTCCTATTTCTACGGCTTTGACGGCGTGGATGGACATTATGGCGCGGGCGATGCGGCCGTCTAGTTTGTCTTCCCAGCTAGTGTGTGAACCGAGGCCGACGGGCAGGCCTTTGGCGACGACCTCGAAAATTCCGCCGAGCGTATCGCCGTCGGTTTTTGCCTTGTCGATGAGGGCGATCATTTCTGTTTGGACAGCTTCGTCTGCGCAGTTTAGCGGCGAATCTTTTGGGATCGCGGCGATCTCTTCCCACGTGCGTTCGAGCGGTTCGGCGGGAACGCTGCCGAGTTTTACAACATGGCTTTTTACGTCGATGCCGAAGAAGGCGAGAAGCTGTTTGGCAACCGCTCCACATGCGACCCTCGCGGCTGTTTCTCTCGCTGAAGCTCTTTCGAGAATATCCCGCAGATCTCTCGTCTGATATTTCTGCCCGCCGGGAAGATCGGCGTGGCCGGGACGGGGGCGTGTGACGATCCGCGGATTCTTGGGCTGAACTTCGATCGGCTCGGACGACATGATCTCGGTCCAATGGACAAAATCGTCGTTCTTGATCATCAGGCAGATCGGCGAACCGAGGGCCTTGCCGTGGCGGACACCCGATAGGATTTCGACCGTGTCGGTCTCGATCTTCATCCGCCCGCCGCGGCCGTAGCCTTGCTGGCGTCGCCAGAGTTCGTGGTTTATCGCGGCCGTGTCGATCGGCAAGCCAGCTGGAACACCTTCAATGATGGCGACGAGAGCCTTGCCGTGCGACTCGCCTGAGGTTGTGAATTTGAAATGCATCGGGGGTATTTTACCGCAGAGACGCGGAGACGCGGAGAGGAGGAGGAGTTTTTGGCCACGAATAACGCTTTTTCATCCGGCGGTCAGATGGATCTGCTCAGCATCTCCGCGACTTTGCGGTGACCGCCTTTTTCGGAACACGATCATCGCGATGCTGCCGATGATCAGCAGGCCGCCGATGCCGGTCTGGGCCGGGAGCGTTTCGCCGAGGACGGCCCAGCCGATGACGACCGCCAGGAGAGGCGTGACGAGCGAGATCATTAGAGCTTTGGTCGATTCGATGCGGCTGAGGAGCCAGTAGTAGAGCCAGAATGCGGCGACGGAACCGACGACGGCGAGGAAAACGACGCAAGCGATGGCTCGCGGCGTCCAGTTAAAGTACAGCGGGTTGCCTTCACGGATCAGGCTATACGCAAAGATCGCGGGCAGGCCGCAGAGCATTTGGCAGAAAACCAGCACCGCCGGATGCATCGCGGAGGCCTTTGCTTTGATCAGGATCGAAGATTGCGCGGCGGCGTAGGCTCCGAAGACGATCGCCACGCAGCCCGCGAATGCCAGCCAATTTTCGACCCGGATCTGGTCGATAAAGATCACGCCGACGCCGACAATGCCGAGGATCACCGCGACGATCTTCTGTGGAGTGATCCGCTCATCAGGCAAAAATATCCACGCTAGAAGCAAGCCGAAAACCGAGATCGTAGCCTGTAGAACCGCCGCAAGCCCTGAGGTGATGTACTGCTCGCTCCAGAACACCATCGAGTAGTTGACCGAGAATTGCAGAAAACCGGTCAGGGCGATGAGTTTCCATTCGGCGGAGGTTTTGGGCAGCGGCAGCCGCTGTATGAGGATCGCACCGGCTAATACTACGACCGAGAGCGAAAACCGCGCGCCCGAAAATGCGATCGGCGGCAGGTCTTCGAGGCCGATCTTGATGAAGATCCAGGTCGAACTCCAGATGATGGCGAGAATTATCCAGACGATGACGGTTTTCATCAGTTTCTCTCAAAAAAACTGAGCGACGTCTCGCCCTGTTTCAGAACTCGCCAGCGGCGAAGCGACCCGATCTCGTCGGGAATGTGTTTTTTTGTGTGGTGCTCAACGACGAGCAGGCCGTCATCATTCAGCAAGGTTTCGTTGAAGCCGAACTCGTGCAAAACGAGCGAATAATCGGCATCATAAGGCGGATCGAAGTAGGCGATGTCCCACGCCGCCTTGTGTTCGCGTCCGGTAAAATTCTCAGCGTCGGCACCGACCACATCTGTAGATTCCTCCGGCACCGAAAGTTTATCCAGGTTTTCTTCGATCAGGGCACAGGATCTTTTCGAACGGTCGACAAACGTTACGTGCTCCGCGCCACGCGAGAGAGCTTCGATCCCGATCGCACCGGTTCCGGCGCAGAGGTCGAGGAAGCGTGTGTCCTCGCCAATCCTCGGGGCGAGGATGTTAAAAAGCGTCTCGCGCAGCCGGTCGGAGGTCGGCCGGGTCTTGTTGTCGGGCGGGCTCTTTAGCTGACGGCCGCCGTACAGGCCGGAGATAATACGCATGTGCCTTGTCGGTACCACCTGCGGTAGCGGGTGGGGAATTTTCTTCGCGGCGGCTAAGGCCCCACCCGCTACCGCAGGTGGTACTGACGCACGACGCGGCGGGCAAGCCCGCCGCTGAACTTTCATTCTAGCCGATTCGTGCGAGTTTTACATTTTTGCCGGATCGGACATAACGAACCATGTCAGCCGTCTCGGCCGAGAGGCGTTTTTCTTCGAGGTAGTATTCGGCTTCCTTGCGGGCGGCGATGAGGATGTCGAGATCGCGGGCGATGTTGCCGAGCTTGAAGTTTTGAATCCCGGATTGCCGTGTGCCAAGAATTTCGCCCTGCCCCCGGAGTTCGAGGTCTTTTTCGGCGATCTTAAATCCATCGGACGACGCTTCCATGATGCCGAGACGCTCTTTTGCGACGGTGGTCCTTTTGTAATCGGCCAATAAAACACAGTAGCTCTGATCAGTGCCGCGGCCGACGCGACCGCGAAGCTGGTGAAGCTGCGAGAGGCCGAATCGTTCGGCGTGTTCGATGACCATCAGCGAAGCGTTGGGAACGTCGACGCCGACTTCGATAACGGTTGTCGAGACGAGGATCTGTAGATTTCCGGCGACGAAATCCTGCATGATCGCATCCTTTTCCGGTGTTTTCATTCGGCCGTGAAGCAACCCGATGTTGCGATGCGGAAAAACGCGGGTTCGCAGGTCGTCATACATTTTTGTAGCGGCTTTCAGGTCGGATTTTTCCGATTCTTCGATCAGTGGATAGACGATGTAGACCTGGCGGCCGAGTTCTAGCTCGCGCTCGATGCCTTTGTAAACGCCGGAGCGTTTGTCTTCGCCGACAACGACCGTCTTGATCGGCGTGCGGCCGGGCGGGAGTTCGTCGATGATCGAAACGTCGAGATCCCCATAAACTGTCATCGCGAGCGAACGCGGGATAGGCGTGGCGGTCATGACCAGAACGTCCGGGTTGAACCCAAGCGAACGCAATTGGGCACGCTGCATGACGCCGAAACGGTGCTGTTCGTCGATGATCGCGAGGCCTAGCCGGTCAAATTTTATCGCGTCCTGAATAATGGCTTGAGTGCCGATCACCAGATCGATCTCGCCCGCGGCCAACGACGCGTGCAATTTCCTTTTTTCTGCTGCTTTGGTGCTGCCTATTAATAGTTCTACGCGGCATCCGAGCGGCTCGAGCAGTCGTTTTGCGTTTCTTGCGTGCTGCTCGGCCAAGATCTCAGTCGGGGCCATCAGCGCGGCTTGATAGCCGTTGTCGATCACTGCCTGAGCGGCCAGAAACGCGACGATCGTCTTGCCGCTGCCAACATCGCCCTGGATCAAGCGGTTCATCGGGGAATCAGACTTTAGATCACTAAATATCTCACCGACGACGCGTTTTTGCGCACCTGTGAGTGAAAAAGGCAGCATGTTCTTCAGCCTTTCACGTGTCGTGTCCGTTATTTCGATTACGGTTCCTTTCGGTTCCTTCTGCCTCTCGCCGCGGAGCAGGCGCATTGAGAACGCGAGCCAAAAGAATTCCTCGAAGATCAGCCGCCGTTGTGCCGGGCTGCGAAACATTTCGTAGTCGGCGATGGTCGTTGTTTCCGGTGGGAAGTGGATCTCTTTTAGGGCCTGTAAACGCGGGATGAGGTTGTTCCGGCGTTCAAGTTCGCCAGGGAGCGTGGGTTTACTGTTTGAAGAGTCGGGCCCGGTCGCTACCGCTCGCGGTTCTGACATCGGAGTTGCGTCGCTCGACAGGTTTTGCGTAACGCTGTAGATGATCTCGCGGAGGCGTTTTGTTTGGAATGGGCCGAGTTTTCGATAGACGGGAACGCGGCGGCCGCTGTGTACGGTCGCGAATTCGGGGCGATCGCGGTCTTCTTCGAGGTCGTCGTTAGATACCAGTTCCGAGTTTTCAGTTTCGAGTTCCGAGTTTGGGAATAGCTCGGAACCCGGAACCCCGAACGCGGAACCCAGTTCCGGCAATATTTCCAGCTCTTCGGGTTTGTTCACCATCAGGGCGAACGTATTTCGCCGTTCGTCACGTTCCCATTTTCCATAGGCGACGAACCGGACCCCTTGTCGGAAACGATCTTGATAATAGGCGACGATCCGTTCGGCGGCTTTGCCCGAGATGAACCATTTTACGACGATCGGGCGATGCTTTCTGGCAACGTCCGAACCGCTTATCTCGAATAAATACAGCGGCGGCTGACGCGGATTTCGATTTTTCCCGACGCGGTAGCCGCCGGAAACTTTGACGACGATCTCGACCGCTGCTTCCATTCCATCCTCGATCATGTCTATTCCGAGCATGTTCGAGCGGTCTTCGTAGCGAGCGGGGAAGTAGTGCAGCAGATCTTCGACGGTGACCTGAGCGGGATCGGTCTTGCCGGCGAGCGGTGCGATGGCGATGGCGAGCTTTCGCCGAAGCGGCAACGAAGTGTTGCCCATCATCCGGTCGGGGACTTCGATCAACCGGTCAGTTAATGTAATCGTTGCGTCCATTATCGCAAAGCGTCGATAGATAGTTAACAAGTAAACAGTTAATAGTAAAAGGTGAAAAGGTTAGATCATTTTCGCCTTTCAACTCGATAGATCGCGGTTCCTGTCAATACCGATTCCAGCGGCATTTGGCGAAATTTACTGTTTAGTTTGGCTAAATCCATTTTCGAGCGGTCGAAATTATCGAGGAATAGTATCTCGACATCCAATTTCGCCTTTTCAAAAGCAGCCAGAAATTCATGATGCCGCTTTCGATTTGGAACGCCGCGGTTCGAGCCTGTTCTGTCCCAGAGGGCGTCCGAGAACTGCAAAAACGTTCCGGGATCCGCGTATTCGAACCATGGGCCATGCGGCCCGAAGTCTACGCGGTGTAGGCCGAAACCGTCATCGTTCAGCACTCGGTTGTGGACATCTGCAAACGAGTCGATGTCGGAAACGTGTTCACCGACCTGGAATGAGCATACGATGTCGTACCGGTTCGACACCTTTGCGGTTTCGAGCGGCTCTCCGACCAGCTCTAAAATCTCGGAACAGTTCTCCGGAAATCCATGAGCGGAGATCGCGGTGTTCCATTCGATGTCGGGGCAGTGTTTATTCCATCGCGATCCGATCTCGCGATACCAACGTTTCGCCTCGTCGCCGAAGTAGTCGCCGGGAAATCGGTCGATCACGCCGTACCGCGTCGCACCGGCACCAAGGATCGCGAGTCCTGAAGTCAGATAATCGCCCGCGCCGATCTCGCAGACGCTATTGCCACGCAGATCGCCGCCGTATTCGAGCAGCAGTGACAAACTCGTGAAGGCATTATTTTTTAAAAAGAGATCGACATCTTCAGCACCTACGGCCGTTCGCGGCTTTTTCAAACGCCATCGCCGGAACGCGGCCGAGCCCATGAGGTAATTCTTACCGATCTCTACGACAAGGTCGCGAGCGATATTAATGGATCCAGTTCTGTTGCGTTCGCTGCTCAAGTACGGACTATTTTACCTCAAGGCTGAACGGATTGAAGTTAGTATCGCGGTCGAAATAGTCTTCGTGCTCGGCACGCTTGAGGAAAGCGACGATCTTATACGTAAACGGCGTAGCGAGGACTTCCCAAAGGACCTTAATGATGTAATTTCCGATCATGACGCTAATCACTTGTTCGGTCGACCAACCGGGAGCTCCGAGAAAGGCTATCGGGTAGAAGATCAGACTGTCGACGGCTTCGCCTGCGATGGTCGAGCCGATGGTTCGCATCCAAAGATATTTTCCTTCGGTCAGAAGCTTGAGTTTCGCGAGAACGAACGAATTGACAAATTCGCCGAGCCAAAACGCCGTTAGCGAAGCGATAACGATGCGCCACGTTTGCCCGAAAATGATGTTGATGGCGTCGATGTTCTCCTGCTTCATCGTGCCCGCCGGCGGAATGTTAGTAACCGCGAGTGCCATCAACGACGCAAAGATCAACGCTCCAAATCCAGCCCATATGACCTTTCGCGATCGAGCGTAACCATAAACTTCGGTCAAAATGTCGCCAAACAGGTAGCTGAGTGGAAAAAATAAAACGCCGGTTCCAAAGATATACGGGCCATAAAACGGCAGGTCGATGGATGAAACCTTGTGAACTCCGATCAGA
The DNA here is from genome assembly GCA_964410495.1 of uncultured Chloracidobacterium sp. Taxonomy (GTDB): domain Bacteria; phylum Acidobacteriota; class Blastocatellia; order Pyrinomonadales; family Pyrinomonadaceae; genus OLB17. Next base: position 36,227 of record CAYPGP010000026.1, read on the forward strand.
TTGGCGCACAGCAGTACCGTTACGAATGCTGCCATGATCAGATCGAAGTATTTGTAGTGACGGACGGTTTGCATGATGGGCGATTGTAGCAAAAAAATGCGCAGGCCGCGCGAAATGCGAAAGCCCGCGCGTAAGCAAGGGCGATACTCGAAACGTTCGTGATTCGCCCTTGCTAACGCGTGGGCTTTTGCAAAAAAGGTCGAAACGAAAAAGGCTGCCGAAAAACGACAGCCTTCTTAAGAAAACTAAATGCTAACTACGCCATGTTGTTGACGTGTTTGGTCAAACGCGATTTGTATCGGGCGGCAGTATTTTTATGAATGATGCCCTTATTTACCGCTTTGTCGATGAGCGAGACGGTCGGGAAGAGCAGTTCGGTGCTCGCCGATTTATCGTGGCTTGCAACTGCCGAACGCAGCTTTTTGATCGACGTACGGAGCTTGCTCCGATTGCTGCGGTTGATCTCGTTCTTCTTGAGCGTCTGTCTGACGCGTTTTTCTGCTGATTTATGATTCGCCATAAAAATATTCTGGTGTCCTAAGACAAACTCCAAATATTAATGATTAGGTGCATGATTGTCAACCCTCGACAGGGTTATTGCTCGAATCGAGAGACGATGGTGTGCATCATGTCGACCAGGAACGTTACGATCGGCGGATAGAAGACAAATTCGATATTGGCAAGCGTGAACGAGGGCGAACTCATCTTCCCCATCACAACCGGTCCGATGTTGAAATTGAAACCGATCAGAAGGCCGATGCCCGTGCATAACAGTACTGAGCCGATAAGTAATCCTGCGGTGGCGAGGCGCGAGAATGGTTTTCGCTTTCGCTCGTTGTCGTCAAGGATCGATTCGTGTATATCGTCGTCAGGCTGAGTAAACCGTTCAAAGCCGTCACGAACGCGGCCGACAATGTGGATTATTCCGACGATAAAGAGCGAAACGACGATAATGATGCTGATTATCGAAGATTCCGTAAAGATCGCGGGACGCAGGGCAGGTGCGATTATGCAGGAAACGAGCAGAGCGACGAGCGGATAGATCACCTTCTGAAACGCCATCGCCTCCTCGCGTTCCTCCGCTATCATACGGTCGATGATGTCGTTGTAACGCTTTTCGTAAACCATCTGCCGCCAACGGCGGGCGTGAGGGTTCATCGAGGTGAAGAACGAATCGCTGTTTCCGTTGCCGTTCGCAAAACTCGCGTCCAGCATTCGGCGGTCGTATTTGGCACGCTCTTTTGGATTGCCGATGACCTCATAAGCTTCGGCGATCTCGGCAAATTTTAGTGCAGTTTCCTCGGAGCCCTGGTTCTTGTCTGGATGGAGCTTTCGCGCAAGACGGCGGTAGGCTGATTTTATCTCAGTCCCGCTGGCCTTTGGTGACACCTTGAGAATGTCGTAGTAATTCACCATTACCGAAATATGTCTGGAGAAAGCGAAATATCCGAACCCGGCGGGGCGTGGCTTTCAGACAGACACGATGATAACACAAGCATTTGCCGGTGTGAAAAATCCTGTCAGCTTACTCAAGGTGATCGATCTGAAGACTTATCGGGTATGCGCCGGCGAGTTTGGCAGCATCAACGACGCGAGCAACAGAGCCGTAACCAGCCGACTTCGGAGCTTTGATGAACACGGTTCGTTCGATCCGGTCCGCGAAAGGATGGTTCGGATCATCGGCAAAGGAAGCGGAGACGTAACCGTTCACGATCCGGGCGGCGAATACGTCGCGAAGCCGAGCGATCAATTTGTCCGTGTCATCGACCGTTCCGAGAGAAGTCTCGTTGTTTAAACTGAGAGACCGAGCCTTGTCTACGGCGATCACGAGAGTATGCGGATTCGGCGAGCCTTCTTTTGTGGGCTCGGATGGAATTTTCGCTTTGAAACTGCTCGGTTTCAGAGGTGTTACGACCATGAAGATGATCAAAAGTACGAGCAGGACATCGATAAGCGGCGTGACGTTAATGTTTGGTTTGGTCATGGTGTTTTTCTCTCCTTTGGGTTTGGAGAATTAGACACCGTGAGGGCGGCAATTGTTCCGGGGAAATAAATCGCCCTTGTTTACGCGGGAGCTTGCGCATTTCGGATACCCAATGCGTGGAGTAGGGCGACAGCCTTAGTACGAGTTTCTTCGAATTCGCTTTGCGGGTCGCTGTCAATGACGATGCCGCCGCCGACGTTAAACGTGGCCATGTTCTCTTTTATGACCATCGTGCGGATCGCGACGCTGAGGTCGATAACCGGTTCCAAGCCCCGAAAGTCCTCGGGGATGATAACGCCGATAGCTCCCATTGAAAGCCCGCGAGGGGCGGGTTCGATCTCGTCGATGATCCGCATCGTGCTGATCTTCGGTGCGCCGGTGATCGAGCCGCACGGGAATAATGCCCGCAACACATCTGAAATGCTGGCATCTTTTCTGAGTTCGCCGCTAACCGTCGAGACGAGATGAAACAGCGACGGATGCTCTTCGATTTCACAGAGTTTCTCCACTGTAACGCTGCCGTAATCACAAACCCGGCCGAGGTCGTTGCGGAGAAGATCGACGATCATCGTGTTTTCGGCACGATCTTTTTTGCTGTCGAGCAGTTCTTGCCTTAGGTTTGCGTCTTCGTCGGTTGTTTTTCCGCGAGGCCTTGTTCCTTTTATCGGGGAAGTCGTAATTCTCCGGGCATTCTCCCCGCCGGTCGGTTTCGTGCTTTGGATACGAAAAAAGCGCTCGGGAGAGGCGGAAATTACTGTTGAATTATTTCGTTTGAGGAATGCGGAGAACGGCGCCGGGTGATCGCGTCGGAGGCGGGCGAATATAGCTTCGGGCGACAGTTCCGGCGGCAATTCCGCCGTTATTTGACGGGTAAGATTGGTTTGATAAGTTTCGCCATCGCGGATCTTTTCTTTGATCGCTTCGATGGCAGCAATGTATTCCTTTCTCGAGAAGTTTGAGGACAGGCTGGGGATTTGATCTGAGATCTCAGATTTGAAATTTGAAATTTCAGATCGTTTTCTGACCTTTTTAATCACTTCGGGAAATTTGTCCTCATTTCCGACCAGAAAAGACTCGTGTCTTTCGTAATCGTGGATGATGAGCGTATCGAAAACCGCGATGAAGGCAAGCGGTTCATCTGACGCCTTACTTTTCGGACGATCGAATTTCAGGCCTTGTATCTTCGGCCCGAGATCGTATGAGAGAGTAAGAACGGCAGCGAGATTTCCGTTCTCGACTTCGTCCAGTCTTCGCAAAACCGCATCAGCATCGTCGTAGATCTCGAACGACTCGACAGGTTCCACGCCGGCGATCAGCAAATGCGAACCAAGATGTGGAGCGCCGCAACTGTCGAGGATCGAGACGTGCTCGGTCCGCGAGAGAGTCAAGAGTGCGTGGACGAGTTCGTCGGCGGCAAACGGGATCTGGTGCATCGTGGCCGATTTTATCACGGAATAATATTTCACTTGGAAACGGTTTTCGCGTAACATGTTGCAAGTCAAAACCTTGTAAGAAAAACCTATGAACCAAGACCTAAGCGACCGCCAAACGCTCATCCGCGGCCTCGGCCTCATCGCCGCGATCTCGATCATTATCGGCAACGTTATCGGCACCGGCGTTTTCCTGAAGGCGCGTGTTATGACCTGCAACGTTGGCGATCCGACTTGGGTAACGATCGCGTGGATCGCCGCCGGGTTTTTATCGCTCGCCGGTGCGTTGACGTACGCCGAGCTGACAGCGATGAAGCCGGAAGCCGCGGGGCCGTACGCGTTTTTACGCGATTCTTACGGGAAGCTCTCCAGTTTTCTTTTCGGCTGGATGCAGCTTTTTATTGCCCGAACTGGTTCGCAGGCGTCGGTTGCGGTGGTTTTCGCCATCGCTTTGAATGACTATCTCGGCGGCGGTTTGAAGCAGACGTTGTTGGCGACCAATATTCTCGGCTTAGATTTTGAGATAACAACACTGCAGATCATTGCTCTCGTTGTGATCGCGATATTTACGACGTTAAATTGCTTGTCCGTCAGCATGAGCGGCCAGATCGCGACATCGCTGACGATGATCAAGATCGGGCTGGTTGTATTTGTCGGGCTTGGAGCATTTCTTTTTGTAACGGGTGGCAGTTTTGCGAATTTCTCGTTCGGAATGGCGGGCGGAACGTGTGAAGGTGTCGATCCTTCGGTGACGTTCGGATCGGCGGAATATACGTTCATTGCCGGTTTCGGAGCGGCGATGCTTGCGGCTCTTTGGGGTTATGACGGCTGGGACAATCTGTCGTTTGTCGCGGGTGAGGTCAAGAATCCGAACCGTAATATTCCGATAGCGATCATCGGCAGCGTGCTGGCTGTGATCGTTATTTACGTCGGAGTTAACGCTGCTTACTACTACGTTCTCGACCCGACATCGATCGCTTCGGTTTCAAAGGATTCGTCGGTCGCAAAAGTGGTTGTCAGCAAGTTCTTCGGCGGTGACGCAGCCAGTTTAGCGGTCGGTGTTGCGGTAGCGATATTCACGATCGGGTTGATGCTTTCATCGCTCGGTACGCTCCACACATCGATCCTGAGCGCTTCGCGAATACCTTATGCAATGGCGAAGGACGGGCTGATGTTCGAGACCTTCGGGAAGCTTTCGATCCAGTCGGTGCCGATCAACGGAGTGTTGTTCCAGGGAGTGTGGGCGAGTATTTTGGCCCTTTCTGGATCGTTCGATACCTTGACCGATTATGTGGTCTTCGGTTCGTGGATCTTTTACGCCCTGATCGGGTCGTCCATATTTATCTACCGGAAACGCCAACCGGACGCTCCGAGGCCCTATCGCGCGTGGGGTTATCCGGTCGTACCGGTCGTATTTTTGCTCGTGTCGGCATGGCTGCTTATCAACACGATGATGACGGCCACAAAGAGTTCGTTCATCGGCATCGGGCTGATACTTTTGGGATTGCCAGTCTATTATTACTTAACTTTAAAGGGGAAGAAGTCTGCTGAAGCGGAGTAGTTTTTATGGCCGGACAAGACAGGCGAAGCGGCGGCGAACGACGGGCATCTAGCCGTTATCAGATCGAGGTTGATGTCGAATGGCAGGCCGGGGCCGAAAGGCTTCCGGGATCGGTCAGCGATGTCAGTCTTGATGGCTGTTTTGTTTTGTGTTCCGGAGACGTTGAGGACGGAGAACGGGTGAAGGTGTTTATCCCACTTGCTGACGGAATGAAGGTGGAATTTGCGGGTCGCGTGGCAAATCACGTCGTCGATATCGGCTTCGGATTAAAGTTCGACCAGCTTTCAGCCGCACAGCGAGATGTGCTCGGGCGGCTGGTCAGGGAAGCGAACGGCTAGCTATCTTCGTTCTTCCGGGCGATCGCATCCAGTGCGACTTCGCGATCGTCGAAGTGAAATTTGTTCGCGTTCACGATCTGATAGGTCTCATGCCCTTTTCCCGCGATGATAACTACGTCGTTCGTCTTCGCAGTCAGAACGGCCTTAAATATCGCTTCGCGGCGGTCTGAAATGGCGTAGTATTCGACACCCTTTCCTTTCACGCCAACTTCGATCTCTTCAATAATTTTCAGCGGATCTTCGTTTCGCGGGTTGTCAGAAGTGATGATAACCAGATCGCTGTATTCGGCAGCGATCTCGCCCATCGGCTGACGTTTTGTCCTATCGCGATCGCCGCCGCAGCCGAAGACGGTAATGATGCGGCCCTCGGTAAGGTCGCGGGCTGTTTTCAGGGTGTTGAGCAACGCGTCGTCGGTGTGGGCGTAATCGACTACCACAGCAAAATCGCCGTCGTGCGGCACCCGTTCGAAACGGCCCGGTGCACCGACGCATTTTGCGAGGCCTCGTTTGATCGAATCCAGATCGTAGCCAAGTTCCAAGGCCGTCGCCGTTGCCGAGAGCATGTTATAAACGTGCGGCCGACCGACGAGCGGGGAATTGACCGCGATCTCTCCGGCGGGCGTCATTAGGTCGAACGAGGTGCCGCGGATCAGGGAAACCTGGACGTTGGTCGCGTAAAGGTCAGAACCGCCTGCGTGAGCGGGCGGCAACGGCGCCGCAATGTGTTCTACGGTGTTTCCAGAATCCGACGTTGCACTGAGCGCCGCGTTCGTGCCACCCGCTAACGCAGGTGGTTCTGACATTGATGTCGTAATAACCCGTTGCCCATTTGCCCGCAGCTCGGTCGCCAACTTTGAGCCCCACTCATCGTCGATATTTATCACGCACGATCCGGGTTTTTGACCGAGGCGTCCGTCGAAGAGCTTTTTCTTGGCGTCGAAATAGTTCTCCATCGTCAGGTGATAGTCGAGGTGGTCGCGGGTCAGGTTTGTAAAGACGGCGACCTTGTACCGAAGCGCGTCGACTCGATGTAGGTCGATAGCCTGTGACGAAGCTTCCATCACCGCCATTGTGCAGCCGTTGTTTACTGCTTCGCGGAGAAAACGATTGGTGTCTGAAGCCTCGGGCGTCGTTCGCACGGCTTCCTCGCTTCTTTCGCCGATGCGATATTCGACGGTGGTTAACATTGCCGCTTTTTTACCGGCGGCTTCAGCAAGTGCGAAACAAAGGTAGGTTGTCGTTGTCTTGCCGTTCGTGCCGGTTATTCCGACGAGGTCGAGTTGATGCGAAGGGAAATCGTTGATGACCGCCGCGGCTTTGGCGAGAGCTTCACGGGCATTTGCGACCTTTAGCCACTGGCCCGAAAATCCGGGCTCCGGATCGTATTCCGACACGATCCCCGCCGCACCGCGTCGGATGACATCTTCGACAAATCGGTGTCCATCCACCGTTGCACCTTTAATTGCGACAAAGAGTGTGCCGCCTTCGGCCTGCCGTGAATCGTGCGTCACGCCAGTAACCTCGGCCGAGCCTTCACCTATTAGCTCCGCGTTTAATTCGCGAGCGACTTTTTGAGTTGTGATAACTCCCATATTTGTTTCGATCAAATCGCGATTATACGACACGGCAATATTTTCCTCGAACATCGATTCCGCGAATTCGTATTACAATACAGCAAACGGAGGTTTGGCCGAATATGAACATCATCAAATTGGTCCTCGCCGCTATCGGGTTGGTTTTTGTTGGAATGCTCCTGCTGTGGGTGCTCGGCTGGGTTGGCTCGCTTCTGTCGTGGGTCTTCTGGCTCGGCCTTCTGGGAGCCATCGGCTATGGCGGCTATCGGCTCTTTTTAGCGGTCGAGAAAAAGGCGTTGGGCTCCGATCCTCATCACGGACTTGGCAGCAATGCGGATATCAATATGTCGTGGGATGAGTACGATAAGAAGTACTTGCATAAGTAAGTCTGTCACTTGGGCTCATCGTTGGCTGGCGTTGGTTTGACACGTCCCAATTTTGGGTATATAACGAACCAGATCGCAATTTCGATGATTCAAAACAATACATCCCGGCTGTTTTGTCTCCCAAGACGTAACAGCCTTTCTGCGACGCTCTCGCGTTAACTCCTGCGGTGAGCAGAAAGGAGAAAGTATGACCCACAATAAGTATCCTCGTTTATCGTTTCTAACAGGTCTTAGCTTCGGCACCATGTTGATCATGACCTTTGGGTTTGTCATTGTCTTCAATGCCTTTGGCCAGACCGATAAGAAATTAGCTCGAACATTCGTTAAGACCGTAAATATTCAGGAGCCGATCGAGATCATTGAAATTGAAGCTAATGGAACAAAGGTCCGATTGAATACACCTTTCGAAGGTGAAGACGTCTGGCTTGATGGGACGGTGATAACCTTTAGGAACACATCGAATCGGACGATCTCGTACGTCAACTTTGCTCTCGACGTTCGCGAAAAGGACGCTATGCGATTTATTGGCGGCGACAATATCGTCTATGGTATTGGACCAGATCCTAAAGAGCGTAAACGCGACGAACCTAGAACACTTCGTCCGGGTGAGACCGCCCGCCTACCGGTTCCTGCCCAGTCTATTGCCGACATTAAATGGCTAGTAAACAAAAACGGGAAAGATCTTAAAAGCGTTTCCGAATGTCGGATCCACTTGGCGATCGTCGCATTTGCGGACGGAACGAAATGGTCAGGGGGGCGGTACCAAAAGCCCGACCCGTTGAACCCCGGTAAATATATTCCTGAAGAGAACAATTCAAATTAAAAGATAAGGAGGAGAAAAGTACGATGAAAAGGTATGCTTTATCGAATCCGATAGCGGCCGTATCAGTTCTTATGGCTGCCTTTCTTTTTTTTGAGTCTCCAATCACCGCTAAATGCCCAAGTCGAGCCAGTATACGGATGTTGGACCTCTCCTGCGGATGACACAACGGGCGAGTGCTATTGTGAAGAGGGGGCAGGCTCGATTACACACGCTTTTCCTTCAGGCCCGGGTCTTAATAATGGATACCACGTCATTATTTCTGGGTCTAGACGCTGCTACCCAAACAATGGACCATCTTGCATGGTTGACGTGCCTGTGCAGTCTACGGCGGGGCCTCCTTACTGCCCAAATCCGTCACCGACACCAACGCCCACGCCCACCCCAACACCAACGCCTACCCCATCGCCTGATCCGTGTCGATCCGCAGGGACGGGGTCGAGGCTCTCGGGTTGCGGCGATCCCATTTACCAGGAGGAGTGCGTCCGGGTAGATACACATTGGATTCGAGTCAGATACTGGACATCTTGGGATGGCGGTCAGACTTGGGAATTGACGGGCGAAGATTGGTATCCGGCCTGGAGTACTGAATTGCCAATATCTTGTAATGAAGTTTAGTCGAACGGGAGCTATATGAGAAACAATAGAAATCCAAAAGCACACACCAAATGGTTGCTGAGTACGGTGGTACTTGCGGCCTGTATATCTATATTCGTGGGAATTCGGCTGAGCACGAACGCTCAAATGACTTCTCAAACAGAGGGAGCGGTTCAGGTTGATCGGCAAATATCCAACCAAAAGCGGCGAACCATTCGTTATGACGACCCACTTTGGAGGGAGAAGATGCCCCTGTCGAGAATGACGAGCGAGAGTGTTGCCATCGCGATCGTCACCACCGTAAGCAATGTTGGCAGACTTACTTCCGAACCTCAGGGAGTCGATACAGTCTATAAGGTTCGAGTGATCGAAAGGATAAAGGGCTCATTGGAAAACGAGATCACTGTTAGTTTGCCCGGTGGGCTGGCACTAGAAGCCGACGGAGGCCTTCTCTCTAGTCAAGCGCCGTCTGTAGCGAGTATGTTTAACAATAAGACCTATGTACTATTCCTTACGCCCAGTACGGGTCCGAACGCTTCCTTCAGTACACTAAGAGCCTCTCAAGGAATCTACGAGCTGCCAGCAGACGGGAGTGCGGTAATACATCTAGGTTCTTTCACCGACCCCCTACCAGGCCCGCCGCGAGAAGAGCAGGGTGTTTTCTTAGAGACGGTCCGTCGCCTTAGCTCTAACTAGACGCGTTCAATGCGGAACATGAAGGAGGCTGTCTGAAAAGGCCGCCTCTTTTCTTTCATGGGACACTTCATCCCGAGAATTTGTCATCCCGCGTTTCGAAATGCTAATCTTCAACTTCCGCCCGCTTACGCAGGCGGCTCTGACTTCTGCCGAGGTGGCGAAATGGTATACGCACTAGTCTTAGGAACTAGCGTCGAAAGACATGCGAGTTCGAGTCTCGCCCTCGGCACCAAAAATAGTTGTCAGTGGTCGGTGGTCAGTTGTCAGTAAAGACAGTTGACCGCCGATTCGACTTTTTGCGACTCTGACCTTGTAACTGACCACCGATAACTGACAACTGACCACTGCTTTGCTATCCTTATTTCGTACATGAAAAGCGAAATAAAGGAAATTTCACCAACACAGAAAGAGATACATTTGCAGATCGACGCCGAGGTCGTTAAGGCGGCTTATGGGCGGGTTAGCCAGAAGTATGCCAAACGCGCCAGCGTGCCTGGTTTCCGGAAAGGCTTCGCACCGCTCGATGTTGTGCGGATGCGGTTCAAAGAAGAGATCAAGGGCGAGGTTTTGCAGGAAGTCGTACCGCACGCGGTGACCGCCGCGATCGAGGAACACGATGTCCATCCGCTCACCGAGCCGCAGCTTCATATTCCGGATCATGACGAAATTAAGGTCAATGGTTCGGCACCGATAGCCCTGCACGTGCATCTGGAAGTGATGCCGGAGATCCCGACGCCGAAGTATGACGATATCGAAGTCACCCGGCGGGTCAAGCCCGTTTTGGATGGAGAAGTCGAGGACCTGATAGCCGAGCGGCTGCAGCGTGAAGCTTCGATGATACCGGTCGAAGGACGCAAGTCTGAGATCGGGGATACGGTGATAGCGGACCTCGAAGGGCGTTTTGACGATGCTCCCGATGCCGAGCCGATCAGAGCGGAAGACCTGGAGGTGGAACTTGGTGGCGAGCACATCGAAAAATCGTTCACCGACAATCTAGTCGGCGTTGAGGAAGACGAAGAGAAAGAATTTACAGTCGTCTATCCGGCTGAGTTCTCGTCAGAAGCGCTTGCCGGAAAGACCGTTCATTACAAGGCAAAGATCAAGTCTGTGGGCAGGACCGAGCTGCCCGAACTAAATGACGAGTGGGCAAAGAGCCTGGACGAAGGCTACGAATCGCTAAGCGATCTTCGGACCCGTCTCAAGGCTGACCTCGAGAAAATGGCTGAAGCCGATGCGGATGCGCGTCTGCGAAACAACGCGATCGCTAAGCTGATCGAGAATAATTCGTTCGAAGTTCCGAAGGTGCTTATCGAGAATCAGGCCCGTAATCTGTTGAACAACTTCGCCCAGGACATGCAGCAGCGTGGCGTCGACCTGCGAAATGTAGACCCGCAGTTTATCGAAATGGCCTACGGAAACATGCGTCAGCAGGCCGAACGCGATGTTCGCGGAGCGATGCTGCTTGATAGAGTCGGTCAGATCGAGAAGGTAGAGGTTTCGGACGCTGAAGTCGAGGAAGAAGTCAGTAAGATGGCCGATTACTATCGCTCGACGTCCGACGAAGTTCGTCAGTCGCTGGAAAAACAGGGCGGCGGCATCGAAAATATTCGAAGCAATCTGAGCACGCGGAAGTCGATCGAAGCGGTCATGCAGAAGGTAACTGTCAAGCATGGCGATTGGGTTGACGAATCGACAATGCCTGCTGAAGCAGAGGAAAAGCCGAAAAAAGCGGCCCCGAAGAAAAAGAAGGCCGCCAAGGAAGCATAGTGGATGAGCAGTCCGCGTTAGCTAGGGCGATTCGCTCACGCCGAATGTTTCGCCCATGCTTACACGCGGGCTTAGGCAGGATTTGACTTGATTTTTAGGTGAAAAGTTGTAAAATCGGACTCCGATATGGTAATCGCCATATTTTCAACAACTTATCATCGGTTAATTCAAGTACAAGCTGAAGAAAGTTCTATTTTGAGCAAAATTATATGGCTTTAGTACCAATGGTTGTGGAGCAGACCTCGCGAGGCGAACGGGCGTTCGATATTTACTCGCGTCTGCTCAAGGACAGCATCATTTTTATCGGCACGCCTATCGATGACCAGATCGCGAACCTGATCGTCGCTCAGCTTCTTTTTCTGGAAGCAGAGGATCCGGAACGCGACATTAATCTGTACATCAATAGTCCCGGTGGTTCTATAACCGCTGGCATGGCCATCTATGACACGATGCAGTTCATCAAAAACGATGTAACGACCATCTGTGTCGGCCAATGTGCTTCGATGGGAGCTCTATTGCTTTGTGCCGGTGCTGCCGGCAAACGTTTTTCGCTTCCGAATGCCCGCGTCCTGATCCATCAGCCTTCGGGCGGGGCTTCCGGTCAAGCCACGGATGTACGTTTGATGGCAGAAGAGATCATTCGTATGCGTACCCTGACCTCTACGATCATTTCGCGTCATACGGGACAGAGCTTTGACCAGGTCGAAAGAGACGTCGAACGCGACCGTATCCTGACACCGATTCAGGCGAAGGAATACGGACTGATCGACGAGGTTATCGAGCATAGGGATAAGTAGTCATCGGTTGTCAGTTGTCAGTTGTCAGAAATGACCCTGACTTACGCTGACTACTGATCACTGTCAACTGAATTACCATGGCCCAATTCTATCGTCATGAAGAACTGCTCTCGTGCTCGTTTTGCGGTAAATCGCAGAACGACGTTCGCAAGCTGATCGCTGGCCCGGGTGTCTACGTCTGTAACGAATGCATAGACATCTGCAACGAGATCATCAACGATGATGAGCAGCAGGCTACGACCGGTCCCCGCACAAACCTGCCAAAGCCACACGAGATCAAGGCTCATCTTGACGAATACGTAATCGGCCAGGACGAACCCAAAAAACGTCTCGCCGTCGCGGTTTATCAACACTACAAGCGTCTGGAAATGGCGAAACGCCGCAGTGACGTCGAGCTTCAAAAGTCTAATATCCTGCTCATCGGACCGACCGGCACGGGCAAAACCTTGCTGGCTCAGACACTAGCCCGCGTTCTTTCAGTTCCTTTCTGCATCGTGGATGCGACGAGCCTGACAGAAGCCGGCTATGTCGGTGAGGACGTTGAGAACATTCTAAATCGTCTTTTGCAGGCGGCCGGCGGTGATATCGAAAAGGCTCAGACGGGCATCATCTATATAGACGAGATCGATAAGATATGTCGTAAGGACGATAACCCCTCGATTACTCGCGACGTTTCCGGCGAGGGCGTACAGCAGGCCCTTTTGAAGATCCTCGAAGGTACGGTCGCAAATATCCCGACGGCGGGCGGCGGGCGAAAGCATCCGCAGCAGGATTTTCATCAGCTGGATACAACTAACATCCTGTTCATATGCGGCGGTGCTTTCATTGGTCTTGAAAAGGTTATCGAAAAGCGTTTTCGCAACAAATCGCTTGGTTTCCAAGCCGATATCAAGACTGAAAAACAGCGTCACGACGATTTTATTCACCAGATGGAGCCGCAGGATCTGATCAAATATGGTTTGATCCCAGAATTCGTCGGCCGGTTGCCGGTCATCGGAACCCTGAGCGAACTCGACGAAGCAGCTCTGGTAGCGATTCTTACAAAGCCGAAGAACGCGTTGGTCAAGCAATATCAACGTAAGTTCGAGTTCGACAACATCTCGCTCAAATTCACCGACACTGCCCTGACAGCCGTGGCACGCGAAGCCCACAAGCGAAAAGTCGGAGCACGCGGCCTAATGATGATCCTTGAAGAAATACTGCTCGAATCGATGTATCACCTACCGACGGAACGCTCTGTCCGGGAAATAGTGATAACGAGTGAGATGATCGAGAAAAAAGTACCCGTCTTCGAAGTACTCACGCGCACAGAAGAGGCGGCGTAGGCTATTCTTCTACTCGAGACTAGCGGAAGCAGGCGGACCAAGTTTCCATTCATCATTCCATAGTTCCGATCCAAAGATTTGATTCCTTCTTTTGCAGCGGGAAATAGACCGTTCGATCGTCGGAGGATATGGTCAGTCCGGGTACATAGTCCATAGGACCAAAGACTATAAGCTCCTTTGACTTCTTTGTTTCAGTATCCAGTAAAAAGATCTTGTTACGATCCGAAAAGAGCAGCCGACGGCTGTCGGAGAGCCAGACCGGTGCGTCGCCTACGGCAGATACCAGTTCCTGCCTATTTGCGGCAATATCGAATATGGCAATTCCGCTGACGTCTGGATCGTTTTTTGCTTGCCGTAATTGAGCGATCTTTTTTCCGTCCCCCGACCATGAATAGGCCATTTCCCAGAGATTTGCGTCACCCTCGTCGGGCAGTTGGAAGGCGGTATGCGAGGTTAGCGGAAAAATGGCGTCGAAGATTCTCGGGTATTTTCCGGAAACGCTTTGAATCATCTTTGTGCCATCGGGTGACCAAAGTGTGAGCAGGCCGTGTGGTTCAGAATCAAAGGTTATCTGCTGGAGGCCGGCACCGTTCGGGTTGATCAACCAGGTTTCGTACCTACCGGAGCGGTCGGAATAAAATGCCAGCTGCTTTCCATCCGGCGACCATCGCGGAGCGCGGTCTTTGTTTTTATCATTGGTTAACTGAAGTAGAGAGCTTCCATCCGGCCGCATCAAAAAGAGATCTTCCTGACCATCCTTTATCGCGTCAAATGCAAGCCATTCGCCGTCGGGCGAAATAGATGGATTTCGATCAAAGCGTGAACTTTTGCTGACCACCGTCGGTTGACCAACAAGCTTCTCCGTACGAGGGTCGAACTCAGCCTTAAAGATGTTTGAAGTATTAACCTGCTGGGCAAACGCGATTACCTTACCGTCGGACGAAAACGCAAGGTTTTGGCTGAAGGTTGACGGGGTCGTGAAGCTCTCGGGATCACTTAACGGTTGGCCAGTGCTCTTGTCTACGCGCACTTTCCAGAAATTCATGGAGCCGCCCCGTTTGCTCGAAAAATATATGTGATCGCCGTCCTGCGACCACACCGGGTTCCAGTCGAGGTCGGGATCACTAGTAACGTGGACCGGTTCGCCTCCCGTTGGCGAAATGGTTTTAATATCACGAATGCCAGCTGCATCCATTGACCAGAAGGCGATTAAGTTGCCACTTGGAGACCAACTCGGCTGCACTGCGTCGCTGGGAGTCAACTCAACTCTTGCGCCGGTCGCGATATTCACTTTCCAAAGTGCGGCGGGATAAACATAGCGATCTGTCGGATCATCAACAGCAGTTGTCGAAAACACTATTTCCGATCCATCCGGCGACCAAGCCGGCGAGTAGCCAAAATCCGAGATCTTACGAACGTTTTCACCGGTCGCTCCCATCAGGAAAATGCCGCTCGCCCCTTCGCGATTTGAACTGAATGCGATCTGCTCGCCATCTGGCGAGAAGACGGCGTCACGGTCATCCGCTTTGGAACCTTGCGTTAAATTTACAGCGTTGGAACCACCAACACGTTGGTAAAAAACATCCCAATTGCCGTTTCTTCGGCTTGAAAAAACTACGGTTTTTCCATCTGGCGAGAGACTGGGCATCAAGCTCTCGCCATCACTCGTTAACTGCGTGAAGCGAAAATTCCTGACCGATCCAGCAGGAGCGGAGCCGCCTTTTTGATCGAAGAACGCCAAAAAAACTGCCGCACCGACCACCAAAAGCAATGCAGCAACTGCAAGAGGCTTTCCCCACCATTTGGCCTCTGTGCCGCCTAGAAATGATGACGAGGTAAAACTCGAACTTTCGCTTCTCCGGTCGAGGCGTTCCAGGTCGTAACGCAGGGCTTCGGCTGTTTGGTAGCGTTCCTCCGCTTTTTTTGCGAGGGATTTATGGATGATCCGATCAAGCTCGGGTGGTATCCCTTGACTCGAAAGGGCAAGCGGCGGCGGGGTTTTATTTATCGTCGCGTTATAGATCGCGGCTTCGCTCGGGCCGGCGAATGGTTGAACACCTGAGAGCATTTCGTACATCACAACGCCAAGGCTAAAGATATCGGTCCGCGAGTCGAGCCTTTCGCCGAGAGCTTGTTCCGGCGACATATAGCTTATCGTACCCATCACGCGGTTCTGAGCCGTGTGATCGCGGGTGTCAAAACTGCCGCTTTGGCCGGAACTGGCAGTTAACTTCGCAAGTCCAAAATCGAGCACCTTGACATCGCCGTCACGACGAACCATGACGTTTGCCGGCTTGATGTCTCGATGGATGATCCCTACCGAGTGAGCGGCCGATAGTGCCGAGGCGATATCTATCGAGATCCTCACCGCATCGTTCCACGAGATCGGCCCGGCGGCTATTATTTCTCTCAGAGTGCGGCCCTCGACAAACTCCGTGGCCATGAAGTTCACCCCTTCAACCGTTTCGATGTCGTAGATCGTAATTATATTGCGGTGGTTTAGAGCCGATATCGCCTTTGCTTCCTGCTCAAAACGGAGCTGGCGCTCCGGATCGCTCGAAAACTGAGGCGGCAGGATCTTGAGGGCAACTTTCCTGTCAAGCTTGGTGTCTTCCGCCAAAAACACCTCGCCCATGCCTCCGGCGGCGATCCGCTTGATAACTCGGTACTTGTCCAGAGTTTTTCCAATGATATCGCTGCCAGTATCACGAGATGAAATTACATCGGCGGCAATGTCATCGGGAGGTGATTCGATGAAGTTTTCTGCCTCGGTGTCGAGTTCAAGGAGGGATACTACCTCGTGACGCAGTTCACTATCGCCATCGCACGCTCTCTCGACGAAGGGACGCCGCTCCGATTCCGGAAGTTCCAGAGCAGAGTGGAGGATGTCTTCGATCTTTTTTAGGTCCGTCACTCAACAACTATTTTGCCGCAAGTTCGCGCAGCAGCCACATCTTTGCAAAACGCCAGTCCCGAGCAATGGTTTGGACCGAAACATCAAGGACATCAGCCGTTTCCTCGAGACTGAAGCCGCCGAAGTATCTTAGTTCTACCACGCGGCCTTTTCGAGGATCCAGTTTTTCCAGTTGTTTCAGAGCCTCATCCAGCTCAATTATTTCCGAAGCTCGTTCAGTTGAAACTACCGGCGCATCTTCTAATGAAACGAGCATTTCGCGACCGCCGCGCTTCTCGCTGTGCTTTGAACGGGCGTGATCAACAAGAATGTGGCGCATCGCCTGAGCCGCGACACCAAAGAAATGGCGGCGGTTCTCCCAACGCTTTTCCTTATCCTGAGCAAGCTTGAGATAGGCCTCGTGAATTAGTGCGGTCGTTTGCAGCGTATGCCCCGACGGCTGGCTGCTCATGTACCGCTTTGCCATCACACGCAGTTCGTCGTAGACAAGCGGCATCATGCGTTCAAGCGCAAATTCATCGCCGTCATGCCAGGCGCTTAGCAGTTGAGTTATCTGGTGTGACGCGTCGTCGGCCATTCGTTATAGGGACGCTCTAAATTATAAGCGAGCATTGCAAAAAAATAAATTTTTCGTCGCAGTGATAAGTTCATGCCTCGAATCTCGTTTTTATAGGTAGAGAGCAATTTTACGGGTCCGCGGCTAATGGACGAGTTCGCCGGGGTTCAACCTAAACAACTAAAGACGAGGCAGAAATGGCAAAGACAGCTAATAGGTTTGGACATGAGTTGATAGTGGCGATTGGTATAGTGCTGTGCACGACGGTTGGGGGGGTTGCGGCTTGGACCGCCGGAGCTGGGCCGAGTGATCTTTCTTATTGGCTCGTTCCGCATTACGCCGAGGCGGGGTTTGGGCTACCTGAGACTGCCAACCTCGCAGGTACAGAGCCCGGATCTGCGCCTGCTGCTGATACGGCCGCAAACCACTTGGAGCCTCATTCGCATGGGCCTTTAGAGGAGGAAATAGACACTTCGTGGGCGAATGGCCTCACGCGAGTCTTTATGGGCGACTGCGCGCGATCACAGTCCGAGCCGCGGGGTTTGGATGGCACAAGGTATTTTAACAATATTCGGGTTTGCGAAGAGTTGAACAACTTGCCACAGAGCGTACTGAGCGGAGCGTTGAATGACCACACAGTCTTGATCTTGAGCACCACGATTGCCGGCGGGGCTGCCAGTCGCGAGGCGACGCACGCGGTTTCGCAGGGTATGACAGTAGAGATCGTAGACGACGCTAATTGGGGAGCGAAGTCGGCGGCCGACTTCGCTACATACCGGGCCATAATTCTTGGCGATCGCGGATGTATCACGAACGATAGTCTTGTAGCTGCAGCGGTGGCTAACGCTGCCACTTGGGGTCCAAGTATTGACGGCGCTGTAACCGTGAATTTGACTGACCCCGTGATTCATGCGAGCAGCCGTCCCGGCGCGGTACTGCTGACCCAAAAGAGCGTCGATCTGGCAATACAGGAAGCAGGGAGAACGGGTGCTTATATAAGTTTGAGTTGTTATTACGCCGGCGCTTCCGGACCAGACAGTCCAATTCCACTCTTAGACGGAGCATTCGGTTCCGGATTCACGGTAAAAAGAGGCTTTAACAAAGACTTCGCTCAAGTAGTAGGATCCGTACCGGCCTTCGCTGGCCTAACCGACGCAAATCTTTCGAACTGGTCCGCTTCGATCCATGGCGCGTTCGTTACGATGGATCCGTCATTTGAGGTTTTCGCTGTTGAGGCAGAGACCGGCCTGCCCTACATCATTACTCGCGGCCCTACGACCGCGTCTCCGGTTTTAACTGCTCCAGCTAATCAGTCCGCGAACGAGGGAACCTCGACAGCTCTCAACTTAGGTTCTTTCGTAGATCCGAACGATGGGCCGTGGAATGTATCCGTTGACTGGGGCGACGGCTCACCGGTGACAACATTTAGCGCGGCTGCTGCAGGATCGCTGGGAACTCAAAATCACACGTACGTTGAAAATGGCACATATACTGCATCGGTCACGGTCACAGACGGATCGGCGTTGGCCGATACCGAAACGTTTCAGGTGACGGTCGGTAATGTAGCTCCATCAGGGGTGACGCTGAGCCTTACTTCGACAACGATCAACGAAGGCGGCACGTCAACGCTTTCAGGCAATTTTGTCGATCCTGGATCCCTCGACCCGCACACGGTCACGATAGATTGGGGCGACGGCTCACCAGTGACAACCATAAATCTCGGACCGGGCGTCCTTAACATTCCGCCAACCGCGCATACGTTTCTAGACGATAATCCTGCCGGAACCTCGTCTGACGTCGTAACGATCTACGTACAGGTCGCCGATGACGACGGTGGGATAGCTCGGCCACAGTCTTTTGACGCTTCGGGCAACAAGCTCCCCGTAGACGCGATCCCGGCGCCGACAAACCCGGTGAAAACCGAAATATCGCCAAGCGACGCCGGCGGCATAATGACCTACACACCGATGCCAGCGGTCGAAGAAGGATCTCCGTTGATCCCGGAGATGTTAAGGCCAGATGCCCCGATCACCAGTTTCCTAATGGCTATCCCAGGCCAATCTTCGACATTCTCTGTAAACGTTCGCGGCTACTGGTTCACGGCACCGGCGGACTTTACGATTACCGGACTGCACGTTCCTACAACCGCGAGTAGCGGCGTCCAGCACATTGCGGTACTTCGGTTTACAGCACCACCGCCCGTTTTTAGTGCATCAACAAATGCATTTACTACACTTTTCCTAACCCGCAATAATGCGAATCCAGGGATCATACCCGTGAATATTCGGGTCAGCGCCGGGGAAGTCATCGGTATACTCGGAAATCGGGCAAACCTTAACTCGTACGCGCCGGGTGATGCTCCGAGTACTATTATGGGACTGCCGGTTCAACTCGAACGCCTCGGGATGCAGTTTCCGCTCAGCTCGACAGATCCGCGCGATGTTTGGCGAGAGTTCGGGCCGAGTACGTCGATAAGCCGGATCGAAATGTACTATTCCTCAAATGTGGGAATTGACATCACGATCAACAATGTCAGTCCGACCGCTGTGTTGAATAATGGCGGCCCCTATGTATTCGGCCAAGATGGCCAGGTGACTGTATCAGGGCAGGCAGATCCTTCGGCGTCTGACCTCGCCGGACTGCACTATGCCTACGATTTTAATAACGATGGTACTTTCGATCTAGGCGATGGTACGTACGCCGGGTCGGGGACAAATGCTTCACCGACGGTACCAGCTTCATTCCTAACGCCGGCCGGCCCGCGTGTTGTAAAAGCACGCGTTATGGACGACGACCTCGGGGTAGTCGATTACACGACAACTATCACCGTGAATAAAGCCAGCACTACGACTGCCATAACGAGTCATGCCCCGGATCCATCTGTGGTCGGCGAAAGCTATACGGTGACTGCTACCGTCACGCCGGTCGCTCCGGGGGCAGGAACACCTACTGGCAGTATCACGGTTTCGGACGGCACGAACAGCTGCACGATCACGCTTCCGGAGACAAATTGTGCGCTTGCGAGTGCGACCGCCGGTGCGACGACCTTAACGGCAACATTTTCAGGGGACGCTAATTTCAATGGAAGCACCTCGCCGGGAGTCTCGCATACGGTAAACAAGGCTGATACGACAACAACGATAATTTCTGACCTGCCAGACCCATCAGTCATAGGCCAGAATTATACGGTCACGATAGCGGTCGGAGCAGTAAGCCCGGTAGCTGGCACTCCGACCGGAACAGTCACTGTCTCGGATGGAACCAGCAATTGTCTGGTGACCCTGCCTGCAACGAGCTGCATCCTGCCATCGACATCGCCAGGGGTTAAGACTCTGAGTGCGGTGTACTCGGGTGACGGGAACTTCAATGCAAGCACCGCTCCAACAGCGTCCCACACGGTAGCGAAAGCGAACACCACGACGACGATAACGAGCGACAGCCCCGACCCGTCGGTGATCGGACAGAACTATACAGTGACCGTGACGGTTGCTCCGGTTGCTCCGGGAGCCGGGACGCCGACCGGAACCATCTCGGTTACGGACGGGACTAACACTTGTGTGGCGACAGTGGCGGCTGGAAGTTGTCAGCTGCTGTCTACATCGGTCGGGCCTAAAACCTTGACGGCGACGTATGCAGGCGATGCGAACTTCAATGGCAGTTCGGATAGCGAAGCACACACCGTTAACAAAGCAAACTCACAGACGACGGTTCAGCCTGTTGTGAATCCTTCGGTCTACGGTGACACGGTGCAGTTGACGGCGAGTCTGACGGCTGTTGCTCCGGGGGCCGGGACTCCGCAGGGGACTGTTTCGTTCCTTGATGGAGCTTCGCCGATCGCGGGGTGTACTGGGTTGAATCTGAATTCTTTCGGTTCGGTGA
>CAYPGP010000027.1:0-54610 GCA_964410495.1 uncultured Chloracidobacterium sp.
ACTTACAACCCTTCGGTTAACAGCCGAATGCTCTGCCATTGAGCTACTGCGGAATGTTGGCGACCGGGAAGCTTTTGGGGCTTTCGGCGAACCTAAAGATTAGGAATTTTGGGCGGCGATGTCAAGTTTTGTTTGATCATCTCGGAGACATTTGTGCCTTCTGGTTTCGGATCAGCCCCATTATCTCTTCTATCTCGCGGTCGAATTTGTTACCCACATCGTCAATCGCGGGTATTGTTTTGGTATCTGGGACGACGCTTTGGTCCGGTGCGGGAGTGAGCGGGGCCTGGAAATAGACGGGGATGTCGATCTCGATCTTTGACTGCGGCAGCGAGAGGAAGAAGTAATTTCCACCGTTTATTCCCTGCTGATTACCGCCAGTGGTTTGACCGACGATCGTGGCGAGACGATGCTCGCGAACATAATTTAGGAACTGAAACGTCGCGGAGGCATTACTCGCATCCGAGATAATAAAAGTCTTTCCGAGAAAGTTATTGGCATATGGAATCACATTGCCATATGATTCCCGTCCCGTGATCTCGAAGTAACGATCGTCGAACTTGCGATACATGATCGCCGGCACGCCATTTTTTAATGCGTTTACGAGTTCGTCCGAATATGTGCTCAGATATTCGATCAGATCGGGACGAGCGGCTACGTTTCTAACGAGTCTTCGGCTCGCAGAGTAGGGCGGCAGAGTCTTGGCGGAAAGATACCTCGAAACTTCGAAACCGATATCCATGCTTCCGCCGCCGTTACCGCGGAGGTCGATGATCAGGTTCTCGACTTTTTCGCGACGCAGCCGCTCGAATGCTTCTGCCAGGAATTCCTTGAATTTGATCGTTTTCAGCCGCCAAGTGATCGAGTTCTCGATCTTTAGGTAGCCGGTTGATGCTTCGCGTATCTCAAACTTCCAACCGTCGTCATACGTCGGGCGAGGGCCCAGAACTCGTTCCATTTCCGCGGTCCTCTCGGCTTTCGTCATCGCGGTGATGCTGAAAGAGGTGGCTTTCTTCGTAGCAAAATCAACAGCTTCGATGTCGAATGCCTCATCCTTCAACGGAAAGAAGAGCGGAAAATACCAGTCAAAGAGCGCGTAACTCTCGGCCTCGAAGCGTGTCAGGCCGATCGAATCCAGGCGATGACCCATCGTCGATGTGCCGTCGCCTTTGGTAACGGTCAGAAGGCTCGAGACGATCTCCTTGACCGGGACGCCGTTTATCTTTGTGATCTCGCTCCCTGCGGGCAATCTTTTTGAAGATGCATTTGCCGTGATCACGAAGCGGCCATCAATAACGCGAAAATAGAAAGGCAGGTAGGTTCGTTGGTCGAATAGTCTTTGCCGGAGCTTTTCGTTCTGGTTGTACGGATTCGGATATGTATGGCCGCATTTCAGAATGCTGACGAGTTGGGCGACTTTTATAAAGAAATCTCGTTCGTTTTGCGTTTTAACTAGCGATCGCTCCGCATCGGCGAAAACTGCTTCGATCTTATCCGGCGTATTGTAGCGGTAGAGCCCCGGATGTATTGCGACCAGAACTTTCTTCAGAACCGCGAGGTCCTGCTTCATTTGTTCGGGTGTGAACGTGACATCGGGCTGTTTGGTCTCGACCAGTCGCTTTAACGTATAGGAGTTGCGAAATGTCCACGGTTCACGTGTTTCCTTCAGTATCGTGAGCGTATCGGCGGTGTAAGCGATCGTTTTTCGCGTGGGTTCGATAGAGTTGCCGTCCTGGGTCTTTCCTAGAAGAACGATCCGGCCTTTTTCAATGGCGGCGATCGAATATTCGGTGCCGTCATCGATGTACTTGCCGCCGATCGGATCGAGCCGATCCACGCCCGAGGAGCGATAGATCTTCCCAAAATCGTCATAAACCGTTGCAATGGTCGCTGACCTTCCGTCCGCTGAAGGCGTTATTGTGACGAAGGTTTTCATCTGCACGCGCTTATTGGTTGTATAGTCGGCGTATTCCAGTGTTCCCTGCCAGCGTCCGGCAACGTCCTGAAAATAGGTTGTCGTAGTTTGCGCGTAAGTCGCCGTTGCAAAGGTTAGTAAGATCAGGGCGATAGATAGGTGTTTGTTCATTGTGCTCCTCAAGTTTTGTCATTTGAACTTGAGCCAACATACAATGCGGCGCCCGTACGTTTCGCCTCATATCATGATCTGATCGCGATTTGGTGAGAAGTGAGTCGTTGCGTAGGTTGTTCCCGATGCCTATTTCTGACTTGCATCCTGAAATTCTTTCGGTGACATTCCGGTTAGTTTCCGGAAAGCACGGTTGAATGTAGCCTTTGAATTGAATCCGCAATCAAATGCGATCTCGGTTACGGTCGATCCCTCTGCGGCTAAAAGTCGGCTCTTCACATCATCGATCCGGCGGGAATTGATAAAGTCGTTGAAGTTCATCCCGAAGCCCTGATTGATCACATGCGACAGGACATTGGCATTTACACCCATCATTCTGGTCAACTCAGCAAGCGTCAAAGTTGACTCACGATAAGGCTTTTTCTCGTCCATCAAAGCGGCGAGTTTCTCTTTGAGCCGAATAAATTCGGAGTCCGTGATCGGCGACCTGCGTTTGTCAGCGACAGGAAGCTCGGCGGGAACAAAATGTGGTTCGATAACTCGCGAACGAAGATAGCCGGCGATCGCCAGATAGTACGTCGAAAAAGCCAAAACAAGTTCGAAGTAAAAGTACTGGATGTAAGAAAGTCGAAACAGAAAACTGTTTGTGAAGTCGAAAAGTGCACCGAGCAGCGTAACGAAGGAAAAGACGTAAAGAAAATTGCGCAGCCAATCGAACTTGATCTTCTCAGTGTCGGAGTAATTCTCATTCAACCAGATTCGATAGCGACGATAGTGCCGTATCGAGAGAAATAGGAGTGTTAGCGTCCAAGCCGACTCCGTCACAAAGACGAAGGCCGCCGAGAACGGCTGATAAGTGCTGTCGTACCAGCTTTTCCATTCGACCGTTTGTGAAAAGAGGAAAAACCGATAGCCGAGGTACAGCAGCGTCGGGATAAAGTACGCCAGATCGGATCGCTTAAGACGATACTCCGAATCCGTGAGAGTGAGCGTGTAAAACCAAACTAAAACACCTGCCAGGTAGCCGATAGAGAATGGAAAGTATGTTAGCCATTGATTGTTGTCGTAAACATTGGCAAAACCGATGAACGGGGTTATTAGGCTGGAGCTGAGTACTAGCAGCAATGCCGCCAGCCACAGGTCGGAGCGCGTTCGCTGCCGAATACCGCGAAACATGAGAAGCCCGGCAAAGATCACGCCCTGCAAAATGCAGATGAAAACGGCGATGCTGCGGAAATTTAGAAAATCTATCGGCGGCATGAAAAAGAGGTTTCGTATTGATTCTAAAACAGGTTTCAATCTAAGCGGAACGAGCGGTTATAATTGCCGTTTTAGACCGCTCAAGCCGGAGACATAATTTTGCAGCACGAACTGATCATCATTCTCGATTTTGGGTCGCAGTACACGCAGCTGATCGCTCGCCGCGTACGTGAACAGGGCGTGTATTGTGAGATACATCCGTTTCATCTTTCCGCGGAAGCTATCGCGGCCAAGAAGCCCAAAGGCGTTATATTGTCGGGCGGCCCATCGAGCGTGACGGACGAGGATGCCCCGCGTGTCGCGTCGGATTTTTATGAAAGGATCGATGCGCCGATCCTCGGCATCTGTTATGGAATGCAGATGGTCGCGGTCGATCTTGGCGGGCGAAACGAACCAGCGATGCGGCGCGAATACGGCCATGCAAAGGTTAAGGTTCTCAGCGGTTCGCCAAGGCTTTTCGCCGAAATGCCGTTCGAGATCGACGCGTGGATGAGTCACGGCGACCATGTTACGGACGTTCCTCCCGGGTTTCAAAAAACTGCGACGACCGGCGAGGTCATCACCGCGATGGAAAATGACGAACGCGGCATCTACTGCGTCCAATTTCATCCGGAGGTCTCGCATACGCCGCTCGGCAAAGAAGTGATCAGAAACTTCCTGTTCCAGATCTGCGGCTGCAAGGGCGACTGGACGCCGGCCCAATTCATCAAGGAAGAGATAGAAAAGATCCGCGAGATCGTCGGCCCTGACGAGCATGTTGTCTGCGGGCTTTCCGGCGGCGTCGATTCCACGGTCGCGGCTGTGTTGGTCCACGAAGCGATCGGCGACCGGCAGCACTGCATCTTCGTCAACAACGGACTGCTGCGGTACCGTGAGTTCGAAGATACGCTTGAAGTTTATAGGAACAACCTAGGGCTGAACGTAACTGGTGTCGATGCTTCGCAAGACTTTTACTCGGTTTTGGCTGGCGTGGTCGATCCCGAGAAAAAGCGAAAGGCAATAGGCGCAAAGTTTATCGACGTTTTCGACGCCGAGGCGAAACGCATCGGGAATGTGAGATGGCTGGTTCAGGGCACCCTTTATCCCGACGTCATCGAATCGGTCAGCCTTCGCGGCACTTCCGTCACGATCAAATCCCACCACAACGTCGGCGGTTTGCCTGAGAAAATGAACTTGAAGCTCATCGAACCGCTGCGTGAACTGTTCAAGGACGAGGTCCGCAACATCGGACGTGACCTGGGCATTCCCGAGATGATCCTCGAACGCCATCCATTCCCCGGCCCGGGGCTCGGAGTTCGCATCCTCGGCGACATTACACCTGAAAAGGTTGAACTGCTCCAGAAGGCAGATCGCATCTTTATCGAGGAACTTCACAACTTCGATCTTTATAAAGATGTGTGGCAAGCATTTGCCGTGCTGCTACCGATACAGTCTGTCGGAGTTATGGGAGATTTCCGTACCTACGAAAAGACTGTCGCCCTGCGAGCCGTGACCTCGACCGACGGCATGACCGCCGACTGGGCCCGCCTGCCGCACGACTTTTTGGCTACTGTTTCATCTCGGATCACGAGTGAAGTCCGCGGGGTAAATCGTGTCGTTTACGACATGACGTCAAAGCCGCCCGGAACCATCGAGTGGGAATAGATGTCAAGCGTTTCGCTTATCCCGGCGTTGGACACTACACCCAAACCCGAATATGATTGGAAAGATTTTTCACTACCTTCAATTTTTCGGGGTCATTTAAATGACTAATTTCAACTGGCTTCTCGACGGGAGCATCGTTGGGCTTTATTTGCTTGTGACGATGGCGGCCGGGCTTTACGTGCGCAAGTACGTGGGCAAGGTCGACGATTTTTTGGTCGCGGGGCGTGAGATGAATGTCTATCTCGGTATCGCGAGTCTGGCGGCAACTGAGTTTGGCATTGTTACATGCATGTATACGGCTGAGGCCGGTTATAAGTACGGCTTTGCGGGAGCAACGCCGGGCATTGCGATGGCCTTGTCGATGCTCGTTATTGGCTATACGGGGTTTTGCATCAAGCCGCTGCGTGATTCGGGCGTTATCACGATCCCCGAGTTGATAGAGAAACAATTCGGGCCGCGTATCCGCTGGGCGGCGGGCGTTGTTATAGTGCTTGGCGGTTTGCTGAACATGGGCGTGTTTCTGCGGATCGGCGGGCAGTTTTTGATCACGATCGTCGGGCTAAAAGTCACTTCGTTTAATATCGCAGGCTTCGAGATCGGCTATCTCGAAGCGATGATGACCGTGCTGCTTATCGGCGTGGCAACCTACACGATCCTCGGCGGGATGCTGTCCGTGTTGATCACCGATTTTCTACAGTTCGTTGTCATGAGTATCGGGCTGATCGCGGTTACGGTTTTGATACTCGTCTATGTCGGTTGGGACAAACTCGTTGCAACGGTTGACGCCAATTACGGTGCCGGCGGTTTTAATCCGTTTGTGCATCCGGACCTGGGTTGGCAATACGTCGTGTTTCAGGTTCTACTCAATTTCGCAGCCGTCCTCACATGGCAGACGACTATTGCACGCGTTCTGGCGGCAAAGGATTCGATGACCGGGCAAAGGATCTACGTCCGGACAAGTTTCTTTTTCGTATGCCGCTTTCTGATACCAGGGATCTGGGGAATCGCTGCACTCGCAACGCTGGGTCAGGTGACAAATACCATCGACGCAATGCCGACGTTTCTTTCGACGTTCGTGCCGGTTGGACTGATGGGCCTATGCATTGCGGCTATGTTGGCGGCGGATATGTCTACGGATTCGAGCTATATGCTGACCTGGGGCAGCGTGATCTATAACGACATCATGGCACCGTTCCGCAGGAAGGAATGGTCTGAGAAAAAGGGCATTTTGATCAATCGTATGATCGTCGCGATGATCGGCATCTTCTTGCTGTTCTACGGCCTTTGGTACCCGCTCGAGGGTGATGTCTGGACCTATCTCGGCATCACAGGGACGATCTATCTTGCCAGCATTTCGGTACTGTTGATCTCGGCATGCTATTGGAAAAAGGCAAATAGCTGGGGAGCGGCGGGTTCGATCATTCTCGCGGCTGCAATTCCCGCCGCGTTTCTCATCCTTGAAAAAACACCCGCTACTCGCGATCTCGCAAAGTGGATCGGGCCGTACTATTCGGGCATCGCGGCTTACGTCGCTTCGGCCTTCGCGATGATAATTTTCTCGATGTTGAAACCGAGAAGTGGAGGTGAAGCATGAGATATTTCTGGCTGATACTCACCATTGCTGCCGTAGGATGGTACACGTTCGTTACGGCTTATGTAGCGTACAAAGGGATAGCGGACATAAAGGAGATGCTTCGCAATTTAGCGGAAAAGGGGCGAAACTAGAGCTCGACACGCGAAGGCCGGGTCACGAAGAACTCGCTCGTTTTCACATGCTGCGGATAGCGGTTCCCGTAAACCCGCCGCCATTCGTCGCGGAAGCCGTCCGCGTCAGAACGCCTGACGATCGCATAAACGCTCCCACCGAAACCCGCCCCAAATGCGGACGCAGCGACCGCTCCGATCTCCCGTGCTGAACGCTGCAAAAATGCCGTCTCGCCGATCTGATTTCCGAGAAACCTCTCCGCGTTACGCTGCGAAACGTCGATCGGGTCGCCGATATCGCCGATCTGTCCGGCGGCGAGGAGCTTACTGACGAAGGGAATGATCTCAAAATTCTCGATCCGAAACTGCTCGACGCGATCAAGCAGTTCACGCGACGTAAACCTCGTTTTCATTCGCCTGACGCGAACGAGCACTTCGTCTACACCCATCTCCTCAAACATCCGTGCCAGCGACATGCCGCCAAAAGCTGAAGTGATCTCGGCAACCATCCGCGCGGTACGGTTATAGGTTTCCTTCGCAGCCCGCGTCTTTTCCGCCGCAACGCCGCTCGTTGCAACGACGAAAGAAAACTCGGATGGAAACTCGAGATCGCTGATATGACGTAAAGGGGAAAACGAGAACTCACTAAGTTTTCCGGCCTTCCCGAGCATTATCGCCGCATGGTCCTGGCTGCCGCCAAACGTCCCGACGCCCGCTGAACCGGCGAGGCCGCGAAAGCTCTGGCCATTTTCAATACAGCCAAGATACTCCGCAAGGTCGATCTCATCATGAATATTGTCCTGAAACCGTCCGGCTCCGCGTAGGTTGTTCACTACATCGAGCGCCGCGAAGACCATTATCATCAAGGCGCTCGAGCTCGAAAGGCCCGCCGCCTTTGGCAGGTCGCTATGAAAACGGATCTTTGCTCCGGTCTTCAACCGCTCCGGAAAATTCGCTTCCAGACGACGCACGACCTCGGCCGCGTAATCTCCCCAATTCCCCGATATGGCGGGATCGGCCAGCGAGATCGCGATGTGTTCGCTCGTATCCCGATTGGTTAGAAAAACGCGATCTGGATCCTCTTCAACCTCCGCGTGAAATCCGCGATCGATAGCGCACACGATGCTCCGGCCACCGCAATAATCGGTGTGTTTTCCAAGAACCTCGATGCGACCGGGGATAAACATACGAATAACCAACTCATGGCTATTTAGCCTATGTCAAACTGATCGAGACGCTCCTGCAATCCAGCGAGGTCGCCTCTGCTGGAAAGGTCCAGAACCCCGGCGTCGATCCTGATCGCCTTGTACCGCTGAGCCAACTTGTCGACTGCATGCTGCACGGCGGCTGTAAGTTCAAGCTCCCCGCGTTCCGATGGCGAGATGGCGCGGCACGCATCGAAGATAGCGGGCGAAAATAACCATGCGTTCATCGAAACAAGCGAATCAGGCTCGACCATTCCCGGTTTTTCGACGATCCGCGAGAGATTCCGGTGTTCATCGATCTGGATGGTCGCAAACTTAGCTATCCTTTCGCGTGGAATATTGCTTTTGGCGATCAGGCTCGCCGATCCGAACGCGAGCAATGCGGGCCCGTCGGTCTCGCGCAGCTTCCTCAGCCCTTCGACAGGGTAAAGATTATCGGAATTGATGACGAGGAACAGTTCGTCCGCTTCGACCAGATCGCTTGCGGCAAGTACGGCATCGGCGGTTCCCAGCGGCTTTTCCTGGATCGCAAATCGAACATCGAATCCGTTCCGCGCGCAGTGCTCACGGACCGCGTCGTGTTCCGGCCCTATCACCATCCCGACCTCGTTAAAACCTGCTTTTTTAAGCTGCCCAATTATGAGATCGAGCAGCGTTCGACCGCCGGCAAGCGGCATAAGGGTTTTTAAGCCAACGGCGGCGACGCGTTCCTGTTCGGGTGTGAGATGAGCATCAGCCGCGGCAGCACGCATTCGCGTTCCGAGCCCGCGGGCGAGGATAACGGCCTTGTTCACGGGCTTATTCAAAATGGCTACTGGTCCTTGAATATCTTTTCCCGCGACTGAAAACCGTCTTTCACGACCGTTTCTTCGATATTGTTCTTATCGACCTGGATGGGTTCTATGAGGATCGACGGCACGTCAATACGGCCATTGTTAACGGTTCGGGTCGCTCCGGAAGGCTGTTTTTTTGCGAGTGCGATCGCTGCCTCGACGGCCGCGGGGGCGAGCTTTGAGATGGGCTTGTAAACGGTCATCGTCTGCGTACCTTTCACGATCCGCTGAAGAGCCGCAAGCTCAGCATCCTGGCCTGAGACGAGTATCTTTCCGGCAAGGCCTTGCTTTGAGATAGCTTCAATCGCTCCGCCGGCGGTGCCGTCGTTCGAGACCACCATGGCGTCGATCTTGTTATTGTTCTGCGTCAGAGCGTTCTCAGCGTGCTTTAGCGCCTCTTCAACGAGCCATTCCTTCGCCCATTGATCGGCTACGATCTTGATATCGCCGCTGTTGATGGCGGCTTGAAGGATGTTGAGCTGACCTTTTCTCAATAGATTCGCGTTGTTATCGGTCGGAGCACCGCCGATCAGTACGTAGTTGCCTTTCGGCATGCGGTCGAACAGGTATTTCGCCTGAAGTTCGCCAACTCTTTCATTATCAAACGAAACGTAAAGATCGGGCGCGCTGTTGCGAACCAGGCGGTCGTACGATATCACGGGCACACCCTGCCTTTTCGCCATTTCGACCATAGCCCCGGCGACCTCGGCATTGTGCGGAACGATCACAAGAACGTCGATTCCCTGTGTCAGCAGACTCTCGACCTGCTTCATCTGAGCGTCGTCACTGCCGTCTGCTGTTTGCAGCAGAACCTCGGCGCCGAGTTCTGAGGCCTTTGCCAGGAATAGGTCGCGGTCCTTCTGCCAACGTTCCTGTTTCAAAGCGTCCATGGCGAAGCCGATTCGAATTTTCTTCGGTGAGTTGTTCGCGGCTGTGCCGGTATTCGGATCGCTTTTTGCCGTGCAGCCGATCATGAAGGCGGCCACAAATGCGAAAAGGATAAAGAGGTGTCCAGCAGTTTTACTACGGTTTTTATTCAGCATTGGTCTTTCGTATATCGCAGATGGACATTGAGCCGGTAAGGCCGAGCGGCAATTTCGTGCTAACATTCGTGAAGCAAGATTAACGCATTTCCCCGCTTCGGATCACCTATGAAATATTGCCCGGTTTGCAGTGCTCGTTACGATGAAGAGATTATACGTTTTTGTACAAAGGATGGTACACCGCTTGTTGACGAAAAACAGCCGAACTTTACCGCCATACCGAGCGAAACCGTGATCGACGACGTAGACGACGAGATCGGCCAGGAGACCGTCGTCAGGCGAAAGCCCCTCGTGCCACCGGACCAGCCGCTTGTTTTTGATGAGCAGGGCAGGTCGGAACGCATCGTGATCCCTACCTCAGAACCGTCGCCGGGACCAAATGTGCGCGCCCGCTCGACGACCGGATATGTCGTACCGCCGCCGCCGCCGAACACGGCAAAGACCGTCTTGCTCACGATCCTCGGAACGCTCGGCGTGCTGGGCCTCGGCGTGTTTATCTTCTGGATGCTGAGGAGCGAAAAGCCCGCAAATGTGAACGTCAATGTCAACGCGAATCAGAATACGAACCTGAACACAAACCTGTCGTTTGATTCGAATTTCAACTTCAACGTCAACACAAATTCGAATACGAACGCTAATCTCAATACCAATTTCAACCTGCCCGCAAACTTCAACACCAACGTAAACACGAACGCCAACACGCGTCCGTCGCCAACGCCATCGCCGCGCGTTAGCCCGTCGCCATCACCCGAGCCGAGTACGGCTCCAACGCCGGCTAACACAGCCTCGCCACGGCCGACCGTTTCACCGCGGCCGACCAACTCGCAGCCGACGCCCGTCGGAACTCCGCGTATCGGTCCCAGGCCTCCGCCGCTGACCAACCGGCCGGGGAATGCGAATCAGTAACCGGTGAATGACAACGGAAAGTGGCCGAAGCGGTTGCGGTGGATGTGGTGGAGCAATAACGGCGGCGGACGGAGATGGGATCGCCCTCCTTTGCGCCAATTTGACACGCCAAATTTGTCAGATGCCGCTATTTTAGTCTCTCATCGAAATAGCCAACTCGACAGCGCGTCGCGGATCGACGACGCCCCAGCCTTGCCGGTCGACCTCGTAATGCGGCAGGCGTTCGGCTGTGGTGATGAGTATGCGTTTGATCTGGCTCGGCGTGAGCGACGGATTGGCCTCGATCATCTGGGCGACGATCGACGAGACTATTGGTGCCGAAAACGATGTGCCGTCGACGTATTTATAGTTTTTGGTGATCACGTTCTCGCGGCGGATCTTTAGGATGATGATCTGGCGAATGCTGTGGACCGGGCGGTCGAGAGCAGCGTCCAGTTCGGGGTCGATGCCCTGATTTTCGCGGATGATGCGGTGCAGATCGTCATCCGCGGCTTTGTCGAGTTTTTCCAGAAGCTCGGCCTGCTGCGCCGTCGGAGTATTCGGCAGGATCGGGGCCGGGACCCAGATCGACGATGCGATGACCTCGGGTTTTTGAAGACCGTCGACCGTCGGGCCGTATGACGAGCGGTACATGCCGCGTTTCGCCCGGTTTATCGAATTATTGTCATCCAGCCCGCCAACCGCAATGCACGACGGAGCACTCGCCGGCGGGACGACCGGGTGATCCGGCAAGTGGCCGGAATTGCCGACCGCGCAAACGACCGTTATTCCTTTCGTAGAACATTCCTCGACAGCCTGCGAGACCGGATCCGTCAGGTAGCTCTGCTCGTCATCGCCGCCGGCTGAGATGTTTACGACGCGGATGTTGTATTTTTCGCGGTTCTCGAGCACCCAATTCAGGCCTTCGAGAATATTGTCGTCAGTGATCCGGCCCGTGCGGGCGAGTTTGATGAGAACGACGTCAGCTTCCGGAGCGATGCCGCGGTAAAAGCCGTTCGACAGTGAGCCATTCCCCGCCGCGACGACCGACGTCATCATTCCGTGCCAGCTTGCTACATCGGGCTGAAACAACGACGAAAGATCGCCGTCCTTATCGATAAGACTGCGATATGCAAGTATGCGATTTCGGGGCGTGGTCAGGTCGACGTGCGGATAAAAACCGGAATCGAGAAACGCGATCGTCACGCCCTTGCCCGTAAAACGCTCGTCCGCATCGAGCCGAAGCGGCGTCGAAAGAACGTGCGAACCGTCCTTCTGCATTGCCGCGTCGGCGACGATGTGATCCTTCGCCCGCTCAAAAAGCCGTATGCATCTGGCACAGACAGCCTGAAACTCAGCCGTGTTCGGAGCGTTCGCACAGATCAGTTTCGCCAGGTCCTCATCGACCGAAAGCAGCGGTACAAACTCATCCTGCGTATCCCGCGAGCAAACCGGACACACCGTCTCGCCTGCGGCAATGTCGGCAATTGTGCTCGGACGCGGAAAAGATTGAGATTCGTGCAGGGTCATTTAGGCATTTAAGTTTTTCATAATGAATAGTTAAAATCAATTTCATTCTATGGCTCGTAAGAAGATCGGACTTGCACTATCAGGCGGCGCGGCGCGCGGCTTTGCGCATATTGGCGTGCTAAAGGTGCTGATCGAGAACGACATTCCGATCGACATGGTCGCGGGTACATCGGCCGGGTCGATCGTCGGAGCGGCGCTCGCGTCTGGGATGTCGATCGACGATATGTTGAAGATGGCGAGTGAGATCGGCTGGGGCGATGTCGGCCGGCCGTCACTGTCGCCGATGGGACTTCTGTCGAGCGTTCCGATGGGCCGATATCTGGCGTGGCATCTTCCGGTCGATCGTTTTGAAGACCTGAAGATACCGTTCGCGGCGATCGCCTGCGATCCGATGACGGGCGACGAGGTTGTGCTGAAAGACAGTGGAGATCTGATCCACGCCGTCCGTGCGAGCTGCGCCGTGCCCGGGATCTTCGTGCCGCCAAAAGACGGTGGGCGGCTCCTGGTCGATGGCGGGGCCGTGAAACCGCTGCCGTGCGACACCGTGCGTGATCTGGGAGCGGATGTCGTCATAGCTGTCGATGTTCTCGCCTGTGGTTCGAGTTTCCGCTCAAATCCGCGAACCGCCCTCGGCGTAACGATCATGTCCGCCATGACCCTGATTCGCATGGCGACCATGTTTCAACACATCCACGCCGACGTCGTAATCGCTCCCGAGATAGCTCACCTTCGGCCCGATGAACTTGGAAAACGCGATGAGTTCATAGGGCTTGGCGAGAAAGCCGCGCTCGAAAGCCTTGATGAAATAAAGAAATTATTAGATTAGAAAAGCCTCAGTTAACGGACTGCATTTGCTAATAACCCGCAAACCGTGCATTATTAAGACGTTAGTCCTGCTCTCGCGCATCGACGGTGATGCGCCCGATCTACACGGTTAATTAGCTGGCGTAAAGTTCGAGGGTTGGTTGTTCTTTTGGTTTGAAGTAGTTCTCTCGAGACTTTCGAAGGCCGGATCAGTTTCTTCTCTGAATAATAAGTCCGACAATTCGATGCTTCTGTGAAGGTCCCGTCCTTTCGGGACGATAATATTTTAATGTCTATGAAACTGTACGTAGGAAATCTCTCGTTCCAGACCTCGAGCCAGGATCTCGAAGCTCTTTTTGCCGGTGTCGGCACTGTCGAATCGGCCAGCGTTGTCGAAGATCGTGAAACAGGCCGCTCACGCGGTTTTGGTTTTGTCGAAATGGCATCGCAGGCAGAAGGCGAAAAGGCTATCGCTGATCTCGACGGCCAGGATTTTGCAGGCCGCAACATCAAGGTCAACGAAGCTAAGCCCCGTGAAGACCGTGGCGGAAGCCGTGGCGGCGGTGGCGGTTATGGCGGCGGTGGTTACGGCGGTGGCGGCGGACGTCGCGAAAGCCGCTGGTAAGCGGGAGAGTTATATCCAATTAAAAAAGCCGCTCGAAAGGGCGGCATTTTTTTGTT
Source organism: uncultured Chloracidobacterium sp. (assembly GCA_964410495.1). Lineage (GTDB taxonomy): Bacteria > Acidobacteriota > Blastocatellia > Pyrinomonadales > Pyrinomonadaceae > OLB17. Next base: position 13,676 of record CAYPGP010000027.1, read on the forward strand.
TTATTGCTGAGGCTTGAGCGGTTTCTTGACCGGTTTCGGTTTCGGGGGATCAGCCGGAGGCTGGAATTTTGAGGCCGATGTAACGCTCGAAACTCCTGTTCCCTTTATCTCGAATTCGACATTTTTCGCTATTTTACCATCTAGAAAAACGTCGACGCGATATCTTCCCGGCGTCCATTTGCCATCCGGCCGACCCGTGAAATTTACCCTGTTCTGTTTTTCGCTGGTTGTATAGCTCGCGCTTACTACCTTGGTTTCAGGCTTCACGCCGCTAACACTCACGGCGACAAAATTCATCTTTACGACCGCCTTTCCATTCGTATCAAGTACGACCACGCAGTAGATCGGCACATCTGTCACACGAAACTCAGCCGCCGGGTCGCCGGCACGGCCTTCTCCGTCGTCCTTAGCGAGATAGACATCTTCGACAGCGGGTGCCGGTGTGGGAGTTTCGGTCTGCGCAGATATCGCGGCGGACAGGATCAGACAGGCGAGGATCGTGTATAAAGCTTTCACGTTTTTTAACTCCTTTGGGTGGTGCCAACTATTTGAACCGCAAACCCCGTCATTAGTTGCATCGCCGAAGCGCGCTTTTTTCCCGACGGGCGGGAAGTTCAGCGGGTGTTATAATCGATTTCTCGATGCGATTTGTCTTTTCCCTCCGATTTTACGTTCTGCTCGGCCTGGCGTTGGTGCCTCTGTCGATATCGTGGATGGTGCCCGGGCTTTGGTATGCGGTGCTGGCCTTCGACGTGCTTTTAATTATTACTGCGATAGCCGACTATTTTATGAGCCGGAATTTGCCGGAAGGATTTCACCTCTCACGTGAATTCGATCGCCGGTTTGCGATCGGTGATGCTTCGCGGGTGAGCGTGAAGATAGATAATGCGACGCCGCAGCGATTTGTTCTCCGTCTAAAAGACGAATACCCGTCGGATATGCAACTCAACGAACCACGCGAAGCTGCATTCGAGGTCGGGCCGCAGCAGACGGCGGAATTCTTTTACCACGTAACACCGCCGAAACGCGGGCGGTATGAGTTCGGCAGGACGGCAGTGCGTTTTCGCTCACGCCTGGGTCTCGTTTGGTGTCAGGCGGAACTTGGCGAGGCACAGCATGTAAAGGTCTACCCGAACATGCGGCGGGCCCGCGAAATGGAACTGAAGGCCTTGGGCGCTCGCTCATTCCTCGCCATCCAACGCCGTGCCGTGCGGCGGGGAGAAGGCCGCGAGTTCGAATCAATGCGCGACTACGTCCGTGGCGATGAATTGCGGCATATCTCATGGACCGCCACGGCACGACGCGGCAAGTTAACAACCCGTCAATACCAGATCGAACGCGACCAAACCGTAATGATCGCCCTCGACGCCGGGCGTTTGATGACCGGAAGGATCGATGGCGAGACAAAATTCGACACCGCCCTTCACGCCGCCCTTGCACTCGTTTCCGCATCGGCCCGTGCGGGCGATAATTGCGGCCTCGTGGTTTTTGGCCGCCGGGTTCGCAAATTCATCCCGCCAAAAAGGGGCCTGGAACACATCGATGCAGTGCTGGAAGCACTCCACGGCCTCGAACCGGAACTGATCGAACCGTCCTACGCCCGCGCGTTTCAATTCATCGCGTCGAATCTCAAAAAGCGGGCGTTCGTCGTCGTACTGACGGATCTGGTGGATAAGGACAGTTCGAAAGAGCTGATAAATTCGCTCCGCCTGCTTCGTCCCCGACATCTCCCGCTCGTCGCAACGATCGGCGACCGCGACCTCAACGCCTCGGTAAGCCGGGTTCCGGCCGACATCAGGGAAGTCTTTACGCAATCCGCCGCTGAGGAGATAATTCACCAACGCGAATCGGCCTTAAAACTAGTGGAATCCCTCGGCGGAATGGCCCTCGACGTCACGACTCAAACATTAGGCCCAAAGTTGCTCGAATCGTATTTACGGGTCAAGGAGAGAGGGTTACTCTAAGTCTCAGGCGATAGATGACGATACTGATCATTTTTACGACAAAATACCGACTGGGCGGCAATCAATTTCCGGTGGTGGCTGAGACCCTTGCGGCGGAAAAACAGGCCCATAATCCCGGTGTCGAAGTGGCCGCAAAAGCGGTCGAATCGAAAAGCGATGTTTTGCGGGAGATCGCTTCAATTCGAGAGGCAAGCGAAAAGATAAAGGAATTTATCTTCGTCGGCCATTCCGGAATGTACGGGCCAATGTTTGGTACGGTCGCATTTCCCGAGCAGTTTTCGCCGTATGAATGGGAGCAGATGGATATTCCGTTTGCCGAAGACGGTTCGGCTTCGTTTTACTGCTGTCGATCGGCACGCTGGTTTGCGCCCTTCTTCGCGAGAACTTTTGGCGTTCCGACTTACGGATTTTTTTGGTATACGACCTTTTCCAAGAATAAGGATCGCTACGTGTCGGCGGGCGACAGCACGGAGTCGCCGCTTTATACGATCGGATGCAAGGGCCGCAAATCTCATGGATATTTAGCGGCTGCGAAAAAGCGGCTCGGCTTCATGCCGGCCGAAAAGATCAAGCGTTTCGACCCGCAGCCACCTGATGGCGATGCGTCATACGATCACGTTGCCGAGCTGTACGATGCGACGTTTGTCGACATAAGAGTTCGCCGCGACGAATGGAAATGGCTGAACGAACATCTGCCGGCCGGTAAGATCGACGTGCTCGATATTGGCTGCGGAAATGGAGCGTTGTTAAACGCACTTTCCGACCGGCTGAATTCAGGTATTGGCGTCGATGAATCAAGTGGCATAATCGAGCGCGCGAGGCTCAAGAATTCTGAAATTTCAAACCTGAGATTTGAGATCATCAAAGGCCCCGTCCTGCCGTTTCCCGATAACTCATTCGACGTCGTCACGTCACTCATGTCGTTTCGCTATCTGGATTGGGACCCGTTGCTTGCTGAGATCAAACGGGTCACGAAACCGGGCGGAAAGTTTCTAATTGTAGATATGGTTACGGTTCCAGTCGCGTTTAGAGAATATCCGCGTCTTGTCGGCGACAAACTTCGGACGATGCGCAACCAAAAATCGAACGCCCGCTTCGACGCGGCTTTGAAAAAGCTCGTTTCGCATCCCGACTGGAAAAAGATGGTCGAGTACAACCCGATCCGCTCCGAACATGAGATGAAATGGTATCTCGAAAGCCGCTTTCCCGGGCAAAAAATGGAGATTCTCAACATGGCATGGCATTCGCGGATCGTCGCCTTCGACAGCGGGCCGGTCGAACGCGGTATCGAAGCGAAACTGACCTATCCGTGACTATGCTTGGCATAATCGACTGGGGCATCGGCGGAATCAGCATTTACCGGCGTTTTAGGGAAAGCGGCGGCGACATCCCTATCGTTTACCTATCCGACACGGGAGCGACGCCGTACGGCAAAATGACGCACCCCGAATTGGTCGCACGTCTGAATTCGGCGATCGTTTTTCTTAAAGAGCACAGCGTGACCCACCTTGTTATCGGCTGCAACGCCGCAAGTACGGCGATATCTTACCTACAGGATCACGGTATCAAGATCGAGGGAATGATAGACAATGCTGTCGCGGCGACCGCGAAACTGAAGCCGCGACGCCTCGCGGTGATCGGTGGGCGGCGAACGATTCTTTCCGGTGTGTATCGAGATGGATTTGCGGCGAAGGGAATTAGCATCGAGCAGCGGATCGCCCAGCCGCTGTCGGGGTTGATCGAAAGCGGTGACGTCTCGTCTGAAACTCTTCGGGCCGAAGCTGCTCGGATCCTCAAACCGATTCGAAACTCCTCGCATATTCTCCTCGCGTGCACACATTATCCCGCGATAACCGAGGTTCTGAAAACACTGGTTCCGCCCGCGACCATCTTTGTTGACCCGGCGGAATCAATTGTCAGGAAGATCGAACGCTGGAAACTGGATGGTGGGGGCTCGGATGTTTTTATGACGACGGGCGATCCGGAAGCGATGAAACGTGCCGCAAAACTGGCGTTCGGAGTTCACCTTTCCGAAGTTAAGAAGGTTTCTTTTTGAACGACCTGAGCTTCGCCACGGCCTGTGAGCATCAAGTATGAATACATCGCGATACCAGTTCCAACTCCGGTTGCGATCTTGATTGCTGCGGGCAGGTCGGATGGCGAGAGAAACCCTTCGATAATCCCGGCGATGACGAGAAAACACGCGCAGCCGATAACGATCTTAGCCGCTTCGACGCCTTTCTTTTTAACGGCTTGTGCCCGTGTTAGGTCGCCCGGATTTATGATCGCATAGCCGATCATCATTCCCGCTCCGGCACAGAAGAAGATCGTCGAAAGTTCGACGACGCCATGACCAACAACGAACGATGCGAGTTCATTGCCGAATGGGGGATTGAGTTTGTAGCAGGCAGCAAAGACACTGCCAAGCCTGGCACCTTCGAACGCCAGATCGTAAAACGCCCCGATCCCAAGGAACGCACCCATCGCAAATACGCGAAAGGTGACGAGGATATTGTTTGAAAGAATATGCGTCGCCCCGATCTGGTTTGCGTCGTTCAGGCTCTTCCACCACTGATTTCCTGCCGTTATCTCCGATGTGATCCCGGACAGCATCACAAAATGCGTAAAGTCCGTGTCGACCCATGTCGAAACAAAACCAAAAACGGCGAAAGCCGCGAAAACGCAGAACGCAATGACCATATACCGCAGGTTTCGTCGAAACGTCTGCGGAAAGTCTGCGGTAAAAAACTGCCATATCAGGTTCGCACCCTGGCCTTCGGCCCGATAGATCCTTCCGTGGGCACGAATTACGAGGCTGTTGAGATAGTTGATCAGCTTCGGGTCGCGCGTTTCTGCCCGGGCGATGGCAAGGTCCGCGGCGGCTCGGCGATAGAGTTCGCCGAATTCGCGAACCTCCATCCTCGAAAGCCCGCGCAGACCCGTCCCGCGAAGCATCGAGAGCAGATCTTCAAGCCGCTCCCAGTTACCTTTATTTTGTTCCAGGAAACGATTCATTCCGCCGTCTCTAATTTAGACGGTCGGATGTGTCAGACGCAAACTCACCTGTTTTGGCCGGATCCTGTTCGGCTTGAAGTAAATTCGTGGTCCGCTCGGTCACCGAAGGCGGTGGCTGGTCGAGCGAACGGGCCGGTGTGGTTAGTAGCGGCATGGGAGGAACTTCAATCATCGCCGGCTCAGTCTTCGAACTTCGTTTCAGCGACCGATTGACACGATTCCATCCAAAACCGATGAAGATTATGCTCAGTAAATTCGCCGCCATCCCGATCACCAGCAGAGCACTCAAGCCTTTACCGAAAACGACGCCGGCGGCCATAAGAGCAATTAGGGCTGAGCCGGTGAGCCCGAAACCGACGAGCGACGCGATAAATGTCGAAACGATCGAAGTATGTCCGGCACGTATCTCGGCCGACATCCGCAGAACCTCAAGTTCCGACGTCTCGACCGAGATCTTTGCTCCACATCGCCGGCAGAAGCGTGAGTCATCAGTCGACTCCGTCCCGCACGCGCCGCAAACGTTGTCGGCGGCGCGTACCGTCGCGAGCGCAGATATCGCCTCCGCCTCGCGAGTCAGGATCTCTTTTTCCCCTTTTGAGAGCGATGGATGTTTGACGACGTAATCAAACGTCGCCCTTGTCCCGTGTTCACCATGCGCTTTTAACTTGATCGTAAGCGTCATCGGGTAATCGAGGACGTCGGCGGACGAGTACGACGTCGCCCAGCCGCGGGCCTCGCGACGGCCCCGCAGAACGGTCTCGTCGTCGTCAAGAATATCGTAGCCTAGTCTTTCCAAAGCGGCGATCAAGCGATTGCGAACGCTTCGAACGTCGCCGGACAGCACCCGCCGCAGGTAGTGTTCTGTAGTGTGGTAGGGATTCAGGCCGGTTTCGACCGACAGTATTGCATCAGACATCTTTGATATCTTCCTCCATCAAAACGCGATCTTAAACGCAGAATACGAGCTATCTTTCGTCAAAGTTGCGATTTCGGATGATTATTAACACGGCTGTAACATTCTGCGGCCCGGCTTCTTAAACTACCCTCCGTTCGTTAGAATCTAGTTTTATCAAGTGTCAGAAGAAGTCCGCAAATATCACGAAGAAGATGCCATCGGCAAAACGTACGACCTGCGTGTTGCCCGCCGGCTGCTTCGATATTTGAAGCCGTATTGGAAACTTGCGGCCCTGGCGTTAACGCTTACCTTTCTCACCAATCTGCTGATCGCAACGCAGCCGTATTTTACCAAATCCGCTGTCGATGATTTCATCACTCCGAAGAATGTGGATGGCGTTTGGCTGTTTGCCCTCGCTTTTTTTGGAGTATTCCTGTTTCGCTTCGTTTTCTCCTATGCTCAGGAGGTTTTGCTCAATCATGTCGGCCAGCGGGTGATGTTCGACATCAGGACCGAGCTCTTTACAAAGCTGCAAAAGCAGGAGATCGCATATTTTGATCAATATCCGGTCGGGCGAACGATGACGCGCCTTACCGGCGATGTGGATGCGCTGAACGAACTCTTCACGTCGGGCGTGATCGATGTCCTCGGCGATCTTGTGATAATTTTTGCGATCGTCGGCATAATGTTCTGGCTCGACTGGAAGCTGGCGCTGGTCTCGCTTATCACGATCCCGCTGCTTTTCACTGCGACGAACTGGTTTAGAAAGCACGCTCGTGTGGGTTTTGACCGAGTCCGTACACGCAATGCGAAGTTGAATGCGTTTCTGCAAGAATATATATCCGGGGCTCAAACGGTTCAACTCTTTAACGCCGAAGCGAAGGCGAAGGGCCGCTTTCGCGAGATAAACGACGACTATCGAAACGCAAATATTGAGACGATCTATTACTACGCCGTGTTTTATCCGCTTGTGGATTTTATCGGTTCAGTAGGAATTGCGCTGGTCATCGTTGCATTCGGGTTTGAGATACTAGGTGGTTTTTCTTCCGCGGGAGCTGGATTGACGGTCGGTGTATTGGCCGCCTTCATTCAGTACTCGCTCCAGCTTTTTCAGCCGATCCGCGACCTTTCGGACAAATTCAACGTGCTACAGGCGGCGATCGTCGCATCGCACCGCATCTTTATCCTGCTCGACCGCGATGTCGAGATAACATCTCCAGCCGAGCCGAAGATGACCGGAAAGGCGAGGGGCGAGATCGTTTTTGAGAACGTTTGGTTCGCCTACAAGAATGAAGACTGGGTATTAAAAGACGTCTCGTTCACGGTCGCACCGGGCGAGAGCATCGCGCTCGTCGGCCATACCGGTTCTGGAAAAACGACTGTCACAAATCTGCTGATGCGTTTTTACGATGTGCAGAAAGGGCGCATATTGCTCGATGGCGTGGACGTCCGCGATTGGGAGCTGCACGATCTGCGGTCGAATTTCGCGGTCGTTCTGCAGGACGTTTTTCTATTCAGCGGAACTATCGAAAACAATATCAAGCTTGGCAACCCTGATATTGACCGCGAGCGTGTCGAATGGGCGGCGGGCGAGGTGCACGCGGACGAATTCATCAAAAAGCTTGCCGGCGGTTACGGGTCGGTCGTGAAGGAACGCGGTGCGGGCCTTTCGGTTGGGCAAAAGCAGCTCATATCGTTCGCCCGTGCACTTGCCTTCGATCCGAAGCTGCTAATCCTCGACGAAGCGACCAGCTCGATCGACACTGAGACCGAACAGCTGATCCAGCGGGCCGTTGACCGTGTGATGGAAGGCCGCACGTCGCTGGTCGTTGCTCATCGCCTTTCGACTATCCAGCGATGCGACCGCATCATAGTGCTTCACCACGGCGAGCTTCGCGAGATCGGCTCGCATGCAGAGCTTCTCGCAATGCGCGGCCTCTACTGGCGGCTTTATCAATTGCAGTATTCCGAAGAGCCGCTTCATCCGATGGCCGACCCGCTTTCTTCCATTCACCGCAGCGAACCGGGCTTCGCGTAATGTCTCGAATACGCTGGCCCGCTCATTAGTTTTGAAACCACCCGCGTAGTATCAGCGAATATAAACCCTGTTATTTTGAATTTGCAGCGAGTATAATTCTGCTTATAGGAGACCTAATGTTAGAGAATTTGAATCTGCCGGAAGCTGCCAGCGACTGCTGCTGGGAGAAAGGCGGTATTACGGTCGAACGCGTGGCCACCGCAAAGCTCCCGACCGATGTCGGCGACTTCCGCATTGCGGGCTATCGTTCGCTGACAAGCGACGAGGAATTTGTCGTGCTTTACAAGGGCGAAATGGACCGCGAGACGCCGACGCTCGTACGTATCCATTCGCAGTGTCTGACGGGCGACGTTTTTGGTTCTGTCAAATGCGACTGCGGGCCACAGCTACGACGGGCGATGGAAATGATCGAGGCCGAAGGCCGCGGGGCGATCGTCTATCAGCAGCAGGAAGGCCGCGGCATCGGCATCATAAATAAGATACGTGCGTACGCCCTGCAGGACGAAGGTGCCGACACGGTCGAGGCCAACGAGGAGCTGGGATTTGCCGTCGACGCCCGCAACTATCAACAATGCGCCGAGATCCTGTTCGATCTCGGGCTCTGCAAGGTCCGCGTTATTTCTAACAACCCCGACAAACTTGCCGCCCTCACCGCCGCCGGCTTGAACATTGTAGAACGCATCCCGCTCGAGGTCGCCGCGGAAGAAGAAGCGGCTTATTATATGAAAACTAAGAAAGAAAAACTAGGGCATCTGCTAATGGGCTAAAAGCGATAGGCATGTGCTGAAAAAAATAGAGGCTGTTCTCGTTTGAGAACAGCCTCTAAATGTCTTGCGACTAGGATATCAGTTGTTTAGAACTGAAGTCTGAAACCGAAGCGAACCTGACGCGGTCCCTGGAACGCGTTGTCGAAGTTGAACGTCGGGCTGCGGAGGGCATTAGCCTGAATGTAAGCATTAGCAGCACCGGCAAAAGCCTGACGCTGATAAAGAGCTTCCTGCTGAAGAGCGCTCAAGCCAGCAGGCATTCCGAGGTTAGCCCCAGTGATACCTGTGGTCGAAAGGACTTCGTTACGACCGATGACGGTATCCTGATCAAACAGGTTCAGGATGTCGACCATGCTGACCAGCGTGAAGCGGTTATCAGCACCGAATTTGTACTTGTGGCGAGCACCAAAGTCGGTCTGCGAGAACCACGGAGTGCGGCCAAGATCGCCACGTCCATTCAGGATCTGTCCAGCGACACCAAATACGGTGTAGCGGGTCGTCAGCGGCGTGCCGCTCTGAACCAGCTGGAATGCCGTCAGCTCGATCGTGTTGTTCTTGCTGAACGGGATCTCATATGCTCCGTAAAGCTTGAACGCGTGCGGACGATCGGTCGGAAGACGACCATTGTCCGGACGTCCCTGACCCGAGAAACCGATGAACGGAAGGTCAAAGTTACGGTTTACGTTCGGCGACGTACGTCCTGCTTCATCCGAGCTGGCGAGACCGGCATAGTTACCGACAAGCTTGCTCCAGACGTAGCTGCCGCTGAAGAAGTAGCGGTTCGAGAAACGCTTGTCGAGACCAACTTCAACCGCATCGTAATCGCGGACCGCTTCAAGCGAGATGAAGCCATTGGCGATCGCATTAGCGCGAGCAAGGCCGCGGCCCGGGTTACCAATGATGTATGCTTCACCGCCCGGAACCGGGATACCGATGTCTTCCACAGCTACGTCAACCGTTTTACGGGTGTAGCGGCCACGGAGGAGGTAATCGTTGCCAAGGGCACGCTCGATACCGAAGGTGTATTCGCTCTGGCGGAATGCTTCGATGTCAGGATCGACTTCACCGAATTCCGGCTGACCCGGAAGGTTCGAAGGAATACGGAAGTCAAGCTGGCAGCGTGTACGCGGCTGGGTGGTACCAGTTCCGGCGATCGGGCAAAGTCCGCCGATCGGATCCGGACGGGTGCCGATGATGCTTACACGCGTGAAGACGGTCTGAGCCGTGTCGCCAGGGAAGATCTCGAAGTAGTCGTTACGGAAGAAGTTACCACCGAACGAACCGCGAGGAAGTTCATATTTGAAACGGTCGAAGAACCGTCCAAAGCTACCAAAGACCTTGGTCTTGCCATCGCCGAAAACGTCAAAGGCAAAGCCGAGACGCGGAGCGAGCTTATCAGCAAAATCGAAGGTGATACCATCGCCCTGATCGTTGAAGCTGGGCGACTGTTCACGCTCGGTACGCAGACCAATGTTGAGGGTCAGGCGGCTGAAAGGCTGCCACGAATCCTGAATGTAAAGTGCGAGGTTGTCCGAACCGGCCGAACCAAAAGCACCAAAACGCTGCATCCAGCCCGCACCGATTATACCGGCACTGGTAGGCACAGCCGCACCGGTGAGCGATGCGATGGTTCGGCTCGGGCCGAACTGCATCACGATCGTATCTTCACGTGTGCTGTTGATCGAGTTGCTGACGCCATTCCACTGCATACCGCCCTTGAACTGATGACGGCCGCCGAAGTCGCTGACGAGGTACGAAGCATCGACATCGTAGGTACGACGACGCGAAACGTCAAAAAGCGTCTGCGTGATCGCGCCGAAGTTCTGGGTTCCGCAGGTCTGAAAACCAGCAGGAGCCGTGACGCCGGTGTCACAAGCGTTGGTCAGGTAACGGGTTACCGCACCACCGGCGACGTTAGGAATACCATAGTTGCCAAGTTTTTCGTTGAGGAAGCTGTATCCTGCACGGCCCGTGACAACGAGATTGTTGGTCGGGGTCCAAGTGAACGAGCCGGTCGTGTTGTTCGACGACTGACGTCCGCCCTGGAAGTTGTTGAGTGCAGGGCCGGATACGACACCGCGGCCAGGCCACGTAAGTGCCGGAACCGAACCGAACGGGCTGGTTCCCGGAAGGTTACCAAGAATGTCGATCGGGTTCCAGAGATACGAAGCGTTGAGACGCAGGCTCTGGAATGGCTGCCAGTCAACGCGGCCGAAAGCATACTCGTTCTTCTGCTCGAAATTGTATTCGTTCGAGTTTACGAACTGACGATTTGCAGGATTACGGTCAACGGCGTTGGGGCCATAGAGGCGAACCGTACGCTGAGCGTTGATGTACTGCGGTGCATAGCTGACAAAGAACCACATTTTGTCCTTCATAACCGGGCCGCTAAGGCTAAAGAACGGGAAGAAGTTGGTTCCCTGATCTTTGTCAACCGGGATGTATTCCGGAAGAACGACGTTAGCCGAACCAGCGACGCCCGTGTTGTAGGTCGTGAGGTTCAGGAACGAACGCGGATTGCCGTTGAGGCGCTGGGTGTTGAATTCGACACCAGCTTCACCGCGGAATTCGTTACCGCCGCCCTTGGTCACAACGTTGATAACGCCGCCCGTGGCACCACCGAATTCAGCTTCAAAGCCCGACGATTTGATCTGTACTTCCTGAACGAACTGGAACGGAATGTTGTTGTTCGTGTTCAGCGTACCGGTACGGAAGTTCGAAACTTCCTGTCCGTCGATGATGAAGGTGTTTTCCGAACCAGATGCACCGTCGATCTGGAAGCCGCCGCCGAGGGGCTCAGCACGGACCGAAGGAGCGATCTGAAGAAGGCTGGTGAAGTTCGTGCCCTTCGGCAGAAGCTCAGCAGTCTTGGCTGTGATATTTGTCTGCAATTTGTTTCCGGTCGGGTCGATGGCGAGCGAGTCCGCCGCAACGTCAACCGAAACGCTCTGGCCGCCAGCGGCGAGCGTGAAGTTAACGGGGGTCGAACGGCCGAGCACAACGAGAACGTTGTTTGCCGAACCCGAACCGAAACCAGCAGCCGCAGCGGTATTTACATTGTAATTTCCCGGCGGGATCTGCTGGACGCGATAGAAACCGTTCTGGTCCGTGGTTGCGGTACGACGGAAACCAGTCGCCCCTGCGGCGCTGGTGATCGTAACCTCAACTCCCGGAACAACAGCTCCATTCGGGTCGGTAACCGTTCCTTCGATAGAACCGGTCAATTCCTGCGCGGTAGCAATAAAGCTAAAGCACAGAATAAGTGCGACCATCGAGACCGTTGATCTGATGATGTTGTTCATATTTACTAACTCCTGATAATTAATCGCTAAAACGTCCGTCTCTGGCACCTATCGGCCACGAAACGGAACTAAAAACTTAAAAAGTCGCTTAGGGTCGGAGGCAAGGCCTGGGACTCCACGTGATGCAACGCAGATTTACAGCGCAATAATCGAGCCACAATGTGGCGTTACACGAAAATATGTGCAAAACCTTGTTATTACTTGATTTTTGGGGAGTTAACGACAGTACGCAGCCGATCCAATAGACATATTAAACGCCTGATGAATTCAAATTTTCATATAAAATTCACCAGAATGAATAAATATCAAAATTTGAGCGCTGATTGCTAACTTTTCTTGCGAAGCGAGCTGACAGCTTCCTTGATCTCAGCAGTGTTGTGGGCGTCCGGCTTGTACTTCAAGTATAGCTCAAGCGAGTCGGCTGCTTTAGCGTATTTGCCTTGATCTTTATAAACACGTGCAAGCTGCCAATAGACTTCGCCGGCTGTACCGCCCGCAAGGTCGTTGGCCTTTTTGAGAGCGTTCAACGCATCGTCATATTTCTTTAGGGAATGGTAAGCGATGCCGAGCCAAAGCTGCGCGTTGATCGATGAACTATCGATCTCCGCGGCCTTCGCCAGGCTCTTGGCCGCCAGATCCGACTGCGCCAGTCTATAGCCAGCAAGGCCAAGGCCGAAGTTACTGGAAAAGCTTTTCGGATTTACCGAGACGGCTTTGGTAAAGAGCACAAAAGCTGGCTCATAATATCCGCGGGTGAGGTATTCGTTGCCCAGGCGGTCGAGAGCGTCGAAATAGTCGGGAAACTTCTCGATCGATTCTTTGATCTTGACCAGGCCGCCCTCGTTCTTGCTCTCCAGATCGGCTACGCCAGCCTCATACAAACGCTTGGCATCGCCTGGAATGTCCTGAGCAAAAACCACACCGGGCGCTCCTTGAGCCCGGCCGGCTTTGGGATTTGTCCGCAGATAAAAATCAACCTGCTCGGCACCAACTCGGGCCCCCGCAATGTTCGAAAATGTGACCGACATCGATTGCGGCTGAAAATTCGTACCGCCGACGAGTACTCGTACGGTATACTGGCCCGCCGTTAACCCCGAAAAGTTGAAGAGTCCAGTACCACCGGTTCGAGTCCGGGCAATTGCCGAATATCCTTCATCGAGCAACTCTACGTACATTTGCGGAACTGGACGGCGAGCCTCGTCGAAAACGAAGCCGCTTATGCGGTTCTGTGCGTTGGCCTCAAGCGTGCCAACAAACAAAATACCCAGCGTGATCAGGGAAAAAAATACTCCTTTCCTCATAAAACCTCCTGCCCATCGCGGTTTCGCCGTCGATTTGTGTATGGAGCTTAGATTATACTCACGGAGGACACAAAATCAACACAAATTCCCTTCACAAGGAAAAGAGCAAGTGGCAGAACGAATTTATCGCGACTCGGTACACAACATTATCCGCGTCAATACCGACTCGGCGGAAGGTCGTTTGACCGTAGCGCTTATCGATACGCCGGAGTTTCAGCGGCTGCGACGGATCAGGCAATTAGGGCTTGCGTATTTCGCGTATCAATCGGCTGAGCATTCACGATTTACGCACTCACTCGGGGCCTTTCACCTGGCAACGCGAATGATCGCGAAGCTTAGGTTGAGCTATGACATTTCGGACGATGCTCAGACCGCGGTCCGCATCGCCGCTTTGCTTCACGACATCGGCCACGGGCCCTTTTCGCATGTCATCGAATCGATACTGGGTTTCCATCACGAAGAATTCACGATCGAAGCGGTTCTAAGTGATAAAACTGCGGTCGGGAAGCTGCTTCGCGGATATTCGACCGCGCTTGCTGACGATGTCGCGTCGATAATCCGCGGTGACTACCGCCACCGAGCCCTTTCTCAGTTGGTCTCGTCGCAGCTTGATGTCGACCGCATGGACTACCTGCTCCGCGACAGTTTGATGACCGGTGCAAAATACGGCGTTTACGACCTCGAGTGGATAATCAAATCGATCGAGATCAACGAGGAAGACGATCACCTGTACGTTTCTGCCCCGGGCATTTACGCAGTCGAGGACTATCTCCAGGCCCGTTACTACATGTACCGGCAGGTGTATTTTCATCGCACGCTGCGCTCTGCTGAGGCGATACTTCGCGTGCTCCTGAACCGGGCATTTTGGTTGTCGAAAAATGGTGGCGATATCTGGCGGGCTGGCGGAAACCCCATGGACAGAATACTTTCTGGAGAAAAGCTGTCGCTCGAAGATCATCTTGAGCTGGATGACACGGACGTAACTTTCTCCATCAAACGCTGGCGGCATTCGAGCGATGCGATACTTGCCGACCTGGCAGCCCGTTTCCTGTCGCGGCGGCTCTTCAAGGCCTACGACCTGGACATGCCCGAGGCGGAGCGGATCGACTTCGTCGAGCGGGCGAGGGCGATAGTCGCCGACGAGGGTTTCGATCCGGAATACTATTTTGTCGAAGACAAGCCGAGCAACGCTCCGTACTCGTTTTATGCGCGAGGGTCGGCCAACCCGAAGAATCTCATTTTCGTCGAAGACGGCTATTCGCGTCCCTCGATCCGCGAGATATCTGCCGTCAGCTCCGCCGTCCGCGGCCTGCAGGAAGGGTATCGTATCCACCGCATTTGTTTTCCGGCCGAGTTGAAGGAACGCATCGGCCGGCTTTATCACGGAGCGTCATGAGGTTTCGTTGGGCGATCCTGGTGGTCTTGTTCCAGCTCTTGGCGGTGTGCGCATCAGCGCAGCGTGTAGCCGTTTTTGCGCCGGATGGCAGCGAAGTTGGTGAGCGGTTTGCCGAGCTTCTGTCCGAAGACCTTGCCGCACAGATGAAGGTTGTCGATCCGTCGCTCGCCGGATCCGCCTTCCGTTCTGTCTCGCCCACCGCTCCTTTCAATCTCACAACCTCCGAAGCCAGGCGGATCGGGATTGCGATCGGGGCCGATGCATTCATTCTTGTAAGGGCCGCGACCCAGCGACGGAGCGCTTCGGGACGGACGGATTATTTCGAATCGTACGCAGCGGTTTTTTGCGTCAGCTCGCGAACCGGTTCGCTGTTTCTCTGGCGGCTAAAAAGCTTTGAAGCCGCGACCGCAGCCGAGTCAAGAAGGATGCTGGAGGTGTCGGTTGCTCCATTGGCCGGCGAAATTCAGCGTGCGGTGAAAGCAACCATACAGGAAGAGCTAAATGCCTTACCGCCGCCGCAATTCGAAGAGCCGCCCGATGAGCTATCGCCGGCGGCAAAAACATTTCGCTCTCCTGTGCCGTATCGTCGTCTCCGGCCCGAATATACGGCCCAGGCCGCGCTTTACGAAGTCGCTGCGACTATCGATCTGATGGTCTATCTGGACGCGACTGGAAAGATCGTTAGGACTGACTTTGAGCGTTGGGGCGGTTTCGGGCTTGATACGGCAGTCGAGAGCAACGTGAGGTCGATGAACTGGCGGCCCGCCGAACGCGACGGAAAGCCGTTAGCGACGAAATTCTTCGTGCGTTATAATTTCAAAAAGATCGCACGCGATGAGAAACCTTAGAGCCGCAGTCAGACTTTTTCTCTTCGTCACCTCGACCATCGGGCTTCATTCGATCTGGTTCGTAGTTCACTTTTTCGTCCCCAACAAAATTTACTGGCGACAGGTGATCTTCGGCATGTGGACCAAAAGCTTCGTCGCGATCTCCAACATGCAGATCGAGGTCACGGGGCCGCTGCCCAAGCCGCCGTTCTTTCTTGTGACCAATCACCTCAGCTATACCGACATTGCCGCGATTCGGGCAGTGCTTCCCGGTATTTTCGTAGCCAAACAGGATATCGAAAGCTGGTTTCTGGCGGGCCGGATCTGTCGCGACATGGGCACCATTTTTATCGACCGTGAGAACCGCCGGGACATTCCACGGGCGGGCGAACTCATCATCGAACGCCTCGAACAAGGCGAGGGTGTTGTCGTATTTCCCGAGGGGACGAGCACAAAAGGCGAAACGGTCCTCCCGTTCAATTCATCTTTTTTTGAGTTTGCTGCGAAGGCCCGCATCCCGGTTTCCTATGCGGCGATCGGATACCGCACGCCGGAAGGCGAATTGCCCGCCCACCTCGCGGCATGCTGGTGGGAAGACATCTCCTTCATGAAGCACCTCTGGCGGCTTCTGAAAACACGTGAGTACACGGCAACTATAACATTTGGCGAGTCGGCAATAATCGAGCCGGACCGCAAAAAGCTCGCTCGCGAACTGCATGAGCGTGTACTGAACATCTTCGTTCCCGTCGACTGAACGTAAAAAAAAGGGCCGCGAAATGCGGCCCGCCTGTTTCTTTGTTCAAACAAATTTCCTACTGCTGTCCGACGAAATCGAAGTCAGCCAGCGAATCAACGATCTGGACGACTCTCGGTGTAAAGCGATACTGTTTTGACGAAACGCTGAACACGTAGGTCGCACCTGATTCGACATCCTCAAAACGATAGGTTCCGAACGAGCTGGTGGTCGCGATGCGACGCTCGCCCTTGGAGTCGGTCATGATGACCTGGGCATTCCTGATTCCGCGGCCATCCGGCGTTACAACGCGGCCTGAGATCTCAACACCCGCCGCGGTCGAACCGACCTGGATCGTTCCCGGTGTGTAGGTGGTTGGAAGCAAAGCACCGGTCGTGCTCGAAACGCTCTGCGAGGTCGGAGTTCCGCTGAATCCTACCGGCGTAAGGCCGAGCTGAGCACCAGGGGCGATGGTGAATGTGACATTGAGAATGTTACGAGTACCGGCAGCGTAAGCATTGGTCGAATCGACGAGAACGCCGAGATTACCCTGAGCAACCTGGGCAGTATTCGTGCCGAGGTTCGAACCGGCTGGAACGCCGTTTCCAAGCGTGACAACCGGATTGCTCAAGATCGCCGGGTTGAAGGTCAGCGTGAAGCTGGTCGACGATTCGTTACCCTGCGAATCAAGCTGAACGTTGATCGTCACTTGCTGGCCCGGATTCGCTCCGCCGTTCGTGGCGCGGATAACGCGCTGTGCGCTTGCCGACTCAGCGACAAAACCTGAAGCTGCAAAGAGCAACACGGCCCCAAACATAAGTAGGGTCTTTCGACCGAATCCAAAAAAAGAATTAGACATGATTTTTCACTAAGCTCCTCTATAGAAAATTTAAAGCCGGCGTAGAGCTAGTCACAACATATAGTGGTCACGTTCGTAACGACTACGACGGGGCAGGGATTGCAGATTTCGGTTCTCAAA
This sequence comes from uncultured Chloracidobacterium sp., assembly GCA_964410495.1. GTDB lineage: Bacteria > Acidobacteriota > Blastocatellia > Pyrinomonadales > Pyrinomonadaceae > OLB17. Next base: position 30,893 of record CAYPGP010000027.1, read on the forward strand.
TTTGCTGAAAGATTTCAGTACCAGTGAATGAAATTGTAAGGCAAATTCGAGCCGTATGTCAATGTTTTTCAGTTTTAACATTGCGACGGAGAACACGATTCCCACGAATTCTCCGCCCCAAATGCGTCTTGCAATTACTGGAGTCCAACCAGATCTACATTAGTTAAATTGTCGGTGACCGTTATCCTTTGCGGCGTGAACCTATATCGTTTGGAAACGACGGTCAGGTCTTGACTGCTGGCAGCCGGAACAAGTTGGAATGTGTAAACGCCAAAAGAGCTTGTAGTCGCAGTACGAACCACACGATCCTCAACGCCGGTAAGTTTCACAGTGACATTTCGTACGCCGACTCCCTCGGGTGTAAGCACACGACCGGTAACGGTAAAGCCAATCGCTTGCCCTGGGAAATTGACAACGCCTGATTGATAAACCGCTGGTAGAAGGATTCCGTCGCTGCTGGACACGCTTTGAAATGTTGGCGATCCACCGAAGGTTATCGGGTACGAGCCCTGCGGAACGCTGGCAAGGACGCCAAACGTAATGGTCATTAACTGGCGCGTCCCCGCTGCGTAGGTGTTTGTCGAATCTACGAGAACCCCAAGACGCCCATTACCAGTCTGTTGGGTATTTACGCCGAGATTCGATTGGGCCGGCACACCGCTACCCAACTGTGATGATATATAGGCAAATCTTGCTGAATCGAAGTTCAAAGTGAAGCTAGCTGACGACTCGATGCCTGTTGCATCGATCTCGATCGGAACTGTAAATGTCTGTCCCACGCCCTGAGGAACATTTACGTTTACCACGCGTAGAACTCTACCCGCATCGACCCGTTCCGCCGCGGGCGGTTCCGTATTTCCGGTCGGCCCAGTCGGCCCGCAGACCGGTTTGAGCGGGAAGTTGCCGAGGATGTAGCCGCCGATGACGGTTACGTCGCCGAGGTCGATCTGGCCGTTTCCGCATTCGTTGAATTCCGGAGTGCGATTAACGTCGGCCGCTTGGAACTGCGGGCCAGCGGGTATCGGCGGAAGTGTGCCGAGCACAACTCCGCGGACGTAGTTCAGGTCATTGGTCAGCACGAGGTTGTCGCCGTTCGGTCCCGCGTTTCCGTCGACGACATCGCCTTCAGGCCGTAACGTCGGCGTTGGCGTCGGCGTCGGGCCGCCGTCATCGTTAACGATCGTTCCAGTGCCGGTCGCCGTGGCCACGATACCATTGGTGACTGATGTGATCGAGATGGTGAAAGTCTCGTTCGGCTCAACTACCGTATCGCCTACCACATTGACAGTTACCGTCTTGGTGGTCTCGTTCGGGGCAAACGTGACCGAGCCGCTTGCCGCCGCATAGTCACCAGGAGCGGTCGCGGTTCCGTTCGCCGTTGCATAATTCAAAACGGACGAGAATGCCGTTGCATTGCCCGAACGGGTGAACGTAAAGACGAAGGGCGTCGTACCCGAATTGCCTTCATTAGCGCTAACGCTATTAACCGAGAAACGCGGCTCGACATCGTCATTGAAGATCGTGCCGATGCCGTCGAAATCGATAATGCTCGCATTTTGGGGGTTCGAGAGCCTTACAATAAAGGTCTCGTTCGGCTCAAACGTTGTATCACCGTTCACCGTAACATTGATCCGCTGCAGGGTCGGCGAATTGCTGTTGAACGTCAACCTGCCCTGAACCGGAACGTAATCGTTGTTAGCGGCGGTCGCCGTTCCATCAACCGTCGCAAAGTCGACTGTTGCCGATTGTCCGCCGGCCGGAAGTTCGCTGATCGTCACGTCAAAACTGAATACCGTCTGGCCGGCATCGGTTTCGTTGCGCGTGACGCTGGTTATACGGAAGACCGGTCCCGCCGGCAGCGGCAAAACGTTGACCTGAACTGATGCCGAATTGTTACCCGGCGTCGCATCGCCGCCGCCCGCGACGGTCGCGGTGTTGGTTATCGAAATCGGCGAAGTGGCGGAGATGTTGACAACCACATTTATTGCGGTCGCGAACGAGCCCGGATTGAGCACGCTGCTTCGGCTGCACGACACGGTTGTCGATGTCGATGCGGAGCAATCCCATCCTGCACCAGTCGCGCTCACAAAAGTCAGTCCTGAAGGCAGGATATCGGTAACCGTATACGTTCCCACCGTTGGCCCTGTACCGACATTACTCACCTGCAGAATGAAGCCAGCTGTGCCGCCCTGCTGGAACGTGCCCGAGGCCGTCTTCTGGATATTCAGATCCGGCGGCAACGGCGTCGGCGTCGGTGTAGGAGTAGGCGTCGGCGTCGGTGTCGGCGTCGGCGTCGGCGTCGGCGTCGGTGTCGGAGTAGGCGTCGGCGTCGGAGTTGGCGTCGGTGTCGGTGTCGGCGTCGGGGTAGGAGTCGGCGTTGGCGTCGGAGTAGGCGTTGGAGTCGGCGTCGGTACTGCCGCGACAGCAACCTCAACCGAACCGATGTCTGCACCATTGCCGCCGCTGGCGTTCGTGACGCCCGGATCGTCCTGGGGCCTCACAACTCCGCGTTGATCGGTTTGATTGGCTGATAATCCTTTATCGATCACAGGGCTGCCCGTTTCCGGAAGGTGCGTTTCAGTAGGCCCGCCATTTGACGACAGTTGGCTGATCTGCGGATCGAGGGGCGAACTGTTAGTACCAAGCTGGTCCTGCAGCTCCGTCGAGAAGCCGGACGAGCCATCCGTAATACCTATAAAATTGTAACCTTGCGAAACAAACGGCCCGTTGACATCGACCGACGATCCATCAGGTGCATCAGCTTCCGGAGCATCCGGGAAGAAGAGCAGGTTCTCGGCGATGATCGTATTTCGTACCGTAACCGTTCCAGAGCCTTTCGACTGAGCGTTATAAACGCCAGCACCTCCACCGCTCGCCCTGTTATTGGTTATCGTCGTATCCGTCAGGGAAACATTAGCAAAGTCGTTATAGATACCGCCGCCCTGCGGAGAACCACCGCCTTCCGGCCGGTTTTCGCGCTGAAGGAAGACAGCGTCGTTTCCTGAGATCGTCGAATTGACGACCGTCAGGGTCGCAAACTCGCCCGTTGGAACCTCGGGTCGAGCAAAACCGTTCGACATGAAGATGCCGCCGCCGCGACCACCGAAGGAGCTGTTCGATTCTAGGGTCGATCGGGTTACAGTCACCACCCCGCCCGCGTTGAAGATACCTCCGCCCCAGAACGCCAGGTTATTGCGGATCGTCGTGTCTGTAACATTAACTACGGCCCCAAAGCCCGCGAATAGACCGCCTCCGGTTGTGATTCCCTCGATCTCGTTGGGTGCCGTCGGGCCGTCCATTTGTATGAAATCCGCCGAGCAGGCTTCGATCCTCGAAAGCGTAACGTTCAGCTGCTGGAAGTTGTCGACGAGTATACATCCGCCGAAGGTTGCTGAACCGTTGGCCATAGACAAACGGTCAAGCGTCGCGATCACCTGCAGGCCGTTCGGAGCTTCTGCGACTTCCGGCCGATTGCCCTGGTTGCCGATGTAGAAGACGCGGCTGCTGAAACCAGAGTTGATGTTCACACTGTTGTTTCCACCCGTGATCGTCAAATTCTTGTCGATCTCGATCTCGCCTGTTGTCAGGCCGATATCAAAGCTGCTGCTGAATGTGATCGTGCTTCCAGGACATGCGTCGATCACCGCCTGACGCAACGATCCAGGCCCCGCATCGTTTGCATTCGTTACGATCGGATCTACAACGCACCCCGGCGGAGTAGGACTTGGCGATGGCGATGGCGAGGGCGACGGAGTTGGAGTAGGTGTTGGCGTCGGAGTTGGCGTCGGAGTCGGAGTCGGAGTCGGAGTCGGAGTCGGAGTTGGAGTTGGAGTTGGAGTTGGAGTCGGAGTCGGAGTTGGCGTCGGTGTAGGAGTTGGCGTCGGTGTTGGTGTCGGAACCAATGCGAAATTCGCACTGCAGGTTCGTCCGCCCGAGTTCATGACAATGTTTGTTACAGGGTTTGTTCCCGAACAGTCTCCTGTCCAATTCGTAAACGTAAATCCGACATTCGAGGTCGCCGTCAACTGTACGTTTTCATTCTGTCCGAAAAATTCACCACAGTCGCCCGGACAATTGATCCCTGCTGGCACGCTCGTCACACTTCCGCCGCCTTCGGGAGAAATGCTCACTGTTAATGAATTCGGCGTCTGTGTTGGCGTCGGGGAGGGGCTGCCGCTGCTTGCCGCTACGTCGGTCCAAAGAGTACCGACACGAATACCATCAATCTCGGCATTGGGAGTTGAAAAACCCGAACCTGAGCCTTGACGCACAAAGAACTTCCCGACATCAGCTACATCTGCCGCGCTGACTTGCGTCAACGTGGGACTCGGTTCCGAGCCACCTAGGGTTGGGTTGACCCATAATGAAGCGACGTCATTAGTGGTTCCCGCAACGATCTGATAACTCGCTACGACCAGAATAGTTGTGCCTACGGGCAAATTCGTCGACGAAAAGGTTTGTACGTTGCCCGCGTTGCCCGTGGCTCGTAGTCCCATTTGAAAGGTATTTGGGGCGCTTCCCTGACGAATCGTTACACGTGAAACAAAAGTAGTCGTACTCGCACCGTTTATGAACCCGGCGAAATATTCTCCCGTTGTGCTCGCATTGTCGGGGAGCAAACTTGTATCGAGCACGTTAACCATGAACGCCGCGTATATAGTGCCCGATGACTGGGTCGTAAACGATCGAAAAGCGTCCTCGGAGGAAGCGGTCGATGCCGTCAGTCTGATCTTATTTCCGGTTGCTGAACCAGGATAACTGGGATACGAGAGACTTCCAGCTGTAACAGGGATAAAATTTCCCGTTCCGGAATTCGTTACCCAGTTCCCACCGCTCACATTTGCCCCGCCCGACGCATCTGTTAATTGACCCGCCGAGTAACTAAAGTCTTCAGTTATCAAAACGGCCTCGGGACGGTAGGTCTCCGCTTCATGGCGGTCGGAGATTAAGGCCTGAAACCCAAAAAAGCTAGTCAATGTTTCAAACCGTCGAAATCCCGATGCACTCGCGATGTTGCTAACAAATGCCAAAGAGAAGGCACAGACCAATAAAAGTATGGAAAGACTGGTAATGACTTGACGGGACGAAGATCTTCCTTTAAGCATGAGCGACCACTCCTTGAAAAAAACAAATTGGAATACACAAAAGTGTGCGATCAAAAGGCTCTCGAAGGGGCATCGAGACCTCGGTAAAACCAACTGAACTTCTGTAAGCTCAAGACTATAGCGCACTTCGGGGCTTTCCGAAACCAAAATTTCCCTTGAATTAACAAAAATGAAATCACCGTTATTTGGCGGGAGCTGGCTCGATCTTAAAGCTGCACCCGACAGGATCATTGACCATACAACGTTTGTTGTGGCAAGGATACGTTTTCGATGATCTTGAGGCGGATTTCCCTCCCCCGCTCTTCTCCAACCTCGCATAATACGTCGATCTAAGCATTTTATAGCAATGTGTGCATAATATGCCGATGTCAGCATAATAGCATTCCAATTTCCGAGGCTTTGTTGTAGCTTTAGAAACGATCGAACGAGACGTAAGCGGCGGCATGAAATCTCGTTTACCGGCGTCACCCGGTTTCGTTCGATCATTTGAGTATATACAACGAATAAATTATATGAGTTTCACCGAAAAAGACAAACTGAAAGCGCTGGCGATCGTTCACGTTTTTGAGACGGGCAGGCCCTTTGGCGATTACGCGGCGTGCGTTGTTCTCAACGACGGGGCTGGCATTTCCTACGGTATAAATCAGTTCACGCACCGGTCGGGCTCGCTGGCGGCGGTTGTCAGGAACTACCTGCGGTTTGGTGGTATGGCCGGCCGAGAGGTGTTGACCGCGGCGTTGCCGCTGCTTGCGGACAAGACGGCGACGTCGATCGAAAGGCTCAGCCGGAGCGAAAAATTGAAACGGGCCCTCCGCCTCGCCGCTGCTACGGACGAAATGCGGCTTGCCCAGCGCAAGGTCGCCTACGAACGTTACCTGAAACCTGCGATCGATGAGTGCGAGCGAATGGGTTTTGTGACGCCGCTTGCGCTCGCGGTCGTTTACGATTCGATCAACCACGGCTCGTGGGATTGGATCTCGGCCCGCGTTAAGGCGTCGGTTCCAACGGTTTATCGCGACCCGCTGATCTTTGAAAAAAGCTGGATCACCGAATATGTGCGGCTTCGCCATCGCTGGCTGACCGAAGTGAAACGCCTTCGCGTGACGAACTATCGAACGAAATTCTTCTTGGGCCAGATCGCCATCTCCAACTGGACCCTCGCCCTGCCGCTGACGGTTCACGGGGCAAGGCTAACGAACGAAGTTATCAATTCGCAGCTGGAAGCCGACATCACGATCGAACCCCCAAAAAGCGCCGAACGCGTCGACGCGGTCGAGACTGTCGTCACAACCCCGGAAACGGCTGCTGACGCGCCTTCGATAACCGACAAGGCCGGAGAATTGGCAGCAACGGCCGCGAGTGGCTTCGACAGGGTCGATGGCGTATTCAATGCCGTTGTCCGCCGCAGCGACGCCGCCAAATCGATGTGGGCAACCATCGCCGGCAGCGCGTCGCAGGCCGCATGGGCCGTGCTCGGCTTCTTCATCGGCCTGCCGCGCCTCGTCTGGATCGGCGTAGCCGCCATCGCCGCCGCCCTCACGCTCCTTTATCTATACAGACAAATAACCCTCGGCCGTATCCGCGAACTCCGCGAGTAGCCAATGCCCTCGCTCGCAACTACTGACTTCTGACTACCGACTACTGACTACTAACAAATGAACGATACAAAGAACATTTTACTCGCTTGGGCGAGCTCGACTTCGACCATACTCGCGGCCCTCGAAGGCTCGCCGTGGATCAGCGTCGTCTCGGCCATCGTGCTGCCGATCCTCTTTTTTGCCATCGGTAAAACGGTCGACGTGCTGCTGCAGATCTATTTCCGCAACCGCGACTCCGGGGACAAGGAAAAATGAACATTCCATTTCAACACATTAAATACATCGCCATCGCGGCGGCAGCAGTTTTGATCGTCGCGTTTGCGGTGGACCGATATTCGAGCTTTCGACTGGCAAGGCTCGAACGGGCGGTCGCCGCATCGGCAGACGCGGCAAATAAACAAACTCAACGTGCTGACGCGCTCGAGACCGAAGCCGCCGCATACCGCGAAAAGATCGCTTACCTCGAAAACCAGATCTCGCAAATAGGCGAGATCGCAAGGAAACAAGATGAAGAAATCAAACTACATGCTCGCCGTGCTGACGCTGCTCGCGGCGATGTTGACCGCTCACGCAGTATTCGGGCAATCGACGCCACTACCGACGAACTCTGTAAAAAGCTCGCCGAGCTCGGGCACGGATGCGAATAGGGCGATCCGTGCCTGCATGGCGACGGCAGTCGAGCTGGAAAAGACACGAACGCTTGTTGACGCGCTCGAAACAGAAAAGCGCGTCATCACCGAGCGGCTCGACACCGAACGCCGTGCCAACGCACTTCTGACCGAACTAGCCGCGACTCGCAAGAGCGAGAACGAGACGCTGCGAACGGCTATCGAAGCAAAGAACGAGACCATCGCCGCGAAGGACAAAGTCATCGACGCCCAGGAAAGGCTCAACGCGTCGCTAAAAGCAAAACGCCCGTCGCTGCTCCGCCGGATCGGCGATGTGCTCGCGGGTGCGGCCGTTGTGGCGATATTCAAATAGGAAAACGTTATGAACAAACACATTGAAACAGCCATCTCGCTGATCCGTGCGTCGTCACTCGCGGCCGACAAGCCGCAGAGATATTACGACGGCAATCACGACCTGGCATTTGCGACCGAGAAGTTCAAGAACACTTTTGGGACGCTTTTTCGCGAATTCGCCCTGAACCTTTGCCCCGTCATTTGCGACGCGGTGCGTGACAAGCTGCGGGTGACAGGGTTTGGACGTATGAGTAACGGCTTTAGCCGTGATGCGGAGATCACGCCTGAAGGCGTAACTCATACGATCTGGAACCTAAATAGAATGTCCACGCGGGCCGGCAGCATTCACAAGGAAGCACTCGTATGCGGAAATGCGTATTTGTTGGTATGGCCCGACAGTCTGGGACGCGCTGCGTTTCACCCAAACCGCGCGTCGCAGGTCGCGGTCAAGTATAACGAAGACGATCCGGGACGCATCGATTGGGCGGCGAAGGCTTGGACAGATGCGGAAACGCGTATACGTCTCAACGTCTTCTATCCCGACCGCATCGAACGCTTCGTTTCGAAGGCAAGATCGGAAGCGCTTCCGGAGCCAAAAGAGATGCTACCCTTTGCTGACGCGGGCCGCGGGTCCGACGTTATCTCCAATCCATTCGGCGTGGTTCCGGTCTTTCACTTTGCCAATAACGCGGACCTCGGCTCCTTGGGACGCAGCGAGATCGAAGCGGCGATGCCCGTGCAAGACGGGCTGAACAAGTCGGTGCTCGACATGCTGGTCGCGATGGAGTTCGCAGCATTTCGCCAGCGATGGGCCGCCGGTATCGAGATCGATTACGACGCGGACGGCAAGGCGGTCGCTCCCTTCGAAAGCGGTGTCGAGCACCTCTGGATAGCGGGAAATCCGAACGCGAGCTTTGGCGATTTTGATGCCGCCCAGCTTGATCAGTTTCTGAAGGTAAAGGACAGCTTCCGCATCGACATGGCGTCGGTCACCGGGACGCCGCTGCACTATTTCCTGCAAAACAACGCCGGCCTGCCGAGCGGCGAAGCGCTCAAGAAATCAGAGACCCGCTTCATCGCCAAGGTTCGCGATCGCCAGGAAAACTTCGGCCAGGTCTGGGCCGACGCGATGGCATTCGCCCTCCGCATCGAAGGCGTAGAGGGCGCCGAACTCATCACCCAATGGGAAGACCCATCGCCCGTCTCCGACCGCGAATTCCTCGAGAATATCCTGCTAAAACGCCAGATCGGCCTGCCGGTGAAGAATGCGTTGCTGGAAGCGGGTTACGGTGCCGCGGACGTAGCCCAAATGTCAGACCGGTACGCGTCAGCAGCGAAGTCAGTACCATCTGCGTAAGCGGGTGGCAATAAGCGGGGTAAGTGCGACCCTCTACTGACGATACTCAACTCGCTCGTCCATTGCCGCCCGCTGATGCAGGCGGTTCTGACAGGTAGGCCGCCACGGTTTTGCTGAAACCGAGTTTGATAATGAAAAGCCCGAGCCCGATGGCGAAGCCGACGGTGGCCATTTTTGAGTAGACCTCGATGCCGAAGACGCGTGGTGAGATTTGGGACGCAAACGCTTCCGTCATAAAGCGGAGAGCGAAACCAAAGATGAGGATCAGCGGAACCAGACCGAGGTAGAGTCCGAACAGTTTGCGACGGGAGATCGCGATGATTGCGGCTACGGGAACGACGCAAAAAACCAGGGCGAATATTGCGAGAAATGCGATCGAACTCACACCAGCTCCGAATTCCCAATAAGCAAATGATCGGACCGTCGCGACGAGCGCCAAAGACGACATGAGGCAAAGAACGGTGCAGAAGAAGATCAAGCTCAGCGGTATCGATTTCAATCTCATGCCAGCTTACACGATAACACTGGCCCAGAAGTTCCCACAAAAAATATGATAACTATGAAAACACAACCACAAACAGAAGTTCCGCCGGACGGTCCGGTTGGGACGCAGAAGGTAAGCAGCGATGTTAACGCGGCGAAAGGCCCGGTCGCTAGCGCTCGCGGTACTGACAAGACGACGACCGACGCGAACGATCTCGCCCGGCTTCGGGATGAGAACGAAAGACTCAAGACGACGATCCGCAATGCGGCGGCTCACCGGCAGATAACGGGCGAGCTGGGACGCATCGGGGCACGGTCGCCTGAGCTGCTTTTTGAATATGTAAAAGGCGATCTGCAATTCACGGATGACGACGCGGTGATCAACGCGGCAGCGATCGTCGACAAACTGCGAAGGCAGTTTCCCGAACAGTTTGGGACGCAAACTGTCGCAGGCATCGACGCCGCAGCCGGCCAGGTCCAGCCGCCGCGGCTATCAAAGGAATCCCTGGGACGCATGACCGCGGCCGAGATCGCGGAACTCGATTGGAACGATGTGAAGCGGGTTCTCGCCTCCTAAATGCAAAAGCCCGCGCGTCAGCAAGGGCGAACCCCGGAGCTCGGATAGATATCAGGGGCGGTGATGTTCGTCCCCTTCAGGGACGGGAATCACCATTAACCGGAGTTCCTAGGGTTCCGCTCGAAGACTCGCTCCACCCCAGGCTCTAATGTTTGTCGCCGTTGGCGACCTTCTGAACAAAACCCGGAACCCGGAACTCGAAACCTGGAACCTGGAACTTGGAACCTGAAACTCAACACTAACCACCAACCACTAACCACTAACAAACATTATGGCATTAGATTTTATCCCAACAGTATGGGCGGCGAGATTGCTTGTCGCTCTTGATAAGTCGCTCGTATATGGACAAGCGAATGTATGTAACCGCGATTACGAAGGCGAGATCCGTGCGAGCGGGAATACCGTCAAGATCGCATCGATCGGCGACGTGACCGTCGACGATTACACCAAGGACACCGACATCGGCGACCCCGAAACGCTGACAGACACCGAGCAGTCGCTGCTGATCGACCAGGCGAAGTACTTTAACTTCTACGTCGATTCGGTCGACCGGGCTCAGCAGAACGTGAACGTTCTGGACGAGGCGATGCGGCGTGCGTCGTGGTCGCTTCGCGACTATGCCGACGCGTTTCTCGCGACCACCATGGATGCTGCGGTCCCGAACGGCAACAAGATCGGCTCGACCGTGACGCCGAAGGTCCCGACCAAGGACGACGCGTACGAATACCTCGTCGATCTTGGGACGCTGCTCGACGAGGCCAATGCGCCGCTCGACGGACGTTTCGTCGTCGTACCGGCGTGGTTTCACGGGCTGCTGCTCAAGGACGAACGCTTCGTAAAAGCTGGGACGCGCAGTTCTGACAACGCCCTGAAAAATGGCGAGGTCGGCCAGGCGGCGGGCTTTTCGATCCTGAAATCGAACAACGTCCCGAACACCGCCGGCGAGAAATATAAGATAATCGCCGGCCACTCGATCGCGACCGCGTATGTCGAACAGATCGTCGATGTCCAGTCCTACAAACCCGAAAAACGCTTCGGCGACGCAGTCAAAGGGCTGCATGTGTATGGAGCAAAGGTCGTCAGGCCGACGTGCCTCGCGCAATTGATAGCCGACAAAGAATAAACAGCAGAGGTCAGTGGACGGTGGTCAGTGGTCAGACTGATCGCCGTCCGCACTGACCATACTGCTGTCTGCCGAAAACTGACAACTGACAACTGACCACTTACAACTGACCACCGACCACCGACCACTATGTCCAACTTAGACAAACTAAAACAACTAACCGCCTGGGACGCGGAGCCGACGCTGACCGAAACCGAGCTGGAAGACGTGCTCGCGGGCGTTGCGCTTGAGGATCCGCAGGGCCTTGCTCCGCTTCATGAAGAGTGGACGCCTACCTACGACATCAACGCCGCGGCTGCCCAGGCATGGCTCCTGAAAGCCGCCAAGGCCGCTTCGCTCACGGACGAGCCAACCGCCGGCAGCGTCACCTCAAAGATATTCGACAACTGCCGTGCGATGGCACGGATCTACGCAGGAAAACGGCGAATGAGCGTTGGCGTTTGATCGGTTGCTCCTGATACGGGACGCAGGCAAATGCGGCAGAAATTGGCCGCGGATCAAGCGGATGGAGCGGATCTATACGGATTTTTATCCCGTAGTATCCGCTCGATCCTTTAGATCTGCGGCCAAATTGCTTATGGATCGACTCGACAGATCGTTTATCACGCATGAAATACTTGTAAACGCGGCAAGTTTTTTCTTTGACAACGCCCCTATTACGTCTATAATCACCACAATCAACTAAGTTTAGGAGAAATGCGCCTTCCCACATAGCTGGACGTGACTGCGTCCGTCGTTATGTGAAAGGCGTCAATACTACCCGAAGAAACCATCGGCCCGACCGCCGCCGAAATACACCCGTCACCAATATGCTCAAATCGACCCGCGCCCAACGCCTGTTCATCATCGTCCTAACCGCCCTCATCCTAACCGCCATAACCCTAGGCGCCCAACGCGCCGGAGCAAGCGGGAGATTTGCGTTTATTGAGTCGATTGGTGAGTTTTTTGGTGTTGCCCAACAGAATGAAACGTTAGAGTCCGTGCCGGTTCCTGTGTGGAACAACTCCTATCATGACCTTTCTTCAGGAAATTTTAGCCAGAACTGGTCAAACACGGGCTTAATTACAACGGCGGACGATTGGAGTGGTGTGCCCAGCATTATTGGTTATCGCGGCGATGCACTATCGAATAGCACTGCGACGGATCCTCAGACGGTACTCGCGCCTTCGACCGTCGTGAATGTTATACCCCAATCTCTGACGACTAGTGCGACAGGGGGAGTACATGAGATCGAGAGTCCGATAGAAACTATTGCAGTGCAAGGTTCTGGCACCGCCGACGCTCCACATATAGTCCTTTTTATGAATGCTTCGGGTCGCCAAAATGTCACGGTTGGCTACTATTTAGTAGAGCTCGACCAGGCGACGGTGGACCAGAAGTTCGCCATTCAGTACCGGATTGGAGAAACCGGCGATTTTACAAATATTACGAACAGCGCTTCATGCAACGGTGCCATTTCCGGATTATTCAACGGAGCGAACAATCAGGCGGTCACCGTATCTTGCCAGCTCCCGGCCGCCGTTAACAACCAGTCACAGGTCCAGGTTAGGATCATTACTAACGATACTGTCGGTTCCGACGCCATGGTGGGTATAGATGACATTTCGGTAACGTCATCAGCGCTTGCGCCTATAACCCAAGCCTCAAGCATCACATTCGCGTCCGTCACAACAACCTCAATGACCGTGAACTGGACGAACGGCAACGGGGCGAAGCGGATCGTGAAGATGAATACCGCGAATTCCTTCACCGATCCGGTCAACGGCACCGATCCGACGGCGAACGCTGCGTACGGCGGCTCGGGCGAGCAGGTGGTTTACAACGACACCGGCAGCAACGTCAACGTCACCGGCCTCACCGCCGGTACGACATACCACTTCCGCGTTTATGAGGCGAACGGTTCAGCTTCGACCGTTGTTTTCAATACGGCGACCGCGACGAACAACCCGAACAGCCAAGCGACTATCGCTGCCGGCCCGCTGACCTATGTCTGGACACCGCAGGGCGTGTCGACCGATTGGGCAGTGGCGACGAACTGGGCTTCGCAGCCGGGCGGCTTACCGCGCTCGGCGCCGAACACGGGCGACACGCTGGTCATTGACGGCAACGTTACACCAGCGCCGATCATCACCAACGTCGCGGGAGCCGCCGGCGAGACGATCGGTGCCCTGCAGGTAACAAATAGTGCCGACCCAACGCTTTCGGCAGCCGGTTCGGCCAAGACACTCACCATCGGCCCATCGCCGGCTGCACCCGACCTCCACATCCAGATGGGCTCGGTCGTGACCGTTGCAGGTACGAACCCGCTGACGATCAGCATGGGAGCGGGCGCCACCGGTTTGTTCCAGAGCGTTATTGGTAATCTCGCGGGTATGACCTTTCAGGACGGCGCGCACGCGCTCCGTTCCGCCTCGGGGAGTGGGATCGTCTTCGTCGGCGGTTCATTCTTTACGACCGCGCCTAGCTATCCTTCGACCGCCTATCCGTTTGGCGATGCAACGGGCAACGGCGTTGCGGGCGGGGTTAGATTCGATGGAGGCTGTGTCTATACGCACAACGCGGGCGAGAGCCCGTTCGGCGCCGCGACACTTCCCAATGCTAATGCACTTGTCGATTTCTCACTGGGTTCGACCGCCCATTGGCTGACGACCCAGGGATTTCAGGCGAGCGACCGCGATTACCATAACCTGATCATTGGAAGCGGCACGACACCCGTGCAACTGTCGCCGACGGGAACGGGCGACTTCCGATTTGAATCCCTTATCGTGAATTCGAGGATCTCGGGCGGCACCAGCGATGCCGACAACTCGCGCCTGACTTACGCCGGCGGTGCCGGCACGGAAATATTTATCCTCGGGCCGATAACCAGTAATGGAGCAGGTTTTGGCTCGGCTGCTGACGTTGTCCTCGGAAACAGCGGCGGGACCATAACAATAGCCCAACCAACCAATCTCGTTACTTTCGGCAATGACGGATCGAACGATCGGCCGGTCCTGCTCGAAGATGATGCTGAAACAGATCTCATCTCCCCCGGCATTACGCTCCAACGCCGGCTGCAGATGGGGCTGGCAGGAGACCGAACGCTGACGGTCCACCCGAGTACGAATGTTCTCCATGGCGACGCTGACGGCTGGGTGATCGGTACCATCTCGAGACAACTGAACAATGGCACGACCAGACTATTCCCGGTTGGCGGTGCGATTTACTCGCCGGTAACTGTCACCGTTACGGCTGGTTTTGCTAATACAATTTCCGTAAAAGCCTTTGAAGCACCGCAGCCCAATATCGTCGATCCGACGAAGGCCCTGCAGCGTTACTGGAAGCTTGCCGCAACGGGAATGACTGCCAACTTGACCTTCGGATACGACCAGGCGGATGTGCCCGGAACCGCGACGGAAGGCAATTTTGTCATTCAGCGACACAACGGCTCATTCACCCAGCCCGGCGGTACGGTCGACACGATCGCGAACACCGCCACGATCAACGGCGTCACGTCGTTCTCAGACTGGACACTCGCTGAACCCGCGGCGGTTCAGGGCGTAACATCCCTCGCCGCTTTGACGGTGAATTCCACCGCTTTTGTTGGGGACACTCTGCCGGTCAGCACGACGCTGACACGGACAAGTGCGCCTGCGGGGCCGATAGCCAATGCAAGCGTCAGCTTTACGCTTACGCCGCCATCAGCGGCGCCGATCGTTTTGAACGGCACGACCGACGCTAATGGCCTTGTCTCAGTAAACTTTTCGGCTTTGACTCTTCGGGGTGTCCATGGCCTGACTGCGAATTTCGCGGGCGACGCAAATCTCGCAGCGTCGACCAGGAGCGCGGACGTCAGCGTATTCCAGCGAACCTCGCTCTTGCTCGCCCCTGCGAGCGGCATCGCGGGCAGCCCGATCGATGTCACCGCGACCTTGACTGCCGTTCCTGGCGGAGCGCCGATCGCGGGCCAGAATGTCGACTTCGATTTCGGCGGTGTCGTGGCCAACGGAACCGATGCTACCGATGCCTCGGGCGTCGCGACCTTGAGCCGCACTTTCGTGACCGGCGGGGTATTCCCGGCTACGGCTTCTTTCTCGAACCTCGCTGATTTCTTCGTCGATGACAGTGGCAATCAGGTTCCTGAAACTTCGACCGCGAATGTGACGGTCAACGGTCCGCCCACGGTCACGAGTGTCGATCCGACATCCGGCTCAACAGCGGGTGGGAATACGGTGTCGATCACTGGAACTAACTTTTACGTAACTCCGACGAGCATTACCTTCGACGGGTTGGCGTGTACCAGTATCGTTCGTGTTACATCGGAGCTGGTAACCTGCGTTGCCCCGGCGCACGCCCCGGGAGCGGTGAGCGTTCTGGTCACGACTCCGGCCGGTACTAATGCCCCGAACACGCTTTACACGTATGTTGTTCCGCCTCCTGCCACCCGTCTCGTTTCAACGACCGGAACAGATTCGGGAGACTGCATTTCGGCCGCGTGCGCGACGATCACGTATGCCATTGGGCAGGCGGTAGCGGGCGACACGATCAGCATTGCGGCGGGGACGTATACGCAACTTGGCATTATCGTAAATAAGAATTTGACGATAACCGGTGCAGGAGCACCGACGACGATCGTTCAGGCGGCCGCGAGCCCCGGCATTGCGTCTGATCGCGTATTTACCGTCAATAGCGGCGTGACGGCCTCGATCAGCGGGCTGACGATCGCGAACGGTAGAAAAGTATTCACGACACAGCTTGATGGGGGCGGAGGTGTATTTAGCTCCGGAACACTGACCATTTCAGCGTGCACTTTTTTGAATAATACGATCACGGGCAACGGGTATGGCGGCGGGCTTTTCGATTATTTGGGAACCCTGACCGTAACCGGCTCGACGTTCACCGGGAATTCGGCTTACGAAGGAGGCGGATTATGGAGCACCTATTCATCCAATATCTCGAACTCGACCTTCTCCGGCAATTCCGCGGCTTCAATGGGTGGTGGCATATATTTCCGTTTTGGGGGTACGCTGAGGAACTCAACCGTTACCGCCAATACCGCAGCCTTCGGCGGAGGGGTCAGTTTAGCTTCTGATCCGGCTTTTACTTATATTTCCAGCTCAATTATTGCCGGCAACTCTGCAACTACCAGTGAACCAGATATCTTTCGGTTCCTCGGGATCCTTGTCGAGAACAATAATGTTGTCGGGATCACTGATAGTGGGGCATCGCCTGATTTGCCCAATGGCACTCCGAACGTTCACAACAGCTATGTCGGCACGGCTGCTGCGCCGGTAAACCCGCAGATCGGAGCACTCGCCTTTAACGGCGGCCCGACCCAGACACATGCACTCCTTGCGGGCAGCATCGCCATCGATAAGGGCACAAACCCTTTGTCCCTGGCAACCGACCAACGAGGCACGGGCTTCCCTCGGCAGGTCGGCTCGGCAGTAGACATCGGCGCGTACGAAGCTCCCGCAGCGGAGACGACCGTAACCGTCAGCGGCGGCAATCTGTTGATCGAGGACACTAATGGTGGGACGTCGAATGACAACATCACCATCTCCTGCACGACCGCGCCCGATACGATCGTAATTAGCGATTCCGGAACCGGCTTGAATCAGACAGTTTTGGCGTCGCTGGTCACAGGTTCGATCACGGTCAATACTCTTCTCGGCAACGACACCTTGACGGTAAACCTTTCAGGCTGCGACTTTATTCCGGCCGGAGGTTTGTTCTTTAACGGCGGCGATCCGGGCGATGACGATGCTCTGAACATCGTCGGCGGCAACCAGGGAACCGTAACTTACGGTTACGGAGCGACCAACGGCGACGGAACGGTCGCAATGTCGAATTTCGGCACGATCACCTATACTGGCCTCGAGCCGATCTCAAACACTGGAACGGCCGCTGATGTCATCTTCAACTTGCCGGCGGTCGTCAACACAGCAACACTCGGCGATGATGGTACGTCGGGGAACACGATCTCACGTTTGAGCGGAGCGACATTTGAGACCACCGACTTCACAAACCCGACAAACTCGCTGACGATAAATCGTGGAAACGTTTCTGATCAGCTCCTCGTAAACGCGGTGGCCGATCTCACCTCGTCGGTTACGCTCGGTAGCGCGGCCGCTCGCTTTAACCAAATATCGATCGACGGAACGGTGACGCTTGCGTCGGGCCGTAATTTCTCTGCGTTTGCGACGAACAGCATATTCATGACGGCTTTTGCGAGCGACCTTTCGACATCCGGTGTCGGTTTTGTTCTGCTCGACTCCGGACGGTCTGTCTCGCTTGCCCCAGGTTCAAGTATCAACTCCGTAGACGGCCCCATCACGTTGAACGGTAATCAGCAACCTGTCTCGACCGGCGATAACGTGAACGGCATCTTCATGTCCGGAGCCCTCGTGCACTCGACCGGAACTGGAGTGGTCACGCTCAACGGTCGCGGCGGCGGTGGCGGCAACCAGAATACGGGCATCAGGATAGAAAACGGCTCGACAGTACGCGGCGGTTCGACGGTGGGTGTAATCACCACAGACCTGACCGGTACCGGCAACGCGGGCTCTAACGCGCATGGGGTCGAGATCAACAATTCTACCGTTACATCGATCGGGGGCAATGTGCGCGTTCGCGGCTTCAGCGGAGCGGGCACGACGGCCAATAACTACGGGGTTATTCCGATCGCAAACGGCACAATTACTTCCGGCGGCAACGGAAACGTGATCGTCGAAGGCACCGGCGGTACCAACGCCGCGGGTGGAAACGTGGGCGTAATCCCTCATCAGGGAGCCGGTACGATCACCTCGGGCGGAACCGGAACCGTTACAGTAACGGGCAATGGCGGGCCGGGTTCAAACAGCCATGGTGTACAGTTGTTCCGAAACGGAAGGATCCTATCGGGTGGTGCAGGATCGATCAGCGTTAATGGAACGGGCGGTGGAAATTCGCACGGTGTTTTCCTTAACTGTGCTGATACGTGTCCGTCGCAGATAGTTCCGGGTACTAACGGCTCGGCTTCGATCACCGGAACCGGCGCCGGTACCGGATTTGGCATCGTCTCTGACAGCGGCGGCGGTAACATCGGATCCGCGGCCAACAGCAGCGTCACGCTGATCGCCGACTCGATGGTACTGAACGCGGGCCTGATCAGCGCCGGCTCAAATAGCGTAACCCTGCGTCAGCTAACAAACGGCCGACTCATCAACCTGGGCGGCGCCGACAGCGGCACCGAACTTGGCCTGACGGACGCCGAGCTCGACCGGATCACAGCGGGAACGATGAACATCGGCGATGCGAATACCGGTACGATCTCTTTCTCGGGAGCGTCGCCTATCGACGTAACCGACGGCCCTTCGATAGCGAACCTTAATCTCGCTTCCGGAACCGGAGCGATCAACAGCAATGGAACTGCAGGCGTTCTTGATGTGCTCGCGAACACGCTTCAATTGTCGAGTCAGCTCGGCACAACGATCGAGATGGATGCGGTGACGATCACGACGGCATCGTCAAATCTACAGAACCTTCACGAAGCAAATACGGTAACGGTTGGAACCAACGATATTAATTCGAGCGGCTTTACGCTTACGCTCTCTGGTGGGCGGTTCAATACTGTCGCCGGCGGAAGCGACATCCTCGCGAATACCATTCAGGCACTAAACGGCACAACGATCGGCGGAACCGGCAGTGTGACGACGAGTGGCGGGGCGAACATGCAGAGCGGTTCGGCGATCAGCCCCGGAACCAGTCCGGGTATCCTGAATAGCGGTCCAGTCACTTTCAATTCCGGCTCAAACTTCGACATCGAGATCGGTGGGACAACCCCCGGAAATGCGGCCAATAATCACGATCAGCTAAACGTGACGGGAACCGTAAACCTCGGGGGAGCTACGCTTACCACGGCTGCATTCAATGGCTTTGTGCCGACCATCGGCCAGACATTCACCATCGTTACCAACGACGGCGGCGATGCGATCACAGGAACCTTCAACGGCCTCGCCGAAGGTGCGGTTATCACCAACTTCCTCGGCTCCGCCCTCAACGCAACTATTTCGTATCAAGGCAACGGTGCTCCCGGTAACGACGTCGTCCTGACTGCGGTTGCTCCGCCGCTCCCAGACCTGACGATAACCGATGTGACCGCAAGTGAAGGAAACGCAGGAGCGACGACTTTTACTTTCGCCGTCAATCTTTCTTCCGCAGCCCCCGCAGGCGGTGTGACATTTGATATCGCAACCGCTGACGGCACTGCTCAGGACGACAACCCGGCAAGCGAAGACAACGACTACGTCGCCCAATCGCTAACCGGCCAAACGATCCCCGCCGGTTCAAGCGGCCCGTATAATTTCACAGTCACGGTCAACGGTGACACTGCCTACGAAGCGAACGAGACTTTCTTCGTGAACGTCACGAACGTGACCGGTGCTAACGTGCTCGACGGCCAGGGATTAGGAGCCGTCACCAACGATGATGCACCACCGACCACTCTCGTAGTCAACACCACTGCCGACACCAACGACGGCTTCTGTCTGCCGCTTGGTTTTGGAAATGGGTGTTCGCTTCGCGAGGCGATCAACGCGGCGAACGTTAACGCCGACGTTTCTACCGTTAATTTCAACATTCCCGTTGCGTCGGATTCGGGATGTAATGTCGGTACGAACGTCTGTACGATATCCCCGACATCGCAATTGCCGACGATGACGACTCAAATGGTCATCAATGGCTATTCTCAGACAGGAGCTCAAGCAAATACTCTTGCGGTTGGAAACGATGCGGTGATAAGGATACGCGTCGACGGAAACTCGGCGCCTCCGGGCACGTGGGGCTTCGCGCTTAACTCTCTCGTTGGCAATTCTCAGATTAGCGGACTCTCGATAACAAGGTTTGATAACGGAATTGTTATCGAAGGATCGGATGTCGGTACTAACCGCATCAGCGGTAACTTCATCGGTCTCGAGCCGGATGGCGACACGGCCAGCGGCAACGTCTGCTACGGCGTCGCTCTAGATGGACCGAATAACCAACTAGGCGGAACTGCCCCAGCGGACAGGAACCTCATTTCGGCGAACGGATGTGACGCGGGCGTTATTATCAGTGCTCCGTCGGCGGTTGGGAACCAGATTCAAGGGAACTACCTCGGAACAGACCGAACCGGACTGCTCGATCGTGGAAATACTGGAAACGGTGTGACGATTTCGGGAGGCGCAAATGGCAACACGATCGGTGGATCAACATCTGCCCATCGGAACGTATTAGCGGGCAATAATGGCATAGGTGTTCGCATCGTTGACAGCAATACCTCTGGAAACATTGTTCATGGCAATTTCATTGGTGTCGGAGCCAACGGTTCGACGGCACTCGGAAATAACATTTTCGGTGTCATCGTAAATGGAGGCTCAGCCGTATCTGGCAATCAGATCGGCGGAGTACTTCCAGGACAGGGAAATATCATTGCGAACAATGGCATTCATGGCGTCGTGATCGATATGAACGGCGCGGTCGACAACCCGATCCGCGGCAATTCGATCTTCGCAAACGGGGGATTAGGAATCGACCTCGGCCCTGGAGGTGTTACCGCGAACGATGATCAGGATCCTGACGCCGGTTCGAATAACCTCCAAAACTTCCCCGTAATTACGTCCGCCTATGTTTCGGGTTCGACGCGAGCCATCCGTGGAACCTTGAATACGACGCCGAATACAAATGGATATTTGATCGATATCTATACAAATACGTCGTGCGACGGATCAGGCAACGGCGAAGGTCAGACATATCTCGGAACGGTCGGCCCGCTTTCGACTAATGGCAGCGGCGACACCGGTACGTTCCTCTTCAGTCCCGCATCGCTGGCAGTGGGTCAGGTCATAACTGCGACTGCAACAGATGCCAACGGCAACACGAGCGAATTCTCGCAGTGCTACACGGTAACGGCGGGTAATGCTGGTACGCTGATCTTTACATCAACCGCTTACTCGGTGGCAGAAAATGTCGCAGGCGGCAATGCGGTGATCTCGATCACGCGTTCCGGCGGGACCGAAGGTCAGGTCACGGCCAATTTCTCGACCAGCGACGAAACAGCGACCGCCCCGGCAGATTACGGGACTACGAATGGTACGGTAACCTTCGCGGACGGTGAAGGGCCCACCAAGACGGTCAATGTGCCGATCGTAAACGATCCGAATTTTGAATTGGATGAAACCGTGAACCTGACTATAGGTTCCACGACCGTACTGCGGCCCGACGGTTCCGAATACGAGGCCGAACGAGCTGAGGGCGTCGTGACGGCCGCAGTCCTTACTATCACGAACGACGACCCGTGCGTTGTCGATCCAGTGGTTCAGAATAACCTAGACGACGGCGTCGGCAGCCTTCGGCGTGCGGTGTTTGAGGCCTGTTCTGGTTCTACTATCACGTTCGCCCCCCCGGTCACGGGCTCGATTCCTGTTACGAGTGGAGCGATCCAGGTCCTTCGAGACATGACGATCCAGGGGCCTGGTGCCGGAGTGCTCTCGCTTACGGGCGATGGCGATTCTGGAATTCTTAATACCCTTAGCCCGAGTGTCGTCACGGTCAATGATCTTACGCTGACCGGCGGTTACGAGTTGTCCGGCGGTGCTGGTATCTCAAACGGCGGAGGACTAACACTTAATCGCGTCGTTATCGACGGCAACGACGGTCATGGTATTTACAATTTTGGCCAGCTTACCGTCAACTTCAGCACGATCAGAAACCAGGTAAACCGGCCCGGTATTGGCACAGCTCCATTGACGGGAATAACCGTTGTGATCAATAGTTCGACTATCGCGGGCAATGCAGCGGGCGGTATCATGATGGCCGCAGGCTCACTGGATATAACCAACTCGACGATCAGCGGTAATTCGCTTCCGACGGGTGTAACCAATCGGGGTGGTGGAATTACGCTGTACGGCAGCGGAACGATCACCTCGAGCACGATAACGAACAATTCCGCGCCTAACGATCCGACCAACGCCAGCGGCGTACTCGCCCAGGGCATTGTAACGCCGAACACTTTAACCGTCCGAAGTTCGATCATCGCGGGTAATGTCGCGAATAATTTGGTCCCGGATGTTCGACAAGGGGGAACCGGCTCCTTTGCGTCGGGTGGATTTAACCTGATCGGTAGCTGTCCGGCGGCTTGTTCGGCAAGTAATTTCGGGACGGCTACGGACCAGACCGGAACGTTAGCATCTCCTCTGGCTCCGGGAATTGCTCCGCTCACCAACAACGGAGGCCCGACTGCGACTCATGCCGTCTGTGTTAACGCGGGTGTTCCTCATCCATCCTGCGGCGGAGCCAGCCTTGCTTATGACAAGGGCCTTGCACCGTCCGAACGTCAGCAGGCGACCGTTACCGGATCGAGCGGAACCTTCACGCTTACCTTCAACGGGTCAACCACGGCTCCTCTGGCATTCAATGCAGCTTCTGGGGCGGTTGAGTCGGCGATGAACGCGCTATCTACGATTGGCGGAGCAGGCGGCTCGACATCGGTTACAAAGGCTGCGAACACCTTCACGATCACTTTCGGAGGATCACTAGGCGGCCAGAATATACCGCAAATCACAGCGGTCGGAAGCGGCGGTGCGGTCGCGGTAACGTCAACCCTTTCAAACGGAGGAGTCGACCAACGTGTGGAACCTCGGCCGAACGATAATCCGTCTA
Organism: uncultured Chloracidobacterium sp.; assembly: GCA_964410495.1. Lineage (GTDB taxonomy): Bacteria > Acidobacteriota > Blastocatellia > Pyrinomonadales > Pyrinomonadaceae > OLB17. Next base: position 53,756 of record CAYPGP010000027.1, read on the forward strand.
TTCCTCCCGCAGTGGGTGGCGATAATTCCGACATCGGTGCATATGAAATTCAGAACACGCCGCCGACGCTGACTGCGGCGGCCACGACTCGACAGGAGGGCTCGCCGTCGGCGAATTCTCAGGTAGCGACCGCGGGGGACGTTGAGACGCCGGTTGGCGATCTGACTTTGGCGGTCAACGCCGGTAGTACCGCGACCGTAAATGGCGTAACTGTTACTTTGACCGATTCGAACGCGGGTTCGGCAGGCATCAATCCTAACGGAACCGGACAGGTCTTCGCGGATGTCGTTGCGGCGTGTGGGGCGACGACCGCGACGTTCACGCTTCGTGTGACGGACGGCGGCGGTTTGTTTACCGAGGTGCCGCTGACGGTGACGGTGACGCCGAACACTTCACCCACGCTCACCTACAATAATCCGGCAACTGTGGCGTTTGGCCAGAGCGGAATAACCGTGAACCCGGCGACGGGGCCGACGGACAATGGTTCGGTGACGAGTGTTCAGGTGCAATCGACGGGAACGTTCACCGGAAACGTCTCGGTAAATGCCGCTGGAGTCGTACAGATCTCGAACGCCGGCCCGGTCGGTGTGCATACGATCACGATAAGGGCGACCGACAACTGCGGGGCACAGACGCTCGCGACGTTCCAGTTGACGGTGGGCAAAGCAAACTCACAGACGACGGTTCAGCCTGTGGTGAACCCTTCGGTCTACGGCGACACGGTGCAGTTGACGGCGAGTTTGACGGCTGTGGCACCGGGGTCCGGGACTCCGCAGGGGACTGTTTCGTTCCTTGATGGGGCTTCGCCGATCGCGGGGTGTACTGGGTTGAATCTGAATTCTTTCGGTTCGGTGA
>CAYPGP010000028.1:0-54330 GCA_964410495.1 uncultured Chloracidobacterium sp.
CTCGACGAATATCCCGGTACCGTTATAACGGTGAGCCACGACCGTTTTTTCCTTGATCGCATCGCCACGCAGATGCTCTCGTTTGAAGCCGACGGTTCGGTCCTCGATTTCAACGGCAACTACACCGAATTTCACGATTGGAAGGTGGCCAGGCAGTCTGCAGGTAACGGGCGACCGGCAGAGAAGGCGGAAACAAGGCCCGTAGCTAGCGTGTCTTCGGTTGCGGATAATTCATCAACGCTTTCCAAGAACCAGATCCTCCAGCTCGAAAAGCGTATCAAACAGATCGAATCCGAGATCCCAACTCTCGAAAGCCGAGCAGAAGATCTGACCGCCCAAATGGCTGATCCAAACGTAGCAGCAGACTACACTCGCCTATCCGAAGTAACCGCAAAGCTTTCAGAAACTGAAGAAAAAATTCGCTCCCTGTACGAGGACTGGGAATCAGCAACCGAGCAGCTAGCGGCGGCAGGTTGATCAAGCCTGCTGCTTTCTTGGTCGGCGTGCCACCGCCACGGTATTCCTCAGACTGAGTCGAAGGATCCCGTCCTGATCGATCTCAGGATCGACAAACGCCCGGATGCGTTCGAAATGGATCCCCCAATATCGGCAAAATGGCGACGCCCAGATGATCTTGTCGCGAGACCTGCCTTTTTCCTTTACTGGAAAAGCGTTCTTCGTTTCGTGGTTCGTCGGCAGCACGCCGATCGTGCTGTTGAGCCGGTCGAACAACAGCCGAACAAATTTCGGCTTGCCCAACTGCTGAAATACGTTCTTATTCAAATAGAGCACACACCGCGGGCTCAGCGTCACATGCATCCGCACCGACCGCGGCACCGTCGGCCCTTCCTCAAACTCTTCCCATCTACCTAACATCATTCTCACCTCGATGCATGTACTATATATGCAACAGTATGCAGAATGCAAGACGTAAATCCCTCGCATTATGAAATGTGAGGTTCGGTTGAAGCGGTGGAAGCCGAAGGGGCGAGATCGCCGAAACTAGTCCAGGCGCCATAGGCGCAGCGAGGCGCGATATCACTTCAAATCAACAAATTTGAGCCAAAATGACCCAAGTTGTGCCTAAATTGTCTAAAGGATACGTTTTTTTAACCCGATTTTCACCTGTTTTACTGCAGTAATCGTACGAGACCGTTTCACGACTCCAGCCGGTAATTTGGGGCCTCTTTTGTAATGATCACATCGTGAACGTGAGATTCTCGCAGTCCGGCAGATGTAATGCGGACGAATCGGGCGTTGTTTTGGAGTTCGTGAATGTTTCGACAGCCGGTGTAGCCCATGCCGGAGCGGAGGCCGCCTACGAGTTGGGTGACCATTTCGGCGATGGTGCCTTTGTAGGCGACGCGGCCTTCAATTCCTTCGGGGACATACTTGGCGTCCGAAACGGTGCCTTCCTGGGCGTAGCGGTCGCTGGAGCCTTTTTTCATGGCACCGATCGAGCCCATGCCGCGATAGCTTTTGAAATTGCGGCCCTGAAAGAGAATGACCTCGCCGGGAGCTTCTTCTGTTCCGGCAAAAAGCGAGCCTATCATGACCGAATCCGCTCCAGAGGCTATCGCCTTGGCGACATCGCCCGAGAATTTTATGCCGCCGTCCGCGATGATCGGAACACCCGTGCCTTTTGCGGCTTCAACGCACTCGTTTATCGCGGTTATCTGCGGAACGCCGGCGCCAGTTACGACGCGGGTGGTACAGATCGAACCCGGGCCGATCCCGATCTTAACGGCGTCAACTCCCGCGAAGATAAGGGCTTTTGTCGCGTCAGCAGTGGCGACGTTTCCGGCGACGATCTCGATCTGCGGAAATTGCTGTTTTACCTGCTCGACCGCACTGATCACACGTGAACTGTGCCCATGGGCAGTATCGATGACGATCGCATCAACGCGTGCTTCCACGAGAGCGGCCGCCCGTTCGAGATAATCACCAGTCGCACCGATCGCCGCGGCGCATCGCAACCTTCCAAGTTCGTCTTTTGCGGCGAGAGGGAAGTTGATCGCCTTTTGTATGTCTTTGACCGTGATAAGGCCTTTCAAATGGCCGTTCTCATCGACGACGAGCAGCTTTTCGATGCGGTGTTTTTGCAGCTTGACTTTGGCTTCGTCGAGCGTTGTGCCGACTGGAACGGTCACTAGGGGCTGCGGCGTCATGATCTCGGAAACAGGAATGTCGAAACGCGTTTCAAACCGCAGATCTCGATTTGTGATGATACCGACAAGCAAGCCCCCATCATCGACGACCGGAACGCCGCTGATCTTGTAGCGTTCCATGATCGCAAGGGCGTCCGAGACGAGTTTGTGTTGCCCGATCGTCACCGGATCAACGATCATGCCCGATTCGCTGCGTTTTACCTTATCGACCTCTTCGGCTTGCTCGGCGATCGAAAAATTCTTATGGATCACACCTATCCCGCCTTGTTGAGCAAGTGCGATCGCGAGAGCCGCCTCGGTGACCTTATCCATTGCCGACGAGCAAAGTGGGATATTCAGCGAGATATTTCGCGAAAACTGCGTGCGCGTATCGACCTCGCCCGGAAGCACCTCGGAATAGGCGGGTATGAGCAAAACGTCGTCGAATGTCAGGCCTTCGTTGATCTGTGTGATGTCCATTTTTTCTGTTCTCTTAAACAAAAATGCCCGCAAGTTTTCCTCGCGGACACTATATTATACTTTCAAACCCTTAGCCGGACTAATCACGGCAAGTTGTTACCAGCCGGCCGCGGCTGAGCGGCGGGCGGCGTGGTTGCGGGCCTCGGGTTTACCGTCGGCCTCGGAGCCGCGTTCGTCGCCGTATTTGCAGGCGTTGCAGGCCGTGGCGTCGGCGTTCGTGCCGGGGTCGATGCGGGCGTCGTCGCCGGAGTTGCAGGAGCCGTGTTTGTTGGCGGCGGCGTGGACGCGGTGTTCGCCGGTACCTCCGTATTTGCCGCAGGCAGCGGAGATGCCGCGGGAACCTCGCTCGAGATCGCACCGCTCGTCCAGATCCGTTCGAGATTGTCCTTGTTTATTTCAAATTCGATGGTATTTCGCCGCGGAATTAACGGTTGTGCCGGAAGCGTTATCGACTTGCCGTTGATAGTCAGTCCGACGACATTAGCGAGTGATCGCGAGTAACTCAGTTTCAGACTCTCACGTGGTTCAAAGGTAACGCTGGATCCCGCAGCCACAAGGTTACTGGCGTTTTTGCCGTCACTTGACGAAGTAAGCGATACCGCTTCGGTAAGTGCTTTAAATTCAACCTTTAGGTTTGCCATCGTAGGAGCGTCACCTGCGGGTGGGGCGGGCTCGGCCGGCGTTTCAGCCGCGGAATTTGTTTGAGGTTTAGTATTCGACGCAACAGGAGCTGGTTCCTGTGGCTGCCGAATGTAATTGACCAGAAATAGAATTCCAGCCGTCATCAGCCCCAATATGACCGCCGCCAGAATAACGGTCGGGAGCATCGAAGACGACGCACGATCATCCGTAAGGACTTCAGGGCGGTAAACCTTGACCGAATCCTCTTCCTCAGGCTTCGCCGAAGATGAGATCAAAGCAGAATAATCATTCAGGGCCTCAGTTTCGCTGATACCGACGAATTTTGCATAAGACTTTACGAAGCCTTTATTGAAAATGCCGCCGGGTAAGATGCGATAGTCGTCATTCTCGATCGATTCCAGGTAAAGCGACGAGATACGCGTCTGCTCCGCCACGTCACCGAGTGTAAACCCTCGCTCTTCGCGGGCCTGCCGCAATTTTTCACCTAGAGTTAAGGACATTAATGTGCTTTTTCGACCGAGCTAAAACCGAAGCGCCTTATGGTTGAAATATATCGTTCCTAGGCGCGGTGTGTCAATTGATTCCCTTGGATTTACAGCGCGTTTTGGCATCGCGTCTCAGTTATTATAATATCTCTAGAGCAATCCAATTAGAGAGGACGATTCAATGAGCTTAGAGGCACTGGGAATGATCGAGACAAAGGGCTTCATCGGTGGAGTCGAGGCCGCGGACGCAATGGTCAAGGCGGCCAATGTAAAGCTGATCGGCAAGGAATATATCGGCGCAGGATACATGACTATCTTCGTGCGTGGCGATGTCGGAGCGGTTAAGGCTGCGACAGATGCGGGTGCCGCGGCAGCTCGTCGAGTGGGCGAGTTGATCAGTGTTCACGTCATCCCGCGACCGCATTCAGAGGTTGAACGCGTGCTGCCTAAGGGCGGAGCGGTTGGCCTAAGCCCGGATGAAAAAGCGCTTCAGGGCGGATCAAAGCAACTCGGCCAGGGTGGAGCTACGACAGGTACTGATGCTTCGTCTGGCAGCAAAACTAAAACTCGCTAGGCCTCTACTCTGATAGATGACGGACAAAGACCTGATAGCTCAGCAGGAAGCGCGCGACGCGGTTGAGGCCGCGTCGTTTGCCTTTCAGTCTGTCAGCAAGATGGATCAGTCATCCATTGACTCGATTTGCGACGCCATGTCGGCGGTGGCTTTGGCTAACGCCGAGCGGCTCGGTCGCCTCGCCAATGAAGAAACCGGATTCGGCAAGGCGGAAGATAAGAAGGAAAAGAATCGCTTTGCTGCCGAGGACGTCTGGAATCATTTTCGCGATCTCAAAACCGTCGGTGTGGTTAGCGATAGCGGGAATGTTGTCGAGATCGCGAGCCCGCGGGGAGTAGTCGCCGCGATCATTCCCTCCACAAATCCCACTTCGACGGCGATATACAAGATAATCATCGCCATCAAGTCTCGTAACACCATTGTTCTTTCTCCTCACCCATCAGCCGCCAAATGTATAGCTGAAACTGCCCGCATCATGCGTGAGGCAGGCGAGAAGGCTGGCCTGCCGGGCAACTCGATCATTTGTCTCACCAATTCGACAATAGAAGGTACTGAGACGCTGATGAAGCACAGGAAGACCGCCGTGATCCTCGCAACCGGCGGAACAGGGCTCGTCCGTGCGGCTTATTCTTCCGGAAAACCTGCCTTCGGTGTCGGTCCTGGAAATGTTCCGGTATTTATTGAGCGGTCGGCTAATGTCAGCAAGGCCGTAGCTGATATTCTGACCGGCACGTGCTTTGATAATGGAACTATCTGCGCTTCGGAGCAGTCGGTTGTAGTTGACGCTCCGGTAGAGCGTGAAGTTCGAGATGAGTTTCGTCGTCAAGGAGCACATTTTCTTAATTCTTCCGAGGCTGCAGCTGTTGCTAAAGTGCTGCTCACGCCCCAGCGCACCTTGAACGCCGGTATTGTGGGAAAATCGGCGGCGTACATTGCTAACCTTGCAGGTGTCAGCATTCCGGAGAATGCTCGCTGTCTTATTGCTGATTGCGGCGGAGTAGGACGTGATTTTCCTTGGTCGATCGAAAAGCTGTCACCTACGCTGGCGTTTTTTGTCGTTGACGGAGTTGAACAGGGAGCAGCCCGATGTCAGGAGATCTTGCAGTTCGGCGGTATGGGGCACACAGCGGGGATGCATACCCAGGACCGGTCGGCCGCGATCCGGTACGGCGAACAAATGCCGGCGGCACGGGTGATCATCAATTCGCCCACGACCCATGGAGCTATCGGATTGACCACCGACCTTGCGCCGTCTATGACGTTGGGCTGCGGTTCGTGGGGCGGGAACGTAACATCTGACAACATTTCGCCGATGCACCTAATGGATATTAAGCGGGTTGCGTTTGAGACGAAACCCATTAATGGTGCCAGAGGCACCACCGATGCGAGCCCTTCCATAGTTCAGGCGAGTGGGAAGAAGCAAGTACCGCGTCGCGAAGATATTGCGGCGATAGTCGATAGCTTTCTCAGCCTAAAGTTTAACCAGCAGGTTACTGAACCAGAAGTGCCCAAACCGGTGGATCTGTCGGAGGTAAAGGCCGTGGTTCACGAGATAACGCCAGAAAATGCGGTTCAAAAACCGGTTCCGATCGCGACTGTTGATTTTGTTAGTGAGGACGATGTTAGAAGGGCGGTCAATGCTGGAGAAAAGATATACGTATCGAAGAAAACTATAATAACGCCGTCCGCCCGCGATCTTGGTGATGAGAAAGAGGTCTTTGCAACAGTCTGATGCCGCAAACCGTCGTAGAAAAAGCCATTTGCGATAACTGCGGCGCCGATGTCCGCGAAGGAACCGCCTATTGTTACAACTGCGGCGTACCCGTCTCAGAGGTTTTGTCCACTGAGAGTGCAGCGAATCCGGAAGATAGGTCGTTCGCCGAGTCCGAAGCTCCGGATGCGAAAACTCAGGCGGCCCTGGATGAACTTGCTGAGAAGCTCAAATTCGACGAAGAAGAAGATAAGAAACTGGCAAAAGCAGCGGCCGAACGTCGGAAGGCCCGTGTTAGTCAGCGTAAACGATCGAAGGAGTTTACGTGGGAAGGAGCGGATGAATCGCCTGGGGGCTTGCTTGTGCTGGTAACCATTGTAATAGCTATATTTGCCGCCTTAGTTGTCCTTTTTACGGTCTTGTGGAAGTAAATGCCATCGGGTCACAATGGTTGAGGCCCGCAGCGTTAAAAACCCCGAGAGGGTTGGTTATCGCAACTCAACAGCGTTAGAATTGGTACCGTCTTATGCAAGCTCTTGGAATGGTTGAATGTTTTGGCCTGGTTGCCATGATCGAAGCCGCGGACGCGATGGTCAAGGCTGCTAATGTTTCATTGGTCGGCTACGAACGTATAGATGCGGGGCTGGTCACCGCTATTGTTCGGGGAGAAGTTGGTGCCGTCAAAGCAGCTGTTGACGCGGGAGCCGCGGCCGCCCGTCGTGTTGGAACGGTGACGGCTACGCATGTCATTCCGCGTCCGCATGAGGAAGTGGATGATGGAATTCCAGTCCTGAAAACAGGCGAAACGACCCGCAAGAAGATCTCGGGATCAGTGCCTGAATAATTTCCGTGGAGGTTTTATGAAGAACACGCTGATTTTAATCTTAGTTTTTGCGTTTGGAGTGTTTTCTACGTTTGCGCAAAACGCGGAGATTCAAAAGGCCGGAAAGGAACTCGAGAAAGCTCTGGAAAAGAGTTCGAGGGTGATATCGGAAGTGGCGATAAAAGGCTGCCAGGCTCACATTCGGATTGTTACTACGGAGATGGACTTTCGGCCAGACCAGTCGGTCCCACCGGCGCAAGGCATGGCTGGCTTTCCCACCGGCGATTACGGCTCGAACAGTTTTTCGGGTGGCTCCTCACTGATCTATCGTTCGAAGAAATACTCGATCGACCTCTCTCAGGTTGTGGCTGAGAGTTTAATTTCATCCGAGTTTGCTTATCGTGGTCGTCGATTTGCCAGCGTTGGATTTACCTCGAAGCCCGGAACCATAACATTGAAAAGCGGAAAGTTAAACCAAAGCGTCGACGAGTTTCGAATCGGGGTTAAGCCACAAAAGCTAGCCGGCGTTGAAGCCGCGTTTCGAGCAATGTTTTCTGCTTGTGCTCCCACAAAATAAAAGCCGCCCGCTTTTGCGGACGGCCAAGCTGCAAGATTCTGTAAGATACTATTTTTTTACGGGCGTCGCTGAGGGCTTGGCAGTTGGAGTTCCCTCGGCAACCCGGCCAGCTCTGGTTACAGCGATTCTCTTCTCGTTGTTCGGCCCGTCATTCACCTGTACCTTAATGTTTCGATAGGTACCATCTTTCTTGTCATTCGACGGAATATAGCCGATCGAATATTGTGTTCGGAGTTCATTCGAGATCTCCCGTGCAAGGTCGGGAAGGGCGGCAGCATTTGCCGGGAAATATGCTTTGCCGCCGGATTCAGTCGCGATTCTTTCAAGAAAAGCTTTAGCCTTGTCTCGCGGGCTCTTGCTTATAAACCCGCCCTCTTTGCTAAGTTCATCGATAAAGCCGATAGCGTAGATCTGCACCTCGGATTCCCGAAGCAATTCGAAAAGCTGCTTTTCATTGTAGTAACTGTTCCGATCTTCGCCGTCCGACACGAGGATGAGGGCTCGTCGTTTTGGTGCTCCGTCCTTCTGGTTTTTTTCGTATTCGTCGATATTCTCAACGGCCAGATAAACTGCGTCGATGATCGCAGTCTGCCCGCCTTCGATGTAGAGATTATCAAGCGCGTCTATAAGGTCGGCCTTGTTTGCCGTGAAGGGCTGTTCGATCTCGATCTTGTCACGGCCGACGAATCGGATGATCATGGATTCATCCGCCGGCTTATTTGTGTTGATCAGGACCTTCCCCGCCTCGACCACTTTATCCAGCAGCTGACGCATTGAGCCTGAATTATCAATGACTATCCCGTAATTCGTCGGCACCTCGGCCTTTTCAAAGAAATCGATCTGCTGAGGAACCCCATCCTCAAAAACCTTGAATTCTTTTTGAGCGAGGTTATTGATCGGCCGTCCATTTCGATCGAGAACCCGCACGTTCACGTTGACCAGCTCGGTTTCTACGAGGATCTTTTCATCTGGGTCAAGGATCGAGGCATATGGATTCGGGGTGGGTGTTGCAGAACCAAGTTTTGGTGCGGCAGGTGTCGGCGTAGGCGAAGCGGCCACGGTCGGCGAAGGCATTTTCGCCTGGGCAGACGCGATCGAATCCAGTGAAGAATACAAAAGGCCGCCCGTGAGCAGCGACGCGACGGCGGCAGCAAGAAGGGATCTATTCATGTTTGCGGAACCTTTGAGCATTATCGGTTGTTTGAGGTCGGGGTCGCGTAATAGCCCTCCCGAGCACGAACCGTTAGACGCGGTAATCCCCGCGGGGGTTTTATTTTAGTTTTGACCTTCCGCCACTTGCCGTCTGGCTGAAAGTCCTTAGGCGTGTATCCGATCGAGTACTGATTGCGAAGTTCGAGAGCGATCCGCTCAAAGATCTCATCCATCTCAATGTCCGTCGCAGGATAAAACGACTTTCCACCGGTAACAGAACTAATCTCGTCCAGAAAGGCTTGTCCCTGCATTCCGTAGGAACTCGATGCATCGCCCTTATCCATAATACCTACTGAATAGGTGACAACATCAGATTCTTTCATTAGGCGACGCACTTCACCGAAATTGTATCTCGACGAATTATCCTGGCCGTCGCTAATAATAAGGATGGCACGCTTGTTATGTGAGCCACGAGTGACACGTTCGACCCCTAGATAAACCGCATCGTAGAGAGCGGTGTTATTTTTGGGTTGGACGAGTGTTAACTGCCGGAGCATTCCTTCACCGTCGCGGGTCCGATCCATCAGCAACTGGGCACGATTGTTGAAGGCTATTAGAAAATACTCGTCTGAAGGATGGCTTGTCGCAACGAAACGCTCCAGTGCCTTCTTTGCACGCTTGATCTTTTCGCTGCTCATGGAGCCCGAAACATCAAAAAGCACACCGATCGAGATCGGTGCATCCGCATCGCTGAAGTAGGTAATATCCTGTGGTTCGTTATTATCTGTTATCTGAAAAGCCGATTTGGTAAGTCCGGACACGTACCTGCCATATGGATCAGTCACCGTTAGCGTCAGCGTGACAAGATCCGTCTTAACCCTTATAGGGCCTTCGTCCGGGTCGATCGTAGGGGCCGGAACAGGCGTCGGAGTTTGGGCTTGAGCAATTAGGAAAGGTGTTAGTAGTAAAACCAAAAGGGTAAGTAAAGAAAAACGAAACGGTACCGCCGCGCCGCCGGACCGATAAGATCGAAATACACCCATCTTTAACCTCAATGATACGAACATTCTAGGCAATGAATACAACATCCGCAAGATAAATTTATGATGTTGAGTGGGTCCAAATAGTTTGTTCACGAGTTAAAAAAACGCAATAAATCCGCAATTTCATATTAAAAGCCCCAGCCCGAACAAATCCATAGCAATTGATGTTGTGATGGTCCGACGTTTTGGCAAAAAGTCGCATAAAAACCGCCATTATCAGATAGGGCAGGCGTTCGAATGAAGAAGCTGCGAAATGCAGTAAATGAAACACCGCGCCAAATTGCTGCAACCATTACGACAAAATGGCGTGGTATAATTTCGGAAACACTGCTGGTTTCCCGAGCTATCAGTCCGTTCGCGTTTTAGTTTATGACCGAGTTTATCTGCCGATTAGGAACGCCGTCGGGCGAGATCGTAACCAAAATAGTCGAAGCCGCCGGGGCTGCGGATGCACGTATGCGGTTGGAAAGCGAGGGTTTTAAGGTCTTCGCGGTTTCCTCTGCGTCGGAAGGGCTTTCGTCGGTCTTGTCGCTGGGCGGAAGCAAGAAGGGAAAGGTCAAACAGGCAGATTTTTTGCTCTTCAACCAACAGTTTTCAGCACTATTAAGGGCCGGTATTCCGGTTTTGCAGGCGATCGGATTACTTAAGACAAGATCTGGTTCAGCTAACTTGCGAGCCGTTCTCGCCGATGTCGAAGACAAGATCAAGAGCGGCGTCCCATTATCCGAAGCCTTTGAGGCACAAGGCCTTTTTCCGAAGATCTACACGGCATCAATACTCGCGGGCGAAAAGAGCGGCGCTCTCGATGACGTACTTTCGCGGTTTGTAACCTATTTGAAACGTAGCGTCGGTGTATCGCGAAAGCTTCGCGGAGCCCTTGCTTACCCGGCATTCTTGCTTTTCGCGGCCGTTATCATGGTCGGTTTCCTAACGCTGTACATCGTGCCGCGCATGTCCGACCTTTTTAAGAGCCTCGCCGCCAACAAAACGCTTCCGAGCGTCACGCTCGCGGTTCTTTGGTTCTCGAACACGGTAATTAGCAATGCGTTCTGGCTGCTTCCGCTCTTGATAATCGGCGGTTTGGGTTTGTTCATCTGGCTCAGGACAGCGTCGGGTAAGATCTTGCTGCATAAATTCCTTTTGAAGATCCCGGTCGCGGGCCAACTCATCCGGAACATGGCAACGGCTCAACTCGCCCGGTCGCTTTCGACCCTTCTTTCAGGCGGCATCACTGTGCCTGAATCCTGGGACATCGCTTCGCAATCGATTAATAATTTGGAATTGCGGCGACGAAGCCAAGGCGTTTCTTCGATGATCCGCGAGGGGCGGCCATTTACAGAAGCTCTTGATAAGGCAAATTGGCTTCCGGAACTCGCCCTCGACATGATCGGTATCGGTGAGAATTCGGGAAGTCTCCGGGAAATGCTCGATGAGGTTGCGACATTCTACGATGCCGAGGCCGAAGTGCGGCTTGAGCAATTTACTACACTTCTCGAACCGATGATCCTTATGGTCATGGCGGCGATCGTCATTACGATCTTGCTTGCCATCTATCTGCCGATCATCCAAATGATCTCGGCCGGGCCGGGCGGCAAGAAATAATTTCAATGAGTGAACAAGTCAAAACAAACGGCACGCCCAGCGCGCCAACAATAGCGGTAGCGGAGTTTCTCGATAAAGATCCGCCGGAAGTACGCGAGGCCCGTGCGCTCGCTATGCGGTACCGTCTGCCTTATATTGATCTGCTTCCGCCGGAAGGCGAGGGAGAGTCGCCGGTCGATATCGATGAGCTCGCGAAACTGCCGGTTGATATGATGCTGAGAAATCAGTTCGTGCCGCTGAGGCGTGAAGGCAATAATCTGCATGTCGCGATGGCTGATCCCACTAACCTTGAACGGCTCGACGAACTCGAGAACGTACTCAACGTTCGAATCGTACCTCACGTCGCAACAGCGGGTGCCATCGACGTCGTACTCCGAAAGGGAGATTCGACTCAGCGAGTTCTGCAGGAAGCTGCTTCTGGCTTCAAGATGTCGCTGCTCAAGGAAACGGAGAACGGCGACGAGGTTCTCGATCTTGACCGATTGGCCTCCGACACGGAGATGTCGCCGATCATCAAACTGGTCGACACGGTACTCTACAACGCGATGGAATCGCGAGCATCCGATATCCACATCGAAGCAGGCGATCGCGATGTGCGGGTCAAGTTCCGTATCGACGGTGCGTTGTATCAAAAGGTGGATCCGATTGACATTGCCTTCCACCAAACGCTGATCTCGCGTATCAAGGTCATGTCGGAACTTGATATTGCTGAAAGGCGAATCCCGCAGGACGGACGTTTTCGAGTACGTTATAAGGGGCGAACGGTCGACTTTCGTGTGTCGATCCTGCCGTCGGCGTTTGGCGAGAACTGCGTTATTCGTATTCTTGATAAAGAGCAGATATCTGAAGAGTTTAAGAATCTGAGCTTAGATGTAGTCGGTTTCGACCCCGAGGACATCGCGCGTTTCCGCCTGTATATCAAGGAGCCATACGGGATGGTGCTCGTTACAGGCCCGACGGGCTCGGGTAAAACGACGACACTGTACGGAGCGCTGAATGAAATACGAGCTGAAGAAGACAAGATCATCACCATCGAAGATCCGGTCGAATACCAGTTACAGGGCATTATGCAGATCCCGGTTAACGAAAAGAAGGGACTGACGTTCGCACGCGGGCTTCGTTCTATTCTTCGACACGACCCGGACAAGGTAATGGTCGGTGAGATCCGTGACGAAGAGACGGCTCAGATCGCGATCCAATCCGCGTTGACCGGCCACCTCGTTTTTACAACGGTCCATGCTAATAACGTTATCGATGTTATTGGCCGCTTTATCAACATGGGGGTTGAGCCTTACAACTTTGTGTCGGCCCTGAACTGCGTCCTGGCGCAGCGGTTGGTCCGAATGCTCTGTCCGGTTTGCAAACGTGAATATGAGCCAACTGACGAAGAACTGGCCGAATCGGGTCTTTCCAGGGCCAATATACTGCCGACAGTGGTCTTTTATCGGGCGGTTGGCTGCGATGCCTGCAACCACACCGGATATCGCGGTCGAACCGCGATCCACGAGTTGCTGGACATGAGCGATACGATCCGCGAAATGATCATCGAACGGCGTCCGGGTTCGGAAATTCGCCGACAGGCTGAAAAAGAAGGCCTTTCATCGCTTAGAGAGTCCGCTTTGAAAAAAGTATTTCTGGGTCTTTCAACGCTGCACGAGATCAATCGGGTAACATTCGTCGAAGAGATCGGTAAGGTCTAAAGCGAATTTGCAAGCTGTGGGTTCCAACTCGTTCTTCAGGATCATGAAAACCTTTCTTGTAACGACCGCCATCCTGATAGCCTTCGCGGCATCGGTCTCTGCTCAGCTTGCAGGCAACCCTGAGAACTGGTGCCGGGAGGGCTTTTTCACGCGCGAATCGCAGCAGTTCGGCATAGGGCTTGTGACCGCGAATCGGACATACTTCTATGGCGATGACCAGGAAAAATGCCCTGCATCACAGTCGTGTCGAACGCGGTCTTACGTGGTCAAGGGCGATACCGTTATCACGAACAAGAACTTTGGTGAATATTCTTGCGGATGGTTCTCCTCATCAAAAGGCGGTGTGACGGTTGGGTGGCTGAAGACGGCGGATCTTGAGTTTCCAACGATGCTTCATGACGCAGCCGAGGGTGTATGGACGGGCGAGTGGAAATATGCAACCAGTACCATCACTTTCACACCAAATAAGCTGCAGGGTTTTCTTAACGTCAAGGGTGATTCCTACTGGAAAGGACTTGGTGACAATATCCACATCGGAGAACTCGACGGCAAGGCGCCGCACAAGAATGGCGTGCTGCAATATTCCGACGGCGAGAGCGAATACGATTGCAGGGCGACGATGCGCCTCGCAATGGGAAAATACCTGATCGTTGCCGATAACGGGAATTGCGGCGGCATGAATGTTTCATTTTCGGGCATCTACCGGAAAGTGCCGCCGAAAGTGGTCAAGAAGAAATAAGCTTGGCATAGACCGCCGGATCGACGTTGCCGCCACTGACCACGAGACATATCTTTTTGTCGTGAAAACGCCCGCGTTCCAGCATAGCTGCTCCAAGGCTGAGAGCTCCTGTCGGTTCTGATTTCAAATTTGCTAGCGAATATAAATGCCGGAGGGCTTCGATCGTCGTTTCGTCCGGGACCTCGATTATTCCGGTTATTCCGTCTTTTACAATTTCCCAGTTCAGTTCTCCCAACGAGACAGTTCGGGCACCGTCCGCTATCGTCATCGGCTCTCCCTCGTTTGCGACGATGTGGCCTGCTTTGAGCGACCGGGATGCGTCGTTTCCCGGTTGCGGCTCGGCTCCCCAAATCTCAGCCCGTTCACCATTCCTCCAAAAGGATTTGATCATTCCGGAGACGAGTCCGCCGCCGCCGACTGCCGTGATAACAGCATCAAAGCCCTGGCCGGCGAGCTCGTCACCGAGCGTCGAATTGCCCTCGATAACGTATTCGTCATCATACGCGCTTGCAACATATGCGTTGGGCTTATCGGCGGCGATCTGGTTGACGCGCTCTTTTCGGCCAACTTTTTTGGTATCGATCAGGTCGGCAGTTGCCCCGAAGCTTCGGACCGCATCTATCTTGACCTGTGCCGATGTTTCGGGCATAACTACAGTGCATTTCTTATCCAGCAGTTTACACGCGTAAGCGAGAGCTTGGCCGAAGTTACCCGACGAAGCAGCGACGATCTCGGTTTGAGAGACGCTCGATGCTAGATTGTAGGCTGCTCGGAATTTAAAGCTGCCGGTGTGCTGGAAGGTTTCGGTAGCGAGCGTTATATCGAGACCGAGGTGATCGTTGAGTTTGGACGAACGGATAAAAGTCGTCGGGCGTATGGCTTCGTGTAGTGGTAACATAACGGATATTTTTTCAAATCTTAACATAGCAAACCGGCTCATTTGAGCACGCTATATCATTATGAAAAAGATGGACCCCGAAATTCGTGAAATGCTGGATCAACTGTTTCGTCAATCGCAAATGCAATTCGGAAGCGCCATAAAGTCTCGTTGGTTGCATGACGGCGACGGCTGCCCCGGATGCGGGAAGAAGATCACGTCTCTCAACTACAAAGGCCAACGATCTCTGTCACTAAACGCTTTCATTTTTCGCGAACATGGCGTGCTGATCGCGTATCTCCTGTGCGGCAAGTGCGCACGGTTCATCATGCAGGAATCCGAGAAAAATCCATATACCCAGACCCCGCTGCATACTGAGATAGAAAAGACGTTGAAAGCCGCTTTTGTAAAGCACTTGGGACATTAACAGACGGTTTCATCGACATATCGGTGAAGTAGTAAAAGTGGACATATCGGACGTATAATCGCGCAATGGAAAAAGCACATTTCGGAATGATCGGCCTCGGGACGATGGGGCGTAATTTTTTGCTGAACATTGGTGAGCAGGGAATTCGGGGTGTTGGCTATGATCTCGACGCGTCTAAGCGAGAACTGCTATTAGCGGAGGGAGCGGGAATGCCGGTCGATGTAGGAGCCGACCTTTCCGAATTCCTCTCGAAGCTCGAGTCGCCGCGGAACATAATGCTGCTGGTTCCAGCCGGGCCGATAGTAGATAAGGTTATCGCCGACCTCGCTCCGCACCTGGACGATGATGACCTCATCATCGATGGCGGAAATTCGCATTTTACAGATACAGAGCGTCGCGAAGCGGATCTATCCGCAAAAGGGATCGGCTTTATGGGCATAGGCGTCAGCGGTGGCGAAGAAGGTGCTCGGCACGGAGCCTCGATCATGCCCGGCGGCCAACGAAAACACTACGACCGGATCGAGAAAACTCTGCAAGCCGTGTCAGCGAAGGTCGGAGGCGAACCGTGCGTGGCTTACATAGGAACGGGTTCGGCCGGCCATTTTGTAAAGATGGTCCACAATGGCATCGAGTACGGCATGATGCAGCTCATCGCCGAAGCCTACGACATCCTAAAAGGCAGAAACGTGAACAATAGCGTGGAAGTTTTGTCAGATGAGAACATCTCTGCGATCTTCAGCGAGTGGAATCAAGGCGAACTAAACTCATTTCTGATCGAAATAACCGCCACCGTCCTTGCCAAAATGGACGATGAAACGGCGAAATCTCTCGTCTCCATGATCCTCGACACCGCCGGCCAAAAAGGAACCGGCAAATGGACATCACAGGCAGCAATGGATCTCGGAGTTCCGGTACCAACTATCGATTCTGCCGTCACGATGCGTCAAGTATCTGCCCGCAAAACGCTACGGCTTCGTTTGTCGTCCGAACTTAAAACTAATAACTGCCAACCAATAACTAACTTCGAAAAGGACAAGCTTAGGGACGCTCTCTACATGGCATTTGTGTTGACCTACGCCCAAGGCCTATCGTTGCTAAAGGCGGCTTCCGACGAAAAAGGATACGGACTCGACCTCGCCGAGATCGCTAAGATATGGCGCGGCGGCTGCATTATCCGCTCTGCGATGCTTGAGGATATCCGAGCTGCCTTTGCGTTGGACAGTGCACTTGAAAACCTCTTGCTTGACGCGAACTTTGCTTCAAAGCTCGCCACAGGCAGAGGATCTCTGCGGGATCTATTGACTTTCTGTATGTCGAACGGCATTCCGGCGATGTGCTTTGCATCAGCCCTTAGTTATCTGGAGGCTATGACCACCGAACGCTTGCCCGCAAATCTGATTCAGGCTCAACGCGACTATTTCGGGGCTCATACGTACCAACGCATCGATAAAGAGGGAACTTTCCACACGGATGACTGGGAGTTGGTGAATTAGGCGATCTCCCATGCCGATTCCGATTTCAGCAGCTTACTCATCAACTGTGCGTGGATCGCGTGTCCGCTCTTCTCAGCCGTGAATTTACCTTTAACCGGCATACCAAGCAGTGCGAGGTCGCCGATGATGTCGAGTATTTTATGCCTGACAAACTCGTCTTCGTAACGGAGCGGCGTTTCGTTGAGCATGCCGTTCTCGGTTAGCACGATCGCATTATCGAGCGAGCCGCCTTGAGCGAGATTGGCCTTTCGTAGCATCTCGATCTCGTGTGTAAAGCCGAAAGTACGAGCCGAGGCTATCTCGCGGCCGAACGAGCCGTTGTCGAGCACGAACTTGTAGGTTTGCCGATTGATGTAAGGATGCGGGAAGTCGATGACACAGTCGATCTCGAAATTCTCGGCCGGTTCGACGGACATTTTGCGACCATCCGAATCGATCTCGACTCTCTTTTTGACGACCAGTGTTCTTCGCGGCAGAGACTGTTCGGTGGTACCGGCATTTTCGATGAGTTCGAGAAAATCTTCGCTCGAGCCATCAAGGATCGGGATCTCGATGTTGTCAAGATCGATAAAGCAGTTATCAATACCGCTGCCTCTCAATGCGGACAGCAAGTGTTCGCATGTGGATAACACAACACCGCGTCGCATAAGCGTCGTGGCATAAGAGCAATGCGAGATGTATTCGACGGATGCCGGTATCTCAAATCCGTCGAGGTCGGTCCGGACAAAGATGTAGCCCGTGTTTTCGGGCGCTGGCCGCAAGGTCATGTTGACCTCAACTCCGGTATGCAGCCCGACGCCGGAAATTGTCACTGATTTTGCCAAGGTGGTCTGATTCATCTGCACGTACTCATTGCAAGCGTTATACCTTCCCCCCTGCTATTTCGGAGTCGATGAGCGATGGACTGCAGAAGATCCCCAAAAAAGCCGGTATAATCGCGGCCACACGCATCTTATTAGGCGGAAACCATTGCACGGGCGGTTTGATGTAAGCGGAAGGATGGTCGGAGATCGCGTCGATATGTTGCGGCAACGCCACAATTGAGTGGCGGATTTACTATTCACGAGCGACCATTTACAATTTACAAAAGTATGGCAATAGAAACCGCTGGCCAGAAGGCGGCGAAGATAACAAAGGTGCGGGTCGAAAATTCTTCGACGATAGCACTTCCCAAGGATGTCGAAGGAACGATAGCGAAGATATTGGATTTTCTTCCGATTGAGCAGTACCGCGGTGT
Organism: uncultured Chloracidobacterium sp.; assembly: GCA_964410495.1. Lineage (GTDB taxonomy): Bacteria > Acidobacteriota > Blastocatellia > Pyrinomonadales > Pyrinomonadaceae > OLB17. Next base: position 17,710 of record CAYPGP010000028.1, read on the forward strand.
CGAGAAGATAAAGCTCGTCGATTTTATTAATGATCCTCGGCTGAAGAATCTCGACGTTCCGCTGAAAGGTGACCTGCCGGGCTTGTATCATCCACGCGAAGGGAATCGTCAGCCGTGGTTCGAGATGTCGATGGGAGCGTTGTTAATGCCGACCGAAGGCTTCATGAAAAAGTTCATGGCCAAGAGCTCGTTCAAAGGAAACCTCGCCGGTTTGCTATTTTCGCTCGTTGGGCAGCATTATTTCCTGACTCAGAAGCATTCCGTGAAACGAACCGCCCTCGAACCGCAGATCCGGCAGTATGCTGAGAAAAACCTGCGTGCGTGGAGCGAGAAGCAGAACGAGAAGAGCGTTAGGGCCAAGATCTTCAAGCCTTTTCGACCGGTGCTCGAACGTTGGGCAAAGTGGCTAAACAAGAAAGCAGCGGATGCGAAAAAGTGATCGATTAGTTCTATTCTATTTGGCTCGTAGAATGATAATTTCTGGCTCGAAAGCGTTGATTCTCAAGACATAAAAAATTATGGCTAATTACTGGATGGTTAAGCAGGAACCTACGGCCTATTCCTGGGATGACTTCGTAAAGGAAGGCAAGACCGACTGGACGGGCGTTAGAAACTTTAAGGCACGAAATTTCCTGAAAGAAATGAAGGTCGGCGATAAGGTTTACTTCTATCACTCAGTCGTCGGCAAGGAAGTTGTCGGGATCGCAAAGGTCAGCAAGGCGGCTTTTCCGGATCCGACCGATGAGGCCTGGCATGCGGTGGAGCTTACGCCGGAGAAGCCATTGAAAAAGCCGGTTACGCTGGAGGCGATCAAAGCAAATGCCGCGCTCGCGAACATATATCTCGTCCGCCAGCCGCGTTTTTCGGTCATGCCGCTGACCAAAGACGAATTTGACGAGATCCTGAGCATGTCAAAATAAATGCTAAAAGAAGCCGTTGCCCATTACCACGAACTTCTGAACGACCGCGAACTTGCTTCGGCATCACAGCAAATGCTAGATGCCGAATTGGAGAATTCGAAGTTGATCTTCGGCGGCCGTCGCCTGTCGCCCTATCTCCGCCCGCATTTTGTGACGAGCAGCGATTGGGAGAAGATCCAGTCGACTTGCGAAACGGTTTTCTCAGCCCTGCAGAAAGTTAAGGACGCTGCTGTCGAGGACGATTCGATCCTGAACGAACTCGGTATCACCGAGATCGAGCGAGATCTGATAAAGATCGACCCCGGTTATTCGCACGTATCACCTACTTCACGCCTTGATTCGTTTTTGACCGAGGATACCTATAGCTATGTAGAACTAAACGGCGAAAGTCCGGCGGGTATCGCGTTTGCCGATTCGGCGACAAAGATCTTCGAATCGCTTCCCGTGATGAAGAAATTCGGCGAGCGATACAAGGTCACCGGCCTCGAAGGCAGTTCGAAGATGCTCGACGTTCTGCTATCTTGCTACGAAGAGTTTCTTGGTCGAACACCCGAACGAGCACCGCGGATCGCGATAGTCGATCTCGACGATCTTCCGACGATCAAGGAATTTGAGCTTTTCCGTGACTATTTCGAACAGCACGGCTTCCCATCGATCATATGTTCGCCGTCGCAGCTGGAATTCAAGAATGAACGGCTTTCATGTGATGGCCAGCCGATCGATATCGTCTATAAACGCCTGCTCGTCAACGAGTATCTGCCGATCATGGACGAACAAAGCGCTCTGCTGGATGCCTATCGGGCTGGAGCGGTCTGCATGGTCAACAGTTTTCGTGGAAAGCTGGTGCATAAGAAGGCGATCTTTGCGGTTCTGACAAACGAACGGTACCGCCATCTTTTTAACTCGGCGGAAGTTGCCGCGATCCAGAATCACATTCCATGGACTCGAGTGTTCCGCGAAGAAACGACGGAGAACAAGGGCCAAAACATCGATCTGGTCGAATGGGCACGCTCGAATTCGCACAAGCTTGTTCTAAAGCCAAACGACGATTACGGCGGCCATGGCATCTATATTGGCTGGAATTCATCCGCGTCAGAATGGGATGAAGCGATACAGGCTGCCCTGGCCGATGGCGATTACCTAGTCCAGGAACGTGTGAAAACCGCTAAGGAAACATTTCCAATGATCACCGACGACGCCGGGAATTGGGAGATGACCGAACAGCTCGTTGACCTTGACCCGCTGCTCTTTAAAGGCAAAGTAGGCGCGGCTTTCACTCGCCTTTCATCGACCGAACTTGCGAATGTTTCATCCGGCGGCGGGATGGTTCCCACTTTTATCTTGCATGTCTGATCCAATTAAGATTACACGGCTCCGAGAGCTTAGCGACGAGTATAGAGAGCTTGAGTCAAAGCTGATTCTCGGCGGCGGCGAGGCCAAGATCGATAAGATCCATTCGCAAGGAAAGTTAACGGCTCGCGAACGCATTGAGCTCCTGCTTGATGCCGGAGGCTTTTCGCAGGAGATCGGATTACTCGTTGCGTATGACGAGTATGACGGCCAGGCTCCGGCGGCGGCGGTGGTTACGGTCGTCGGCAAGGTTCACGGCAGGGAATGTGTGATCGTCGCAAACGATGCGACGATCAAGGCCGGTGCATGGTATCCGGAAACCATCAAGAAGATCCTCCGGGCACAGGAGATCGCGATGCGAAATCGCGTGCCGATCATATATCTTGTCGATTCGGCTGGCGTTAACTTGCCCTATCAAGGCGGTGTTTTTCCCGGTCAGTATGGTGCAGCCCGCATTTTCTATTACAACTCGATCATGCGGCGTTATTTGAAGGTTCCGCAGATCGCGGCCGTAATGGGAATGTGCGTTGCGGGCGGCGCCTATCTTCCGGCTCTGTCGGATGTGATCCTGATGGTAGAAGGGACAAGTTTCATGGGCCTCGGCGGCGCAAATCTAGTCAAAGGGGCGACCGGACAAACTATCGACAACGAAACGCTCGGCGGAGCAATGACGCACAACGCTATCTCGGGCGTCGCTCATTATCGCACGCCGGACGATCGTTCGTGCATCGAAAAAATACGTGATCTTGTAAGCGAACTTCCAGCAAAGGAACCGACGCGTGTGTCGGTAACCGAAGCGAAAGATCCAAAGCTAAAGCCGGAAGAACTTTGCTCGATCTTGCCTGAGGATCATCGCGCTCCATACGATATGCGGGCGGTGCTGGACACCTTTTTGGATGCGGATACGCTTGACGAATTTCAGGTTGATTTCGCGAAAGAAATGATCTGTGGCACCGCACGGATCGGCGGGGTACTGGTCGGCGTTATCGCAAATTCACGCGGAATGTCGAAGGGGAAACCGGGATCGCCGCCGCGTTTTGGCGGTATCGTCTACACTGAGTCCGCCGAAAAGACCGCCTACTTTATCGAGAACTGCGATCGTCATGATACGCCTTTGTTATTCGTCCAGGATGTAAGCGGATTCATGGTCGGTGCTGATGCGGAGCACAGCGGGATAATCCGAGCCGGTGCCCGATTCGTAGAAGCAATGGCGACCGCAAAGGTTCCGAAGCTGGTCCTGACGATCAATCATGCCAGCGGGGCCGGTTATTATGCGATGGCAGGGCAAGGTTTCGACCCGGATTTTATTTTCTCGCTACCGACCGGACGCATGGGCGTAATGGAAGGTGATAGCGCTGTTCAAGCAATGTTTGGTACGCAGTTAGAGAAACTAAAGTCGGCGGGCGAAGAACCGAGTGACGACTTAAATGCGGAGATGCAAAAGGTGCGCAAGACCTACGATCGCGAACTCGACGCCAAGCATGCGGCTGCTCGCGGGCTCGTCGATGCGATCGTCACGCCGGAAGACGTTCGTGACGCGTTGATCCTCGCCCTGCAAACCTGTATCAATACTGCGGAACCGCATATCGGAGCGTTCATTCTTCCTCGATAATCACCCCAAAAATAAAGCTTCTCAAAGGCGACAGGCGAACGGTATAATGGAACCGCCGCTGAGTTTCGGCCGCATCACACCTTAGCCCTTCCTCGCCCAACAATGAAAAACCTACTAAAGCATCTGTCGCCCATAGGCGTGATACTGTTTTTCTCGGTCGCGATCAGCGCACAGAGCAGTTCCACTTCGGATAATTCAGGATCCTCAGTTGCCGGCGCGGTTGCAAAAGGAGCCGGCAAGACGGTAGTGATCGTTGTGGGTTCAGCAGCCGAAGCCGGTTGGGTGGTCACCAAATTTACCGCGAAGCAAGTTGCAAAGCCCGTTGCAAAGACGATCTTCCTCAAAGCAGTGCCGAAGTTAACGGTTTTTGTCTTGAAGAATTCGTCAACGTTCGCCAGGAAACTGGCACCGCAAGCCCTTAAGATAGCCCTACTGTAATTGCTATTTCATTTTAAGCGTGGCTCCGGTCTTTTCAGCGTCGAAGATCTGCAATTCCAACGATTTGCCATCCTTTTGAAAATCCAGGGTCGCGTTCGTAGATTCCGATTTACCGCCGACCGGCTGCCAACCATTTGCGATCAATGCACCTTGGTACGCAGCCAGTACCGGCGGTTTGTCATCCTCGTGCATGACCTTCAGCTCAGAGGCGGAACTGCTCAATACGCGGGCCTTTTCCTTGACCGGAAGATTCATTGAATCCCACGGAGCAGTGATCGACGCAGATCCCGAGCCCGCTGGCCCTGATCCACAAGCGGATGCGATAGCGACAGCAATAAGCAAGAAAGAAGTGAAATAAAGCTTTTTCATAATAGAGTTAATGTTGGAATTAGTTTGCGATGAGCCTCCGATAATCATCCTGTGCGGACCTGATCACTTCGTGCGATTCGAGACGTCCGTAGGAATATGCGATCTCACACACGTTGGGCTCATCCGGCAAGCTCTTGTAAGTTAGGAAATAATGCTCGAAGCGTTCGAGAATCCCTTTCGGAAGCTGTGATATCTCGGTGTACTGTTCGAAAACCTTATCGCCTTTCAGGACTGCAATTATCTTATCGTCAGCCTCGCCGCCGTCTATCAGACAAAATCCGCCGATCGGCGTGGCTTTCAGGATGATGTCTCCCCGGGGGATGTGATGCTCCGATAAAACCAGGATATCAAGCGGATCGCCGTCGCCCTTCTCGATAGTTCGAGCAGCCTTCGTTCGGGCCATTCCCGCAATGTTCTCACCGCAGTATGTCTGCGGAATAAATCCATAATTTGCCGGAACGACGTTTGAATACTGCTGTGGACGATCTATCTTCAGGTAGCCGGTTTCTTTGTCAACCTCATATTTCACTGTATCGCGGGGCACGATCTCGATGAAAACCGTAACCGTTTCCGGAGCCTCATCGCCGGCGGTAATGCCGTGCCATGGGTGAGCTTTGTTGATCCTGAATTCTGGTCTCGACATCTCTAATTGATATTATTTAATCCTGTGGCGATAAAGTCTAACGAACTCGAGACAATTGAATGCGGCGATTCGCTCCTGATCAGGTTTACCCGGCCTGAAATACGTAATCCGCTTTCGGTGATCATTTTGGATCAACTCGACGAGATCATTCATGGAGAGGCGCGCGCTTACGAGCAGATAGTTTTTACGGGCAGCGGTAGCAGCTTTGCCTCCGGTGCCGACTTGCGCGAGATCGCCGATCTTTCGGGTGACGAGGTTAAAAACTTCGGCCGGAAAGGCCAGAATTTATTTTCAGATATTTCAAAAATGCGGCAGAGGACTGTCGCCGCGATAAACGGCTACTGTTTTGGCGGTTCTCTCGATTTAAGTCTTTCCTGCGATCATCGAATTGCATCACCCGCGGCGAGGTTTGCTCATCCGGGAACTGGTCTTGGCATCATAACGGGCTGGGGTGGGACGCAGCGTTTGCCGAGGCTTGTCGGGCGAACTAACGCTCTTGAGATGTTCTTCACCGCATCGCCGATCGGTGCTCAGCGAGCGTTGGCTATCGGGCTTGTCGATATTGTGGCGGATGATATATTTAGAAACGAGATATTGAATATCGAGGTCGTATGAAACGTTTCGTCGTAACTCTGATCGGTCTGAAGCTTTGGCTGCTGCTGGTCTTCGCAACGTTGTTCTTTGCGGAAACGCAGTCGACGCTCGAACCGACCGCAGCTGCGGCCACCGCCACTCCGACGCCCGCCGCTTCCAACAACAAGACCACTCGAAAGACCAGCGAACCGTATACCGGCGATCTGACTATATTCGAAGGTGCGGAGCGGGCGAAGAATCTTCAGATCGACCGGGTGATGGATATTCTCGGTATCACGGAAAAGAAGGCCGTTGCCGATGTCGGAGCGGGCTCGGGTTGGTTTACGGTGCTGGCTGCAAAGCGTGTCGGCCCCGGCGGCAAGGTTTTCGCCGTGGAGATAAACAAAGACTTTGTCGAACATATAAACAAACGGGCAAAGTCGGAAGGTTTCGCGAATATCACAACCATCCTCGGCACCGCCGATGATCCGAAGCTTGCTGCAAACTCGGTCGATGCCGTGATGATACTAAAAACATATCACGAGATCGCCGAGCCTATAGCACTGATGAAGAAGCTTCGAACGGCAATGAAGAAAGGCGGCTTGGCTGGCATCATCGACCGCGGAGGAGACGGAGCGGATCACGGCCTGGACGCCGACACCGTTATCAAAGAGATGAAGCAGGCCGGATTTTCGCTCAAGGGCCAATACGATTTTGTGAAGCCGGATAACATGGATTATTTTCTGGTTTTTGAGTAACCATATATGCAAGTACAACTAGTAAACATCGCCCACGCCCGGTCTGGCGATAAAGGTGACACCGCGAACGTTGGCGTTATCGCCCTTAGGCCCGAAATCTATCCGATCCTGGTCCGCGAAGTGACGGCCGAACGTGTGAAGGAGCATTTTGGTGAAATGGTGAAGGGCGATGTCGAGCGTTTCGAGCTACCAAACCTCAATTCGCTGAACTTCCTGCTCCATGGAAGCCTGGGCGGCGGCGGCACTAAGAGTCTGATGACCGATGCCCAAGGAAAGACATTTTCCACGGCTTTGCTACGGATGTATGTCACGATAGCCGATGACGATGCGGAGCAGATCGGGCTTCAGGCTGCAGCCATGTGATCAAGTAAACCACGATGGAAAATATCCTGCTCGCCGAGGGCTCGCCAATACGGGTTCTAACAATGAACCGCCCCGACAAACGCAACGCGCTAAACGACGAGTTGATCGCTGCATTAAAATCGGCTCTGCTCGAAGCGGATGCCGACGAAAGCGTTCGGGCGATCGTGATACGCGGAGCGGGTAAGGATTTCTGCTCCGGGGCCGACCTATCCGCCCTCCAAAAGATCGCTAACGCCTCGCACGAGGAGAACCTCGAGGATGCCCGATCGCTTGGCGAATTGTACAAGCTTATGCGCCGCGTTCGCCAACCGGTTGTTGCTGCCATCCGCGGTCGTGCCCTTGCAGGAGGTTTTGGGCTTGCCCTTGCGAGCGATCTGATCATTACCGATTCAACCGCGAGGTTTGGGTTTCCCGAAGTAAAGATAGGATTTGTGCCTGCAATGGTGGCGGCAATGCTACGAAGAAGCATGCCCGAAAGGGATGCCTTCGCAACGCTCACCCTTGGTTACGAAATGCCAGCCATTGAGTTAAGCGGGCTGGGCCTGGTCCACGGCATTCTAAATGATGAGTCGTTCGATGAAGATCTGCTTAAGTTTGCACAACAGTACGAAAACCTAAGTGCTTCGGCCGTCCAAATGACTAAACGACTGCTATACGACATCGATACCCTCACATTTGACGAAGCCGTCGAACATGGTGCCCAGGTCAATGCTAACGCCAGGATGACGGAGGATTGTAAAACGGGAATTTCGAAGTTCCTGGAGAAAAAGTCCAAAGCATAATGTTTTGGGACCCGCGAGACAACAACCATTTCCGCGTATTTAAGCATCAGATTGTTAAAATTATGAAACGACTACCAGTTCTGCTCGCCACCGTCGTAATCTGTGTATTCGCATCCCAGGTGTTCGCGACTGCGCAGTATCCGGATAAGATCTACTTTGACGGAAAGCTGTACGATTTACAATCGAATCCGATGGATCCTTACTTTGAGAAGAACCCGGATAAAAAGCCAAAGTCTGGAATCATATCGTCTGCATTGTGGCGCGGTTACGTTGCGACTTTTGAGATAGCAGGTGGGGGCCTTTATTTGCGCGATGTGGAAGTAAAAGTGCAAGATCCGAAGCGAGAACATTCATATATCTTCAAGTCGGTAATCGATGAAGTTTTGCCAAAAAGGCAAAAACTAAAGATTGATTGGTTCAGCGGACTTCTGATCCTTCCCTATGGAAAAATGGTTAACTACGTTCATATGGGCTACGGATCGACATTTGAGAACTATATCTTGGTTGAAATTGATTCCGGCGAATTTATACAATCTAAGAGTTTTGACTTCAAGTCGTATGAGGCTTTCAAGGACCGACAGTTCGCGGAGTTCAAGAAGACGAACGACTATAAGAAACTTGTACAGCAGATCAACAAAGAAGGCGACAATTGGGATAAGAAAACGACTGATTCTTTCATCCGCAGTTTCGTTACGAACTACACCTCGAAGATTCTGGTCAACTAATCGAAAATCCAACAGGTATTAACCCGTGGTTCATTTACAAGGTGGTTTTTCCTTTAAGCATCGACGATTTCTACTTTCGTTTCAATCAACGATTTGGGTATCAACGCCGGAAAATACGCCATGATCTCTTCTACCTTTGGGCGGCCGCCGGCGAAGCCGGTTACGGCGGGGGGGCCGGTTAGGATCAGAGGCGCGATCTCCTTGGTGAAGCGTTCCACGTCGGCACGGTTTGGGCCGCGGACGGCGATCCTTAGCTGTACTTCGGGGACCTCGGCAAATGACGAATTATGAATATCGAATGATGAATCGGAAGTGGAAGATGCCAGATGGCCGTGTGTGGCATTTACTCCGACGAATTCGGTCAGGATGAGGTCGAATTTCAGGCCGAGATTGTCGAGGCGTTGGCGCAATATCTTGTCGGCGGTTTGGGCTTTTTCGAGTGCATCGGGCCAGGCGTAGACAAGTGTGCCGACGCTCTTATAGCCGTCCTGGTAGGCGATGCTGACCTTGTAGAACTCGGTGTTCGGATTGCCTTTGATGCCGAAGACGCGAACTTTATCGGTGCCAGCATCGGCTAGGTTTATAGATGAAAAATCGGCTACAACGTCGGGCGTGATGTACGCCTTTGGGTCGCCCATTTCGTAGAGGAGCTGTTCGGTGACGCTCGGTACGTTTACGCGGCCACCGGTGCCCTCATGCTTGGTGACGATGAACTCGCCGTTGGGCGAAACCTCGACGATGGGGAATCCGACGTTCGCCATATCAGGGATCTCTTGCCATTTGTACTGGCAATTGCCGCCAGAGACCTGAGCTCCGCATTCGATGATGTGGCCGGCGATAGTTCCCGCAGCTACGCGGTTCCAGTCGTCGAACGCCCAACCAAACTCGTGCATCAGTGGAGCTAGTGTCAAGCCAGTGTCCGTAAGTCGCCCGCCGACGATGATGTTGGCACCTCTGTCTAAAGCCTCAACCAGCGGAGCGGCACCGAGATAGACGTTTGCGGACTGCACGCGGTCGCGAATCGCCGATAGAGGCGTGCCGTCATCCATCGAGTTGATCGCGATGCCCTGGGCCAGGAAATCGTCTAGACGTTCGAGAATATCATCGCCAGTGACCACACCGATCTTTACTTTACCGGAAAGGCCGAGTTCGGCGGCTACATCCTTTATTGCTGCTGCACAGCCAGCGACGTTTACGCCGCCAGCGTTTGAAAGAACCTTGATGTTCTTCTCGACACAATCCGGCAGTATCTCGCGCATCAGCGAGACAAAATCGCGTGCGTAACCGGCGTTAGGGTCGCGCAGCTTCTGCTTCTGTACGATCGACATCGTCACCTCGGCGAGGTAGTCGAGCATCAAATAATCGATCGGCCCTTTTCGCACCTGATCCACAGGTGCGGTCAACAGATCGCCCCAAAAACCCTGTCCGCCTGCAACTCTGACTGTGTTCTTCATAACATAAAAATAGGCCATATAGGTCCTATAAGACTTATATGACCTAAGTCAATAAACTAACTTGCCAACTATGGACGTCGCGTTGTGCTGCGGCCGGTTGCTTTGCGATAGACCCATTTCGTTCCGCGGGCGGTCTTTACGGCTACCCATGTTCCGCCCTTCCACGACTTACGGGCGACCCATTTGCTGCCGTTCCATACCTTGCCGCCCACTTCCTGGCCGACGCGATACGTTCCTTTACCGATCTTTTTACCTGTCGAATAGGTTTTCTTAGCACCGCTGACCACCTTGTTCTCGATCTTGTCCATCACCTGAGCCGAAGCGGCCGATGAGAAAATGCCAACGCCGATAGCGATAGCGGCTCCGAAAACTGCTTTTTTAAATCCTGATTTCATAAGATTCCTCCTTGTAATGCGTGATTATATTACCACTCAAAGTTAAAACTCGGTATGAAAGCCTACTGCGACCAAGACTTTCTTACGTTCTGGTTGATGTAGCTGACGATGTCCTCCGTCGAGGTTCCCGGTAGGAAAACCTCGGATACGCCCTGCTGCTTCAACGTTACAATATCTTCCTGCGGCACGATTCCACCGACCAGCACGAGCGTATCGTCCATCCCATTCTCGCGCATCAGCGAGACTATTCGCGGACAGAGCGTATTGTGCGCTCCGCTGAGGATCGAGATACCAACTGCATCGACATCTTCCTGAAGAGCGGCCGATGCGATCATCTCCGGTGTTTGGCGTAGTCCTGTGTATATAACTTCCATCCCGGCATCGCGAAGGGCACGTGCGATGACCTTAGCCCCGCGGTCGTGGCCGTCAAGGCCCGGTTTGGCTACTAAAACTCTGATCTTTCGTTCGTTCATTAGCGAAAATTATACTAGCGGGCAAACTTGCCGAGCAATCCGCCTTTCTTAATAAACGGCGTCAATTCCTTCCAGGTCAAAAAGAACTCGCCCGAAGGCTGCACGGCCTGCACCGCGTGCGGAAATCCGTATTCGTGGTGGAACATGACGCCGCCTTCATCTATTTCGAATTCATCGAGGCTTACTTTGTGATACTCTTCCGCACTTTTGAATAGGTCTTCCAGGTCTTCGGCCGAAATGTCGGGATCGTTCTTTCGTTCCTCTTTTGTCTTGGCGATCTCGGCGTCTTTCATCTTAACAAGCTTGGCCAGCAGTCCGCTCGTATTCGCGAAAACGTCTGCCGGCCTTACGCGTGCTCCGGTCGCCGTGTTGACCACAATGTACTTGGTGGAAGCTGACGGATAGGCTCCGGTGCCTTCGATCATGAGCGATATGCTCAGGATGTTGTCGGCGTTGTAATTGACATCGTAACTCGCTATCTCGAGCCACTGCAGCTCGCCCATTTCCTCGCGGATCGTGAACTCGAACGCCTTTTCATAGCTCAACGCCGCCTCGATCTTTCGCGAAAGTGCCGGTGTGGCGGCCTTGATCTTTGGGTAGGTGATCTCGAATTTCTTCTTGTGATCGGCGATCGGTTTTTTGCGGGTGTAGGTGACCTTTTTTGCCGTGATCGTCACCTGCGAATAGCCGTTGACCGCAAATAGCATCAATAACGCCGCGAAGAATAGCAGTTTCTTTTTCATACGTGATGGTGCAGGTCCATATTGGGCGAACCAAATATACATCTCAGCTTGGACCGCAAATTTGGTTGACGTTTTACGGCTTCATACATTTCAAACCACGCATGGGTATTTGCCCAAAGAGCGTTGTAGCCGGTCAACTGATTGATAATGCCAAAACGCGGTTCTTCGGTTTCCTTTACAAATGAGCCAAACAGTCGATCCCAGATTATCAAAACGCCTGCATAATTCTTATCTAGGTAAGGATTATTTACTCCGTGATGGACACGATGGTGCGAAGGTGTATTGAAAATGTACTCCAGCGGGCCCAGTGTTTTAATAAAGCGCGTATGGATCCAGAACTGATAGATCAGATTGAATCCGTGCGTGATCGCAAACATCCACGGTGCGAAGCCCAGCAGCATGATCGGCGAATAGAACAGCCAAAGAACGAGACCACCAAACCAGCTCTGCCGCACTGCGACGCTAAGATTGAACTGCTTGCTCGAATGGTGAACCACATGGAAGTTCCAGAACAGCCGGGATTCGTGACTAACGCGGTGAAAGATGTAATACGCAAAATCGTCTATCACAAATAGGATCAGCCAAGACCACCATGCATCAGCAGGGAATTTGTAAGGCGCCAGTTCATAGGCCGCCAAATAGATATACCCTGTGCCAAGCCCGAAAAGGGCTCCAAATAGTACGCTGACAAAGCCCATCAGGATGTTGTTCCAGGTATCTTTGCGGTCCTGATAGTCATCCCGGCTCCGCAGATGCGCGAGCAGAGCTTCCGCCGCTATCATAAGGGCGAAAAACGGGATGGCAATAACGGTCGGGCGAAGCATTTGAATCTATTTTATAACAATATTTAGTAATTATCGGTCGCGAAAGGCGACAAAAATTAATGCCCAGGACGCAGTGAGTTGGAACGATTCCCGTTAGGAAGCGAACTATTCTTCGCGTCCCGGCGTATCCGTAGTAACATTCTCGCGATGAAAAAGGTACTGAAGATCGCAGTGATAGCAGTTGCCCTTGTTCTTATCGGCCTGCAGTTTTTCCAGATCGACAAAAGCAATCCGCCTATCGTCGAAAGTGAAACTCTTGAGGCGGCGGTGGCGGTTTCGCCGGACATCTCGCTGATCATGGGCCGCGCATGTAATGACTGCCATACCAACAAGACCGTTTATCCGTGGTACTCGTACGTGCAGCCGGCGGGCTGGTTTCTGAAGGACCACATCAACGAAGGCCGCGAAGAATTGAACTTCAGCAAGTTCAATACATTCGAGAGGAAAAAGAAGATCCGTAAACTCGAAGAGATCTGCTCCGAGGTCGAGTCGGGCGCGATGCCTCTGCCTTCATACACTTGGATCCACCGCGATGCCGTCTTGACCGCTAGTGAGAAGCAGGCGATCTGTTCGTGGACTAAAGGCGAGATCGCAAAGCTTGAAGAAATTGCCGGCCCTAAATGACGAACTGATTTTGCGTCCCAGATCTTTGCGTCCCAGTTTTTTTGCGATCGTCCGAGGGCTTATCTCTAGGTCCCAGGTTTTCGCTTGATCTGGACGGATGGAGGAAAGTGAGATCGGTTGATCTACTTTGCGTCCCAAAAACGCGGTGAAAAGTACGACCGTCAGGCAGAATAAAAAGGCAAAGGTTTTGCGTCCCAGAAAAAAATAAGATCATGTATTGCCCGGCCTGCAGTCAGAAAAATGAGATCGAACAAAAGTTTTGCCGCGCCTGTGGCATGAATCTCGAACAGTCCGTCGCTTCGCTGCTTTCGCAATTCGGTGATGACGCGCGGAATGAACTCCTGCACTCTGAGAAAAAGCTTGAGCGTTTTGGATCGATCGCCTTTACCGGTTTCGGCGTCGTCATTGGGCTCGCGATCCTCGCATTCGTTTATCTGATCGCGACCCGGATGATCATCAGCGGAACGCAGCCACTCGCCGGTGTGCTGGCGATCGCATTTATCATTTTCGCCGGCCTTACACTTGGATATGTATTCTGGGCCGAATCGCTGAAGGACAAGAAGAAAAAGTTGACGAACACCCGCGCGTCCCAGGATCGCTCAGCCATCGAACCTGCCGAGACCTCAAGGCTTCTCAGCGATCCACGATTCGAACCCGTGCCCTCGGTGGTCGACGACACGACCGAACTGCTGCGCGTCCTAAGATCGGCTCAGAACCCGGAACGCGAATAGCGGGCCCGTCTTGAACCGCCGTTAGCGTCCCAGAATAACCGCGAACCATTCTGAATCCACTCCAGCCTGCCGCCCGCCCCGTCAGACGGATAGAAGAAAGTGAATAGTTAATGGTGAACGGTAAACAGGTTTTCAGAAACCTTATCAACCCAACCAAATTTTCAAAGATCAATTCTCGCCCGCCTGAAACCCGCACCTCTCGCCCGAGATAAAGCTACTCGAATTCGCCGGAAATTGGAATGATGGTTTGCCGACATCGACATTGAATGCTTAAAAGGGCATAAAATGCTGATTTTGCGGTAGAATGCGAGGTTTGACGGTAACGTATTCACATTCGGGCACTTACGGGAAACAAAAATGAAGTGGCGCACTTATGCCGCTTTTCGTAAAATAGTTGTAATGCCAATTTTGCCGATCGTTCACTATCCGGAAGAGGTTTTGTTGACCGTGGGGAAGCCCATTGGGGACGACGAATTTGGCGAGGAGCTGGCCCGAACGGTTGAGGACATGTTCGCGACGATGGCGGATGCTCGGGGGGTTGGACTCGCGGCCCCGCAGGTTGGAATATCAAAACGGTTGTTTGTGATGGACACGCCGGAATCGGACGATCACGCCCGCGAACGACACGTGCTGATCAATCCGGAGATCATCCATGTCGAGGGCGAGCAGACCGGCGATGAGGGATGCCTCTCGTTCCCGGGGCTGTACCAAACCGTTCGCCGTGAGATGCGGGTGATCGCCAGGGCACAAAATATTAAGGGCGAACAAATAGAAATAGATGTTCAGGACCTTGCTGCTCGGTGTATACTTCACGAAACGGACCATTGCGACGGAATTGTCTTTCTCGACCGAATGACGCCCCTAAAGCGGCAATTTGCCAAGCGGAAGATCAAAACCTTACAAAAGACAGGGAAGTGGAACTGATTTGAATATCCAGGACACAAAGCTGACCGCTGAACTGAAATCTAGCGGCGAACTTAATAAATATCTGAGCGAAGGCTGGGTTTTGCTGCTCTGTTACGTAAAGCACGCGAGCGACAGCCAACATCCGCGCTTCGTTGTGGGCTGGCATGAGGACGGGCCGCCTGTCTTCCCGGAGCTTCTCGATGAATGGGAACAACGCGAACTGCAGCGACAGCTAAATCGTTGACGGCGTTTCCGCGAAGATCGAATTTTGATCTAAAATGAAAAAAACAAAGTTTCGGACTGCCATTGCCCCGGCCGCCGCTCTTTTTGAAGTAGAAAATCTGAGTGCCTATGGAGGAGAAGATGAAGATTTCCGCTTTGACCAAAATTCTCTCGTGCATAGCCACGCTGTTTCTATTTGCGGGTGCGATTGCTGCGCAGACGACGCTTTTTAACATTCCAACCTCGGAAACGCAGTCTCGCGGCTCTTGGGGACTCGAAGGCGATTTTATCGCAAAGCCGGTGAGTTATCGCGACGGCGGTTACCAGACCTACGGTTTTCGAGTAGCGTACGGTGCGACCAACCGCACGGAGTTCGGCGCGAACTATTACCAGACCTACGACGGCACGAGATCGACCGCGCAAGCGGAATTCAGCGTGAAGCAGAACGTTTATCGGAATGAAAAGCTAGGCGTCTCGGTTTCCGGCGGCACGATAGTTTTTGTCCCGCTGCGGCCACGAAACGGCGAACGCACGGCTGTGATGGTTTATGGCGTTGCGAGCAAAAAGGTCGAGCCGCTGAACGGCATGACCGTCACGGGTGGAGCCTATCACGTATTCGGCGGGCGCGATTTCTTTGGCGAGGACAAGACCGGTGCGATAGTCGGTTTGAATCAACCGATCGCAAAACGCGTGAGCTTCGTGGCCGACTGGTTTTCCGGCAACAACCGGATCGGATACGCTTCGGCCGGATTCAATTTTGCCGTCACGAACAGGCAGTATTTGACGACGGGTTACAGTTTTGGCAACGCGGGACGCGGGAATAATTCGCTGGCGGCTTATTACGGGATCACGTTTTAAGGATGCCGCCGAAGGTTAGAGAGTTGATAGCGGAGCTTGTGCGAAACGGTTTCTACAACCGCGGCGGAAAGGGAAGTCATCGCAATTTCATTCATCGGACGGGTATTAATGCGACCGTGTCGGGAAAACCGGGCGATGACGCTGATAGATACCAGATCAAACAAGTTAGAGAAGCCATCGAAGCATCTAAGAAATCATGAAACCCAAGCCCGGTGAGAACAAGGCGATAGCCGAACAATACGAAAAGGTCGTTTATTGGAGCGATGAAGATAAAGCATTCATCGGTCAGTGTCCGGAACTTTTTTACGGCGGCGTCCATGGCGATGATGCTCATGCAGTCTTTAGGGAACTTCTCGAGGTTGTCGACGAATGGGTTGAGATCTTCGATCAGGACGGTAAACTGCTCCCGGAACCGAAGCGGGCTCAGTTGCTTCAAGCAGCGTAATTATTCGATATGCAGACACAAAGAACATTAGACGAATTTAAGAACGAACCATTTACCGATTTTTCGAAGCCCGAGAATGCGGACGCGATGCAGGCGGCTTTAGACAAGGTGCGCGGGGAACTCGGTCGTGAGTACCCGATAATCATCGGCGGCGAGAAGATCGTGTTGGAAGAGAAATTTACCTGCAACAATCCGGCGAATCACTCACAGGTTGTTGGTGTATTTTCCGAAGGCGACTCGGACACTTCGCTTGTTGAAAAAGCGATAAATACGGCGACTGAGGCGTTTAAGACGTGGCGAAATGTGCCGGCTGCCGAGCGGGCTGAATACTTGTTCAAGATCGCGGCGATCATGCGAGAACGGAAACACGAGCTGTCGGCGTGGATGGTCTTTGAGGTTTCGAAGACCTGGGCTGAAGCTGACGGCGATACGGCGGAAGCGATCGACTTCTGTGAATTTTACGGCCGCGAGATGCTTCGGTGGTCGCAGGAACAGCCGGTGACGCCATATCCGGGCGAGAAAAATCAGTTTGAATATATTCCACTCGGGGTCGGAGCGGTCATTCCGCCCTGGAATTTCCCGTTGGCGATCATGGCGGGAATGACGTTGGCGGCGGTCGTTACGGGAAATACGGTCGTTCTGAAGCCTTCGAGCGATTCGCCGACGATCGCGGCGAAGTTTATGGAGATCGTCGAAGAGGTCGGTCTGCCGGCTGGCGTCGTTAACTTTATCTCCGGCTCCGCCGCCACAGGCGAGGCGATGGTTACGAGTCCGAAAACAAGGTTTATTTCGTTTACCGGTTCGAAAGGCGTCGGTTTGCACATCAACGAACAAGCCGCAAAGGTACGCGAAGGCCAGATATGGATAAAACGCGTTGTCGCCGAGATGGGCGGTAAGGATGCGATCGTTGTTGCCGACGATGCCGATCTTGATTCGGCCGCGACCGGTATCGTGCAGGCGGCTTTCGGATTCCAGGGCCAGAAGTGCTCGGCTTGTTCGCGGCTTATTGTCGATGAAAAGGTCCATGACGAACTGATCGAAAAAGTTGTCGAACGCACCAAGCAGCTCAATATCGGCCAGCCGACCGAAGGCTCGACCAATGTCGCGGCGGTGATAAACCGTCGGTCTTTCGACACGACGCTTAAGTACATCAAGAAAGGCCTCGACGAGGGCGGCCAGCTGCTCACCGGCGGCAGCGGCGACGATGCCGAAGGATATTTCATCGAGCCCACTATTATCGACAATGTCGAACCCGGTGCAACGATCGAGCAGGAAGAGATATTCGCCCCGGTCCTCGCAGTAACCAAAGCACGCGATTTCGACCATGCGCTTGAGATAGCGAACGGGACAGAATTCGGTCTGACGGGAGCTCTATATTCGGCATCGAAGGAAAGGCTCGACCGGGCGCGGCGTGATTTTCACGTCGGGAACTTATACCTGAACCGTAAATGTACCGGAGCTCTTGTTGGCGTTCATCCGTTTGGCGGTTTTAATATGAGCGGAACTGACTCCAAAGCCGGCGGCCGTGAATATCTGCTGCAGTTCATGCAGGGAAAATCTATTGCTGAGAAGATCTAAGAATCGTATGAAATTCGCAATGCAACGATCGCTCGCGGTCCTGTTTATCCTTTCGTTCGCAGTGGCAAGCGTCTCCGCACAAGCACGTCCCGGACGTCAAATAATCTTCGCCGTTGTGGCTGACGGCGGCATGCTGGAGCCTGTGGCGATGATCGAAAAAGGCAAACTCGAAGCTCCGACGGACGGTGCGGAGGCTCCGGCGGAATTATTTGCCTTCGCGAAGGCTTATTTGAGGAAGGGCACGACATACAAGGTAGTCTTTGGCGGCGCGAATGGCGGGACGTCGACCGTGAAGAGCTCAAACCCCGGGGCAGATTGCTCAAAAAATATTGCTCAGGCCACAACGAAAGCCTTGAAGACGCCGCTCAAGGGCTTTGTAATGGCCCTTGCCACGAACGCTCCGATCAAGACGACGACAAGTTTCAGACGAAAGCCAACGCCTGCGGAAAAAACCGAGGCCGACAACCTGGCAAAAGCTGAGTTTGCGAAACACAAACTTACCCCGAAGGCTCTGAGATACCATAATCTCACTGCCCTCGACGTCGAAAACGACGGTAAGCCGGAATTGGTCGGTTCGTATTGGGTCGAGATCGATAAATTAACTCGCGGGCTGCTATTCTTCATCGCTGCACAGGGTAGTAATGGAAAGTACAGCATCGGGTACCAGGAATATCAAAGTGTAGATCAAGGCAGTGTAATGAGTGGTGACATTAAGGATGTAGATTCCGGATCGGTCTATCACGAACTGCTTCTCGACGTATTCGATTATGACGGCGACGGCACGAGCGAGATATTTACCCACACACCGTCTTTCGAGGGAGCCGGTTTTAACGCATATCGGCGAAATGGTTCAAAATGGACTCTGGTCTACGAGTTCTCGAACTATCATTGCGCTTATTGATCGTGTTTTAGGTTTTGGATGTGGGAGTGTTAAGTTCGGAAGGGAACTTAGCACTTTTGCTTTTGTGAGGCTTGTCCGAGAATGAAGATAGTATTTATGGGCACGCCGCAGGCCGCGGTTCCGTCGCTCGAACGGGCATTAAGTGATGGGCACGAGGTCGTGGCCGTTTACACTCAGCCCGACAGGCCGTCCGGCAGGGGGAATAAGATCGCGTTCTCGCCGATAAAGGAATGCGCTATAGAGCACGGAATCCCCGTTTTTCAGCCGACAAAGGTGAAAACGCAAGAGGCCGCGGAGCTTTTTCGTTCGCACGGCGCAGATCTTGCGGTAGTGGTCGCCTATGGCCGGATCCTGCCGGAAGCATTTCTCACCGCATTCGAAGATGGAGCGGTGAACGTCCATTTTTCGCTCCTTCCGAAATATCGCGGGGCGGCGCCTGTGAATTGGGCTATCGTTAATGGAGAAAGCGAAACCGGCGTAACCACGATGAGGATGGACGCGGGGCTCGATACCGGAGATATTCTGCTGCAGGAAAGCACGAAGATCGGCGAGGACGAGACTTCCGTCGAACTGATGGAGAGGCTGGCTGTCTTGGGCGCCGAGCTGCTGTCGAGTACTTTGGCCGGTCTCGCCGCAATCCTGCCGCGGCCGCAGGATCACGATCTTGCGACGCTCGCACCAATAATGCGTAAAGAGGACGGCCTGATCGATTGGTCAAGACCTGCTCGCGAGATCGCGAATCGGGTGCGAGGATTTCAGCCGTTTCCTACGTCATTCACGACGTTTCGTGACTCGCGATTGACGATCTGGAAAGCCAGAGCGGGTCAGACCACCGCGGGAGAAAATGCGGTGGGAACTATATTGGGAGTGGCCGGAGACGAGGTCTTTATCGGATGTGGGAACGGAACGGCCTTGACGGTGAGCGAACTTCAGCCGGAAGGGAAACGTCGAATGAACAGCCGCGATTTTATTAATGGCTTCAAGCCTTCGGTTGGGGATAGATTTGGGAATTGATGGAAGATAAGTTTGAGATAATTGCATTTTACGAATTCAAGGACATGGCGTCGCTGGGCGAACTCACCGAGACTAAGGCGACGCTCAAGCGGGCGATCGAGGAGTGCGGTGTACGCGGAACTATAATCATTGCAAGTGAAGGCTACAACGGCATGCTTTGCGGGCGGCCGGAGGAGATCAGGCTCTTTGTCGAACGTGCCGAGGCCATTCTTGCGACTCGGCTGCGGATCAAATCATCGTTTAATAACGCGGCACCTTTCCGCAAGCAGGAAGTAAAGATCAAGCCGGAGATCGTTACCCTAAAAAAAGCGGTCGATATCTCGCTTGGCAGCGGGACGCATGTGTCGCCGGAGCGGTGGAATGAGATCATCGCCGATCCTGAGACCTTTGTTTTGGATACCCGAAACGACTACGAATATCAGACCGGCACATTCAAAGGCGCGGTTAATCCAAAAACTGAAAAGTTCAGCGATCTGCCGGAATTTGTGGCTGAAAATCTCGATCCGACCCGGCATAAGAAGGTTGCGATGTTCTGCACCGGCGGGATCCGGTGCGAAAAATTTGCCCCATACATGAAGCAGTTGGGTTTCGAACAGGTCTTTCAGCTCGAGGGCGGCATTCTGAAGTATCTTGAAGAAACCAAGCCGGAGAATACGCTTTGGGAAGGCGAGTGTTTTGTCTTTGACGAACGGGTAACAGTAGACGCGTCACTTCAGAAAGGAAGCCAACATGACCTGTCGCAGCGACTAATGTCGCGGAAGAAGGAAAAATATAAGGTGAGCGAATGAAAATCTCGCCTGCCCGAACCGCAGCGTTCGATATTCTGGTCAGAATTGCGAAGGAAAAGGCATTTTCGTCGGTTCTTCTTCCGATTTTTGAAGCCCAACTTGCGCGCTCTGACGCTGCATTGTGTCATGAGATCACGCTTGGAGTTCTGCGTCGGCAACTATATCTAGATCGTGTGATCGATGATCTCGCTGGCGGCAAGAGGCTGGATGCGGAAATTCGCATCAGCCTGCAAATCGGGCTCTATCAGTTAATATTTCTTTCCAAAATACCGTCGCATTCCGCCGTCGATGAAAGCGTAAATCTCGTTCTGCGTGCGAAAAAGAGATCGGCTAAAGGCTTTGTAAATGCAATACTTAGGCGTTTTCTTCGTGAGGCGCCGGAGATCGGCTTTAATGACGAGATCGATCGCATCTCGATAGCTACGTCACACCCGAAATGGTTGATCGAAAAATGGATATGCGACAACGGTATCGATACAGCATCCAAGCTCGCCGCCGCCAATAATGACCTTCCGCGATCGGCCTTTCGCATTTTGAAGGAGTCGGACGCGGTTCATGAACTCACCAGTATCTGCCGCAGATCAGAGGATGCCTCGGGTTGCTGGGTCATAGAAAAGTCTGATCCGCGGTTCTTGAAGCTCGCTGAAGAAGGTGTGATCTATCTTCAGGACGAGGGTTCACAGATCGTGGGTAACGCGGTCGATGTGCCGGATGGCGGGCGATTTCTTGATGTCTGCGCCGCTCCGGGCGGGAAGACGGGGCTGATCGCGCGGAAGTCTCCTCAAGGAAGTTTGATCTTAGCCGGAGATCTGCATCGGACGCGGGCTCGACATCTATTCGAGAATTGCGAGCGGCAGGCTCCGGGACGCGTTTCGGTATTTCAATACGACGCGGCCGTTTCGTTACCGTTTGCCGAGAATAGCTTTGACAGTGTGCTGGTTGATGCACCGTGTTCCGGGACCGGGACGATAAGACATAATCCGGAATTGCGGTATCTTCTTGAAGAAAAGGATTTTGCCGAGCTTCAACGGAAACAACTTGCGATCCTCGAAAACGCATCAAAACTGGTAGTTTCGGGTGGTGAACTGATCTATTCCACGTGCTCGCTTGAGCGAGAGGAGAACGAAGACGCGGCCGCGGAGTTTTTGAACAAGAATGCGAATTTTCGCGTCATCCCGCCGCGAGTCTCGGCCCGATTGGTAACGACCGAAGGCTTCGCGCGAACATGGCCGCATCGCGACGCTATGGACGGCTTCTTCATTGCGGCTTTCAAACGGGTAAATTAGGCGTTTTTCGGTTCATTGATTTTCAATAAGAGTGTTAAACTAACGCTTTATTTTTAGGGAGCTTCGGCGATGGGTTTAATGAATTCCGGATTTTCAGCAATTACGAGGCTCGCGGGCCTGGCGGTCTTGCTTGCCGTGTTCCTATTCGGGATGGTCGGCGTAGTTTATATGTCGCTCCAAGGCGCTGAGATCAAGGTTCCTGAGATAACGGGTAAGAACATCACCGAAAGTGAAAAAGAGCTTGCGGCACTAGGGTTAAAGATCAAAAAACGTGCCGATCGAGTCTCGTCGGAAGCCCCGGATACTGTTATTGAACAGCTTCCGAAGCCTGGCGATACGGTGAAAACCGGCCAGATGATCCTCGTGGTAACCAGCAAAGGCGGCGGCACGGGCGATACGCCCGCAAGCCTGAAAACGACTGAGGAAGACGACGCCGAGAAGATCGAGGAGATGATCTCGGACAAGCCGAAGAAGCAGAAAGCGAATTCAAACACGAACAGGAAGAAGGCCGATACGGCTCGTGACGTAAACAGTGAGTCGAACAGCTCGAACTCAAGTTCGAATTCTTCCGACAGCGATTCAAACAAGAAGGAAAGCGGTACGAATAATAATTCGAGCGATAAGCCGAACAAGAACACTCAGCCGGGTACGACGCCTAAGCCGGCCGATCCAAAGACAAAAACGGGCGATCCGAAACCCAAAACTCCGGCCCGGCCTGGTGCGTAAAGGCAACCGAGCGGACGTTTGGTGAAACAAAAAGGAAGCGAAATGTTTGAAATTGCACCTTCGATACTATCGGCAGACTTTACCCGTTTGGCCGAGGCTATCGATGATGTTAAAGCCGGCGGTGCAACTATCCTGCACGTCGATGTAATGGACGGGCACTTTGTGCCGAATATCACCATCGGGCTGCCGGTCGTCAGATCGATAAGAAAAGCGACCGACATGATAGTCGATACGCACTTGATGATAACCGAACCGGGGCGTTACGCCGCAGAGTTCGTAAAGGCAGGTGCGGACATGGTTTCCGTGCATGTCGAGGCTGATCCACATTTGCAGCGAACGCTTACAGCTATTCGCGATCAGGGTGGAAAGGCTGGCGTGGCGATCAATCCGGCTACGCCGATCGAATCTTTGACCGAGGCTCTGCCATATGCCGATTTTATTTTGCTGATGTCGGTAAATCCCGGCTTTGGCGGTCAAAAGTTCATTCCGACGATGCTCGACAAAACGCGCAGGCTTCGGCGGATGATAGACGAACGCGGTTTGGACGTCAGGATCGAGATCGACGGCGGTGTCGAT
Source organism: uncultured Chloracidobacterium sp. (assembly GCA_964410495.1). GTDB lineage: Bacteria > Acidobacteriota > Blastocatellia > Pyrinomonadales > Pyrinomonadaceae > OLB17. Next base: position 40,787 of record CAYPGP010000028.1, read on the forward strand.
GCAGATAACATTGCCGAGGTCGTTGCGGCCGGGGCAGAAATGATCGTTGCGGGCTCGGCTGTTTTTGGCCGCGGCGATGCAACGGCGGCAGTTAGGGAATTGACGGAACGGGCTGCAGTTTGGGTCTAGTCCGAAATAGATTTATGGTTTTTCAATCGAAACGAGTTCTTATCTTCTCCATCGCGATCCTGATCGCATCAACGACGCTGGTCTTCGCTCAAGGCAGGCCCGGCGAAGGAACCGATATTCAGCGGCTAGAGGTCATGCGTGAAAAGCTTGACCGCATTCGCCGTTCGTTGAACAGCGTGATCGCCGTCCTCAAAGAAGAAAACAAAGAGGATAAAAGTAAGAAGGACGACGAGAAGAAGCTCGACACGCCGCTTGGCCGGCTTGTAGCCCTCGAAAAGGATGCTTCGCGTTTGAACTCGGACGTGAACAGTCTTCGGGGCAAAGCCGATCGAGGAGAAAAGTACGAAAGGTCGGACGTGGATCTGCTCGAACAGTCGGTTAATGAGTTTCAGGCTCGTGCCGATACCGCTCAGATGGAAGTCGCGGCTGGACGTGCGACTCCGGTCTCAAATCTCGGCAAGCCGCGAGAAAAGAAGAAGAAAAAGAAGTTTCTCGGCATATTCGGCGGCGGCGGTTCCGATGAATATGAAGAACTGCTCGGCAGCGTTCAGGTTGGCCGCGATCGCGAGTTGTTCGTAGTTGCGACACGCGAAGTTCGAAAGCGAAACTATGATGTTGGACGTCTGTTGTTTCAGACCATCATCACCACATATCCGGATTCACCGTACCTGCCAATGTCAAAACTCGCTGTAGGCGATTCGTTCTACCTCGAAGGCTCTACGAGTGCATTGATCCAAGCTATTGGTGCATATCAGGAGTGGCTGACGTTTTTCCCGACTCATCCGCTTTCATGCCGCGTCATTCTCAAGATCGGCGAAGCCGAAATGCGACAGGTTGGGCTCCCCGACCGTGATGCGACGCGTGCGAAGCGTGCTGAAACCCGCCTGAAAGCTCTTTTGCAGCAATGTAAGGAAAAGGAGCCGCTTGTCGCAAGCGAGGCCTCGATCAGGCTGAAGGAAGTCCAGGACAACCTCGGACTGCATAATCTGCTTATTGCAAACTATTACTACACTCAATCCGTGGAGCAGAAAAAGGGTGGGCTTAAAGGCTCGCAGTCGCGTTATCGTGAGATCGTCGATAAATATCCGAATTTTGATTTCATGGACGAGGTGCTTTACAAGCTCGCCGTTACGTACCTGATCGAAGAGGAAACGGATCAGGCAGCTCGGTATTTTCAAAGGATCGTCAGTGATTATCCCAACAGCGAATATGTAAAAAAATCTACCGAGCAGCTTGAACTGATCGGTGCGACGGTTCCACAACCCAACCCGGAACGGATGAAGGTGCTTCCGCCAGAGAACGTTTCGTTCTTCCAGAACTTCAAGAACCAGCTTTTCGGTATCTATCCGATGACGATCGACAGGAACGGTGTTCTGATGAGCAAGGATTTCGATAAGGAGAAGTTCGAATTGATCGATCAGATCATCGATAATCAGGGCGATATTCTCGTCAATCAAATCCCGCAGGCACCGACAACGTTTATCAAAACGATCGCTCCTGCTCCGAAACCAGCCGCAACCGATACGCCGCCGATCAAGCAGTAGATCGTTGTGAATCGGTTGCTTAGCTGATCAACAATAGACATGAAGCCGTCCGTTTGGGCGGCTTTTTTGCTTTCGAATTCCGGCGAGGCACAACGGTATTGGCTGAATTCCACGGAAGCTAGGTGATCAAACTGCGGCATGCGATGATCAGACGATCGATGAGGAATGCAGGAATAGTCTGATGTTTGACCTCGTTCGAAGCTGTCTCTCAGGTCGAAGATGAACTTATTAGGTGTCGAAGCATCATGCAAAAAGGCCGCCCAATTTGGACGGCCTTGTGTCTTCGTTAGTTCATTCCTTACGGAAGCGGCGAAGGAGTTGGAGTCGGGAGCGGATCTGGCTGATCCCGTTTCTTTAGCTTCGGCGGACCATCGGATGACGAGGATCCTGAGTCACCAGTCGTTGTAGGTGCTTCCGAGCCTTCAGGCTGACGTTTTTTCAGGGTCGGCTTGCTGTCGTCGACGTTATCGTAGTCGGTCGTAATTCCGGCTCGGGCGTTCGTGATCTTCATCAGATGGCCCTTTACACGCTGAAATTCCGACGTGCTCATGATGTATTCCTCTTTCTCGGGGAACTTGGCCACGAGGGCGAGGCTTTCATCGCGACGGTCTATCGACTGCGGATGCGACGAGAAAAGCTTTGAAAGCGTGCCCGGTTTTTTCTTATTTTGTGAGGCAAGCTTTTCGAACATCGTGGACATTCCGTTCGGATCGTAGCCAGCAGCGTAGAGATACTGAACACCAAGGCGATCGGCTTCTACTTCAGCCCCACGGCTGAACTTGAAGAAAGCCAGAGCCTGAGTGATGCCGGCTGTGTTCTGCAGGATGCCGCTTGCGATACCGCCGCCGAATATTATGCCGGCGAGCATGCCGTACTGCAGCAGAGCTCCTTTGCCCTGATTTTCCATTGCATGGCGTGCCGCAACGTGTGCGATCTCGTGAGCCATTACGCCGGCGAGTTCGGCTTCGTTGTCTGCCGCAAGGATGAGGCCCTTGTTGACGTAGAAGAATCCGCCCGGAAGAGCGAATGCATTGACGTCGTCAGCATCAACAACCTTGATTGTGAACGGGATCTTAGCATCAGAATGCAGCACGATATTCTGGCCGACGCGGTTTACATATTCCGTGACGATCGGGTCTTCGACCAGTTTCGCCTGCTGCTCAAATTCGAGAGCAAGCTGGCGGCCGATCTGCATTTCTTTTTCCTGCGAACCACCAAACCAGCCGAAAACCTTATCGGTACCGCCGTTGATGTTACGCTTTCCGATCATTGCCGGATTTTCTTTTTCGCTAAGCGTGGAAGACGGAGTCGGCGCGGCCTTTGCGTCTTTCTTTTTTGCGTCCTTCTTATCCTTGTCGCTGTCTTTTTTTGCTACCGCTTTCGGCTCATCCTTCGATGAGGACGTCGTTTGTGCAAAGCCGTTCATCGGAGCAACCGCCACCGTACCAACTGAAAGACTCAAAAGGAATGAAGCCGCAATAAGTCGACGACACAATTCGTACTGCATAAATTTCTCCCCAAAAACTTCTCGACTGCCAAAGATTGTAGTCGCAATATCAAATCTAATCAACGCATTTATGATGCGAAACCGCTAAAAAACGTTGCGGGTGCGAAACGTATTTTTCTTTTCAAGCAAGGGAAAAAATTGTATTCCCATAAGTGACAAAACTTGTTAAAATAAGTTTGCCATAGTATCGCTATGGTCTCCGTTCAGATGTATTAGTAAGACGCTCGGTTCGCCGACGGAGTTTCATCGCAAAAAGTCTATCCGCTGAAAATATCGAATGAGACGTGTATCAGAAAAAGTAAAAGACATAGTGGAAATATGTCCATTCACGCACCTCCACGATTTTGCCGCGGATCCTAGTTTGACTCTTTCAGGCTACCATTTTACCGACATTACCGCGGACCTGATGTCGAAATGGATCGATAGGGTAGCCGCAGTGCGTTCCGGCAACGGGGCGGCGTGTGCACTTGCGGGCTTTAGAGGGGTTGGTAAAAGTCATTTTTTATCGGTTCTCGGTGTAATAGCGGCCCGGCCTGAGTTGCGGGCAAAGATATCGGACGCTCACGTCGCCTCTACTGCGGAGCGACTCTCGCGACGTCATGGTAACGTTGCGGTCGTACGGCGTGGGTCGGGAACGACCTTGCTTGACGAACTAAAGCGGGCCATCGCGCCTATTCTCGGCACGAACCCTTCCGATCTCACTGATTCGCTTTACGATCTGCTGCTAAGGACATCCGATCAATCCGGCGATGTTCCGCTGGTGATCTTGATCGACACGGCCTTTGGCCGCGACAGCCGCGTATCGCGTGACGATGGTGTGCTGCTTAGCGAGATCGCCGAGGCGGCAAAGGCCATCGGCGTCTTCGTCGGTGTCGCTCTGGACGATGATATTTCCGGGGCTGACGGGCCAAATGCGGCTATCTCGCGAAGTTTCGCGATCGATTATCTTGATCAAGAGCACCTTTACAAGATCGTCGACTCAGTGATCTTTTCGAAGCACAATCACATGCGTGGAGTGCTTCACGATATTTACGAGGACTGCCGCAGCGAAATGCCCGGGTTTCGTTGGAGCGAACAAAGGTTTACCTCACTCTATCCCCTTCACCCGGCAGCGGTCGAGATCGCCCCGCTTATCCGGCTCTACATACACGATTTCGCGCTACTTGGTTTTGCGGCCGAAGCTGGTGTGAAGATCCTTGGCCGGCCGGCGAATTCTCTTATCGGGCTCGATGAGGTATTCGACGGGGTAGAGGCAAAACTTCGAGCTGTACCAGACCTGACTGATGCGTTTGTAGCGTTCGATCAGCTTGAGCGAGACGTGCTAAGCAAAACGCCAGTCTTGTTCCGCCATCCCGCGAAATTGATCCTAAAGGGGCTGTTGATCCTTTCGCTTAATGGGCAGGGAGCATCCTCGGACGAGATCGCTGCGTCGATGATGATCGCCTCGGGTGGGTCGAGCTCGGTTCCGTCGCTCGATGTCGAGGCGTTGCTTGCTTCCTGTGTGGATGCTCTTCCCAACGCTGTTGACCGATATCCGCGAGAGAATGCTCCGGCAAAATATTGTTTCCGTATAGGTTCTAAAGTTGATTCGGAGGCTGTACTTGCACAAGCCGCAAAGAATGTACCAGTAGAAGCCGTATGGAAAACGCTGCTGACCCAGACCGCCGAAAAATGGTCCGATTTTGATCCCCAATCGGTCGTCACTCACTGCAGCATTGAGTGGCGTGGCGGAATACGTCGCGGCGAACTGATCTGGCCGCCGTCGGACGGGGCCGAGGCTCCTTCACGAGATCGCAAGGAACAGCCGGATTGGACAATTAGCGTCGAGCCGGAAGGCGAACAAACACCGACCGCGGAGCCAGAAACAACCGCAGTCTGGAAGGTAGCTAAGCTACGCGAAGACGAGATCGATTCGATCAAGCGGCATTGCGTTCTTCTACAAAATACCGAGGTCCGTGAACAGATCGGGGACGCCCTTTCTACCGCCCTGCACGTAAATTCGATCGCGGTCGAGAAGATTTGGAATAGAGTATTTCTCCGGGATGCCTGTATAGTCGCGGGCGGCCTTTCCTATAAATTCTCGGAGGAAGCTCGTTCTGCTCAAACCCTTAGCCAACTCTTTGCTCTTTCGCTTGCACCGGTTTTTGAGTCAATGTATCCGCAGCATCCGGTCTTCGCTGAAACATTGGGTTTAAAGCAAGCGGCCGGCTTGATCTCTTCGTTCCTTAGCGGTTCAGCCGCGCACAATTCTGAATCACTCAGGCTTGCGGAAACGTTTGGGATCCAGCTGAACGTTGCGGAGCGATCGGGCGACAGCATCGTTCCGCTTCAGGCGGAGAAACTAGTCGAATCGGAATTAGTTAAGACCGCCCTAGGCGGTGCAAACACAAGTGAGACGATTCCGCTGCGCGAGATCTGCGATCGCATGCGGGCAACGCCGTTTGGGCTGACCCGCGAGGCTCAGCACATTATTCTCGCCTCGCTGGTCGCCCAAAAGCAGTTCGAGTTTGTAACCTCGAGCGGCAACCGGATCAACTACCGTTCGCTCGATCTCCAGATCATCTGGGACGATATAGTCGGGCTTTCCGTTCCACTTAATGAACAGTACTCGGCGGGCCGGCTGCTTTCGTGGGCCAAACTTATAACAGGGAATTCGGGGCTTCGATCGATAGATCGCGCCGAAGACCGCGAACTTATCATCGATTCGCTCGGAGGATGGCTGAGTGGATGGAATCAGAGCCGTGTTCTCAGTGATTTTGACTCGCTCGCGGACGAGAATCTCAACGCCAGCATCTGGCGCACCGCGGCGAATCTCAGGAAATCATTCGGGGCGATGGCCGACATCATCGGCTCGTTGATGAACAAAGATCTTTCACTTGATAAGGCACTCCAACTGATAGCCGATCTTTTCTCCGATTCGGAATCGGAATATGAGAGTAAGAAAGTCGACCTTAGGGTTCTGCGCGATTTTACCGCGGGTGTAACAAAACGCAGTGAGATCAGGAACTATCTGTCGCTCTGCGAGAATACTCGCGATGAAATGCTCGAGCAGTCGCGTGCCGCCCTGCTCGCGGCCGTCGAGGAAGGACGATTCGACGCGGTCAATCCTGCGGGCGATAAATTCGTCGAGGTATGGGTCAACTTTAAGGAAATGTACGCGGCTTACTATGCCGAGTGCCACGATTCCGTAATGAACTCCGCAATTGCCGGCGAACGTCTAAAAACGATCATTCGCTCGGACCCATGGTGTACTTTTGAAAGCCTTTCATCGATCGAGTGGCTGGACCGAGTGTATATGGAGCGATGTCGGATGATCATTCGCGAGATGCGTCAGCTTACTTGCGGCCGAAAGGTCAGCGAATCGTTAAAAGAACGGCCGTTCTGCGGATGTTCCTTCAGCCTGGCCGAAACGGATCGTCTAATTGAACTACCAGCCGAGCTCGAAGCTACGATCGAAACGGGGCTTGCTGCCTATCGCAGTGCATTCGCGGCAAACGCCGCGGCACTTGCCGAAGCCGCCGAATCCGATGCTATGAGTTCTTCGGTAACGAAAACCATAGCCGCAATGAACGATCCGCAATCGCCGTCGCTCACAAGTCAGGAGATCCGGGTACTAAAGCTCGTTGCCGAAAACCTCGAAGCAGGTGCAAAGCTGGTCATCAACGAACCCGACGAACAAGACATACCGTCAATTGACGCCGCGACGCTCGACCTGTGGGACGATGAGGTTCAGAAGGTAGAAGAATTCGTTAATACAGAGATCTGACCCAACGGCATGCTTTCTACATTCATCGCTTTGCCTTATAGTTTAGGGCTATGGTGAGTGTAACTATCATCGGTGGCGGACGTGTGGGCGGTGCCCTGACGCTTAGTCTTCCGGCGGATGAGTTTCGGGTTGAGAACCTGGTAATTCCTACGCCTCGCGAGGTTCCGTGGCTACCCGCAACAGTGGATCTGGTCCTAAGTGGGGACCTTGGAAAGATCAGATCGGATGTGGTTCTCATAACCACGCAAGATCCTTCCATCGTCCCCGCGTCTATCGACCTTGCGGCTGCCCTAACACACCGCCCGATTGTTTACCATACCAGCGGCTCATATCCTTCGTCGATCCTAAAAGCATTGGCAGAAATTGGCTGCGATACCGGTTCTATACATCCGCTTGTCTCGATCAGCAGACCCGAGCTTGGCCCGGAGCGATTCCGCGGCGCTTACTTCTGCGTAGAAGGGACACCCCGCGCGTCGAGTCTTGGGATGAAGATCGTCGAGTCACTCGGGGGCAAGGCTTTTTCGATCGATACTAAATTTAAGACTCTTTATCACGCGGCGGCTGTAACAGCGTGCGGTCATATTGTCGCGTTGTTCGAATCAGCTATCGAGATGATGACGAAGTGTGGTATCTCGCCATCCGAATCGAAGAAGATCCTCATGCCGCTGGTTCTAAGTACTGTAAACAATCTGGCACAGCAAGAATCCGCTGCCGCATTGACCGGAACGTTCGCAAGAGCGGATATCGACACCTTTACGCGTCACCTGACAGCCTTGAACGAGAATGTGTCCGAAGACCTGCTTGAGATCTATCTTTTGCTTGGTGAAAAGTCGCTGGAACTTGCGGCAAGACAGGGAGTTAGCCCTGAACGGATCGAGACGATGCTGACAAAGGTTTCGATAGCGAAATCTAAATTGAAATGGTAGTATCGACACGGCGAGATTGTCAGGAAACGGTGGGTAGAAAAAAGCAAAAATTTGAAGTTGAAAAGGGGCTTCTGCTTGAGCACATTCAAAAGACAGGGCTTCGACGGACCGCTCAACGGGATCTGATCCTCGAGATATTTTTGAGTACCGAGGAACATCTAACGAGCGAAGACCTATATACTCTCGTTCACAAAAAGGATCCGAATGTTGGTTTGACGACGGTCTATCGCACGCTCAAGCTTCTTACCGAAGCCGGGCTCGCACGCGAGGTCGGGTTTGGCGATGGCAAGACCTATTACGAACACCATTACAACCATGAGCACCACGATCACATGATATGTACTGAATGCGGTAAGGTGATCGAGTTCTTTTCTCCAGACATCGAAGCTCTTCAGGATCAAATGGCAAGCAACTTCGGCTTCAAACCCACTCATCACAGCCTGAGAATGTGGGGCGTATGCTCGGCTTGCCAGGCAAATCGATCAGAAGCACAGCCAGCACCTCCCGGAGCACAGCCGCGGGTTCGGGTAAAGACTGCGATAAACTAGGGCATGCTTCGAGCGGAACATTTGCAGGTTAGCCAGCGTAAAAACCTGTTGTGAAGTTGATCGACAGGAGGAAGTTAAATAGAAATGGCTCAAGAAACACAACAGAACACGGGCGGAAGTAAATCCAATTTTCAGCAGGAATTTAATTCGCTTCCGCTGGACCAAAAATTTTCCCATCTTTTTCAGATGGAGGTTGCGACCCTGAGCGAGGCTGCGAAGTATGTTGCGGACTCTTCGATGAAAGTGCTCGAACAGTTCGGAGAGGCTTTGAGCGATCTTGGTAACAAAGTTGAGAAAGAGGCAAAGAAAGCCGCTGGTGTAAATTGCGATCCGGCTCCGGTATCCGAAAGCGAAACAAAGGCCAAAACCAAGCCAAGATCGTCCGCGAAACGTAAATCGTCCGCTGAACCATCCGAATAACAACAAGGCATCTGTGAGCAATACGTCCATCGAAAAAAGGAAGAGCGTCGCGATAAAAGAAAAGGCCCAGTACGCGGCGGCTCTCGGAATAATTGGCGTCATGCTCTGGGTCGCGGGGTTCCCGGTGTTTCTTCTTTTCTTTGTCGGCGTTCTCACATTTTTTATCTGGAAGGTTTTCTCATCTGAAGGTAGAAACGAAACGCGACGTATTTTCGAGTTTTATCTTTCCGCGAATGAGATACTCCGTGAGGATGATCGCCGCTGGTACGGTTTTGAGATCCAGGAAGCCATCGCCCGCGGCGAGTCGATCTACAAGGGTATGTCGGCAGCGCCGCCGCTGGTTTCCTTCGCCCTGGGCGCCTTGCATCAGAAGCTCAACGACCATAGCACGGCTGTAAAATACCTGTCGCAAGTCGTCGATGACGAATCCGTTCGAGAGTCGGCGATCGTCTATCCGTCAAGAGAACTGCGCGAATACGTTCGAATGTTACGCAAGATCGAACGTGCACCCGCCGAAGCTCCTCTCACTTCGTCCGCAATACGAGCACTCGAACGTATGCGTAGAAACCGCGGTGCAAAACTGCTCGAAGCCAGCCGAAGCGAACTCGCGAAGCAGCCAGTGGTCCAGGACCAGGAGATCAAAAAGCTATCGTCTATCGTCGACATAGAAGGGGGCGAAGAGTGGGCCGATGTCGACGATGTCGCTACAAACAAACAGAATTCACCGCCGATGGTCTTTGCCAACCATTTGGAACCGCTGCCCGCTGCCGGTCCCGAGCGGCCAAAGAGCGAGCGAAAGACAATATCGGAAGTGCTTCACGATATCTACGACGGGAACGTGCAGTAGCTCTCATTTCTTCAGCCCGAAAAACTTTCGAATAGATCGTAACGCACTTATCTTCGGCGAACTCGAGGCTTCTTCTTCCTCGCTTTCATTCTTTGACTGTAGAAGCTGACGCCGTTCTTCGACCATTTCGGAGATGGTTTCGACTACGGTCGGATTGGCCGCAAAAATCGGATATAAGGCATTTTTGTCGATCCGCAGCACCTCAGTTTCCACGATCGCTATCACATTCGCCGAACGCGGCTCGCCTGTCAGCAGGCTCATCTCGCCAAAGAAATCGTCATCGGCCAGCATTCCTACTACTCGTTGGGCATTGCCATCCGGTATCTCGACCTTTACAGAACCGCTCAGGATCACGAACATTGAGTTCGCTTCCTGCCCCATTCGAACGATCGCCTCACCGGGAGCGTAAACGCGGGATGTCGTCGCATTTGCAAGCTTTTCGATCTCTTCATCGGAGAGCGGGTTGAAGATCGATATTCTGCTAAGCTGTTCCGCCACATTATTAACAAACTCTTCTTGCGGCTTTTCCGCCTGCTTCTGTTCGATATGCAATGTGCGAGTCGGATATGCGAAATTGATCCCTTCACGCTGGAACAAATACCAGATCCGCTGCCGGATCAACGCGTCCGTGTCATGCTGTAGCGTGTAATCCTCGAGCCAATATTTGACCTCCATGTCGATGCCGTTGTCGCCGAGATTTCGTATGCGCACGACCGGACGCATCTTTGGCGATACATTGTCGATCTGCCTGACCGCCTCGCGAACCAGCTGTATGGTTCGTGTTGGAGAATGCGTATAAAGCGTATTGAAAAACACCGCTTTCGCATTGAGGTTATTCTTCGGTGCGACCTCAATGATCTCCTTTCCGAGAACCGAATTGCTGATCACCAGAAGCCGCTGATTGAAAGTTCTGATCTGAACGCCGCGCCATGAGATAAACTCGACAACTCCTTCGCCGCGACCGGGGATCATCACCACATCGCCGACTTCAAAAGGCCGGTCTGCCTGCAACGCCAATCCGGCGAACAGATTTCCCAGCGTGTCCTGGAGCGCGAGACCGACGACGATGCCGATGATCGTAGAACCCGTAAATAGAGGTGCCAATTGCACGTCCGGGTACTGCGACTGAAAGATGATAAAGAACGCGACGATGTAAATTATCACCGAGAGGACCGTCTTTAACAGTGACGAGACCTCGCCGTGCGTCGAGCCGCGGTAGAGCGTTCTGGCGACCGCAAAGAATATCAACCGCACGGCGGTTATGACGAGGGCCATCCAAAGGATGATCTCGATTATGTTCGCGATATTCCTTACGAGGCTGACCGTCGTTTCGACCATCATGGGCAATTTGTCGCCGGTTGGCGAAACTACCGCATCGTTAATATCGATCACCATCCCAAAACTATCGGCCATGTAGCTGTTCAGCGTCTTGTCCGAAGGGAACAGCACTAGGACCGCCGTTATCAGGATGATCAGGCCGAGCGAGGTGAAGATCTTTTTCCGAAAGTCGTTTGAGGGCATTTATGTTTTGATCGCTAAAACATATCAGCAATCGTTTTCCCAATCAACGCGAGAGAAAGCCCTGAGACGATGATTGAGATCAACCATGCTAAAAGATTGAATATCCTGCCGTTAGCGTGTTCGCCCATTATCTCCCGGTCGCTCGCGAGTTTGACTATCGCGATGAGGATAACGGGCAGCAAAAGGCCGTTGATCGTCTGTGTTGTGAGCAGCAGTTGGATCTGCGGAATGCCGGGTATCAAAGCCACGACAGCGCCGATCACGATCAGCGAGGTAAAGATCCCGATAAATATCGGAGCTTCGCGAAACGACCGCGACAATCCCTTTTCAAACCCCAACGCCTCGCTCAGGCTGTAGGCCGTTGCCAGCGGTAGCACGCCCATCGCGAGCATCGCAGCTCCGAACAGCCCGACGGCGAACAGGTACTTCGCGTATTCGCCGGCGATCGGTGCGAAAGCTTCGGCGGCGGTCGCGGCCGAATCGATCGTCTTTACGCCGTTCAAATGCAGCGTTGCGGCGGCGCAGATGACGATGAACGCCGAGATCGCACAGGCGAAAATGGTCCCGACAACCACATCGGCTCGGGCGACCCCGAGGTCCTCGACATCCATCCGCTTCTCGACCACGGACGACTGCACGTAAACCTGCATGAACGGCGTGATGGTCGTTCCGATCAGCGCCATGATCATGAAAAGATATATCGAATCGCTGCTGATGGTAGGTTTGACGAACGATGCACCGACCTCGCTCCAGTTCGGCCCGACCAGAAACGCCGAGATCACGTAGCAGAAGAAAACAAGCGACATCGCGAGGAAAACGCGTTCAACCCGCTTCTGCGAACCCTTGACCACCAGCCACCAGATCAGCCCGGCGGTCACCGGGACGGTGAAGTATCGCGGTATCCCGAACAGCTCGGAAGCCTGTGCAATGCCGACGAATTCCGAAATGATCACGCCCGTGTTCGCGATCAGCAGTGCGAGCATGATCAGCGCCGTCCATCTCACGCCGAACTGCTCGCGGATCAGGTCCGCCAGGCCTTGCCCGGTAACGACGCCCATTCTGACGCACATTTCCTGCACGATCATCAGGCTTATGACCATCGGCACAAAAACCCACAGCAGCGAATAGCCAAAAGCGGCCCCGACGCTCGAATACGTCGCGATGCCGCTTGCATCATTTCCCGCGTTTGCAGCGATTATCCCCGGCCCGAGTATGGCCAGATAGGCGAAAAGGCGATATTCAGACAACGACCGGCGAACCCGCGAAGACACGCGGCGCAATCTCTGCGCTAACTCTCGTGGCATAAAGCGAGTCATGGAACCGTCTACTACTACCGTCGTCGTTCATTACAGAAAACAAATTAAGATTATTGTTCGCGAACAATGAATATAACTCTTTTGGATCCATTTCGAAAGGTCTTCTCATCGAGGGCTGTGAGAATGTTCTGAAATATAACCCTGAGCGAGACTAACGAAGCCATTAAGTTCTTCCGCACTCGCAAAAGCGCGTTTCGGGATATGGTAACCAGTCCCGAGCCGTATCTGCAGAATCACAAAGTTCGCAGATTCAAGCACTTTCTCGACGCCTTCCCACGCATGGAAGCTCTTATTCACTTCCGTTGACTCAGTGAAACCCTTTTCATCCATCACGATAGTATGCTGACAAAATAGGCCGTTCGTTCCTGGACTTTGGAACGCATTCTTCATCGTGAACTTCCCAGCCACCATCAGAATAGTAGAGGTGACTGCGACGATACCGATCGATATAGCTAGTCTCACCAATATCTGCGGGTCGGATAAACGTATTGCCCCGTCGTTCTTGAACATCGCCACGATCGTTAGGATGATATCGGCACTGACAAACAGGAGACCGAAGGCGGCGCTAACTAACGTCTGAACAGTATAGAATGCAGTCCTTTTGTGAGACTCGTTCAGTATTTTCGGCACATCGTCCGCGGTTATTTCATATTGTATTTCCATATCGTGAGAGCGGCAGGGCCCATTCTATTTTATCAAAACCTGCTTTCCTGGACATAGAAAAAGATCGACCATACTGCTCGCTCACCTCCCTGCCTCTGCGATCGAAAACCGGAAACAAAAAGGCCGCGAGCATTCGCGGCCTTAGCTGTCCACTGTTCACTTTTCGCTGTTCACTACCCTAAGGATTGACCGTCACCTGCGATATTAGCGAAGTATCGCCATAATCCTGATTATTCCGCCTAAGTTGAACCCGAACCTGCAATTGGTACGGGATCGGATTGTCCTGATCGAGCGGCGTGTAAATGACGTTGGCGGACTTTCCTGTCGCGGTGGCGAGCAGGTTCCACTTGTTCTCAC
>CAYPGP010000029.1:0-49106 GCA_964410495.1 uncultured Chloracidobacterium sp.
GCTTTCGCGCCTCAGCGTCAGTGTCAGCCCAGCAACCCGTCTTCACCTCAGGTGTTCCTCTTGATATCTACGCATTTCACCGCTACACCAAGAATTCCGATTGCCCCTTCTGCACTCTAGCACTGCAGTATCACTTGGCCGTTCTGAGTTAAGCTCAGAGATTTCACAAGTGACTTACAAAGCCGCCTACGCGCCCTTTACGCCCAGTAAATCCGAACAACGCTTGGTCCCTACGTATTACCGCGGCTGCTGGCACGTAGTTAGCCGGACCTTATAAATGGTACCGTCATTGATTCTTCCCATTCTTTCGAAGTTTACATACCGAAATACTTCATCCTTCACGCGGCGTTGCTGGGTCAGGCTTTCGCCCATTGCCCAAAATTCCCGACTGCTGCCTCCCGTAGGAGTCTGACCCGTTATTCAGTGTCAGTGTGACCGACCGTCCTCTAAGACCGGTTACAGATCGTAGCCTTGGTAAGCCATTACCTTACCAACTAGCTAATCTGCCGCAAGCTCCTCTTCAAGCGATAAATCTTTAACAACTGTCATCTTGCGATGCCGCTGCATTATGCGGTATTAGCGTCCGTTTCCGGACGTTATTCCCCACTCGAAGGTAGATTACTTACGTGTTACTCACCCGTGCGCCACTCTATGCACTCTCCGAAGAGAGCTTTAATCGTTCGACTTGCATGTCTGAGGCACGCCGCCAGCGTTGATTCTGAGCCAGGATCAAACTCTCGTTGATTTTCTGTCTCATATTGGGATCAATTCGAGTCCGAAGACTCTAATGACCTGCCTAAGGATTGAGGTCCTTAGGTCTTTTTGTTGTTCATACGAATTAACACATGGACACGCATATTTAGTTTTCAAATATCAACTTCTTTTAATTCGCTCCCCTTAAAACATCACCAGGGGCGAAACTTTCGATTATACAGAAGCTAATCTGTATGTCAAGCAACTAAGTGAAAGTTTTTCACTTTCTTCGTACTTGCGGCGAACCGCGTACTCTTAGAGGCAACTTATGATTCTCTACATTCGCTGTTCCGTTGTCAAGCGACAATTGATTATTTTTAGCGAGTTCGGCATCCGATCTCTTTTATAACCTTTTGAAGCTTCGAAACGCGTTTCAAGTTTCACAAATTCAAAGACCTTTTAGCCAATTTCTGAGCGAAATAAATTCCCTTCAATCGCTTGAAGGGAACCGTTACTTCCCCCGACTTCGACCGCTCGTTCGATCGAGCAAATAAGGATATTAACATTCTATTAAAAAATGTCCAGCCGCCATGACACTTTTTCACATTTCCTGTTTTTAATGGGCCCTGCCTCCGGATGCGGGGCTTCAACGATCACCGCCGGCCGCCCTTGAAATCAGGTAGTCCCGAACGGTTTTATACTCTTTAAGTCTTAGAAGATCGTTTTCATTCGGGCTGGCGATCCGAGACAGATCCGAATTCTCCGCATTGTCAGCAAGCTTAACGCGAAGAGCGATCGGATCGTCCGCTGCTCGCTTTGCTGCATCAAGCCGCGACTCGCCGTCGAGCTTTGTCAACGCGGAAACCGCCGCAACCACTTCCGCTGAAAAACCTTCGTCAGCCAATTCCTCTAACGTTATCGACGTATCCTCCACAACATCATGCAAAACCGCGACGATCCTCTCGTCATCGCGATCCATCCGCAACATCACTCTAAGCGGATGCAGGATGTAAGGCTGTCCCGCCTTATCTAACTGTCCCGCGTGCGCCAAAGCCGCGATTGAAATAGCCTTTTCTAGAGTCGCCATATCCTTAATATTTTCGATTGTCCAAGGGTAAAAGGAAGCAGGTGGAGCGGGCGACGGGGATCGAACCCGCAACTTTCAGCTTGGGAAGCTGACACTCTACCATTGAGTTACGCCCGCTTTTTGCAGGAATATTAGCATGATTTCAGTGTAATGGCGCAATTTTTTTGGTCGCTTGAAAATAACTATGAGTCGCGACGATTCACACGAAGAAAGATAATGACCGCCGCAATTGCGAGCCAAGCGATCATCGACAACATCATACAAAAGCGGTTCAAAGGCGGCTCTTCGAAAGTTAGGCGAACACTTGAGGCAATCGCTGGCATTTTTACCGCCATCGCTCCGTTCTCGTCTTTACCAAGCTCAACAACCTCGTCGTTAACAACCGCCTTCCAGTGAGGGTAGTAAAACGTTGCGACCCTTGCCTTCCCTTCCGGCCCCTCGCCGATCCGAAATTCCCGGCTGGCAGCCACCCATTCGACGATTTCTATTGAACGCTCTCCTGCGACTACCTTTTCCTTAACGGCGAGAGCCTCGGATCTGGCCCATACTGGCCACCATGCCGCAAAACTTGAATCGGCCGGGCTTTCACCGGCTCGCAAAATGGAATCGAACTCCGACGGCGTCGCGACATTGCCGTACATAAAGTTTTTTCTGACATCATACGCAAAGATCAGCCCGATAAGTGCGACGAGAAAGACTATCGCAACCGTTCGCAACGGGCCGATACTATTCTTAATGATCTCCCAACTGGTCAAAACAAACGCCGCAACCGCGGCAACTGAAACGACCGTCAGCCATCGCCATGGAAACTGGATCTTCTGAAGCAGTTCGACCCGGTCCCAGATAAAATAGCTCGCATACGAGAGCATGAAGAGGCCCGCGGTTCCAACCACGCTCAAGGCCGTCACAATTCGCCGTTTTGGGAGATCGACATTCCGGCCCAACACGATCAAAAGGATCGGCGGAATCAAAAGAGCAGCGGTCAGGACAACCATCGCCTCGAAACTGCGAAGCACGGGCCGGAGAAATTCTGGCGAGTCCGTCGCAGTAAGCAAATACGGGAAAAACCAGTTCGCCCGCCCGCCAAGACTCGCCGAATATTGCGGCTGCGCATGCGCCAACCAATCAAGCTCAGTTACGACACGTACCCAATAAAACGCACTCGCTGCAAGAGCGATAGTCGTCGATATCGCAAAATTCATGATCGTACGAGCAAAACGAGGCTTTTCGATCAGCAAGAGAACATAGACCGCCATCGCTGCCGCACCGATCAGAGTAGTTGGAATGTGTGTCAATACGAGTGCGGCCGAAGATATCGCAAACCCGAGGACGTCTGACCATTCGTTCCCACGACAGAGCCGCGTAGCGTAGAGAAAGCAGAACGGTAAGATCGCGCTTGCGGCAAACTCGCCGTAAAGCGTGAATTGATAGATCTCAGCCAAGTGAAAAGGCATGATCGCGTAAAGCGCGGCGGCCAGCAGTGCCGTGACGGGCGGCGTCCATTCGCGAACAAAGAGAAAAATCCCCCAACAACCGACGGCCATCCAGACAAAAAGAAAAATGCAGACCGCCGCATACCAATCGCCCACGATGAACGATGCAAGAGCCGAGGTGTAGTAGCCGACCGGCGGATAAAACCGTATCCCGACGCTGCCGTAACCCAATGTGTCGTTCGCCCAACCCGGAAAATATCTCCCCTGTTCTATGGCAAGGCGAATTTCCTGTGCGAAACCAAGATAAACGCCGAGGTCGCCTGACGCATGCAGTCCGCCGATCAGAACCGGCAAAATGGTCGTCAGAAAGCTAATGCCGAATATCGCCGCAAAGCAAAACCACACGTTTTCGCATAGTTTTGCAAGACGATCCGTCATTGGTTATTAGAGAGGATTTTTAGCTCTTCTTCGCCTGCAGAAGCATGTCGATGACCTCCCGAACGGCCCCTCGACCGCCTTCGGCTTTGGTCACATGGTGAGCAGCGGCGAGCACCGCCGGATGAGCATCGGCAACCGCGACGGCGAGCCCGATGAACGGGAAGACCTCCATGTCCGGAGTGTCGTCGCCGATGTACGCAACTTCTTCGCGGGTAACGCCGGCGGCGAGAATGAGCTCATTGAGGGCCGAGACCTTTTCCTTTCGGCCTTGAAAGACGAACTGGACCCCGAGCTGCTTTGCACGCATCTCAACAATGGGAGAATTCCTTCCCGAGATGATCCCAGACCGAAAGCCGGCTTTGTGCCAATCCACCAGCCCTTGTCCATCCCGCGCGTGAAAGACCTTGAGTTCCTCCCC
Source organism: uncultured Chloracidobacterium sp. (assembly GCA_964410495.1). Lineage (GTDB taxonomy): Bacteria > Acidobacteriota > Blastocatellia > Pyrinomonadales > Pyrinomonadaceae > OLB17. Next base: position 4,070 of record CAYPGP010000029.1, read on the forward strand.
CGCAGCACTAAAATAGAGGCGTCCGTCGGTCAGAACGCCATCGCAGTCCATTATGAGCAGGTTGATCTTAGCCGCTCGAGCCGAAGCGGATGAGAGAGTTTCAATTGACATAAAAGCTCGCTAACTATTAGAAAACCATCTGCCTATCGCACTTCGAACATATCGACCGAGCTAAGCTTCCACACGCTTCCGGCCTTCGTCAAGCGATATACCGCAACTCCGGTTTCGATCTCTTTATTGAGCAATTTAATACTCATATTCGTTTCCACCAGAACCGTATTCGCGTCGATCCGATCGATCTGCCGTATCTGCGTTTGCCACTGCTCGGTCGAACCGATCAAACCGCTGATAAACCGCGTGACCTCGCCCGGCATGGCGAGGGCTTCAATATCGGCTTTCCGGTTTGCCGCTGCGGCTTTGTCGAATTCAGCAAAGAAAGATCGGATAGAAGGATCAGAAGCGGCGGCGCCGCCAAGCCTGCTGCGAAGATTGCGGGCCGCAAAACTTGCACCATATTCTGCATCGGCCGCGATCGCCGATTCGGCATATTTTATGGCGCTTTCGTTCTGGTTGGATTTTGCAGCCACTTCCGCAAGTCCGACGTAGGCCCATGCGATGCTGCGGGCGGTAGGGAGTTTTTCGTCCAAAACCGCTCTAAATTCTCGTTCCGCATCCGCGGTCTTATTCAGCGCCAGTTGCGAACGGCCCAGCATGATACGCAGATCATCGGAACGGGGATAATCGCGGATAAGGGTCTTTGCGAGCGTTTCGGCGGTCGCAAACTCCGCGGCCGACTGTTTGTCAAATGCCCGCTTTACCGCGAGCAGTGGATCGTTGTCCGTCGTTTCCTGCGGCTTAACGTCATCGGAATAGTCGATCTGCGGATATAATTTCTCGGGATCGATCTCGACTCTGACAACCTTCTCAGCAGTCTTAAACACGCCCTCACCGTAATCAGACGGCTTGATGACGGCCGACGACGTCAATTTCTGGCCCGACGCCGTAGTAGCGGCAAGCGAAACCGTCACCTCGTTCTGACCGGTATTTCTCAGCGCAACTTTCGTCTCGCCATTCTCAACTCGCGGCAGCCCGATGATCAGGTTCGTATCTGTTACCTGATCGAACAGCGGGTCGATCAATGCTTTCTGAGATGAGAAAGCCGTGCGAAGCTCCCCGATATTCAGCTTGCCATCTTCAGATCGCGACTTTATCGCTGCCCAGAATTCGGATGATCCGACCTTCTTGGCTAGCAGCCGCCAGGTCATCGCCCCTTTGTTCGCAACTACCGGATAGAAAAAATCATCGATCGGCGAAACTATTGTCATCGGAGCATCGCGTTTCGACACCGCCACATACGCGTTACGCTGCCTCAGCCGCTCGATGTCGGCAACGTCTTTACCGTATTTGCTTTCGATGAACTCGGTGGCGAGATATCGCGAAAGACCTTCGCTGATGATCCCATATCCTTCGCCATTGACAGCAACCGCGTTTCCGAGCCACAACTTGGCCGCCGCTTCCGCTATATTCATCGCCGTCAGCGAATCGATCTTGGGCCGCCTGAACAATGCTTCATCGACCAAAACCGTGCCGCCGCTCGAAAAACCCGCACCACGTCGCACCGACACTATCCGTAGCGGAACATCTGGAGCCTTGCCCAGAATGCCGGAAACAAAAGTTCTGGCGTCACTAAACAACGCTGCAAGTTCGGCAACGCGCTTCTGCCCCTCGACACTGATGCCTTTCGGAGCGTAAACCGCGACGCCGGATTGATTCACGACATCCCAATTCCCCGCCGCAAAAAACGGTTGTCCGTTCAACTTCTGATCAAACGCTCCGGCAGTTTCAACTCCCGCCGAGATCGCCGGCTGGCCGTTGACCTTGATCTTGAAGGGGGCAGTGTCCGCTCCGCGAGTAAAAAACCAGCTATTCGGGGTCGGATACCAATAAGAAAGCGGCAGTAACTGCGAGCCGTTCGGCGAGATCGATCCAAGAGCCGTGTTCTCCTTCAGCGTCAATTTGTAATCAACGACCGCCAAAATAACAGCATCCGCCGGCACCGACGCGATCCGCGTCACGATCCGCTGCAGGCTCGATACCGCGTTTATCTTTTCTTCGCTCTTCGCAAACTCAGCCGCCGCGTCATTGATCTTGATCGCCGTCACGTCCGCTGATGGAGCTATCCTGAGCGTCAACGTCGTCGCCGGCCGGCCGGAAATATTCTTTATTGAAACAGTTGCCCGAGAGGTAACGACGCGAGAACTCTCGGACGGTATCGTAACGTCGATGTCGTATTTCTGAACCTGCCACGTCGGCAGGGCTGTTCGCCCCGTGTCCTGAGCATACGACAGGGAACAAAGCAATAGCAGGATGACTGTTAGGACTAAAGAATTTTTCATCGAAGGTTACGTGCCGATACTAATTTCCCCTTTCACACGGATTTCAGGACTGGATTTTAAGATTCTTACTTTGATCCAGGAGCAATTGAACCCCGGCTCGTGATATCCGAATTTAACAACATAGTAACCTTCTGCAAGGCCCGGATGACAGAATTCGCCTTTTTCGTTTGCCTGAATAATTATGGTCGGCTCTCTAAATTTTACTAAATTGTACGAATTTTCCTTCCTTTCATCCTTGCGGATCTTGTATATCGCGACATAAACAGGGTAAGCGAGCTCACCAGTAATTGGGTACTCCACTCTTCCCCACAACTTACTCGTCGTTAGTTCTTTAAATTCGCGGTATTCATTTGCACAACCGGGCTCAAGCTCGGTGGAAACACTCTTACATACGTTCGGTTGTGCGTACACCCAGCCGGAAAGTACCGCTAGTGCGAGAAACGAAAAAACAAAACTTCTATTCAGCCGCAACGATCTCATGGATCTCTTTAAGTTTAGAAAGTAAAAGCTCAAGCCTCGACAGCGGCAGCTGATTCGGCCCGTCGCTCGGGGCTTTTGCGGGGTTGTCGTGGACTTCCATAAAGACCGCATCGACGCCGCAAGCAACACCGGCCCTTGCGAAGTTTTCGATGTATTGCCCTTGCCCGTCCGTTGCTTTTCCTAATCCGCCGGGAAGCTGGAGCGAATGCGTCACGTCGAAAACCACGGGCACGCCGAACGAGCGCATGATCGGAAACGTTCGAAGATCGACAACAAGATTGTTATACCCAAAACTCGCTCCGCGTTCGGTCAGAAGGATCTTTTCACATCCGGCTTCACTCAATTTCTCGACGATATTCTTTGCGTCCCAAGGGGCGAGGAACTGGCCTTTTTTCACGTTGACCGCCTTTCCCGTCTTCGCGGAAGCGACCAGCAAATCGGTCTGCCGACACAAAAACGCCGGAATTTGCAGCATATCAACGACCTCAGCCGCTTTTTCCGCCTGCCACGGTTCATGAATATCAGTGATCACCGGAACACCGATCTCGGCTTTTACTTGGGCGAGTATTTCGAGCCCAAAATCCATCCCGCCGCCGCGGAAACTCTCGATCGAGCTGCGATTGGCCTTGTCGAACGAAGATTTGTAAACAAAATCAACGCCGACGTGCTTACAAATATCATTGATCTCCTGCGCCATAAAGAGCGCATGCTGCGAAGATTCGACGACGCACGGACCCAATATAAATGTAAGTCCACCGCCGCCAAATGTAACGTTCTCAACCTGAAACTGTTCGTGCATTCAGGCTAAATTTATCACATTTGGGCCAGGAAAGCAGAGGCCGACTGGAGCGCAGGCATCTTGCCTGCCCGCCGAGTCTTCGAAGGAGGCTCTCGTGATCGATATTCAAGTTGAAGGTTAACGTTGGAAACTACGCGGTTTTTCGCGACCTGGCAGGCAGGAAGCCTGCGCTCCTGTCATTTGATGGAATCAAACCCCGTCACCGCCTGCACAAACCTGTGCATTTCCGGCTCGGCGTCGATCCGAGGTAAGGCAACGTTGCTATCTGTGGGTTCGGAAAGGCGAAGTTCGGTAGTAACGGCTACTGAATAGCCCGTGGAAGAAGCGGCAGCGAATTCTCGCGTGGAAGCATCGCCGTTCGGATAGCAAAACGAATCAACGGAACGGCCCAGCTTACTACTTAACACGGAACGCGAAGCTGCGAGTTCATCTGCGAGCTGAGCCGCGTCAACATGCGTAAGAATCGGATGCGAAACGGTATGCGAGCCGATCGAGATCCAGCTTTTGTCCATTTCGGCGGCCTGATCCCAGTCGATCGGTCCAAATTCGTGCGGCGGGATCGTCGGAATTTCGATCCCCAGACCAGCTGCAATGTCAGACAAAACGGAATCACGTTCCATGGGCGAGAGCTTTTTCAGCTCGCGGTTGATCTTCCCTGCCGTTCCGATCCGCGAAGACCGGCCATTCAATGATGCGTTGATCGTTTTGCCATTTATTTCAACCGCCAGATCGCCGTCCTCGGCGTTCAGCATCAAAAACCGAGCGACATCGGTCCAGATCCAGCTCTTTCCGTCAACGAAATCGGTGACGACGAACAGCGTCGCCGGAATTTCCATCTCTGCAAATATCGGAAGCGCGATCTCGTAAGCGTCTCGATAACCGTCGTCGATCGTCACGACGGCGGAACGCGGCGGCACGGGCTTGCCCGACCGCATCATTTCGGCAACTTCTTCCAGCCGCAGAATGTTGTAATTTTTTTTGAGATAAGAAAGCTGCTGCCGCAATGCAGCCGCCGAGATCGACCCGTCTCGTCCGTCTTCGCTGAAGCGGTGGTACATCAATATCGGCACTTTCTTCCGGTTCAAAAACCGAAAAACGGCGAACGCATCGGTCCGCATTAGAAGATCGATGGCGAGTCGCTTAAGCATTCTCGAGCCTCATTCGCAGCCGTCGCCGCATTTCGTCTTTTTCTTTTTTGACCGGTAGCCGATAGCGTTTTCCGAGCGATGTGTCTTGCTTTGTCGTTTCCACTTCTCCGGACGCGATCTGCCCGACCGCTTTCGCGACGAGTTCGGCACATTTTGATCGCAATCCAGCTCGAAACTCTTCGGTAAAACTCTCGAAATCGGTCCCAAATCGCCCGTCGTACTCAAGCGGAACAGTTTCCTGCAAAATAATGTCGCCGGTATCGACCTTCGACGCGACATAATGCACCGTCAGTCCGACTTCCTTCTCGCCGTTATACAACTCCCAGAAAACTGGCGGCCCGCCGCGATAGAGCGGTGCCAGGCCCTGATGCAGATTGATCGAACCAAGCCGCGGAATGCCGAAGACCGACTCCTTTATAATGTTGGTACCGTAAACCACACCAAGATCGGCGTTCATCGAAGTCAGCAACGCCCGCGAGGCTGGCGAATGATAGTCGTCTACAAAGTAGTACTTGATCCCGTTTCTTTCACAAGCTTCGACCGTGAGGTCCTTACCACCACGTGCGTGTCCGTTCCCATTGGATCGAACGAGAAACTTCTTCGCCGTCGCGAAATAACCGTCATAACGGATCGAACGCCGCAATTTTTCGCTCATCGAACGCTCTGGAGTCGTTTTCTGTTCAACAAAAACGCCCGCGATCTCGACGCCGTCGAGCTTCATCAACTCGTCGATCACCAGTTCCGCCCCGCCATGTGTCAGCAAAATAACCCGCATAACCAAACAAAAAAAGGCCGAACGAACGGCCTTTTTCAGAAAGAATTCTAGATCAGTAATAGCCCGCGGAGCGGGCGAAAGCATAAAGCCCAGGGCGTAAACCCTGGGAAGCGGCAATTTTTAGATGACAAGCCCGTGTAACGGGCGACAGCGGAATGCGTTCACGCTTTCGCCCGTTACACGGGCTCTGACATCCCTTTTAACTTTAGACCCACGGCTCACGCCGTGGGCTACATGCTTGCCGCCCGCATACACGGGCTTTCGGCGATCATTCTTCGGCCCCCATCTCCATCCGCTCCGGCATCTCGACCTGCTTATCGCTCATAACATCGTGCTCCAAATTCTCGCTCTTCACTCGATTTTCCCAGGCCGCTCGGACAAACGAATCAAACAATGGATGAACTGCCAGCGGTTTCGATTTGTATTCCGGGTGGAACTGACAGGCGACAAAAAACGGATGCTGTTCCCTCGGCAGCTCGATCATTTCGACAAACTTCCCATCCGGCGAAACGCCGCTGAAGACCATGCCTTCGCGCTCCAGAACGTTGCGATATTCCGGATTGAACTCGTATCGATGCCTGTGTCGCTCGCCGATCTCAGCCGCTCCGTGATAGATCTCGCGCGCAAGCGAATTCTCCTTAAGCGAACACTGCCAATTCCCAAGCCGCATTGTACCGCCGTATTCGTCGACACCGACTAGGTCGCGAAGCTTGAAAATGATGGGAAAGGGCGTTTCCTCGTTGAACTCGGTCGAATCCGCATCGCGCAGCCCACAAACGCTGCGAGCAAATTCGATACACGCCGTCTGCATACCGAGACAAATGCCGAAATAAGGTGTACCTGATTTCCGGGCATATTTTATCGCCCGCAGCATCCCTGCGATCCCGCGTTTACCAAAACCGCCGGGAACTAGGACAGCGTCAAAATCCTGAAGTTCGTTCTCATAATCGTCGCGAACGAGATTTTCTGATTCTATCCACTTAACATCGACCCGCAGATTATTCGCGACGCCCGCGTGTGTTAGTGCCTCGCGAAGCGACTTGTACGAATCTTCGAGTCCGACATATTTGCCGACTATCGCGATCTTAACGGAACCGCCGGTCGGGTCCTTGATCGTCGAGACAAGATCGCGCCAGTTTTTCAGGTCGGCGGTCGGAAATCGTTCGTTCAGATGCAGATCGCCTACTATCAGGTCGTCGAGGCCCTGTTCGCGAAACGCCAGCGGCACCTCATAGATCGTCCCGACATCGAGGGCAGAAATAACGGCATTTTCCTGAACATTGCAGAACAACGCGATCTTTTTCCGCAGATCGACCGGCAGCGGCCGCTCGCTGCGGCAAAGCAGAATATCCGCCGCAATACCGATCTCGCGAAGCTCCTTGACCGAATGCTGCGTCGGTTTTGTTTTCAACTCGCCCGCCGCAGCAATGAAGGGAACGAGCGTCACGTGCACAAAAATAGCGTTATTGCGGCCTTCTTCGTTGCCGATCTGGCGAATAGCTTCCATAAATGGGAGCGACTCGATATCGCCGACGGTCCCGCCGATCTCGACGATCAGAACGTCCGGCTCGTGCATTTCGGCGACCTTACGAACCGCCGCTTTTATCTCGTCAGTAATGTGCGGGATGACCTGGATAGTCTTGCCCAAATAGTCGCCGCGACGCTCCTTTTCAATCACGGAAAGGTAAATACGCCCGCTCGTCCAGTTGTTCGCCTGCGACAGATGCGCGTTAGTAAACCGCTCGTAGTGGCCCAGATCGAGGTCTGTTTCCGCTCCGTCGTCGGTCACGAAAACCTCACCATGCTGAAAAGGCGACATCGTGCCCGGATCGACGTTGATATACGGATCGAGCTTCATCATCTGCACCTTCATCCCACGAGCCTCAAGCAGACAGCCAATAGAACTAGCCGCCAGCCCTTTGCCCAAACTAGAAACCACGCCGCCTGTTACAAAAATATATTTAGTCATGATGTTCCTTGCGGTTTTGCCGCTCGATACGCTAAAAACTGTGCTCTTTCCGGATTCCTCAAACTCGATCTTTCACTGTTAAGCCGTGCCGAATTCAACCCCCGTCAAGATTGCCGCCCGCTTATGTAGGCGGTTCTGACTTGTCGGCCTTCCCTTCCCGCTTTTTCTTTTGGTAACGCCCTTCCTTCATCTGCGTTATCACTTCCTTCGATTTCGCCGCCGACGGGTCCATCAGTTCCTGCAGAGCGTTAAAGCTCGCTCCCAACATCGTCGTACCCTCGGCTGCATTTCGTTCGAATTCCTCAGCCGTCCGAGTCCGGGGCTTGCTTAGCAACTTCAACCCCACGATCGCTGCGACGATCAGTGAAACGAAAAATAGTAATCCAAGCCAATCATTCATGTGTTCTGTCCGTGCTTTAAGCCGCGAAGCGGCTTGGAGACAGTAGCCAGACGTGAAACGTCTGGGAAAACCACAACGCTTCGTTCGTCCTGAAGGGCGAACTACAAATCATGCAACAAACATTTCTGTCGCGCCTTCAGTGCGAAACTACTTTATTCGAACTGTCCAGACGTTCCACGTCTGGCTATTTTCTCTTGCGGCTCCGCCGCACAAAAGCCGTTAAATGCCTTTCAAATCATCCCATCGATAAACTACCGCCGGAAGATTAAGCCCGTTAACCTCGTGCTCGTGTCGTTCGACGACCACGCCGCCCATTTTGTCATAGAAAGGCCGCGACGGATTTGTTTCGAAAGTATCGAGACACACCGCACCGCTACATCGACTCCGAAGCTCCCGCAGACAATCACGAAACAAGAGCGAACCCAATCCCCTCCGCTGAAATTCCGGCACAAAATAAAACGAAAAAATATACCCATGCGGCGAATCCGCTTCGCCTCGCTGAGCAAAATCTACGAACCCGATCACCCCAGCCGATTCGTGCTCCGCGATCAGCAATCCATAAGATTCAGGATTCGCCGCCCGGCGGTCAGCAAAAACCTTGGACCGTTTCTCGACCGTTAGACTATCGAGATAGTCGGCAGGCAAAATTCCCCGATAAGAACCGCGAACAGACCGGATATACGCATCCGATATAGCTGGGATATCCTCCTCCGATCCCTGACGAAATGCAATGCCCGGAAACTCGATCTTGAGCCGAACGCGGTCAAGATCCTCCTGCGTGTCAACACCGATAGACTCTCCCGCCGCATCGACAACCTCGATGATGGCTCCGTTTTCGAGAGCTCGCAGCTGCTCAAGCGATTCAAGCTTTTCAAGCCGAGTCTGCGGCATCCGCGTAAAGTTCAGCAAAAACTCGCGGCTGTAAACATAAAGCCCGGTGTGCTTGCGAAAATTCTCGAAAAGCTCGGGTTCTTCCGTCAACGCACGGTTCGGATCGCCACCGTATCGCAGCGAAGCATCGCGCGGAAACGGCATCGGTGAACGCGAGAAATATAAAGCCCGTCCATCCTCTGCAACCACGGCCTTTACTACATTAAAGTTCAAAAGCTCGCCGTAGAGGCTCGTCAGCGGCTCGCATACGGTAACGATATCGGCTTTGCCTTCGAGCATCGCCTCGACCGCCCGGTCGATCGTCTCCGGCGAGATCATCGGCTCGTCGCCCTGCACGTTCACTATGATCGAGCCTTCCGGTAGTCCCTCGGCAACCTCAGCCAGCCGGTCGCTCCCCGATGCGTGCGCGGGACTGGTCATAACGGCTTTGCCACCGGAAGCCTCGACGGCCTGGACTATACGAGCATCATCAGCGGCGACGATAACTTCCGATACGAGCCGAGCCTTTTTAGCCTGCCGCATCGTGTGAACGATAAGCGGCTCGCCCGCGATCGGACGCAGCATTTTCCCGGGCAGACGCGTAGACGCATACCTGGCAGGGATGATCGCATAGACTTTTTTGTTGGGGATCTCGCCGTGTTGCTCCACGGGATTTTAGGTTATCTCTAATTTGATGGAAAGACAACTTGGAAGCGCCGATTACTTTGGCTAAACTCATTTCCGTGGAACTTCAAGAATCTATCGCCGCGGCGACCGCCGGGCAATTAGCAATAAACCCCGATTTTTCGACGCAAATTCCAGAGCCAGCTCAAACCGAGTTCGGCCGCCGTGCCGGCTTCGCGGGCCTTGCCTTCCTGGTCTGGCTGCTCAGCGTTATGCTGATCGCCTTTGTTCCCGCCTTGTTTTTATTGCCTTATCTGGCGTCGCAAGGCATAAATGTGACCGATTCGGCAACTATCCTGGAGTTCGCAAAAAGCGACCAAACGGCGATCCTGCTCCAGTTGGGCGCTATCATTCCCGCTCACCTGCTGACCTTGCTGCTGGCTTACCTCGTAATGACGAGCGGACGAAGATTTTCGTTTCTGAAGACCTTGGGATGGGAAACCGGAGGTGTGCAATGGTGGCATTACAGCCTGATCTTATTCGTTTTCTTCGCGATCGCGGTCGTCGTTGGGCTGTATGTACCCGAGCAGGATAACGAACTTCTCCGGCTCCTGCGAAGCTCCCGTGCCGCCGTGATCGTGGTTGCATTTATCGCTACGTTTTCAGCACCGCTGGTTGAGGAAGTTATCTATCGCGGAGTGCTATATTCGGCATTCGACCGGGCGTTCGGAATGCCGGCAGCTTTTTTGCTGGTCACGCTGCTTTTTGCACTCGTTCACGTCCCGCAGTATTATCCCAGCTGGTCAACCATCGCACTGCTTACGCTCCTAAGCATGACACTTACCGGATTGCGGATCTGGTCCAACAACTTGTGGCCATGCGTCGTTCTTCACACCATCTTTAACGGCCTGCAGTCTGCCCTTTTAATCTCCGAACCATGGCTCCGGCAAGCGTCCGAGACTGCGAAGTAGATCAATAAACTACGGCTCGATCAAAAAAAGGCCGCCTTCGCAGGCGGCCTCTTTGTATTTACTTTTCTAGAAAAACTAGTTCTCACGCACCTTTGCCGTCGAAGGAGGCGGCGGTGGAGGCGACGAAACGGGTGGGCTGTAACTCGGAGGCGAAAAACCGGAGTTATTGTCAGCACCCTTGAAATTTGGGTTCGAATTGGTGTTGGGATTGAAAACCGATCCACCACCAAAATCGCTGCCCCGATTGATCTTTGAGAACGGCGGAGGCTCAGAGACTTTACCCGTGCCTCTAACCACACCGTTGTCATCGTTCCCGCGTACCTTTGCAAAAGGATTCGTCGGGACATCACCGGGCTCTCTCACCTTTCTGGTATTGGGGCCGGCTGGTGGCGGTGGCGGGAACCAGGTTGGCGGATTCCAATAGTTCCAGTAGATTCCATTGTAATACCAGCCGCCATAAGGTGAACGCCATCCGCTGCCAAACGGCATGAAGCAGTATCCACCGAAACTTGCGTCAAATATCCATAATCCAAACGAATTGTAGTGGCTGAACCGTCCCGCTCTCATACCGCGGGCGATCGCCGTGTTCAGATTCCTGTCCTGGATAGACGAGCTTACCTTCGTCAGTTGCTTCGAGCGGTCTTTGCTCCACTGGGCAAATTCGTCTCGTTTGCCTTTGTCGAATTTAGCAACGGCGACCGTACCGGTTCCTATCGTCCCCGTTCTGCCTTCTTTGACCGCGACCGCGGCGTCGCCGACCTCAGCTTTGCCCTTTGTAACGGACAGTAGTGCGGTACCGTCACTGGCAACATCCACTCGATAGATCCCGGTATCAACGAGAGCCACCTTTCCTTTAGGCGTCGTTATCGAAACCCGAAACTCATCGCCCGCGAATACCTCGAAGATCGCGCTGCCGGAATCGAGCTTGATCTGCAGATCTTCAAGATCGGTAGCCCCAAATTCAAACGACGAATTCGACGCTAAGCGAATATATGATCCCGGGTTCAGCAATATTTCGGCCCGGCCGCCGCTGCCCGTCGAGACGCGGTCGCCCACTTCGACGCGATCTCGCTTTAGCAAAACCCCACCAGTACCGTTAGAACGAACGATCGAGACCGTGCCTTCGACGTGATTTACGCCGCCGGCTTTAGCCGAAATGAGGAACTTATCCGCAATGTCCGTCTGCGCGATTGCCGTCATCGAGACGCAAAAAACCGCCACGATCGTGAGTATCGCGAAAAGGCTGGAACGTCGCATATTGTATTTCTCCTTGGGAAGAGCTGTGTCTTTACGCTGAATAATAGAACTAATCAGTTCAAATTACAACTAATTTATCGATCAAACAGCCCATTTTATTCGTTTTTTTTCTTCCGAATTAATGAAACAACCTTTCGCCCCATTTCGTTATCTAACCTATCGCGGCTCTTGAACTTGGAGGGCTAGCTCGTTCAAGGAAAAGAGATGGCAACTTATAGAGATCCAGACATGTGTTTCGCTCCGCTCGAAGTCGTTGAGCGTCTGCTTCAGATCCGCAAGGAACTAGGTTTTAGCGAACATGTCTATCTCGACCGGTGTCAGGAGATCACGGATTTTCTCGACGCCTACGGCTTTGATATTTACGCTTTCTCGACCGAGAACAAAAAGATCCAATACGGCGATTACTCGGCACCCGTCGTGCCCGGCGGTGACAATCTGCATACCGCGTCAACGGCACATTAATTTCACAACTGAAAGAACGCTCACAGATAAATTGCGAAGGTCAAAAGCCTTCGCATTTTTCATTTTGCCTTGATAATAAAGAGGGTTCCGTCGTCATCGAGGACGTTGCGCTCGGTGAAATCGTCAACGCCCTTTCGGATAAAATCGACCAGTTTCTTCGCCGGCAGATCAAAACCGTCGAGAACACGTTTCGCAAGCCGATCCTGGCCGTATTCCTCACCCGAAGGATTCGCCGCCTCGGTAATTCCGTCCGTGTAGATCACCATTATCTGGCCCGGTTCGAAGCGGATAAAGTGCTGGTGATAATGCAGGTCATCGAACATCCCCAATGCCATATCGCCGTATTCGACATAGCGATAATCGCCGTCGGGCTTGATCAAAAGCGGCGGATTGTGGCCGGCGTTCGAAAAAACGAACGTCTTGTTCGTCGAATCCAGAATGCCATATATAGCCGTGATGAATTTGTTGTCCTCGATCGAATCCCGAAGCAAGGCGCTTACCTTCGAAAGCGCTATGTGCGGAGCATACCCGATCTGAACGCACGACCTTAGCGAAGCACGCAAAAATGCCATCAAAAGTGCCGCCGGAATTCCCTTACCGACCGCGTCCGCCACGATTATCCCGATCTGATCGTCAAATACCTTTACCCAGTCGTAATAATCGCCTGAAACCTCTTCGGTCGGAAAAACATACGCACTGATGTCAAAATTTTCGACCTTCGGATCGTCCTGCGGCAGCAGTTCGAGCTGCACTTCGCGGGCGATCTCAAGCTGTGCCTGAATGCGTTTCTTCTCGACAACCTGCTCATGAAGCCGCACTTTTTCGATGATGATCGCGACCTGCGAGGTCAGCATCTGCAAAACGGCCAGGTCGTCTTCCGAATAGGCACCGACATGGTCGCTCTCAAGATCGAAAACGCCGATAACGCGGTCATTAGAAATGATCGGCGCAACCATTTCGGACTTTGTAAGCGTACGGGCCGGAAAATATCTCGCGTCCTTACTAACGTCCGCCGAAATGATCGGCTTCCCGCTCTGGGCAACCGTCCCTAGAAACCCTTCGCCCATCCTCAGACGCGGCTCGATCAGCTCGAAACTGATCTGATATCCGCGTATCGCCTTCGACCGAAACACATACGGACTCTCATCCTCCGGACTAAAATCGATCAAATAGATCCCCGCCGCATCATAAGGCAGCAAAGACCCAAGCGTATCCATGACAAGGTTCAAAACCTCGTCCAGATCCAGCGAAGTACTGATCGTCTTCGTGATCTCATGCAACAGCCGAAGCTTGTCCACCGCAGTCAATTTCGAATGGTCGGATTTGTTGTCCATGGAGCGAAAGATAAACAAGGAGTATAACGCAAAAATCTGAACTGAGAGCAGCGGCCAATTGACTATCGGTTGTCCAGGCAAGGATCAAGACATTTAGAAAGGCAGGCGCCGCACGGTGTCGATCAACTCATGCGGTTCGAAGCAATGAGCGATGATAGCGATGTCGTATATGGCGTCGCGAATCGGATAGTCTTGATCCATCAACACCACACCCGGCATCGGCAACGACTTCGCGATCCGTTCGTAAGCATAAACATTCATTGTGCGAATATCGTGAGATAGCAGCACTCGGTTCATCTCGGCGGCGTTCTGAAGAATAAGTCGATCGTGGTAGGTTCGTAAACCCGCATCCTGGATTCGAAGAATATCGATCTCAGGGAAATGGCGTCTAACCCCGCGAATGATCCGCGCGTTAAAGTCTTCGTCCGCCAGGAATGGGATCATTTCAACTCGCGGCGCCGTGCGGCGATCCTCTCTTTAAGGCCGGCTGGCAAGGGGAAATCTTTTCGTATCCGTTTTTCGATCCGCTTAGATTCTTTCTCGCTCTCCGCTAAATATTGGTCGACCCGCTCACGATTGTGGAGATAATAGTTAATTACGGCATACACTTTCTTCAAATCGAGCGTGTCGTACTGCCATACGATCTCTTCCGGCGAAGCCCCCGAATTAAACGCATAAAGAACCGAATCAACCGAAACCCGAGTCCCCGCTACCCGCCAAACCCCGGCCTCGTTGACCGTAATTACATCCTCAATTGTGTCAACCAACACAGCCATAACGACAACAATAATACCATGCAAACTCTAGTCAATATATTCGGCTGATACTCGGACTCCGAACAGAGCCGACCGGGCGGGTATTTCGAACTAATCAAAATGTCAACCAAATTGTAAGAAGAGGGGACCTCTCTTTCTCACAGTTTTCGATTGGTTAGGTGGGGGGGAAGCTTAAGTTACCACTTGTTTTCTAGAACCAGAAACAAGTTGTAACCGGAAGATCATATTTGAAAAACTAGGAAGCATCACAAGAGAATAATGCTCGCGGAGACTTGACTACCCGTAAGAATACCGGTTTTCCACAAGCAGATACGACTGTAACGTGATACTTGTGCTGGGATGACGGCTAAGGGTCATTTTAACGTCTCACTAGAACTGATGATTTTGAACTCTAGGATAATAGAGTTGTATGGAAAGATTAGGAACTCGCGAGATATCGAAAATTTGCTTTTCTTGGGGAAAAAGCTACTTTTTTGGTCGCAAATGGCTGATTTTTTTTATCCAAAATAGTGGGCATTTGCTTGTCTAGCACCTTCCAAATTCCGCCCATAAATGAAGTGGAAAAAGCACTTAAATTAGTGTTAAACGTCAAGAAAAATGCTGTGGATTTCGGTTTGCGCACGTTCAACCTTCGTGTTAGTCTGTTACCCGTTTCAATTAATAGCATGCCTGTAACTTATTGATACTAATATAGTTAGAGAGTCCAAACATTTTCCGCACGACGCTTGCCGAGTTTATTTTCTATTATGAGAGGGAGGTCATTATGCCATTCGATATTGCAGTTTTAGTGCCATATTTGGGAGGAATCGCATCTGGAGCCGTAGCGCTTGCTGGATATCGTGCGTTTCGCGTTTGGATAGAGAGAAATAAATCCAAAACTCTCTCGATCATTGGATCTGACGGAACCAAAATTGACCTCAGAGGCTATTCGCATGACGAGCTCGTCGCTATTCTCAAACCCGTTCTTCAGCCACTTAAACATGGTGAGGAAGTCCGGCCCATGAACAGAGCTAGTAAAGAATTGGCTCTTGCGGCGTCCAGCACACAGTCGGCGCATCTGACGAGCAAGTAAACGCTGTTAATGAGTACCTGTACGCAAAGTTGCATTTCGATCCCCGCCCCACCCAAAAAGTAAATGATGCAGATTCCAATACTTCAAACGGACTAGTGAATGTCTCATCCCCACTATTTATTGCACGTCTCAATTCGTAAGAAATGTTCCTGAAGGGCCAAGATTTTTAAGCCTAATACCGAACGTCCCCCGTTCGTGCCGGATGTAATTGCCGTGTTTGTCCTGGTGGTACCAGATGATGGGTTTGCGGTCGTGTTCCTGGCGGGACTCGACGTAGATCGGGCGGCCGTAGCCGTCGATGTCGGGTTCGAGATCGCGGATTCGGCGGTGGGGCTTTTTTGACCTGATGTCGGCGTTAGTCCGCTCCATAGTCGCGTCTTCGATGTGGGGGTCGGCTCGGCCGGCCTCGAAATCAGCAGCTTCGCCGGGTCGGTCTTCGTGCGGGCGGTCCGCGGCGTCGAAGTCATCATCTTCATCTTCATCTTCATCTTCATCTTCAAGGAATCCGTAGCGGCGAGCGTCGTCGGGGTCGGTTTCGTGTTGATCGTACCGATGTACGACATCTTCCGATTTCTCATGATCATCCGCTCGCTCGATGTTTTCGACGGCGATCGCGGCCGGTTCAGATTCCGGATCATCGCCCATTGACGGGATCCATCTTCGATAGAGCGTGCAGGCCCAGGATTTTGAAATGCCTAGGGCCGCTCCGATCTCGCGAAAGGTCTTACCTTCCTTTTCCGCAAGGCGAACGACCTCGCAGATGAGGCGGCGTTTCTTTTCGTCGAACGCATCGGTAAAACGATCGTCGAACTCAAATGTCAACAGCCGTCTTTTATAACGGTCGATCGTCGCGACCGGGGCGTTCTTAATTGTCCAGAAGATCGGAGCTCGGCGAAGGCGTGTCTGGATAAAATATCGGTCCTCTGCGTCCCGATAGTTTTGACCGATCGCAAAGACGCTGTCCGCGACGGTGCAAAGCACGCGCGAACGGCCGAGGTCTTTTTCGCCAACAGCCACGCCCTTTGCGGGCGGCGCCGAATCGGCGAGGACAAGAATCGATGTTCCCAATTGATCACGGATCTCGCGAAGGCCGCGCATCACCTGCAGCGATTCGCGCACGCCGTCGTTCGTATTCTTCAGAGCAGACAAGTCATCGACGATCACGGCTTGGATCTTGTGAGCCGTGATACAAGCCCGCAGCCAATCGCAAAGGTCAGCACCCGCCGGCGGACGGTCGCGAAACAGGCTGAAGGCGAACCGATGCCGAGGGTGGTTATCCTTCGCGTTTTCGATGGTATCGGACATGTGTCTGGGCCTGAATTGCCAGTATGTCCGCAGTGGATATTCGCCGCGCCGCGAGCGCATCTGAAACTGCTCGTCCGTGTGCTGCAGATCGACATAGAGCACCCGCCTCCTGCCTCTGGGGCGACGAAAGCCGGGTAGTCCGCTGCCGCGGGCGAGCGAATCGCCGAGCTGGACGGCAAAAACGCTCTTTCCGCTCGATGGCGGCCCAAACATTAGCGCCAGTTCCCCATCGCACCAAAACTCATCAAAAAGCGGTTCGGGCCTCCGAAAACGCTTTGCATCTTCCCACGTGTCGTTCGCCCGCCGGATCGTGACACCTTCTCCATTCAAAAAAATACTTGACATATTCACCTATTTTGTGGTACGCTGTATCGTACTTGAAACATTTATTTTGTGTCAAGAAGTTTTTTGAAAATTTATTGGATTTTTCGGTACGAAATGCTGTAACTATCCTATTTTACATGTGTTAGCTGTCTTACACGATCGCGGACAACCCAGCGGACAAGCCGCGGACAACGGGCGGACAGGCTGCGGACAGGAGTGGACAAAACGTTTCACGGTGACTCGACGATGGAGCCTTAAGTGTATTGATCGCTATGAGATGCGGGCATTAGACCATTCAGCTTCCGCTAAAGATGCTTTTTGAATATGTCTCCCAAAGTCGCGATATTTTGATGCGAAACTCAACGAGTTGACGGCTTACAACAAAGTGTCGGGCTATTTCCGCAACCGTTTTGCCGTTTTCGACCATGCGTTTTAGGGCGGTGTACGGAACAAGTGCGGCGACTCCGGTCGAGTAGGCTTCTTCTTCGATCGCGTGGTTGTAATCGCGGGCGATTATTTCGCCTTTTTCATTGCGGGTCTCGACGGCGAGCCGGCTGGGTTTGTGGCCTAGAAAGACATGGCTGATCTCTTCCATCAGCGTTGCATGGTGTCGGTTCTTGCCGTGGGTTGGGTTTAGGATTATCAGTTTCCGGCCGTCCGGTAGTTTATGCGAAGCGGCCCCGCCCGACCAGGCATCTTTGCCGGAACCGGTCAGATGTTCAACCGTTTCAGGGCTCAAGGCAGCGATCTGTTCGAACGGCACGACGAGAAGATTGGCATAACGCGCCAGTTCAAAAGGGTCAAGCGGCTCGTCATCACGTTTTAGGCCCGCGAATTCTCGCAGGCCTAACGCTCTGATCTCGTGATGTCTTCCCTTTTGAGTCGGGGGCAAATCCATTCAGTGGGCAGTGGGCGGTGTGCAGTGGTCAGAAAGTAGGTAAGCTGTGATTTGAAAACTGCCCACCGCCTTCTGCCCACTGTCAACCAAGGTCACCATTGCTTCGGCTTGTACTCGGAATCCACATCCTCGCCGGAAAGCGCCACTCGGTAGTTTTTGGACTGCTTTTGTTTGGTGATGAGCAGATCGTCCTTGGTCTTGAGCAGGTCGGCACGGTTGTAAACCGAAAGCTCGAAGTTATAACCATGCGTGATCGCATCTTTCGGACAAGCTTCGACGCAGAAACCGCAGAAGATGCAGCGGCCGTAGTCGATGTTGTAAACCTTGGCGTAGCGCTCATCGCGGCCGACGCGTTCGGCATAGGGCCGCGGATCATCGATCGCTTCGATGTAGATGCAGTCCGAAGGGCAAGCTGCGGCGCAAAGATAACAGGCGACGCATTTTTCCTTGCCGTTCTCATCGACATGGAGAAGGTGCTGACCGCGATATCGCGGCTGGACCGTTACCGGAACATCCGGATACTGCACGGTCCATTTTGCCCGCGGGATCTCGGAAAGCGTACGCTTCATGCCCTTGAGCACGGCAGCGGTTGATTGCAGAACGTCAGAAACGATTGACATAAATGCTGAAGACGGCCATCACCGCATAAGGTTTGCGGCGAATCCGAGTAAATATAGAATGACGACGATTACTCCTAGAATAATGCTCACGATTCCCGTAATCATTCCGCCCATTGCTAAGCCAGCTCCGCCATATACAGATGGATCTGAATTCGCTTTGTTACGAGCCATAAATCCCATGATTACTGCCGCGATTCCTGGAATAAACCATCCGCAGCAAAACAAGCTTAGGATTCCGGTGACTAGCGAAACTATTGCAAGGGTCTTATTCTGCCCTTCGGCGGCTGCCGGAGGAGTTGAAAATGGTGTATTCGACCCAATCTCCTGATTCTGCCAACTGGCTTCCGGAGCCGGAGGCGGTGCCCATTCGGCAGGCGGCTGTGAAGAAGCCTGTTCGAACGGCGACTGGAACGAAGGCTGGATCATCGTCGCCGCTTCGTCGCCGTAACTGGCGGCCGGGGCCGCAGGTTCGGGTTCAGGCGTAAACGACGGCTGCGGTTCCGGCTCGTAAGAAGGCTGTTCGCTATAAACCGGAGCAGGCGGATCGAACGAAACGAGTTCCGGATCGGCCGGAGCGGAAAATGGCGACGGCGGCGGAGCAGCGGCCGCGGGCGGTTCGGGAGCGAGAAAGCTGGGCATCTCCGGCTCGGACGGTTTTTCCTCGATCGGCGGGATCTCCATAATGTCCGCCGCCGGTTCTCCGCCAAGGACGTCCTTCATCTCGGCTTCCGAGACGTACATCGTCTTGAGCGGATCGCTCGAAGGCAGGTCAAGGACTTCGTCAGGCTCCGAGATCGGGATCGACCCGACGGTCGCATGGATGTTCGGATCGGGCTCAGCCGAAAATACCGGCTCAGGGGCTTCCGTCGCCGGAGCGGGTTCAGAAGGCGGTACGGGCATCGCCGGAGCAACTATCGTCGCATACGGATCGAAGGCCGGGGCGTCGTCAACCAGCGGAGTTCCATCCACCTGGCAAAACCGCATCGAATCTTCAAATTCCTTCGAACAGGTCGGGCATTTTTTCATAGTTGTTCGTCCTTGAAAATAATTTATGCGAGCCGGGTAAAGCCATGAAGTCGAGAAGTTAGCGAAAACAAGAAAGCAGAACGACGGTTGATGGTCGTCGTTCAAATGTAACCGCCTCTTCGAAGCTCCGCTAACTGCCCGTAACTTTCTGAAACCTTTATACGTTAAGCCTTAGACTAATTCAAGCTTGCTGAAGAAATAAGCGATCTCGATAGCGGCATTCTCATCCGAATCAGAGCCATGAACAGCATTTTCACCGATCGACGAAGCAAACTCCTTACGAAGCGTGCCCTCGGCCGCCTCAGCCGGATTCGTCGCCCCCATCAGCGTACGCCATGCCGGAACGGCGTTTTCCTTTTCCAATGCCAGTACAACACACGGCCCGGACGACATGAACTCCGTCAATTCGCCAAAAAAAGGACGCTCGGCATGCACGGCATAAAAGCCCTCAGCATCGCGCTTCGACTGGTGAATAAGTTTCATTCCGCGGATCTTAAAACCGTTTTCCAGGATCTTTGCGATGATCTTTCCGTGATTTCCGGCACGCACGGCGTCCGGCTTGATTATTCCAAAAGTTAAATTGCTCATTTATATATATGTTTTGCGGCAAACGATATTCTATCAATCAGCGGGAATTTGTTGAAATCGGGGCGGACGGAAGAGCGCTTCCTTGCAAGCATTTATTCGTCGTCGTTGATCTTAAGGACGACACTCTCGGCGGGCTTCGTATCTTGAAGGCTGGACCTAAATGCTTTCAAGAGCCCAATGCCCATCGAAGCCAAGCCCGCGACCGACAACAAGATATAACCGGCGGTTGCCATAACCGATCCGCTGCTGGAGCCGCCATTGACAAAATACCGAACGGCGAATGCGACCGCCAACGCTCCCGCAAGTACCGCAAACCACCAACTGCCGCCGCTGGCCCGAGGTGCTTCCTTGTTGAAATTAGGGATGATCGGCATCTGCGGTTAGATCTGAACACATCGCAGTCACGCCGTCAGGTCGTACTGCATCTTCGGGAAGTCGATCTGATTCCAAACCTCGACGAACTTCCCATTCTGGAGCCGGCACATTCCGCCGCCCGTAAAGCTGACCGATCTGCCAGTTGCCGGAAGGTTCGGAAGGTCGCCCAGCTGCGTTCCGGTGACCACGAACCGTGCAGCGACAGCGTCGCCCTCGGAAATCGCCTCGACGACCTCAACGTGCAGATCCGGAAATGCCGCAATGAACGAAGCATGAAAAGCCTCGAATGCCTCCGGGCCAACAACTGGCTCAGCGCCCGGCCCGCCGAGGCCGTGATGCTTACAATCATCCGCGAGCATCTCGCGTATCGCTCCCGGATTCTTACGGTTCCAAACCTCTTCAAACCAGTGACGGATTAGTTCCGAGTTGTTCATATGGATTCGCAAAGGATAAAATCAGGCCGCGGCACCGGAGCCCAATACTTCCACGATCGCCTGCCCGATATCCGCCGGCGACTGCACTACCTTGATACCCGCAGCAGTCAGGGCGGCCATCTTCTCGCCCGCAGTGCCCTTGCCGCCCGAGATGATCGCCCCGGCATGACCCATACGTCGGCCCGGCGGTGCGGTTTGGCCTGCGATAAAGGCAACGATCGGTTTGGTTACATTGTCCTTAGCATAAGCGGCGGCATCTTCTTCAGCGGTTCCGCCGATCTCGCCGATCATCACGATCGCGTCGGTCTCATCGTCCTCCTGAAACAGCCGCAAAGCATCTGTGTGGTTGGTACCGATGATCGGGTCGCCACCGATGCCGATCGCGGTCGATTGCCCCAAACCGAGCGCCGTCAATTGCCCGACCGCTTCATATGTAAGCGTGCCCGAGCGAGAAACTACACCGATCCTTCCCTCTTTATGAATGTGCCCCGGCATGATGCCGATCTTGCATTTGCCCGGCGAAATGATGCCCGGACAATTCGGGCCGATCACTCGAGTACTGCGATCCGAAAGGTACTCCTTCGCCTTGACCATGTCCGCGACGGGAATGCCTTCCGTGATGCAAACGACGAGCGGGATGTTCGAATCCGCTGCCTCCATGATCGCATCCGCCGCAAATGCCGGTGGCACATAGATCACCGAAGCATTCGCACCGGTTTCCTTCACCGCATCGGCCACCGTATTGAAAACTGGAACGCCTTCGTGCGTGGTTCCCCCTTTCCCCGGGGTTACGCCGCCGACCACGTTCGTACCGTAATCACGCATCTGCAGCATGTGAAACGTGCCTTCTTTACCCGTGATCCCCTGTACGATCAATCGCGTATTTTTATCGACTAAGACTGCCAAAATATGGGTCCTCGCTACTTAAAAGATTTAATAACAAAACGGCAGTATAACACGCATAAAGAACTACTTGCACAATGCCCAGCTCAAGACGAGATTCCTAACACAAGACGTCCAACTCCCGCGGGAATTTAAGCATGACGGGAAAATTAACATTTCCATGAACAAAACGTCTTCAGATTACGTTACAAACTATGTCCATCCTGGGGTAACAATTTTTTAGCACCTTTAGCAGCTTCGGCTTATCGCAAATGAGACAGCTTTATTCATTTTATTTCGACGCGTTCTGGATAGCCCTAAAATCGATCCTGGAGCACAAGCTCCGTGCGTTTCTGACGCTGATCGGGATCATTATCGGCGTCGCCGCAGTCGTGGTCGTGGGAGCTTCGATCTCGGGGCTTAAAACGTACGTGGTCGACAAAGCCTCGAAGATCCTTGGCTCGAACCATTTCATGATCACGCGGATGGCCTCTATGGGCCGCATGTCCGACGAAGAATTCGAGCGGCGAAATCGTCGTAACAAGGACGTTACCTGGATCGAGTACGAATATATCAAGGAAAACTGCCGCCTTTGTGCCGAGGTGGGAGCACAGATCAACGGCGGAACGACGATCACCCAGAACGCGATCGAAATGCCTTCGGTCCGCATCATGGGCGTCACCGCTAACATGGCCGATATCGAAGATAAAACTATCATCGAAGGCCGTTTTATGACCGACGAAGAATCGACTCGTATCGCAAACGTAGCCGTCATCGGTTGGGATGTTAAGGAGAAATTCTTCCCGAATACCAACGCTATCGGTCAAGAGATTAAGGTACGCGGAGCTCCGTTGACGATCATCGGCATTGAAGACAAACGCGGTTCATTTTTCGGCGATTCACAGGATCGCCACATCTACATTCCGATAGCTCTCGCGGCCCAAATGTTCACTCGAACCGGCGGAATTCAGGTCCACGGCAAAGGACAAGACAAGGAGACCTTCAAGGACGCGATAGAAGAAGCTCGTCAGTTGCTTCGAAACCGACGACAGTTGATCGGAAGCGAAGAAGACAGTTTCGGGCTTGTGAATGTGGATGAATTCAATACGCAGATGGACCAGATAACCGGGGCGATCGCGGGCGTAGTCATCCCGATCACAATGATCATACTGGTCGTCGGCGGCATCGTTGTGATGAACATCATGCTCGTTTCGGTTACGGAACGAACTTTCGAGGTTGGGCTTCGCAAGGCACTTGGGGCGACGAGGAAACAGATTTTGCTGCAGTTCCTGATCGAATCGGCATTGCTTTGCGTGGTGGGTGGAATTTTCGGTCTACTTCTGGCTGTCGGAGCTACCCAGCTGGTAGGTGCAATACTCGAAATGACGATGACGATCACACCTGGTTATGTGATCCTCTCGGTCGCAGTGTCCAGCATAATTGGAGTTCTCGCCGGACTTTATCCGGCGTGGAAAGCGGCGAGGTTAGACCCGATAGTTGCATTGACACAGAGTTAATTTATAGCGGCAGGATTCTTATGAAACTCAGAACATCGTTACCGATCGAAGTGTTAAAAATGGCGGTTGATTCGATACTGTCGCATAAATTTCGCAGCGGGTTGACCATTCTCGGTATTGTTGTCGGTATCGTAACGGCGATAGTTGTCGCTTCTATCTTGACCGGGATGCGTTCCAGCATCGTTTCAATAGTAGAGGAATACGGCACTAACAATATCTATGCATTTCACCTCACTACCGGTCCCGGCGGAAACAATCGCGATGAACGTAACCGCAAGGTCCTAACCGATGGTGATGCTGACGCCATCCTTGCTCAGTCGACCGCGATCGAAGACATCGCGCGGGTAAATCCGGGCATAGGCAGTTGGGGCTCGGCCTTCGACGATAACATGACGTACGAGGGCAAAAACTATCGCTGGGCCCAGTGCGACGGCGTCACGGCGAATTACGACCGGATCTCAAACCTAACGATCCGTGAGGGCCGCTGGTTAACTGAACAAGACGATCTGCAAAGACGGAAAGTCCTGGTCATCGGCGTAAGTGCTCGCGAAGCGCTTTTTCCGAATGAAGCTATTTCGCCTATCGGAAAGGTCGTGCGCATGAATGGCGACACATGGGAAATAGTCGGCGTGATCGAGAAGCGAAAATCAGGTTTTTTTGGTGAGAATGAAGAAGATCAGAAAGTTTTTATGCCCTATCGAACCTCGCGTAAGGTGGCCCCGCTTCGCGAATTCCTTCTGATGATCGTTCAGGCGAAACAGGGACAGCTACAGGACGCGGTCGCCGAGATCGAAGCCACGCTCCGCCTTCGCCGCGAAGTAAAATATGGAGAGCCGAATAACTTCGATGTTAAAACGGCAGACGCATTCATTGCTCAATTCGACAGCATCATAGGCGGCGTTGGGTTGGTCGCCATCGCTATCTCGTGCCTTGGCTTGCTAGTGGGCGGAATTGGCGTGATGAATATCATGCTGGTCTCCGTAACCGAACGCACGAAAGAGATCGGAATTCGTAAAGCGATCGGTGCAACGAAAGGAGCGATAGTTTTTCAGTTTCTTCTGGAGGCGATGACGCTGACGCTGTTCGGCGGCCTCATAGGGATCGGCCTCTCAATTCTGATAAGTAACGTGCTTATGCTGATCATTCCCTCGATGCCGGCTTCGATCGAATCATGGATGATCATAACGTCAATGGGTGTCTCGATCGGGATCGGCTTGCTATTCGGCGTCCTACCGGCCCGCAAAGCATCGAAGCTAGATCCTATCGAGTGCCTGCGTTACGAATAAGTTTCTGCCGGTTGCGTTAATAACAAGATGGGCTCGAAACCTTTCAACCTGAGAAGCTTTGAGCCCATTCAACGATTTCAATACTCCGGCTATTTGTCGGTCTCTTCCGTCAGGGAATCGTCGATGTCTTTCTCTAATTTGGTCCGCAGCTTTTCAACGACCACTTCGGCTTTTTGAAGATTCAGGCTCAGGTTTGAGCGAGTATTCTGAATTTCTGTCAACAAAGCCTGCAAGTTCGTTTTTTCCGCGGTCAGCGTCTTGCGGCGCGATTCGCGAACTTCTTCGGGCCTCATCGACCCGTTTAGCTGAAGAGCTCTTTCAATGACGTCAGGTCGCATATCGATGTCGAGTTGGTCGAGACGCGCCTTGATAGCGTTTTCCTTTTCGATCATCTCGAACATTTGCTTGCGGAGTGATTCACTTCGCTGCTCAGCACGCGTGAGAATGTCCAGATTAAGAAGCAGCCGCTTTTGCTTCTCGTCCTTATCACTTTTTTGAGAAGCTTCGAGCTTCCTTATGCGTTCGGTTAGCTCTTTGACAATTTCAGACTCAGAAGCAGAAGCCGCTTCCGCAGGTTTCTCAGGCGTTTTCGACGGAGAAACCGGCACATTCACGTAGTCGTCAGCACGACTAATGATCTCAGCTCCGGTCAAAACGGGTGGCGTCGCAAGTGGTTTAGGCTTCGGCTTTGCCGACTGGGCCGCGAGAGAAACAGCTGCAACGAGCATCACTGAAGCAAATAAAAGAACGTGGACCGATCTAGCGTTTAGCATTTTTTCTTCTCTTTATCCGGAATGAAATCCCCGCGAACTAATTCGACGGCATTTTTTGCGAGACCAACAAAGGGGATGGCGTCGATCCCGGAGTTGATCAATCCGCCGAAAACACCCTTTTTCCTAATGTCGGTTCCGACCAGGACGATGGCTACGGCCGTACCGCCAAACGGGACCGTTTTTGCCATACGCTTCACTACCTGCCACCCGCCGGCGTGTACTATCTTTCGGCCAAGCCCTTTTTTCTTATCTGCCATCGCTCGTCATTATACTTGCTTTCGTATGATGGCAATAGCTGCCTGATTATTTGCACGCAAAACGCGTTGAGAAGTTTCATTACCGATCCAAACAGCCGCAAATAAAAGAGGCGGCCCGAAGACCGCCTCATGTTTTCACATCTAAGTGAAAGGTCATTCAAGCCCGATGAAATCAACATCATTGAGCGTGTCGAGTACCTGAACTACCTTAGTATTAAACCGGTAACGGTTCGACTGAACGCCGATCACGACCGTTCCGACCTCAACTTCATAGAAGCGGAAGAATCCGAACGAGCTGGTCGTGGCGGTGCGGCGGTTGCCTTGGCTGTCGGTGATGACAACGGTGGCGTTTCTGAGGCCGCGGCCGTCTGGTGTCGTCACTCGGCCTGAGATCTCGACACCGCTTGCCGTTGAAGGCAGCAGTTCGATTCCCCATCCGCCTCTGACTTCGCCTCGAACGATGTCCGGTGCATTTGTCGCATCCTGCCGTGCGAGGTTGTTGTCATCGCGAATGTACAGGCTCCACGTTCCGTTCGCCGTCGAGCCGCCGAAGTTGCCGAACAGCGTCTGAGCGTTCGTTCTCGCGGCCGTACAGCCCGGTTCGGCATATGGTGCCGTCGGTGCTGGTACCGGGAAGCTGCTGACTGGTTCGCACGTCGTCGGTTTGAAGATGCCCGTCGTCAGCGGTCCCGCATCCGGCAGAACATTCGCCGGGTAATCGGCCAACGTCAGCGTTACCGCCTGAGCGTTCGGAGGCGGTACCGGTATCGCGATCGATCCACCCACATCGCCCATCACCACATACTTCGCCCCGTTCGGGCCGACGAGAAGTGCGTCGATGTTGTCCGGCTGATCGTGATACAGGTCATACAGCGTCACGCGGATGCGGAACGTGTTAGCAGTTGCTCCAGTAACCGTGATGTTCGATGGATACGGATTGGCCGCAGTTCCTTGCAGTATCGTGATAGCGTTACCGTTCTTGAACTGGTTGGCCGTATCGTTGATCGTCAGCACCGCACTGTTTGACGCACCTGTCAGAGCACTGAGGCTTGTCAGCGTCAGATTGACCGTTTCGTCTGTGTCAGCACTTACGTCACCGCATAGCGGGATCGTTACCGTCTTCGACGTCTCACCCGCGGCGAATACCAGCGGCTGGGCCGTATTGACATAGTCGACTCCAGTTGCACAGCTTGCTCCGCCGACAGCTCGGCCGCCCGAAGTAAGCGTGACCGTAGCATTTGTCGTGCCGGTCGTCACACCGGTTCGGTTGACGGTGACCGTCGCCGACTGAGACTCGTCGTCCTTGTAAGTCGTCGAACTAAATGCGACGAACGTCACAGGCGTCGGACTCGGCGTCGGAGTTGGGGTCGGAGTCGGTGTTGGCGTAGGTGTCGGGGTTGGCGTAGGCGTCGGAACCACACCGCCACCGCACGAAAGCACGAGTGAGAAGGCCCTTACCTGTCCAGTGTCAATGCTGGCATTGTCGCTTACGTTCAACTGCCAAGTACCCTGTGCCTGCTGACCATCGAACGCACTCAGCGGATTATTCGGAGTGAACGAACCCGTGGGGAACGCGAGAGCCGTTCCACCGGCAGTACACTGATTTTCGACCGGACCACCAGCCGCCTCGTCATCGATGATGAGCTGAGCGAGATTGTTGTTCGAGCAGCCTGCCGCACTCGCAGGAACACCAGGGCGATCGTAGAACGTCACCGCGGTTCCGCTCGGCGAGGTCAGTCTGAAGATAAGATCTCCCACCCAGGAGTGAGTTACGCCAACTCCGGTATCGCCAACCGTCGCACTCTGCGTTCCGTCAAAGCGGAAGTTGAGGTCCGAGATGCTGCAGGCGCTTCCAACAACCAGAGGAATGTTGACACCAGCCGCGCTGTTGTCCGGGATCGTTACCGCAGGCCCCGTATAGCTGGCCGTAATACCTGCACCAGGCGTAGGCGTTGGGCTCGGCGATGGAGTCGGAGTTGGCGTCGGAGTAGGAGTCGGACATGCACCCGCAGTGGTAGTTTCCAGCGTGATGTCGTCGACGAAGAAGCTCGAATTACCGCTACCAGCTGGATTCGTATATTCGAAACGAATGACATGTGAACCGCCGTTCGCAACACCTGCCGGCAAGGCTAGACTTCTCTGAGTGTAACCCGTTTCTGCGGTTGCAGGTTCGGTGATCGTCTGGACAATAGTGCCGTCCACACGGATTACCAACGTTGCGTTGAAAGGTGTCGTAACACTTGCTATGTTCATCCACCACTTCAGAGTCGGATTAGTGCCGACCGGGATAACTCTTGTTTGCTGAAGCGAACCCGTTTCAGCTGAGGAGGTTCCGCCAAACCAGGCGAAAAACGTTCCAGTCCTTGGAGCACCGCCCGCGCAGAACGCAGTAGTACACAACGAACTCTCAAAATTGCTCGACGTCGACGGCCAGTTCGGATTCGTGATAGCCGTAGCACCAATCGTGCTGGCTTCCAAACTCGGATCTATCAGCGATTGAGTGACGCATCCACCAGGCGACGGGCTCGGACTCGGTGATGGAGTCGGCGTAGCTACCGGAGTAGGCGTTGGTGTCGGCGTCGGCGTAGCAACCGGCGTTGGAGTCGGTGTTGGCGTCGGTGTGCGAGTCGGCGACGGAGTCGGCGTCACAACCGGAGTTGGCGTTGGCGTTGGCGACGCAACAGGAGTCGGAGTTACGACGGGAGTTGGCGTCGGAGTCGGTGTCGGAGTAGGAGTCGGCGTCGGCGTCGGGGACGGCGTCGCACCGGTCAAATTAAGAGTAACAGCCGAGACGCTACCCGTGTCCACATCACAATCGTCGGTGAAGGACATCGTCCACGTTCCGTTTGATGTCGGGATACCCGCAAACGCGGCCGTAAGATTCGTCGGAGCTCCGCTGTCTTCATCCGAAGACCTGTAATCACCCGCCGGAATCGCCCCTATGGTAGTGTTGGCCGCGGCCGTCCAAATATTCCCGGTAGCCGTATCGAGAAAATTATACGGGCCAGCAAGATCGGAGTTATCTCCGCCCCCGGTGTCTCCACCGATGTTGCCGAAAACCAAAAAGGTCGTGCCGTTCGGAGCGGTAAGCCTCGCTCGAACGTCGCCAGCCCAGGTGTGGGCTGGAGAAAACGTCATGTTTACGGAAACGCTGCTTGGCGGTCCGGAAATACCAGTTACATTAAACGAAACAACACGTGGGGTGCCTTCTTGCGGGCAGCCAGTTGCGTCGGGAATAGGTCCTACGCCGGTGCCGACAAAGGCGACCGTAGGACTCTGAATAATGTCTTCAGTTGGAGCCGTTACATTCGAGCCCTCAGCTTTGACATTTTTATTAAGTGGAAGCGACGCAATTACACCAATTGCCAGCAGTAGCAACAAAGCAATCAGTGCCGCACGGGTTCCACTCGAATTACCAGCATTTTTCTTAATATATGACATTTCTCCGAATCCCCCAGATGGTTAAATGACTATCGTACGGTTCTAAACCGCAGTGACAATCCGCCAAAAAATCAAAATATGTACCTTGTACGAAGTATTTTGAAGTATATTACATTTCCCGCCTATGTCAAGCCATTCAGCAACTTACATAGGCGTATGCGTAGCCCGACGGATCCCGTTCCTTTGAACGACAGACTCGACGGCCTACGCCGCCACGTCACACTCTTTTAGCCGCAAATTAAGGCCGCGGCGTTGGTGTCGGCGATGGTGTCGGTGCACCCGGCAATGCCGGCATTTCGCCCGCCTTAAAGCGCGGAAGCAACTCGTCACGGGACGCAAGATAGTAGGCCGCAGCAGCGATGATTATGGCCGATTTCTTCACGTCATCTTCGATGATCCTTTCATAGGTATCGAGGTTGGTGTGCCACGTGTGCGAGTTATATTCAATGGGATCCTGGTTCACCCCGATGCCCGGCAAACCTGCCTGATTGAACGACGTATGGTCGCTGCCGCCGAGCCCGCGGCTCCTTCCTGAAACTGCTCCAAAAAAGCCGTAATCTTCAAACGATTTCAGAGCTTCGCGAAGGACCGCCGAAGTTTCAGGCGGCCCAAATACCTGCATTCCACGGGCTTTTCCGGTTCCACTGTCGATATTGAAATATCCGCCGAACTTTCCGTAATCCTTACCGGGATTCTCGGCTGTACCGAAGTGCTGTTTTACATATGCTTGCGAACCGAGAAGGCCCTGTTCTTCGCCGCTCCAAAGGGCGACACGAATGGTTCTTCGCGGTTTCAGCTTCAGGGCACTGATGATGCGTGCGGCCTCCATCATGATCGCGCAGCCGATAGCGTTATCGGTCGCTCCGGTCGCCGAATGCCACGAATCAAGGTGCCCGCCGAGCATGATCACCTCGTCCTTCTTATCGGTACCCGGCACTTCACCGATCACGTTATAGCTGGTAACGCCATCAGGAACCGTTCGGGTTCGTATGTCGAATTCGAGTCGAACAGGCACGCTCTTGGCAAGCAGTCGGGTTACGCGGCCGAAATCTTCATTACGCATGACGATCGTCGGTACGATCTTCGTCACATCGTAGGTATTGTTCTGGAACGTTCGGATCTGGCCGTGTTCGCGACCGGCATCGTTTACCCGCACCTGAACGTTATTTGCGAGCAGGAATTCGTTCACCTGTGTTGCGACCTGCTGGGCTGGCAAGGCGCCAGGTTTTGCCGGCTGCTGCTGTCCCGGCCCGCCAGGACCGCCAGGACCGCCTGGTCCAAACTGCGGGCCACCGCTGAGGGCGGCGCACTCTTGCGGGGTCTTCGTCGGGTCCATACGGCACTTCATTACGTCGTCGTTTATGCGTTTTGCCGGCGGGTTGATATTGACCGGAATAACCGCGGGACGGCCGTAAAAAACGATCTTTCCGTTTACGTTTGCCTTTATGCTTTCAAAATAGGCGGTCAATTCATCTTGGGTCGGCCTTTCGGGCAAGATCATGTTGTATGCCTCCGCAACAACGGTTCCCTTTGTCGAAGGTGACCATGCCAGGACCTCAAAAGTCAGCGTGTCCTGCACAGGCTTGTGCATCAGGCCGACAGCTCGTTCCATGACCCAGCCGGGGCGTCCGAATTCCCAAGGCTCGAGCGTCGTGTTCACAAAACCCCACGACTGCATCTCACGAGCGGCCCATTTTGCCGCGGCGACGTGATTCGGCGAGCCGGTCAACCTCGGCCCGTAAAGGTCGGTCAAATAATGCAGCGTATTCATGATCTTGGAATTTTTCATTCCCTCCTCGCGAATAGCGGCATTTACATCACTCTGGGCAACGACATACGCCGGTGTGACGAACGACTGCACCAACACCAAAACCAGCGCGAACTTGAAGAATCCACGAACTTTCATAATCATCGATCAGAACCCGGCGAAACGGGCCCGAGCCTTTCCCTCACCTATTTTTGAGCAAGTATTTTTGGCCAAGAACGGCCAATTTAAAACGGTAATTGCTTAATACCTTAACATTGAACAAAAGGTTTCACGAAAGGAAGCTTGCAAATCTCGGCACCAAGGGCGAAAAAGTTTTCCAAAAAGAACCAACGGCATGCCGGCGAATTCAGAATAGGACGGGCTCGTTACCAGATCGCACGTAAAAAATAGGCATCCGAAAACGCCCCTTTTCTGTCCAAAACAGGCAGTTTCGTTGCGAAAAACAGCCCTTTTCTTGCGGAAAGACGGTTTTTAAGTGGCAAAAACCGGCCTCCGATCGCGGACAGGAATCTCTCCGAAATACCTGCAAACCTTTTGAACGCAACAGCTTGGACGGGAATTTAACCGATCTTGTCCACGCCCTGTCCGCAGCCTGTCCGCGGCGTGTCCGCACCCTTGTCCGCGATCGCGTCCCAAAGATATCCCTTGTATTTGCAGATACTTACCGCGAAAATTGTCTTATTTCGACGAAAAATCACACAAAACTTTTTTCGGCCCATTTTCGGGCATATCTTAAATTTTCAAAGATCGATCTCGTGAAAAAGTGTATCACAGATAGTACGTTTTGTCAAGAGAAAAATGAACCGAACTCGCCTGATCAGACAAGGCCACGCGATCACACGCTATGGCTCTTCGCACGGCGGTGCAAATAGCGACTCACCGTCTGGCTTAACGCAAAAAAAACCGCCGGGCCGAGTCGAAGAAAAGAACCTAAAAGTCCCAATCTCCGCTCGGCCCGGCGGCTTAAAGGTTACTCAGCTTCCGATCAGCGACCGGTGTTCACATACTGTATACAGTCACCCTGGTTTTTGAACGCGGAGCCGTTGCCTCGGAAGACGTTTCGCCATCCGCCATTCTTGCACTGCTCTGCGCTGGCGGCGACTGGAACGGCGTTGCTCCAATGTGCGGTGTAGGGCGCAAGTATCTCGCCCGCGATCTCAGTATGATCAAAGTTATACGCCTGCATGATCACTTCCTTGAACGCCACGGAACCGTCTGTGGTCGTGTCGGCAAAAACCAGGTTTCCGTTCACGTAAAAGTTGATCGAGGAGTCCGCCAGCAACTCCATCTTGAAATTTGTCCACGCGTCGAAGGTAACGGCGTTACCCAGATCGACCCAGGCGGCGCCGTCCCACACTCGGTAACGTGGCAGACCGCCATAATTGGTAAATCCGATTATCGGGTAGGCGCTGACTAAGGAAGCACTGTCGACCATCGTTCCCCACATATCAGTGCGGACATGCCCGTTAGAGCTGTCTCCCCACGATGCCGGAATAAAAAGATCAGCAGTTAGGCTTGAACCCGCACCTTGAACCGGTGTAAACGTGAATTTTCGGCCCTGGGTCGCATAAAACAGCCCCTGCTGTCCAAGCGGCCTGGCGAACTGCCCGGTACTCGCATTAATACTAATTCCAAGGACATTGGAATGCCCTTGGTACGTTCCAACATTCGAAAAGGAAGCAGGTTCGTACCTGTCCGTGGTCCAACCAGCTGGCAAGGTTGCGAAATTCGGCATTATGTTTCCGAATGCTCCAGTGAGTGTGGCTGAAACCATCAAGATCAACACAAAATAAACGGCTTTTAGCTTCATAAATCAATACTCCTCTTGATAAAACGACATGTCGGAAAATGTCGAGTTCAAAGACCTCGCGAAGTGGCTTCGCACGGTCAGCCAAGCACGAATGCCGGAATCCGCTGCGGGGGGCGCGTCGGGGCCCGGCCGGAATAATTTTTTGGTCAAACTGTATTTCGAGGGAAAAACGTTGGACCGCCTTGTTCGATTAGCGGCATCCTAGAGCGCTTTTGCCCGGATGTCAACCATCGATCAGTATTCTGTGATGTTGACTTAAAGTTTGAAAAGAATCGGAAATTCAGGAATTAATCGACATATTCTCCAAAAGGGAGTCAGTTTTATGAAAGTTCACTTAGTGGTCGGCATGTCGGTCTTAGTTGCGATTGGCGGCTTTGCGTCGGTGTCTAACGGTCAGACGGCAGCAGACGAGTACTTTGAGCGGGCTGTTAATCGGCAGAAGGATGGCGATCCGAAGGGGGCGATCGAGGATTATACGAAGGCGATCTCGCTTGATCCGAAGGATACCGCGGCCTACATAAATCGGGCCGCTTTGCTTAGATCGCAGGGCGATCTTGATGCCGCGATGCGGGATTTGGACACCGTGATCACGCTCGATCCGGCGATGGCGAGCGCGTATGTAAATCGTGGAGTGATATACAAATTGAAAAGTCAGCTTGAGCGTGCGATAACCGACTTTTCCCGGGCGATCGAGCTTTCGCCGACCAACAGTTCGGCGTATTACAACCGCGGGACCGCAAGGCGTGAAAAAGGCGACCTCATCGAAGCTATATCTGATCTGACGATGGTGATCGAGGCGAATCCAGCCCACGCTCGAGCGTTTATGAACCGCGGACGAGCAAGGCTTGCGTTGAAGGAGTACGTCTCGGCGATCGATGATCTGACCAAGGCGATCAGTATCGACCGTAATCTGGTCGACGCGTACAAGGCTCGAGCCTCGGCTTACCGAGCCGTCAAAAAGCTCGAACAGGCGGAAGCAGATGAACGCCGGGCAGCCGTACTCGCCGACAAATAGCTATTTCTCAAATACCACCTTTCCACCGAGTATTGTTTGCAGAACGCCGATCTTGTAAAGTTCGGCCGGCGGCGTTGTAAACGGATCACGGTCGAGGACGATAATGTCCGCGAGCATCCCAGGCGAGATACTGCCTTTTCTACCTTCTTCAAATGAAGCGAATGCTCCGTTCGCAGTATAAGCCTTCAAAGCCGTCGCGACGGGTACGCTCCATTGGGCGAGCCAGCCGTTAGCGGGTTTGCCTTCGACAGTCTTGCGGTTGACGGCATTGTGCAGGCCGCGCCACGGGCTCATGCTGATGGCGGCGGGAAAATCGCTTGAAAAAATAAGCTTCACGCCCACCTGATCGAACGCACGCCACGCGAACGCACGACTCGTTCGGTCGGCTCCGATATTGTCGGACCAGACGTGGATCGTAGCGGGGTCAGCGTGGATCGGCTCCATCGACGCGATCACGCCTAGTTCCTTGAACCGCGCGATATCGGCGGCCTGGATCGTTTCGATATGTTCGATCCGAAACCGCGAATCGCGACGGCCGTTCACTCTTATCGCGTTTTCGAACGCATCCAGGGCCATCCGAACACCGCGGTCGCCGATCGCGTGAATATATATCTGCAATCCGGCTTTATCGGCCATTCGAACCACATTGTTGAGCTGTTCGGCGGTGTATGACGGCGTTCCCGACGTGTCCGCTTTGTTCGTATACGGTTCGAGCATCGCGGCGGTATACGATTCGACGACGCCGTCGACCATTATCTTTACCGCCCCCACACGGAGCATCGGGGACGAATATTTTTTCGCCGCTTCCGCGATCCGGTCGATGTCGGCCTGCGTCGTCTGAGGACTGACGCTAAACGCAAACGAGGTCCTGACTCCCAGTTCACCCTTTTCCAGCAGGCCAGCGTAGATCTCGGTCTCGCCAGGGTTGCCGTGCGCGTTTTGGATGCTCGTAATGCCGAGTGACCAGGCATTGCGGAAGCCTCGTTTGAGCGCTTCGATCTGCTGTTCGCGAGTTGCTCGAGGTATCTTCGACCTGACCAAGCCTTGAGCACCTTCTCTAAAAACGCCGGTCGGGTCGCCATTCGCATCGCGGACAAGCTCGCCGAAACCCGTGAATTCGGATGCTTTTGTCACGCCGGCGATCTCAAGGGCTTTTGAGTTTGCCCAACCCGTGTGGCCATCGTAAGCCGAGAGGTAGACGGGCCGATCCTTGACGACCGCATCGATATCGGTTCGAAGCGGCAAACGGGCGTTCGGGAAGATCGCGTACTGCCATCCGAATCCGGTGATCCACGGGGCATTCGGATTCTCAGCTGCAAATTTTCGGATCGCGGCCTGGGCTTCTTCCAGCGTCGTGACGGAGGTCAGATCTACCTGCGTAGTCGTCATCGATGCTCCGAGAAAGTGCACGTGAGAATCATTGATGCCCGGCATCGCGAATTTGCCGCCGAGATCGATCACTTTTGTGTTAGCACCGCGAAAACGGTTGACTGCACCTGCGTCACCGGCCGCGACGATCTTCTCGCCACGGATCGCAACGGCGTTGACGATTTTACTATCGGATTCCGCTGTCCATATCTTTCCGTTAACGAGAATGATGTCCGCTTTCTGGGCAAATACCGAAGTCGTCAGGAGGATCGAGATGATCGCGAATTTTAAGATGATTTTCATATCGAGAAGAAAAAAAGGAACCGGCCGCAACCGATCCCTTTCAGAAAAATCGAGAACGCGAAGCTGACCCTAGCCTTTAGCTTTTTTGATCTCCTCGATAATAACAGGAACTGCTTCAAAAAGGTCGCCGACGATACCGTAATCCGCGATGTCGAAGATCGGTGCCTCGGAATCCTTGTTGATCGCGACGATCGTCGAAGCATTTTTCATCCCGACGATGTGCTGGATAGCACCCGAGATGCCGAGGGCGATGTAAACCTTCGGCGCGACGGTCTGTCCGCTCGAGCCGATCTGCCGGTCGATCGGGAGCCATTCGCTGTCGCAAATAGGACGCGAGGCGGCGAGATCTGCACCAAGAACGTCCGCCAACTGCTGTGCAACGGCGATGTTTTCCTGCGATTTGATACCGCGGCCAACGGCGACGATGATCTCGCTCTTGGTGAGATCGACCGAAGCTTTCGCTTCCTGAAACGGAGCTTCCGGCGTCATACGAATGTCGCCAACGGACACGTCCATCGTTTCGACGCTCGCACTTCCCTTTTCGGCCGCGTCGCCGCGGAATGCTCCCGACTGGAAGGTAACAAAATACGGAGCGTCACCGCCGATAGTTACGTCAGCATCGAGTTTTCCGAGGAAAATTCGGCGTGTCAGGGTCAATTTTCCGCCTTCCGCCTT
Source organism: uncultured Chloracidobacterium sp. (assembly GCA_964410495.1). Taxonomy (GTDB): domain Bacteria; phylum Acidobacteriota; class Blastocatellia; order Pyrinomonadales; family Pyrinomonadaceae; genus OLB17. The sequence goes on from CAYPGP010000029.1 coordinate 40,068, forward strand.
GTAGCGGATGCAATCGCCGACGACTTCCCGAGCGAGTCGCGCCGCGACTTTCGGAGCAAAATCGCGAACCTGATAGGTGTGCGACATTACGACGTACTGTGGATTCGTTGCCTTAATTACCTGTTCCCACGCGTCAGCGTAGGCGTCCGGCGTGTAGATCCCAAGTTTTTCGTTTTTGGCGACAATAACTTTCCCGATGTTGTAGCCCGCGATCTCCTGAGCGAGGGAGCAATCTTTGTCGCACGGCAAAACCGCCGCGACCGAAAGCCCGAGGTCTTTCCCGATCGCCTGAGCAGCGGTGATCGCTTCGAGCGAGGTCTTGTTTAGTACGCAGTCTTTGTGTTCGATGAATACGAGGATCATATTACGCGTACCTCCGTTTTGAGCTTTTCGACCAGTTCGACCGCACCTGCTTTTGCATCGCCGTTGCCAAGGATCTGTGTCTGTTTCGTCTTCAGAGGCATGTAAACTTTCTGAATGGTGGCTGCCGATGCGAATGCGTCGATCGACGGTGTAACTTCGCGGATCTCTTTGCTCTTAGCCGACATGATGCCCTTGAGCGAGGCGTAACGGATCTGTGAAATGCCGGACTGGATGGTCATCAAAGCCGGAAGCTTGTAGGTGAACCATTGATACCAGCCGCTTTCGAGTTCGCGTTTGACGCGAAGCGTTTCACCGAGGCTCTCGCGGTCGACTTCGATAACGATCGTCGCGTGAGGAATGCCGAGGAGTTCCGCGAGAATAACGCCGGTTTGACCGTAGCTTGCGTCATCGGACTGAAGCCCCGTGAAAATAAGATCGGCGTTTTCATCTCGGATCGCATCCGCTAAAGCCTTTGCTATCTGATACGCAGACAACGATTTAGCATCATCGACGACCACGTGGATCGCACGGTTTGCACCGCGTGCCAGCGCGTCCTTGATCACGGTCTTCGCCGATTGCGGGCCGAGCGAACAAACGACAACTTCGCCGCCGCCCTTTGCCTCGACCGTCCGCAGGGCTTCTTCGAGAGCATAGCCGTCGGATTCGTTAGTCTGAAGCGCGACATCCGCCTCATTTATCCATCTCTCGTCGCCGGCGATTCGGAGCACCGCATCTTTGTTGGCGACTTGTTTCATTAGTACAATTATCTTCATATTAATAATGAATGAGCATTCATTCATAGAGTACAAGAAAAACGTCGAGGGCACAAAAACCACTCGACGCCAATCTCTGCCTTACTCCGAATACTGCTTAAAGATCAAACACGCATTCGTCCCGCCAAACCCAAAATTGTTCGAGAGGACGTATTCAACCTCGGCTTCACGAGCAGTGTTGGTCACGTAATCGAGGTCGCAGTCCGGGTCGGGCGTGACATAATTGATCGTAGGGGGCAGCATCTGTTCTTTGAGAGCAAGGACGGAAAATACTGCTTCAAGTCCGCCGGCGGCTCCAAGAGCGTGACCGGTCATTGATTTTGTCGAACTGACAGGCGTCTTGTATGCATGATCGCCGAGGACATTTTTGATCGCGAGCGTTTCAAACTTGTCGTTGTAAGGTGTCGAAGTGCCGTGGGCGTTGATGTAGCTGATCTGATCGGGCGATATCCCGGCGTCCTTGATCGCACGCTGCATGACGCGGGTCGCTCCCGAACCGGTTTCGTCCGGCATCGTCACGTGAAAAGCGTCGCCACTCATGCCGTAACCGACGATCTCAGCCAGGATATTAGCACCGCGAGCTTTAGCAAACTCGAGTTCTTCGAGAATAAGAATTCCCGCACCTTCACCGATCACAAAGCCGTCACGATCAAGATCGAATGGCCGCGATGCGTGTTTCGGATCGTCATTTCGGGTGGAAAGTGCCCGCATCGAAGCAAACCCGGCAACGGACATCGGCGTGATCGCACTTTCAGCTCCGCCGCAGATCATCGCATCGGCATCACCGCGTTCGATCAGGCGGAAACTGTCGCCGATAGCATGGGCTCCTGCCGAACAAGCTGTTGCGGTCGCGGAATTCGGTCCTTTCGCACCGTGGCGAATTGACACGTTGCCGGCCGCCAGATTGACGATCGCGGACACGATGAAGAACGGCGAAACGCGGTCCGGGCCCTGATTCAGCAGCTTTTCGTGCTCGCGCTCGATCGCCCAGAAATCGCCAATTCCGGAGCTTATGTAAGTACCGACCATCTCGGCGTTCGAATCGTCGATCACCAAGCCGCTGCTTTTTACGGCTTCATCCGCGGCAGCGATAGCAAAATGAGTAAATGCGCCCATTCGTCGAGCTTCTTTTTTCTCGATAAAGTTCAATGGATCGAAGCCCTTGACCTCGCAAGCAAACTTTACCGAGTAATTTTCGGCATCGAACTTCTTTATATAGTCGGCTCCGCTCTGACCTTCCATCAGCGCAGACCAAGTCGACGGCACATCGTTCCCGACCGCCGTCACCAAACCGAGTCCCGTTACAACTACTCTTCTTTTCATAGTGGTCAGTGGCCAGTGGTCAGTGGTCAGACTCTGACCGCAGCTTACTAACTAAAGACCTTGATAAACCATTGATCAAGCGTCCAACTTCAGCGGATCTGTTCAGCAAATTATGACTATCTGCTTCAGAAACATATTTTCTCATATCTGCTATTAGAATTTGTGTCTCGACCTCCATAAGAGATCCATAGGCAATGGAGAGAAATCGAATAAAATCCTTCGTCGACTCTCTACCCTGTCCTTCAGCAATATTCGACGGAACCGCAACTGCGGCCCGTCGAATCTGTGAGGTTAATCCAAACAATTCATCTCGTGGAAACGCGTCAGTCGCAGTGTAGATCGCCTCGACAAGTTCCATCGCTTTTTGCCATGCGATGAGCTGCCTATAGCTCTGAACAGCCATTCTCTTCTGTCCACCGACCACTGACCACCGACCACTGCTTAAGCTGCCTTATGCTGCTCGACGTACGCATACGCATCGCGGACGCCTTGGATCTTCTCGGCGTCCTCGTCAGGAATTTCGATATCGAATTCCTCCTCGAAACGCATCACGAGTTCGACAAGGTCGAGTGAATCAGCTCCGAGATCTTCGATAAATCTCGCATTTTCGGTCACTTCCGCTTCATCGACACCAAGTTCATCAACGATTATCTGTTTGATCTTATCCTGTATTTCTGACATGTAAATTCTCCTGTTTTATAGCGTTTCTAAAGTATTTCGCAAACTTTCAGTATTTTCAATGTTAGCGTACACCGCTTCTTTGTTGATCTGGCGAACAAGTCCCGTCAGGACTTTGCCTGGACCAACTTCGATGAATTTTTCAATGCCCGCGGCTGACATATTTTCGATCGTCTGCAGCCAGCGAACTGGCGACGATACCTGCGAGGTCAATCTCGATTCTACGCGTCCGCTATCGCTGTTTTCGACCGCATCGACGTTGTGGTAGATCGGAAACTCGAAATTTCCGTAATTCAACCCCGAAAGATCCTTCGCAAGCCTTTCCTGAGCCGGCATCATCAGCGAGCAATGGAACGGTGCCGAGACGTTTAACTTTATCGCCCGCTTCGCTCCTTTCTCCTTCAAGATATCGCACGCACGGTCTATCGCTTCGGCGTTTCCGGCGATGACTATTTGCGATGGCGAATTAATATTCGCCGGGCTGCAAACCTGGCCTTCGGCAGCTTCGGAGCATCCCGCTTCAACAGTCGCGAGGTCTAGCCCAAGAATCGCCGCCATCGCTCCTACGCCGACCGGTACAGCCTCCTGCATATACGTCCCGCGGTTGCGAACAGTTCGAACCGCGTCCGCAAAATCTAACACGCCCGCTGCTACTAGAGCTGAATACTCACCCAAGCTGTGTCCCGCAACTGCCGCGGGCTTCGGCAGGCCTTCCGAAACCGCCGCCCGGTATGCCGCGACAGAAACTGTCAAGATCGCAGGCTGTGTGTTTGCCGTGAGCTGAAGATCAGCTTCGTCTCCCGCAAAACACATTTCTGAGATCGAAAATCCGAGAGCCTCGTCCGCTTGCTCAAAAACTTCACGGGCTACAGCGAAATTGTCGAACAGGTCCTTACCCATCCCGACGCTTTGACTGCCCTGACCTGGAAATATGTACGCCGTCGCCATCTTGTCAGAACCGCCTGCGTAAGCGGGCGGCAAACTACTAATACAATATCCAATCTTCCGGGACCGTTGACTATTCCTCACGAATCCCGCCGCCCGCTGACGCAGGCGGTTCTGACTAAAACCTTATCACCGTTCCGCCCCAAGTCACGCCGCCGCCGAAGGCGGTCAGCAGCACGAGGCTACCTTCTTTGATCTTCCCCGACTGTATGCACTCATCCATTGCGATCGGGATAGATGCGGAAGACGTATTCCCCATCTCCGCAATGTTCGAATAAACCTTCTCCTCGGCGACGCCGAGACGCGAGGCAACGGCATCCGTTATCCGCTGATTTGCCTGGTGCGGAATGACAATGTCCACATCATCGACACCATAACCCGCTTTCTCAAGCATTTCCGCTGAAATATCCGCCATCGAACGCACGGCAACCTTGAAAAGCTCGTTGCCTTTCATCTTAAAGAAGTGCTCTCGATTGTCGATTGTTTCGTGACTAGTTCCGAGTTTCGTGCCGCCGCCGGGAGCATAAAGCTGTTCCTCGTAGCGGCCGTCAGATTTGATCTTTGTGGCGAGTATTCCCTTACCTTCCTCGACCGGCCCAAGTACCGCCGCACCAGCTCCGTCACCGAAGATCACACAGGTACCTCGGTCGGTGTAGTCGACGTATTTGGTCAAAACTTCGGCACCGATAACAAGTGCATACTTGATCTGGCCGGTACGGATCATCGACTCGATCATCGTAATGCCATAAATAAAGCCGGAACAGGCCGCAAAAACGTCCATTCCAGCTGCATTCACCGCTCCGATCTGAGCCTGGATCAGAGCCCCCGTCGAAGGCATGATCTGGTCAGGCGTGGTCGTCGCACAGACAATAATATCGATATCTTCCGGCTTCAGTCCGGCGCGTTCGAGCGCCTGCAAGGCGGCCTTTGATCCGAACTGCGACGTGTATTCATTCTCAGCTGCTTTATGCCGCTGCTTGATGCCGGTTCGGGTGGTTATCCACTCGTCATTAGTGTCGACCAGCTTCTCGAGGTCGGCATTTGTAAGGACGCCAGACGGGTACGCTTGCCCCATCCCGATAATTCCCGCGTTTTGTGTCATCCGTGTCATTTGCGATTTGCGAATGTCGATTTTCGATTGTTATTGATCAAATCGCAAATCGAAAACAGGCAAATCGAAATTGTTATTCGGTTTCTTTTACGTCGATTATCTTGCGGCCTTTGTACTCGCCCGTTTTCAGGTCGATGCGATGCGGCATTTTAGCCTCGCCGGTGGTTTTATCGAGATAAAACTGGGGCGTGCTCAGCGCATCATGGGCCCGGCGCGTACGAGTGCGGGCATGTGAGTGTCTTCGTTTAGGATTTGGCATAACTTACCTCAAATTCTTTAGTGCCGCCCAACGCGGGTCTATATCGCCTTCGGCACATTTACAATCTATCAAATTGCGATTCGCACCGCATTTCGGGCACAAACCTTTGCATTCTTCCCGGCAGTAGACCTGTTCCGGGAGTGCCAGCAATATCTGCTCGCGAACTACTTCCGCCAGATCGACTTTGCCGTCGATCACGAGCGATTCGTCCAGGTCCTCGCCAGAGATCTCTTTCTCCGGAGAAACATCTTCAAGCGAGGCATCCGCAAAAGCCGCATTGACATTGACCTCAAGCGACTCGGTTACAGTCTCGAGACACCGACTACAATTCCGCCGGAGTTCGGTTCGGATCAACCCGTGCAGTTGGGCCTTGCCATCGCCACCGACGATCTCGCCCTCAAACACTGCATCGGACGCCAATTCGCCGTCATCGTCCAGATCGATCTCCTCCGGAGTGAAGCGAAGGTTCAGGGCCTTGGGCAAAACTCCGACATTGGCCAATTCGATGATCATTGTCAATATTTCATTTCGCCTAAGAAGCCATTAGGCCGCAAAAGGCAAAAGTATGATTATAGCGTTTGCACAAAAGCTGTCAACGCCGACATACGTTTTGGCCAAGCTATTTTTGGCTTCCGATACTCGCGGTACCAACTGCTTCTCGAACAGAACCGAATCCCTTCTCAGTAAGGATCCGCGACAAACCTTTCAGCACATCTCGGGCAAAGGTCGGCCCGCCGTAAACGAACCCCGTGTACGCTTGCACGAGCGAGGCTCCGGCGGCGATCTTTTGAAACGCATCATCGGGCGTAAAGACACCGCCCACTCCGATGGTCGGCACTTTTCCTTTCGAATACCTATATATAGTTTCGATCACCGCATTCGAACGTTCGGTGAGCGGCTTCCCGCTAAGCCCGCCGGCCCCGATCTCGGCAACCCGCGTGGACCGCAGCCCGTCGCGTGAGATCGTCGTATTTGTTGCGATGATCCCGCTGATCTGGTGCTGGAGGACGATATCAACGGCCGCCTCTATCTCCGATTCGGTTAGATCGGGCGCGATCTTGACTAGCAGCGGCTTACGGCCACGATTTTCGTTTTGTATCGCCGATAAAAGTTCGTCGAGATGGTCAGCCCGCTGCAGTTCACGCAAGTTTGGGGTATTTGGAGACGAAATGTTGATCGCAACATAATCGGCAACATCCACAATCTGCCGAAAAGCCGCAAGGTAGTTTTCAGTCGCCTCTTCGTTCGGGACGTCCTTGTTCTTGCCAATATTTACGCCGACGATGCACTTTCGGTCGATCCTTCTTAGCCTCTCCGCGACCTTGGCCGCTCCTTCGTTGTTGAAGCCGAGACGGTTGATCAGAGCCTTGTCTTCCGGTAGGCGAAACATCCTGGGCTTTGGATTACCGCTTTGCGGTTGAAGCGTAACGGTTCCAACCTCGACAAAGCCGAAGCCGAGACTCGCAAGCTGATTCACGACAACGCCATTCTTATCAAACCCCGCCGCGATCCCGAACGGATTTGCAAACCGCAGCCCAAACAAGTCAACCGGCAAGCTCTCGGTCTCGCCGTAAAATGGCGCGGCAAAGCCGCGCCTTAAAGCCTTGATCCCAAGCTCGTGCGCGGCCTCGGGATCGGCCCGGAAAAAGATTGGCTTCAGGATAGAGGAATAAAGGGACATTTATGCGAGCAAATCGTAATTCTAACCCAATTGTCGCTATTTATTATCATACATTGAGGTTTTCTCAGTCGTTTGTTACGATTTCCCTTCAAATGGCAGACGAGATAAACCTTGTAGAAAAATCGCGGATCATGGATTCGACGGCCATGAAGAGGGCGCTTCGGCGACTTTCCACCGAGATCGTTGAGTCGAATCATGGAGCTGAGGAGCTTTACGTCGTCGGCATTCGCCGCCGGGGCGTCCCGCTTGCCGAGCGCATTGTCGACAAGATCGAATCGATCGAAGGTCACCGCCCGCTTTACGGAATTCTGGACATCACCTTGTACCGCGATGACCTTTCGACGGTCGGTGCGAACCCGATCGTCAACCGGACTGAACTTGAGCATGATATCGACGGCAAAATAATCGTACTCGTGGATGATGTTTTATATACGGGCCGCACGATACGCGCGGCTATGGACCAATTGATGGATTTTGGTCGGCCAAAGAAGGTTCAACTCGCTGTATTGATCGATCGTGGAACAGAACACCGGGAATTGCCGATCCAGGCGGACTTCGTTGGGAAAAAGGTGCCGACCAAGCAAACCGAGATCATCAAGGTGATGCTCAAAGAGTTTGACGAGGTTGAAGCAGTAGGAATTTTTGAACGGCCTTAGAATTGCGGATTGCGGATTGCTGATTGCGGATTCATCGAAATGACGCAGGATGAGTTGAAACGACGCACAAAGGCGTTTGCACTTAGGGTAGTAAGCCTAGTCGAAACCTTTCCAAATACTTTTTTGGGTCGGCAGGTTGGCGGACAAGTTACTCGCTCTTCTACGTCAGTCGCGGCTAACTACAGAGCGGCTTGTCGAGCGAAGTCGAATGCCGATTTCATCGCAAAAATGGGAATTGTCGAAGAAGAAGCCGACGAGTCATCGTTTTGGATCGAATTCGCCGTTGATGCGAACCTGGTAAACGCTGCACGAGTTGATGACTTGCTGAATGAGGCGAATCAACTAACGGCTATTTTCGTTGCCTCTATCAACACTGCTCGCGGGAGGTCGCGGTAGTATGGAATTCTTAGAAATCCGCAGTCCGCAATCCGCAATCCGCAATTTTAGTGAAAAGCCATTTCGCCGTAGAGATCTTCTTGGAATCCGCAATCTTTCCGCTGCGGAGATCGTCGGCATTCTTGATACGGCTGAGAACTTTAGCGAGATCTCCAACCGGGAAGTAAAAAAAGTTCCTGCCCTGCGGGGTAAGACGGTCATCAATCTTTTCTTCGAGGCTTCAACACGAACACGTACGTCTTTTGAACTTGCAGCTAAACGCCTATCAGCCGATGCGGTCAATATCAGCGTTTCGTCATCGAGTGTTAGCAAGGGCGAGACGTTGATCGACACTGCTTTGAATCTTGACGCGATGGCTCCGGACTGCATCGTCGTTCGTCATTCGTCCGCAGGCGTTCCGCATCAGCTTGCCAAGGTAAGCAAAGCGGCCATCGTAAATGCCGGCGACGGTGCCAACGAACACCCGACCCAGGCTCTGCTCGACGCGATGACGATCCGTGAGCACAAAGGAAAGATCGACGGGCTTGAGGTGGCGATAGTCGGTGATATCCTTCACAGTCGTGTCGCCCGTTCAAATATTCACCTGCTTACAAAAATGGGCGCAAAGGTGAAAGTCGCGGGGCCCGGAACGCTGGTTCCGGGAGATTTCAGACATCTGGTAGATGATGGACTTACAGTCTGCCCACATGTTGAGGACGCGATCGAAGGGGCCGATGTCGTGATGATCCTCCGTATCCAACGCGAACGGCAGGATTCTGCGTATTTCCCTACGCTTCGCGAATACTCTATCCACTACGGCCTGACGAACGATCGTCTCGAACGCGCCAAAAAGGACGCGATCGTCCTGCATCCGG
>CAYPGP010000030.1:0-38145 GCA_964410495.1 uncultured Chloracidobacterium sp.
GGTCGGTCGCACCTGTCGCACCCGCGACAGGAACACCGACAGGCAATGTCACGGTAAGTGACGGTACGGGAGCGACCTGCTCAGCCGCTGTCGCCGCCGGAACATGCAGCCTGACCTCAACGACGGTCGGAGTAAAGACGATCACGGCCACCTACTCGGGTGACTCGAACTTCACTGGCAGTGCCTCGGCACCGGTCCAGCACAATGTCGCCATAGGCATAACCGGAAACGTCAAGCAGTTCATCGCATTCGGCACGAACACGAATCTTGCCGGTGTGACGCTGACTCTGCTCAACACAACGACCAACCAGGCAACAACGACAACGACTGACGCGAACGGCAACTACTCGTTCGGAGTGATAGTGCTCGGACAGAACTACACGATCACCCCGAGCGGCTTGGGCAAGGCGTACGAGGCGACCAGCCGTACTTACACCAACGTAAATACGAACATCGCAAACGCAGACTTCCTGGCCTACGATGTCCCGGGCCCGAATGCGATCCCGAGAACGGCGAGGATAACGAGCCAGACGACCACACCGGGAACCGCGGTCACCATCCCTGTTCTGGTGACGACGACCGGAGTCGAGACAAGGGTCGCCTTCACGATGGAATACACGCCAGGAGTGCTCGGTGTGCCGACGAGTGTCGTTTGCGGGACCGGTGCTGTCGATTGTACGCTCAGCGTCGATAATAGCCTGCCCGGAAGGGTCGGCATTACCGTGACACCAGCCGCACCGCTCGCGGCCGGGACGATCCAGCTCGTCAGAGTGACGTTCCCGACGTTCGCCAACAACCTGACCGGAACGCCGATCAGATTCGGCGACTTCCCGACGGCGAGAAGGATACAAAACGCGGAGAACAACCCGCTGCCGGTCTTGTACTGGACCGACGGACAGGTTGCCTTCACCGGCGGCACGCTCATAGAAGGCGGCTCGATCGCCGGACGAGTCCTGACCCCATCGGGCCAGGGCCTCAGAAACGCAACGGTCACCCTCATCGACCCGAACGGCAACCGCTGGACGGCAACAACAGGAAGCTTCGGCAACTACACGTTCGAAAACCTCGAACTAGGCCGCGACTACATGGTCACGGTCAACAGCCGAAGATTCCGCTTCGCCACCCGAACCATCAACCTGGCCAGCAACCTGTCCGGTGTTGATATGATCGGACTGGAATAAAAAGGCAGCGGACTTGCTCCGCTTCTAAAACTAATAAAACCGCGTCGACCGCATGGTCGACGCGGTTTTTTTCTTTCGGGCTTTGTTTAATTGATACCAAACCCTCTCGATTATCGCCTTACAGATCGATCCGCCTTTCTTTAGGCGGCAAAGACCATCACTGAACGGAGGCGAACATGGCTACAAATTTTGCCGAATTACACTCATTCGATCTCGCGGCGAGGCGTTCGCGCGCTGATATCGAGCACAGATTCTTCATCGCCGCGGCGATATTTTTTCCGCTGATCACTATACTCGGTTTCGTGCCGAATTATATCTTTGCACTGCCGTATCAGCCGCCTAAGATCACACCGCTGGTGGGAATTCACGCTGCTGCGATGACCCTGTGGGTCATCCTGTTTTCCGTACAGGCGACGCTTATTTCTGCCAAAAAAGTGCGGCTGCACATGACGCTTGGGCTCGCCAGTATCGGTTTGGCTGTCGTGATGACAGTTTCGGGGCTTCTGACCGGCTATTACGCGACGGCGGCGGGGCGAGGCTTTCCGGGATTTACTCCTGAGGAGTTCTTTGCGGTTCCGGCGGGAGACATGATCACGTTCGCGGTGCTTTTCGCCGCTGCGATCTATTACCGCAAAGTTCCGGCAAACCACAAACGCCTGATGCTGGTCGTGATGCTGAATTTCATGGCCCCCGCGACCGCGAGAATGCCGCTCCCGTTTATCCCCGACCTCGGTGCTATCTGGCTGTTCGGTCTGCCTTCGCTGATCGGTCTCGTTCTGCTCGCCGCGGATACTTACGTTTTCGGCAAGCTGAACCGGGCCTTCGCCATCGGCCTCGCTTTCATGATCGCCTCCGGCCCAGTTCGCGTTGCGATCTGTCGGACCGAGGCTTGGACCGAGTTGGTACGAAGCATCATCTGATTGATTGAGCCGGCATCGTGGCTGCGACACCCGCGATGCTGGCGTAAGAAGCTTCGCTGCCCAGCAAACGTTGGATGACGCGAACTCGAAAAACGCCGGAGGAACCGGCGTTCTGCAGGCAGGATGCCTGCGCTCCAGTCAAAAAAGGAGGCCGCCTTTTCAGACGGCCTCCTAAGGTTATTTTGAACCTATTTTACTCGAGCCCGATCATGTCGAGTCCGGTCAGATTCGCATTCAGGTTCACGATGCGTGTCGCGAAGCGGTATCTTCGGCTGGTCACGTTGACCATGTAGTTCTTGCCAAGTTCGAGGTTTTCGAACGAGAAAGTTCCAAAGCTTCCGGTTGTCGCCGTCCAGCGATTGCCCACCGCATCAACAACAACGACCGTAGCTCCCCTCAAAGCCTGGCCATCCGGCAGCAGGACACGACCCGCAATGGAGCCACCCTCAAGCAGCGTGCCGCCCGTGAACGCAACCTGTCCGTCGGTCCAGTAGAGCACCGGCAGCGGGTTGTTCTCGGCATTTCTCACCGATCTCGCGGTCGGGAAGTCGCCGAACGTGACGGGTGTTCCGGTCAGGTTATTGGCGAACGTCGGGAACGTCACTCTGACGAGCTGGACCGTCCCGGCTGTGAGCGATGCGGCTGGTGTTACTGTAATACCGACCCTGCCCGGAAGCGAGTTGTCGACTGTCAGATTGCAGCCCACCGCTCCGGTTCCGCACACGATGGATGTAGGCACGCCGAGCACGCCCGGTGTGTACTGCATCGTGAATGCGACGCTCGTCTCGACACCGGTCGTGGTCACAAGCACAGGGATCGTCACCGGTGTACCCGGAGTCGTCGTTTGGCTGGTGATCCTCGCCGTTCTCGGGATAGCGTTCGGCCCCGGCACGTCGTAGGCGAGGAAATTGGCATTGGCGATGTTCGTATTTACGTTGGTGTAAGTACGGCTCGTCGCCTCAAAGGCCTTTCCGAGTCCGCTTGGGGTGATCGTATAGTTTTGTCCTAACGCGATCACTCCGAACGAGTAGTTGCCGCTGGCGTCCGTCGTTGTCGTCGTCGCCTGATTTGTACCCGTGTTAAGCAGCGTCAGAGTCACACCGGCAAGGTTTGTATTCGTGCCGAAGGCGATGAACTGCTTCACGTTGCCCGTCAGGGCGATAACGACATTGTGCTGGGTCGCGGAGGCGGAACTTCCTGCGAAGTTCGTGTCGCCCGCATAGACTGCCGTGATCGTCTTGGTTCCGACCGTGGTCGAAGTGAGATTACACGTTCCCGCGCTCGCGGCGGCTGAGCATGTGGCTCCGGTACCGTCACTAACGGTTACGTTGCCCGTCGGTGTCCCTGTCGCGGATGCGACCGGTGCGACCGACCAGTTGACCGCGTAAGATTGTCCGACCGTTGTGGGATTAGCGGCCAGCGTAGCGGCGTTCGTGATCGTCGTCGTGGTAGCGGCCTGTGTCACGGTCAGGTTTCCGTTCACGAATGCGAAGGTGTAATTCGGGTTCGCGAGAGTCCCTTGCGAGACCGTGATCGGATAGTTACCCGGTGCACTTGCCGCGTTTGCTGTCGTGCTCAGGTTCGGGCTGCCTGTCAGGGCTCCGACTCCTTCGCCGTTCACAAAGCCCGTTACCGAGAAGGTGAATGCTGGGTTCGGAGCTCCGAATACTCGGCTCTTATTGTCAGCTGTCACTGTCAGTTGCACGGAATTGACCGTCAACGTTCCGTTCGTCAGAGTTCCGAACGAGTAGTTCGCCGAAGCCAGCGTTCCGAGCGTGATAGTGATCGGGTACGCTCCTACAGGTGATGTCGCCGTTGCTGTGGTACTCAATCCCGGCGAACCAGTCGTGCTGTTACCTAGGTTATCGCCCGCGATAAAGCCCGACGGTGTGAATGTTAGTGTTGGATTCGCTGCACCATAACCGCGGCTCTTGTTGTCAGCCGTCAGCGACAGTGCCTTCTTATTTACCAGCACGGTTCCACCGATGTAGTTGAACTGGTAATTAGCAGCCGCCGCTCCCGAACAACTCGTCGGATAAGGGGAACCAGCAACTCCCGAGCCTTGCGTGTAGGTCGTCGAGCAGTTCGGCTGGGTCGTCAGCACGCTCTGGTTCTGCCCCAGGACGAATTGTCCCGCCGGGATAGTCGCCGTCACCGCCGGAGCCGCATCACCATACGTCACAGTATGCGACGAGGCCGTCACGTCCAGAGTTTTCTTGTTGATGGTTTGAGTTGTCGAACCTTCGCTCGCATTAAAGTTGGCATTTCCAGCGTAACTAGCGAAGATCGTCCTATTTCCCGCCGGCAGAGCACTTGTGGTACATGTGACCGAGCCGAACGAATTCAGGCTCAATCCCTGACAACCCGCTATCGGGAAGCCGCCGTCGCTGAAGTTGACCAGCCCCTGCGGAGTTCCTGCCCCAGGTGCGACCGCCGTGAGGCTTGCCGTCAATTGCACGCTATCACCGTAAATTGCCGGATTCACAACGGGCTGAACCGTCGTCTTCGAATCCGCTTTATTGACCGTTAACTGGAAGTTCACCGTCGTGAAGGCACCGCAGTTATCGGTCGCACGGATCGTGATCGTATGCGTGCCGACCGGCCCGGCGTTCGAGATCGACACGACGCCGAGAGAATTGACTGAGATATTGCCGGTAAAGGTTCCTGCCGACTGGATAACTACGCTCGCGATCGAGCCATTGTCACTCGGCGGTGCCGCCGGCTGCAGCGAGACACCCGATTGGCCAAACACCAGAGTAGCGTTCGCTGGCGCGGTCAGCGTTGGAGGAGCATTTGCCGTCACGGTAACGGTAAGGAGTGCGTTCGCTGTCGAACCTCCGCCGTCGGTGACCTCGAGGATGAATGTTTCTGTCCCGGCCCCGCATGCCGCTACGACGTCTGCCGTGATGGTTCCATTCGTGTTCACGAGGTTCGAAACTGTAATGCCGTTGTCGGTCGCCGAGGCTCCGCCGTTAACTGTAACCGTCAGATTGGCAGCGGGAGTTTCGGTGTCGTTGACGGTCGCGATCGTTGAATTCGACCCCGGTGAGCCGGCTTGTCGACTGACGCCGACCGGCGTGATCGTAGGAGGCGTGTTGCCCGGGAAGGCGAAACTCATGATTCGTGTACGCCAATTGAACGAGCCATTTACTCCCTGATATTGGTTGATATACCAGAAAGTCGTGTCGTCCGCCGGATCGACCTGCATTGTCGTGTAATCGCCCCATCGAGAAGTTCCCGCAGTTTGTGAAGCTAGTCCCGCGAAGGCGATCTGCTCGGCTTGCAGCGTATTTAGTGGATCGCTATTGCGCCGTCCGGCAACGGCGATCGACGGGTTGGTCGTTGCGCTTGAGATACTGTAACCAAAAAGAATATCGCCGTTAGCGTTCATCGCCCCGGAACTCATGAAACGGTTTTCCGTGGTGCCCGGCGAGTATGTACTGCTTTGGTAGATGAAAGGACGGTTTGCTACGACCGGATCAGCTGGGTTGTTCAGCGGATTTCTGATCTCAAACCATTGGAGGGCCGAACGCTTCGGACCCGCTCCGTCTGGATCAACCGACTGCGAGACGATAAGGCTGTCCACACCGCCGCGGTTACGATACGCGAGGCGGTACATGTGACGGCTGCCAAGCGTATCAAGCAGATTTGCCGTCCCCAACTGGGGAATACATGCGTTTCCGTTGTCGGTGCAGGACGCGATCAAGGTGCCGAGCGAGAAAGGAACGGATGAGAATGCCGCGCCTCCGTACCCGTCGTTAAAAGTAGAGTTAGCGGGCGTTACAAAATCGGGCTTTAGGCGCGACCAACGCATGGTATAGGGAGGCGTGAAGAAGAATGCCCAGTTCCAATCTAAAAAGAGCCCGCCGCGTGTCGTATCAGTCGGCGGCGTCGGCCCGTCGATGTCTGCGGGAAGCATGCTAAAGCGCGATGTGCTGTTGAAACAGATCTGGGTTGCCGCTCCTCCAGCGAGCATTGCATTGCGGTCATACGCGCATGCACGGCCCCCGGTGAAGGTGTCTGGCGCGATGGTAAACATATTGTACGAGATGTAATACGCATCGCTCCAAATGCCTAGTTTGCCGTAATCAGGAAGCTGGTTGCCGAAACTGTATTCATACAGATTGTAGGCTCCAAGCGGGTCTCCAGTCTGAGAAACTGCGACACACTGAGAGTTCAAAGTGTTCGTTGCGTTAAATGCAAACTGGCTCACCACCCAGCGGTCTGCCTGGCGGTCGTATTGAACTATCGGGTCGCCGCGGTTCGTTGTCGCGCATAGACTGCCGCCGCCTAAGCCCGTCCATATCTGGTTCCCCGGCAGAAATCCAGGACCGGGGATCAACGGTGTGCCCGCCTTATTGAAGATCATGAAATTTATATTGACCCATGCAAATACGTGATTGGGGCCGACAGCCAGGGTCGGATCCGGCGGGGCCAAATTTACCGTATAGCCCGCTATACCCGTTCCCGGGCCTTCAAAGCTCACTCCCGGCGTTACCGCCGATGGAGCCAAGGCCTCTTCCTGTAAAAATGTCTCGACGAGCGGGCCCATTTCAACGCCTGCCGGGGCTTCCCGCTTTAGCTCCCGCATCGCGTCCATTGCAATGCTGTCCCTGCTGACCTTGCCGTTCTCCTTTGAGACGGGTGGGATCTGCCTTGCTGCAATCTCCATCAGCGTTTCGGATACCCCCTGACGGATCGGCTTGATGACGATAGGTTTCTCGTCGTCCCGACGCTTGCGCGATGCTAGAATGATCGACTTGGTCTTTTTGAGCCGCTCAAGCCGACGTTTTTCTTCAGCCTTAGAGCGGACGATCGTTGTACTTCCGCTGCTTGCGGCGGTGCTTTGGTTTTGCGCCGATGCCGACTGGTTACCGAGCACGAAAATAAATGCGAGTAGGAGCGACACTAAAACTAAGTTACCTGTTTTCATAAATTTAAGGTGGCCATGCGCTGCAAGCAGGCGGTAGATGCAGAAACTCTCGGAGTACGGGGTGCAAATCAGGGCTATTTCACTAGACCTGACGGTTGGACTTTTAATTGTAAATACCGGAATTCAAGCAAGCGTACTCCGAATTGCATGGAGAATCAAGCCTTAACGAGCGTCGGTAGTATTTAAGGGAACGCCTTCAGCGGCGGGGAAGTGGGCACCCGAATGAAAAAGGGACGCCAAAGATGGCGTCCCTTGGGATTGATCTAACCTAGCCGGTTTATTCCTGGCCGACGAAGTCGACATTCGACACGCTGGCGGCGAATGACGTGACCAACGGTGAGAAGCGGTAACGCTTGGACGTCACGGTCATCGTGTATTGTTCGCCGGTACGGACCTGATCGAATGAATAGAGGCCGAACGAACTCGTCGTCGCCGTGCGCCTTACGCCGTTCGAATCGATAAGCGAAACGACCACGTTGCGAAGATTCTGCCCCGAAGGGGTTGTCACGCGGCCGCCGATCGTCACGTCGGATGAGAAAATGTATGCCGAACCCTGCAGCGTGTTGGAGCCGATGGTGTCGCCGATCGAGCCGACGATCGCGTGGTTGTTCGTAAATCCAACGCCCGCACCGAAGGAATCTTCAATGCCGCCGTCGGTCGCGACCAGCTTCTGTGTTTGCGTCCAGGTCGTGCCCGAGCGGTTGAAGAGATATGCCGAACCCTGTCGAACGTTGGTGCCGTTCGTGTCGCCTGCGGCGCCGATCATGACGGTGTCGCCAAGAACGAAAACAGCGTTTCCGAAAGAATCGCCTGCCGCGGCGTCAGAAGCTACGAGCTTTTGCTGCTGCGTCCAGGTCGTGCCGGAACGCGTGAAAATATAGGCTGAACCCTGCTGGAAGTTCGCTCCGATGTCCTGCAAAGTTCCAACCGCTGCAGTATTTCCGTCGATCGAAACGCTGAAACCGAAGTAGTCGAACGGCGTTCCGTCTGTCGCGACGAGCTTCGCCTGCTGTGTCCAGGTCGTGCCGCTGCGGGTGAAGACATACGCACCGCCTTGCTGCGTGTTTGCACCGACCGCCTCTTCCGAAGCTCCGACGATCACCGAATCACCGCTGATCGCGACGGACGCGCCAAAAATATCGATCACGCCGCCGTCATTAGCGGTCAATTTCGCCTGCTGGGCCCAGGTCGTACCGGTGCGGAAAAATACGTAAGCCGCGCCCTGATTGATGCTCGTCGAAATGTCGGCTTCCTCGGCTCCGACAACAACGGTGTCGCCAGCGATCGCGACTGATTTGCCAAAATAATCGAACGCCGCACCGTCGGCCGCCGATATCTTCTGCTGCAGCGTCCACGTCGAGCCGCTGCGGGTGTAAATATATATCGAACCCTGGCCCTGATTCGTTCCGACCGTGTCGCCGTAAGCGCCGACCACAGCCGTATCGCCCGATATCGCGACCGCCGTACCAAATACGTCGTTTGCTTCGCCATCGGCAGGTGTGAGTTTTTGCTGCAATGTCCACGAACCGCCCGTCAAGGTGTAAATGTAAGCCGAACCGTTGCGGTTCGAGCTGGAAGCATTTGCATTAGCGCCGACGATGACCGTCGTACCCGAAATGCCGACCGCACCGCCGAACTGATCGCCCGCCGTGCCGTCATTAGCCTGGATCTTGGTCGAACCGCCAAAAGCGGTCGCCGCCGTAGCGGCCGTGGTATCGATAACCTTGTCGTCCTTTACCCGCTTCAAAAAAGAATCATACGCGCCGCGTTTCTTTAGTTCCGTGATC
This sequence comes from uncultured Chloracidobacterium sp., assembly GCA_964410495.1. Lineage (GTDB taxonomy): Bacteria > Acidobacteriota > Blastocatellia > Pyrinomonadales > Pyrinomonadaceae > OLB17. Next base: position 8,822 of record CAYPGP010000030.1, read on the forward strand.
GCGGAATTTCCGCGGATCTTCGCCGCCGTTCCAGCCGCCGTCGCCTGACGCGTCTCGAGCCCGCCCGTAACCAACCCGGCCAAAACAAGCCCTCCAGCGACCGAACCCGCGACCAGCATTCTCCCAAACCCCGAAAAAACGCCGCCGCCTGCGGAAAAGCGTCCGCTCTTACTACTTCTCATCATGATTCTCCTTAGCGAGGTAAACAATGTTTTTACTTCGATTCGATTATAAACCTCTCGAATATAAAACTTCAACTATTTTAAAGGCATGCCCGACAAACTCGTTTCCGCCGCCCAATGCCGGTAAATACTCGCGTTGTTAGCCAAAAGTATACTACCTTTGGATGCTCAAACGGTAGAAATGGTCGAGAAAAAATCTTTTTGGTAGTCGGTAGACAGTAGTCGGTAGTCAGTAGTCGGTAGTAAGGTCAGTGGTCAGCATTCGGCGATCGGCGGTATGTGATTGATAGTCACCGATGATCGAATGTGATTGCGCCGCCGACTACTGACTACTAGTCTCCCTCATCCAGCGACTTGACCCAGTTCAAAAACGAATCTTCATAAACCAGATAATGCGCCTTTTTGGTTTTGCGCGGGGCAGCTTCGAGGGTGCCGTCTTCGCACATCTCGGTCAGGAGCCGACGTGAGAGCGGCGGCACGATGATGCGGTTTTTGCGGATGAGGCGTTCGACCTCAGAGAGGCGGAGCTTTGGCCGCGTGATCAAATCCAATGTTCGTTGTGTGGTATTCATGTCTTGAGTGGTAATTATTGTTGGAATTTATCGACGCGGAAGCCGCGTGATGTGAAAGGGAAGCCGCTGCCGAGAAAAGTCGGCATTTTATGTCAATGTCGGCAAAATGTGATGTTTTCGGCATAAAAGGCTTCCAAAAAAGGTGCGTTTGTACTAGGCTGAATGAGATCGGGAGCGGTGCATCAGAAACATCGCTTCTCATCCAACTATACCATGGTATCAAACAAACAAACGACTGTCAACAACGAACGAAAGAAATTATTGGCGATGAAAATCGCGGCTTGCAGGGAACTATACGAATCCGGGCTCAGCGTTAGAAAGATCGAAACCGCAATGCGAGCACTCGGCTTCACGAATTTTTCGAGCCGAATCCTCTCCCCACGCCGCCAGGGCCGCGGCCAACGCGACGGCTGGATCCGCGAGTTCGGCTGGCAAAAAGACTCGACCGCAAGCGTCCCCGCTGCTTGCCAAGCCGCGAATGCGGAACTCCCCTCCTGGACAGGAGGGGTGGCAGCCGTTTCGGCTGACGGGGTGGTTGATAGCTCGCGGGATATTCGACACACACCTCTGAATTCAAGTTGCGACGATCCGCCGCGCATCGACCACCCCGTCATTTCGCAAAAAACGCGAAATGCCACCCCTCCTGTCCAGGAGGGAAGCCGCGCGGATGCAGACACTCTCACTCCTGCCGTCGCTGCGGACGCCTTCCCCGAATGGCTAAAAAGCGTTTCGCCGCACATGCATTGGGACTGGAAATTTCAACAGGTGCTTTACGGAGCGCTGGATCGCATCAGAAAGGGCGAAAACAAACGACTGATGATCAACATCCCGCCGCGTCACGGCAAGAGCGAACTCGTCACCGTCCGCTGGATCGCGTGGATGCTGCTCAATAACCCGGCTTTGAACATCATCCTCGCCAGCTACAACCAAAGCCTCGCCAACCGCTTCTCGCGCAAGATCCGCCAAGTGATCTGCGACGCAACGGCTACGACTGGAGCGCAGGCATCCTGCCTGCAAGCCGCGAATGCGGCTGAAGAAGCCGCGCTGCCACGAACGTTGAGTGATGCAAACGTTCATCATGCCGGAGGAACCGGCGTTGGCAGGCACGATGCCTGCGCTCCAGTCGAGGCCCGCGCTCAAGCCGCTCGGGCTACGCAATTCCGTTGTGCGAAATGCCGGGCCGAGGCAGCGGCCGCGCGTCAGCACCGCAGCGATACCGCGAGCGATTCAAAACGCGAGAGCCACACCTGCCGCACGTCCGAACCCGTAAACATCGACGAATGCTCAAAATGCGGTGCAAAGATCGACGAATCAGAACCGCCCGCGTCAGCATCCGACTCCGCAACTCTCAAAACTCCCTTAACTCCACAAACTCAAAAAATGTTCCCCTTCACCTCCTCAAAACCCATCAACACCGTCTCAGAATGGGGCACGGCGGCGGGTGGCGGTTTGAAGGCGGTCGGCGTCGGAGCGGGCGTTACGGGTTTCGGGGGTGACATCATCATGATCGACGACCCTGTAAAAAATCGCGCCCAGGCCGAGAGCAAAACTTACCGCGAACGCCTGTGGGACTGGTACACCGACGACCTCTACACACGCCTCGAACCCGAAGGTTCGATCGTCCTCATCCAAACCCGCTGGCACGAAGACGACCTCGCCGGCCGCCTGATAAAGCAAATGGACGAAGGCGGTGAGACGTGGGAGGTGGTGAACCTGCCAGCGATCGCGGAGTTGGGAAGTGGGGGAATGGAGGAGTTGGGAAGTGGAGGAGGGGAGGAGTTGGGGAGTGGAGGAGAAGGGGAGATGGGGAGCGAAGGAGCGGTGCAAGAAAATGCCCTGAAGGGGCAAAAGATAATAGCCCAGGGTAAGGCGGAAGGTCGCGACCCTGGGTTGGATGGGAATACCACCTCCGACCCTGAAGGGGTCGCACAAGAGCCTCGCGATCTCGCTCCTCCCAAGAGCCCCGACCCTAAAGGAATCGCGCAGAGGCCGAGCGGTCTCGACCGTGACGGTACCTTGGCCGCGGATGACGCAGATAAAGCAGATAAAAACGATCTGCTTAAATCTGACCGATCTGCCTCATCTGCGGTTGAATCGCCTGCAACTCAGACCATCACCGGCATGCGGGATACTCGTGCTCCCATCGCGAAGCCCCGCGTCATCGGTTATCCGCGGTTGTATTCGAAACTCCCCTCCTGGACAGGAGGGGTGGCAGCCACTTCGGCTGACGGGGTGGTCGATGCGCCGGGGATTGAGATACACGATCGTGTTGAAATCAACCTAACCCAATCAACCACCCCGCCCGAAGCGGGCACCCCTCCTGTCCAGGAGGGGAGTTTCGCAGAAGACGCCAATAAAACCGATAAAACCGATCCGCCCTTATCCGCTCAATCCCCCCGATCCGCGGTTAGATCACTTGCCGCCGAAAGCAGCACGAGCAGGCAGGATGCCTGCGCTCCAGTCGAAGCGACCCGCATACTTGACGTGCTCCAACCTCTCTCATCCTCCACTCCTCTACTCCCCCACTCCTCTACTACCAATGTAGATTGGCGCGTCGTCGGTGAGGCTCTTTGTCCACCGCGGTTTGATGTGCCGAAGCTGTTGGAGATCAAGGACCAACTCGGTACTTATTCGTTCTCGGCTCTTTATCAGCAGCATCCGAGTCCGGCTGAAGGCTCGATCTTCAAACGCGAATGGCTGACGAACATCGTCGACAGGGCACCCGCGGGGCTTAAATGGTTTCGCGGCTACGACCTGGCGATCTCGACCAAAACGACCGCCGATTACACCGCGAGCGTTCGCGTGGCGGTCGACGACATGGGCGTGATGTACATCGCAGACGGATTTCGGCGGCGGATCGAGTATCCCGAACAGCGGCGTTTCGTTTTCGATCGCATCGCCACCGAACGCGACACTCAGCACGGCATCGAGGCTTCGGGAAACGCCGAGGCGATCGTCTCCGAACTCCGCCGTCAACGCGTCCTTCTCCGCTGGCCGTTCCGGCTGATCAAGGTGGTTAAAGATAAGACCACGCGGGCTCTCGCCTGGTCGCCGCGTGCCGAGGAAGGAAAGCTAAAACTCGTCCGCGGCCCGTGGATCGACGATTTCGTCGAGGAACTCGCCAGCTTTCCGGTCGGCGAACACGACGACCAGGTCGACGCCGTTTCAGTGGCCGTAGAAATGATGAGCGCAGGCGGAGACAGGAGAATGTATGCGTTTTAATGACTGGAGCGCAGGCATCCTGCCTGCAAAGCCGCGAATGCGGCTGAAGAAGCCGCGATATATATCAACGTTGAATGAATGGAACGAGTCTCACGCCGGAGGAACCGGCGTTGGCAGGCAGGATGCCTGCGCTCCAGTCGGCTGCGTTGCCGATCTACGCCGGTGGGCCGAGGGAGCCGCAGGCCGGGCGTTGGCCGGGGCCGGTGAGTATCCACTGGCGCATTATGGTCACATCTCCGGCAGTGATCAGTCCGTCGCCGCAGTCGGCGCCGATGTCGAGTTTCTGGAACGAGCAGCCAAGAACTGCCTGCGGCTCGAGCCCGAGCACTGCGCGACGAAGCGTTACCAGATCGTTGACACGCACGGCAGCGTCCAGGTTGGCATCGCCCTCGATCCCGACCGGGCACGATCCCGCGGGCGGAGGATCTTCGTCGTTGGTGATCGTCGCGAAGCCGAGTGCCGACTGCAGCGAACAATCGCCGGCCGCCGAAACAAGAGCGAGCGTGAAGGTCTCGTTCGACTCGTTGAACAGTTCGCCCCGAACGGAAACCGGTATCTGAGCGCTGGTCTGGCCCGGAGCAAACGTGACGGTGCCACTGGCGGCGGTGAAATCCTCGGGCGAAAGCGCCGTGACGTCACGCGTTTCATAGATCACCTGGCACTGCCCGATCAGGTCGCCGGTTCGGGTGACCGTGAAAATGAACGTTCCCGTCCCGAAATCGCCTTCGTCGCCAATCGGCCACGGCTGCGAAACCGCTATGAAGGAAGACGCCGTCACGGAAACCGCCGCAACGCAGATCATTGCAAGGAAAAGAAGGATCGAAAGATATCTAACACGCATCACATTCAGCCTCCGTTGAATAAGTTGGAAATGAACGATGGTGAAAAAACGAGGTCCGTTAGCCGCGGATTATATTCGAATATGATGAAGGGGTCAATAGACTGGAACGCAAGCCAAGCCGCGAATGCAGCCGACGACTGGAGCGCAGGCATCCCTGCCTGCCAAGCCGTGAGCGCGGCTGATGGTCGCAGCGTTTCGCGAACGTTAGATAACACGAAAACAACTCACGCCGGAGGAGCCGGCGTTGCAGGCAGGATGCCTGCGCTCCAGTCGATGAGCTCCTGTTTAAAACGGAATCGGCGGGCCGATGGGGCCGCATGCGGGACGTTGACCGCCGCCTGCAAGGATCCATTGTCTGAGTACGGTGACGTCTGCCGAGTTTACGAGTCCATCCCCGCAGTCGCCGTTAATGTCGAGCTGCTGGAACGAGCATGCACGGAGAAGGTGCGATTCTGTTTCAAAGCCCAGCACGGCCCGCCTCATCCGCACGAGATCATCCACACGGATTGCGGCGTCAAGTCCGGAATCTCCCTCGATCCCAGGTCTACACGAGCTCGGGGGCACATCACCATCGGTATCGGTGATCCAGGCGGTCACCGTTCGGTAATTGCGAGCTACGCATCCGGTCGTGCCGGTTATATCCATAAAAAAGGACTCGTCCATTTCGAAGAAAAACTCGGCGACGACATTCACCGTGATCATAGCCTGAGCTTGGCCGGGAGTGAACGTATAGCTGCCCGAACGTGCGGTGTAATCCTCCGGAGCAAACGCCGTCCCGTCACGTGTTACGTAATTTACTACGCAGGGCGAGCTGAGATCGCCTACTCGATCTATGCGAAAGTTGAACGGCGTAACGCCGAAGTTGCCTTCCAGGCCTTCGGGGCCGTCCCTGTAAAAGGAGATCGCGGATACGCCAGCACCAGGAGAATCATCGTCGTAAATGATGGCCTCGCGAAAATTCGATTCAGCGACACAGCCGGCGAGGTCGGTCACCTCAAACCGAAAACGCTCATCAAGTTCGAAAACAGTATCGCCCGATATCTGGACGGGAATATAGATCTGACCTTCTCCGGGGCCAAAATTTACCGTCCCCGAGAGCGGCGAATAATCGGAAGGGCCTTGGGTTGTTACGTCCACAGTACGATAGCGGAATGTGCAGGAGCCGGAAAAGTCGTTCAGGCGTCGGATATAAAAATACCATTCTTGAGGACCACCGTTGCCCTCCATCTGGTAGCCCGCACCCGTAAGGTAGATCGCTATGGCCGAAGGTCCGGTCTGAGCTTTCTGGATCCAACCGAAGCTAGCGGGCAATGCTCCAATGATAAGCAAAAGAAGCGTAACTATAGCGAGGGTTCGATAACGCATCATATTCAGCCTAAGTCGGATCGGTCGAGAACGAATGATAGTGAATCCTGTGGTTACTTGCGAACGATTGTATTCGAATGTGAAGAATTGGGCAATAGACAGACTGGAGCGCAGGCATCCTGCCTGCAAGCCGCAAAAGCGGCTGAGGACGACGCGGGGTCGCGAGTGGTGGATAATGCGGGAGTTAGTAACGCCGCAGGAATCGGCGTTGCAGGCAGGGATGCCTGCGCTCCAGTCGCGGGCGTCAAATTTCTCTTGCCTAAATACGTGAATACGTTCATAATTCCGTCATGTTTTTTGAGGCTCTCGCTGATATCTCGTGATATTTCCCGTCCGGTGCTACAAGCGGCGCATTTCGGTTCGGCTCAAGAGAGTAGTTTTTGTGGGTTTGGAAGCAGTAGATTTTTTAGAGTAGGACGCGCCGCTGCAGTTACGGAACAGTCGATAAGACACTCCGGATTTACCTGCCTTTTTGCTTCTTTTTGGACTTTAGATACAGGAGAAATGGGAACTAAACTTTACGTCGGTAATCTATCATTTCGCGTGACGAGCGATGATCTGCAGGAGCATTTTGCTACGGCCGGGCAAGTTGATTCGGCCAATGTTGTTATGGACCGCGAAACCGGGCGTTCGCGAGGATTTGGATTTGTCGAAATGGCCTCGGACGACGATGCGACCGCGGCTATCGCACAGTTCAACGGTACCGAATACGACGGCCGCAATATGGTCGTTAACGAAGCCCGCCCCCGTGAAGACAATCGCGGCGGAGGCGGTGGCTATCGCGGCGGCCGTGGAGGCGGCGGCGGTGGCGGAGGATACGGCGGCGGTGGCGGTGGACGCGATCGCGGCAACTACGGCGACGACCGCGGCTACGGCGGCGGCAGCCGTTGGTAAAGTCAGAGCCGCCTGCGTAAGCGGGCGGTACGAACTTACGCCTTAGTGAACGTTGGCGGAGCCGAGAGACCGTCACGCCGGAAGAACCGGCGTTGGCAAGCAGGATGCTTGCGCTCCAGTCAATCGATCCGCCCGTTGAAATTCGCCAAAGCAACCGCGATATCGTCGAGCACGGACGTCCTGATCGAGGTGCGGCCGCCGACGTTATTGACAACCATTGATACGACCAACTGCTCACCCGCAGCGGTCGTTACATAACCCGAAAGCGCGGAGACCTGGTCGATGGTCCCGGTCTTCCCGCGAAAATTAGCTTGGGCGACCGTTCCCTTCATCCGGTTCGCCAGCGTTCCATCGACACCCGCGATAGTCAGGCTCTCACGCCACGCCATCGCCGATTTACTTTGCTTTGCCATGTACGTGTACAGCGACACGACAGCCGAAGGTGTGACCAGATCATGACGAGACAGGCCCGAACCATCGTATTGCAAAATGCCGTCCTCGGCAGCGCCGATGTCCTTGAGAAAGGACTTGACGGCGTTGATGCCAAGCGTCGAACTGTCGGGATCGGCATCGGTGTAGGTTCGCTTCCCGGTAGCATCGAGAGTACGGCCCGGCCCGCGTTCCTCGCCGAGCGTCCAGAGCAGGACTTCGGTGAACATGTTCTGGCTGGGCCTCATCGTCTTGGCGGCGATCACGCTGAGCGGAGGCGACTCGAGTCTAGCGATCTCGAGCTGGCCGGTGATGCTCCGTACAACCGGCGGCGGCGACATCCGCGTCGAACCGGTGACGGTGATGCCTCGAAACTCCAATCGCTGTTTGAGCAGCGCAATAAACAGCTCAGCCGGCCGGGTGACGGCGACCGAGGTGGTTTGACCCTCATCGCCAGTCGGCACCGTACCCGAGATCTCGAGCACGTTGCGGTCGAGCCTTTTCACGACTCTGACCGTTCTCCGGGAACCGCCGGTCGTGCAGATATTATTGATCTGAAAGAGCGTGTTGGCCGGAGCGATGCTGACGTTACACGGCCCCGCAGGCGGCCCAGGAGCGACCGTCACATCGACGGCGTTGTCATTGATCGGCAGGGCCGAGACCTCCGCCCCGTAATAGGCATGAAGATCGTCCCATTCCCACGTTTGCGGGATGTAGAAGCCTTTGAAATAGCTCTCGTCTCCGACGATCGAGCCTTCGATCCGCTTAACGCCTGCGGCCGCAATGCGGTCGACGAGATTGTCGATCCCTTTATAATAATCGCCATTATTGAACGCGGTCGAGATCGAAATATCGCCCCGGCCATAAACTCGAATATCGCCTTTGACCGTACCGCTCGTGTCGGGCAGGGAATTGGCATAGACGCTGGTGACGAAGCGAAAATCAGGGCCGAGTTTGTCGAGAGCCGCAGCGACCGTGAAGTTCTTCATGTTCGAAGCGGGCATGAAATACTTCTCGGAATCCTGCTCAAAAATGACTTTGCCCGAATTGAGCGAGACGATCTTCATACCAACACGCCCGCGCCGCACCAGCGGATCGTAGAGCCGTGTGCGGATCTTCGCCAGAAGCTGGTCGACGGTCTCGACCGGCTTGGCTGGCCCGGGACTCGCGGTAGTAACGGCGGTTGGCGTCGGAGTGGGCGACGGCGCGGTACGCGGCCGCATAGTAGCGGTCGGTGCAGGAGTTGGCTGGGCACCGACGGATCGAACGATATCGATCCCATCACCAAAGCAAGCGGCAAACGCTGCTGTCAGGAAAACACCAATAAACAAACGGCGGCTGGATGTCATATGAGAAGTTTACAGGAAAATTGTCGGCATCGGGAACCGGGCGAGCTGCCTTCGCGGTTCTTACAGCAGGGCCAAATATGTTAAAGTGTCGGGTTTGAACGAAAAAGGGAAGTTGGTTTGATGAAGATCGTAAAGTATTTAGTTATCGGTGCGTTCGCGCTGTTTGGTGGGGCTTTTCTGCTCTTTGAAAATGGCCCGGTGGTCGAGGGCCGCGAAACGGGAGGCACGATCGCCGCACCGACAGGTGTTTCTGCTTCGGACGGCGACTACGCAAACAAGGTCGGCATTTACTGGGACACGATTCGCGGTGCCAATCTGTATCGCATCCTTCGCAGTACGACAAACGCCTCGCTTAATGCGACGGATGTCGGGACGACCGCCGCGAACTACTTCTTTGACACGACCGCTGCGGCAGGGCAGACGTATTTCTACTTCGTTAGGGCGGAAAATGGATCCACCGTTAGTGCGTTAAGCTCGCCCGATCAGGGAGCTCGCGGCAACGGAATGATCGACGAAACCTGGCTCTTCCAGCCGCTCGAACCGCCAACCGCACCCGCTGGAAATCCGGTGACCGCTGCAAAGGCTTCGCTTGGGAAAGCCTTGTTTTGGGACGAACAATTGTCATCGACTCGAACGGTCTCCTGCGGAACATGTCACCGGCCCGCTGCCGGCGGATCGGACCCTCGCACAAATTCATCAACCCGCAATCCCGGCCTTGATCAGATGTTCGGCACCGCGGATGACATCTTCGGCTCGCCGGGTGTTCCGCAGAACCTGTCGAACGGCACCTATGTTTTCGACCAGACCTACGGTTTCGGAACACAAGTCACGGGCCGCAGATCGCCCTCGTACCTGAATGCCGGATATTCTAGAAACGGGCTTTTCTGGGATGGCCGTGCAACGGATGCATTTCGTGATCAATTGACCAATAACGTGTTGCTTCCGACGCGTGCCGCACTGGAAAGCCAGGCAGCGGGACCGCCGGTTTCGGCAGCGGAGATGGCCCACAATGGCCGGAGTTGGAGCGACATTGCAAGCCGGATCCAATTTGCAAAGCCGCTCGCCCTCGCAACAGACGTTCCGAGTGGGCTTGCTGCCTGGATCGGTACGCGGAGCTATCCTGAGCTATTCGCCGAGGCATTCGGTTCGCCCGAAGTCACGCCCTCCCGGATCGCTCTGGCGATAGCAACTCATGAGCGGATGCTCTTCTCCGATCGAACACCCTTTGACCGTTCGAATGCGAACATCGAACCAATGACCCAGCTCGAGCAGGACGGCCTGTCAGTCTTCCTTGGGGCCAACTGCAACATCTGCCACAGCGGGCCGCTTCTGACAAATAATCAGTATCACAACATCGGTGTCAGGCCGGTCAATGAGGACATCGGCCGCGGGGCAGTTACGTTGAACTCGGATGACAACGGCCGTTTCCGTACACCGAATCTGCGTAATGTCGAACTGCACGCGCCATATATGCATAACGGCCGGTTTGCCACGCTGGAAGAAGTTGTTGATTTCTACGACCGTGGGGGCGACCATCAAGAAGCACCGAATTTCGAGAGCGGTATCATCCGCGTTCTGAACCTGACAGCCTACGAAAAACAGGCGCTTGTGGCTTTCATGAAACGGCCCATGACCGATCTGCGGGTGAAGAACGAACTCCCGCCGTTCGACAGACCGAAACTTTTCACTGAATCGAACCGTGTTCCCCAGATCACTGGAACGGGCAGGGCTGGAGCGGGCGGTCAAGTCCCAGAAGTGGTCGCGGTTTCACCGGCGATGGTGGGGAATCCGAACTTTACAGTGTCGGTCTCTAAGGCTCTCGGAAATTCGCAAGCGGTTTTGGTTATAGGTAATAGCGATCCCGGAGTCGGGACTTCGATCCCTGCGACCGGAACCCTTGCCCGCATCGAGACGAACACGCAGAATACAGGCCCCGCAAATGGCTGGGCATCGGTCAGCATCACGATCCCGAATTCTGCGGCGTTTCAGAACCGTACATTCTATGGACGATGGTATGTTACGGACGCCCAGGCGGCGAGCGGGTTTTCGGTCTCGAGACTGCTTCAATTTACGACCTTCGGTGATGCATTCGATGGCCCCACAGCGTCGATAACCGGACGTGTTACCACGCCAACTGGCCAGGGATTGCGAAATGCGATCGTCAATCTTGTCGATTCGACTGGCGTTCGCAGAACGGCGACGACCAGTTCGTTCGGCGTATATACAATTACGGGTGTTCCGGTCGGAGCCGGATATTCAATGGCGGTCGCGTCGAAACGCTACCGTTTTTCGCCCAGGATCTTTGACATTACCGGAGATTTGACGGGAGTCGATTTCACCGGATTGGAGTAGTCAAAACCGCCCGCGTGAGCGGGCGGCTATTTCGATTTGAATTCGGTTACGATCTCGGTGACAGATTTGCCGCCCGCTCACGCAGGCGGTTCTGACCGGTTATTTGCACTTCGAATACCCGCAGTCACGGCACGAGTCGCAGCCCGACGCGTGTTCGAGTTGGCCGCCGCATTCCGGACATTTGCCGATCATGCTCGACATCTGCGAAGTTTCGATCGCCATCGTTTTACCGATCGCTCTCTCCGATTCGGGCAGGCCGTTCAAACGGCGCTCGATCAGCAGCAGGCATTCGGCGACGGCCTGTTCGGGGGACGTTAGAAGACGTTCGTTGAACCAGACGGCGTGGGTCGAAGTGACCTTGTTCAGGCTGTGAGCGACCTCGTTCGAGTTGAATCCGCCGCGAAGCATCTTCGAGGCCAGCAGACCAACGCCCGGGCTGATCGGCCCCGCAACGAATATCTCGAGGATCCGCCGGCCATCGTGGTTGACGGTGACGTAGAGATTTTGCCCCTCGAAAGGTATCTGCCAGGTTGAGCCCTGGAGTTCGCGGGGACGCTCGACGCGGGCAGACGGGGAGCCCTGGAGACTTGGAGACTTGGAGACAAGGAGATCGGGAAGTGGGGTATCGTCGCTCGATTGCTCCGTGTCTCCCTTACTCCCTTTCTCCCTGTCTGACTTGATCGCGTTCAGAACCTGGCCCTCGCGGCTGCCATCGCGGTAGTAGCTGACCGCTTTGCAGCCGAGCTTGCGGGCTAGTTTGTAGAGTTCGTCGACAGATTCTAACGTGTCGTCCTTGGCTCCGTTACAGGTCTTTGAAATTGCGTTGTCGACATGCTTCTGAGCAGCAGCGAGCACCTTTACGTGTTCGATCGACTTGATCGACATCGCGGAGATAAAGTGGCTCGGCAACTCGCTTTCGTGCTCGACAACGTACTCAGCGGCGGCTTTGATCGACTCATCGTTGGTCTGATCGACAGTTAGGCCGAGTGCTTCCGCGGCCGGCGTGTGAACATAAGTTCGTGTTCCAAGCGTGTCCTGACGAACATATGCCCACGAGAAGTTCGGCTCAATGCCCGATGAAGTCTCGGCAACAAGCGAGATGGTCCCGGTCGGTGCGATGGTCGTCACCTCGTAGTTTCGCGGTGTTAGCGGTATATCGCGAGGAATTCCGATCTCGTCGTAAATGAATCTGGAATATGCCTCCTTGTTCGCTTCGAATTCGGGGAAAACACCCTTTTCCTTGCCGAGATTGAGCGAAGCTAGCCAAGATTCGCGGCGGACGAAGCCCATCACGCGTTCTATCAGAGCGATCGATTCATCGCTGCCATAGGTCACGCCCATCTTCAGGCATAGGTCGGCAAAGCCCATAATGCCGAGTCCGACCGGGCGAGTTCGCTTTACAACATCGTCGATCTCGGGCAAAGGGAAGTGGCCGGCATCTACCACGTTATCAAGGAACTGCGTACAGAGCTGAGTAACGGACGAAAGCCGCTCCCAATCCACGACGCCGTCGCCCGTTTCGGACTGCTTGTAGAATTTGGCAACGTCGATCGAGCCAAGGTTGCACGAGTTGTTGAAATGAAGCTGCTGTTCGCCGCACGGGTTACACGCGTAAATCGGGCCCATCGAGCTCATCAGATGATTGTGGCGATTGACCTCGTCGATGAAGATGATGCCCGGCTCGGCATACTTGTGGGCCGAGGCAATTATGCGGTTCCAAATGTCGGGTGCGAAGACCATGCCCGGCAGAGGCGGCGGTTCGATTATGCAATCGCTGAGATCGGCAGTCTCGAACGCGAGTTTGTCCGCAAATGTCGCACTCGAGCCATCAGCACGTCTATAGACGACGTAGTCCTGACCGGTAGCGGCATCGTAGATCGCCTGGGTCCACGGCTCCCCGTTAAATTCGGTCTGGAACCAGGTGCCTTTTTCGACCGCTTCCATAAAGAGGTCGGTGACCGTGACCGAGATGTTGAAATTGGTCAGGCTAGTCTGGTCGTTCTTGGCGTGAATAAAACGAAGGATATCAGGATGCGAAACACGCAAGATCCCCATGTTCGCACCGCGCCGAACACCGCCCTGCTTAACGACCTCGGTCGTCTGATTGACGATGTTCATGAAGCTGACAGGGCCCGAAGCGACACCGCGAGTCGATTGAACCATCGCTCCCGCAGGTCGCAGGAATTCGTACGTCATGCCCGTTCCGCCGCCGGTTTGGTGGATGATCGCGACATGCTGGGCGTGTTCCATGATGCCTTCGATAGAATCGGGAACACCGAGAACAAAGCAGGCAGCAAGCTGGCCCTTTGGCTTGCCGGCGTTGACGAGACAAGGTGTGTTCGGAATGAACTCGCGAGCGAGCATGACGGCAGTCATCTCGTTGTAAAAGAGCTTCTGCTTGAAAGGCTCGGTCTCGGCCTTCGACACATGGCCGACCACCCGGCGAACGATATCGGCCCAGGTCTCAAGGGCTTCGCCGTTCTCGTCTTTGAGCGAGTAGCGTTTGCTGACGACCTTTTGCGCGTTCAGACCCAAGGGAGCAAATTCGCGGGCGGTAACCGTTCCCGTGCCCGTTCCAACGCCGTTCTTATCGAGAAATGTGCTTATCGCCGATTCAAAAACTGTGCTCATAAATGGCCCTTTGCTCCTGACTAAAAATGTGTGCAGCAAACGCTATCTCGTAATGCTATTTTAACATTCCAAAACGGCATTATGAAGCTTGAAGTTGAGATGAATTGTGTTTAAGCGAGCTTGAAGACGAGTCCGATACCCTGTCTGCAAGTGGTTGCAGTTTAAGGAATGATATATCGCAATGTCAAGGATTTTTTACTCAAGATATTGGGGATTAATAGTGCAAGAACACAATCCAAGGTGCACAGTGGCACAGATTGACTTCCGCGGCATGAATCTCAAAACTATAACCAATGGATAGACTGATAGTTGGAACAGCGGCGGATGATACGGTCCGGATAATTGCGGCGGTAACGACCGAAACGGTGACAGAGGCCGTGCGGCGGCATCAGACTTCGCCGACGGCTACGGCCGCACTTGGGCGAATGCTGACCGGTGCAGCGTTGATGGGGGCGAGCTTGAAGGATTTTGACCGGTTGACCGCTCGGATCGATTGCGACGGGCCGATCGAGGGGGTCGTTGCCGAAGCAGATAATGAGGGCGGTGTTCGCGGCTATGTTCGAAATCCAGCGGCTGAACTTCCTCCGAAGGCTGACGGCAAGTTCGACGTTTCCGGCATTATTGGGCAGGGAATGTTCCACATTATCCGGGAATCGGGCTTTGAGATAGGGCTTCATCGCGACCCGTATGTTGGGTCGGTCCCGATAGTTTCGGGCGAGGTCGCTGAGGATTTTGCGTACTATCTGGCGAAGTCCGAACAGATCCCGTCAGCCGTTTTGTTGGGTGTCTTGCTTCAGAATACCGAGCCCTTCGTAACCGCAGCCGGCGGTGTGATGATTCAGATGATGCCGGGAGCTAACGAGCATGTCATCACGATGATCGAGGACACGGTTCGGCATGCGCCGCATCTAACCGCGGTAATACGGGAAGGAGCTTCGGCGGAAGATCTTGTCGAAATGGCCCTCGGAATTATACCGTTCGAGGTATTGGGCGAGAAAGAAATTGCGTTTAAGTGCACGTGTTCGCAGGAAAGAGCGGTTTCAATGGTTGCAGCGCTAGGAATGAGCGAGGTTCAGGCGATGCTCGCAGAAGATAAAGGCGCCGTGATGACCTGTGGCTTTTGCAACGAGACTTACCGGCTGGACGAAGAGGATCTTACTCAGATCCTGAACGCATCGGTTTGAGCTATTTGACAAAAAAGGGCTGTGTCCACGCATGCGCACCGTTCGATTCGTAGATCTTTGCGCGAACATAACCCTCATTGCCTTTTATCTGATAGATGGCTGGATTTGCGGCGGTTTCGACTAAGCTCTTACCATCTTTGCCGATGAAAACGGTTTTGTATTTGCTGTTGGTCACGGCATTGATGGTGACTGAGATCTGTTTGTCGTCGGCCTCGTATTCTCTCAGTTCGACGCCGGTCGAGGAGTAAAAACGGCCGTTGCGAAGTCCGTCAAGTATTGCTTTTTCTGTAAGTTCCGCCGCCCGGACATATACCCAGCCCCGACCCGGCTGGGGTGCGGCTGGATCGCCGATACGTTTGAAATAATGAGAATCATCGTCAGCCACGCCGTAAACGACTTTGCCGGAAGAGAGCACCTTATCCCAAAGTTCCTCCGCACTTGGGAAGCCTAGCGAGCCCTGGTTATTAACCAACGGATGCCCGTTATGGATCTCAAGAAGCGAGTAATTTTTGAGAGCGATCAAGTGATCGGCCGTCAATGCCCAGCCGAAGTTGGGATGATTCACTTGAGCGACACCGCCGGCTGCCACGATGTCGTCGATATTCTTTTGAAGCGTCTGGACGGCGCCGGGAAGTTTGTTCGGCATAATAACTTTCGAGATGCCGAGAGCGTTCGAATGGTAAGGTTTACCGCCAAAACTGTCAGTAACTTCCTGGCCCGAAAGCACTACAAAGCTATCACTTCGGCCAAGAACATCGTTGAGGGCAGGGACATTATTAATGTATTCGTGGTCCGTCAAGAAAAGGAAATTGTAACCTCGGCCGCGATACCATTTGATTACATCGTCCGGCGTAGAATCGCCGTCGCTATTGAGCGTATGTGTGTGCGTATTGCCCTTGAACCAACGGAGTTTCGGCTGAGCTAATGCATCGGCCGCTACGGTTAAGACCAAAAGTACGAGTAGGATCACCTTATTGATCATGGCTTTAGTCTAAAGGTCAATTTGACGATAGTCGCCCTGAAAATAAACAAGCGGTTTGCCCGCGTTTACGGTCGAACGCTCGACCTGGCCCAGGAAGATCGTATGGTCGCCGCCTTCGAACGTGTGGACAATGCGACATTCGAGAGACATCAGGGAATCGGCTAATATCGGAACACCGTCGATACCGACCGCAAAATTGAGGCCGTTAAATTTATCCGCAAGCGGGGTTGCGAAATGTTCAGAGACAGCCCGCTGGTTGTCATTCAGCGTGTGAACCGCGAAAGCCCGGGATTCGAAAAAGGCGTAGTGACTAGCGGTCGCTTTTTCAATACAGATAAGCACCATGGGCGGAGCAAGGGAGACCGAACAAAAAGCGGACACCGTCAGCCCATGGAAACCGCCGGCTGCATCGACAGTTGTAACGACCGTGACACCGCTCGCAAAGCATGAAAGGGCGTTTCTAAATTCAAATTCTGATATCGGCATTGTTAGGAAATGAAACTACATTATCGCAAAATACCGGCAAAACCTCGAACTTTGAAACCGGGTGAACGATAAAAGATAATCGAGATCGATGATCAGCATCAATGAATTTCTGGGAATCATCAGCCGTGATGTCGATAGCCGGCTGGGTGAACTGATCCCATCGCCCGCTACGGCCCCGACACGTTTGCACGAAGCGATCCGGTGGAGTGTTTTTGCCGGCGGGAAGCGCTTTCGCCCGGCGATCCTGATCGCGGTTGGTGAGGCATTAGGGGCATGTCGAGATGATCTTCTGGATTCCGCCGCTGCGATCGAGATGATCCATACATACTCGCTGATCCATGACGACTTGCCGGCGATGGACGATGACGATCTGAGGCGAGGAAGGGCAACTTGCCATGTGCAATTTGGCGAGGCCACGGCGATACTTGCGGGCGATGCGCTGCAGGCTTTGGCATTTGGCGCTATCGCGGGCGACG
Source organism: uncultured Chloracidobacterium sp. (assembly GCA_964410495.1). Lineage (GTDB taxonomy): Bacteria > Acidobacteriota > Blastocatellia > Pyrinomonadales > Pyrinomonadaceae > OLB17. Next base: position 25,787 of record CAYPGP010000030.1, read on the forward strand.
TAAGACTCGATGCCGAGGTGCGAACGCGACTGATCGCTCTGATCGCCGCAGCATCGGGCACGCCGGGCGGGATGGTTTCCGGCCAGCAACTCGACCTTAGCGGAGAGGGCCGCGATCTGTCGATCGGTGAAATAACTGAGATCCACACGCAGAAAACAGGAGCGTTGATCACCGCATCAGCCGTCGCCGGTGCTCTCATCGCAAATGCTTCGGAGGCCGAGATTAAGTCGGTCCGCCGCTATGGCGAAAAGCTGGGTTTGCTGTTTCAAATTTCTGATGACTTGCTGGACATTACGCAAGAAACCGCTACCCTCGGAAAGACAGCCGGCAAAGACGTTTTTGCCGGGAAGGCTACGTATCCCGCACATTTTGGAGCGGAAAAGACTTTCCAAATGGCGGGAACTGTCCGAGATGAAGCACTTGAAATATTGGATGAGTTGAGTAGCCGTGATACCGCGGTGCTACGCAGTCTCGTCGATTTCGTTTTGGATCGAAACAGCTAACTGCCAACTACTTGCGGAAATTCAACCCCATTGGCGATTTTGTTCAACTTGGTTTGCCCGCATGAGTGACAACAGCCGAGAATTTAACGCAAGCATCGCCAAGGCAGTGGCTATTTCAGCGTGCCTCGTTTTCCTTTACGCTACGGTTCTTACCAAACTCGGCAGTGACTGGTGGACCGATGAGAACTACTCGCATGGGCTCCTAGTTCCGTTCGTTATCGGAATGATCGTCTGGCGCGAGTGGGATCTGCTATCGGCTGTTACCAAGCGACCCGCGGTATTGGCAGGACTCGCGGCCGTGGGCATCGCACTGTTGATGCTGATCGGCGGAACTCTCGGGGCCGAGCTGTTTATCAGCCGGATCTCTTTCGTTGTGCTGCTTGCCGGTATTCTGCTTTACCTTTTTGGCTGGCGGCTTTTGAATCTGCTCCTAGTGCCCTTTGCGCTCCTGCTTCTCGCGATCCCGATCCCGCAGATCATCTTCAACCGAATCGCATTTCCATTGCAAATATGGGCTTCGCAAATGGCTGTGTGGGGGATCAGGCTGCTCGACGTTCCGACCCTTCGAAGCGGCAACGTCATCGATATTCTGCCAAAGGGCTCGACGCAGACCATTTCTCTTGAGGTAGTTGAAGCATGCAGCGGTATCCGGTCGCTGATGACACTCGTAACGCTTGCGTTGATACTAGGATATTTTACTCGTCGGTTTGAGCGAGGCGGATTCGCCAATCTATCGACAACCGACTTGATCCGCGTTCTCGTGCTCATGATCCTTGCGGTGCCGATCGCGGTCGTTACGAATGCAGCAAGGGTCGTTACAACGGGCGTTTTGACTTACCACTACGGCAAACAGGCGACAGAGGGAGTTTGGCACGACGCCGCAGGCTGGCTGGTCTACGTGGTCGCATTGGCTTTGCTCTTCGGGGCGAACTTGCTCATGAAGCGGTTCATACACTCTCGCAAGATCAGCGACCGGACATTTGCGGTCGAGGAAAGCTCACCGATACGAGCTGTTTCGGTTCTTCCTATTATCGCGGCAATGCTCGCGGGTGGTATCGCAGTGAACTGGTTTGTCGCCCGGGCCGAATCGGTTCCTGGACGAAGACCGCTGACCGAACTCAGCCAAACTCTCGGAGATTGGCGACAGCGTGGTAATGAGATAACGTTCGAAGACCAGACGCTAAGCGTACTCCGAGTCAGCGACTACACGATGCGCGAATACATTCGCCCGGACGGCCGTATATCCAATATCTACGTCGGTTACTACGCTACGCAGAAACACGGTGCAACTTACCACAGCCCGCAAAACTGTCTTCCAGGTGCGGGATGGGTGATGAAGGATCCTCAAATAGTCCAGATCAAGCTTAAAGATGGCCGAACGTTCAAGGCGAATCGCTACATCATTCAAAACGGCATCTACAACGAGGTGATGATCTATTGGTATCAAGGCCGCGGCCGGTTCGAGGCTAGCGAATATATCGATAAGGTCAACACAATTCGCGACAGTATAGTCCAAAGCCGAAGTGACGGGGCAATGGTCCGCGTAATGACGAGCGTCGGTACGGATGAAGAGGCGGGCCTCGCAGCGGCCTCCGAACTCGCCGCCACGCTTGCGGATTCTCTTGTCGAGTTTATTCCTGAGTAGAAAGGACTTCCGGTTAGACTCCCACTAATAATTTTCTGAAATCCCTACCCGATTGACCGTATTTCTCAAATGCCGGGGAAAACCCGGAACGGTTAATACTTGAAATAGCAATAATTAGAGGCCGGGTTCCGATGCCCCAAAAGCCCGGCCTGCACAACGCTCGATCACAATCGACGGATTCAAGTTTCGATGCCCCGAAGCCAGCATCCTCGGATCGTAAGCGACAAAGAACATCTATGTTATACCGAGAGTGCCAGTTTTCTCGTAGACGTTTTGCCTACCTGCTTATCGCCCTTTGCATGGGCCTGATCACTGCCTCGTGCACGTCATCGGCCTCGCTCGTTGCTAAAGGCGAACAATCACTTCAAAAGCGAAAATTTCACGATGCCCTGATGCAGTTCCGGGCGGCGGTCGAATACGACAAGGATTCGGCACCGGCGCGCTGGGGCATGGCACGCGCCTACGAGAAGCTTGGCCAGTTCAACGAAACGGTTGAAGAACTTCGCAAGACTGTCGAGTTGGATGACAAGAACCTCGACGCTAAGGCTAAGCTTGCAAACTACTTTCTTCTTGTACAGCCGCCCCTTGTTGGCGAGGCAGAAACTCTCCGTGATGAGATATTGAAGGCCGATAGCAAGTTCATCGAGGGCCACATCCTAACAGCATCGATAATGACCGCTCAGGGCCGCCCCGATAATGATGTGGTCGATGCCGTAAACCGAGCGATAGACCTCGATCCAAAGCGAATCGAGTCCTACATTAGCCTCCAACGCCTATACATGACACGAGAGAAGGCAGCCGAGGCGGAAGAGGCGATCAAACGGGGAATCTCACAATCTCCGGAAGCAATCCCGGGCTACGTAGAATACGGACGCTTTCTGATGTACTCCGGACGAGACGCTGAGTCGGAAGAACAGTTCAACAAAGCCATCGCAATAGACGCGGCAAATATCGAGGCTCGGGAAGCCCTTGCCGAATTCTATGTAACGAGCCGTCAGTTCGAGAAAGCTGAAAAAGCCTATCTCGATCTTGCCCAAGTTCAAGAAAACAGCCCCGAAAGCCTCCTCGTCCTGGCTGAATTTTATCAGCGGGCAGATCGTGAAGATGAGGCCATCGCAACACTAAATCAGATATTGGCTAGCACGCCGGACTATGTGCTCGCTCACTATCGCCTTGGCAAGCTCCACCTCGACCGTAAAGAGACCGAGAAGGTCGAAGAACAACTTGCGGCGCTGTTCAAGATCAACGATGACGATATCGAAGCTTTAATGCTCCGAGCCCGCCTGCGAATGCAGGAAAGCAAGGCCGAGGAAGCGGTGAAGGATCTGGAAGAGGTCCTGAAGAAGTATCCGAGCGGCCGCGAACCTCTGTTCCTTATGGCCCAGGCGAAACTATCTCTCGGGCTGTTTGATCAAGCCAATGCATTTCTCGGCGATCTTGAGCGATATCACCCGGCATTTTTGAATGCAGGATTGGTTCGTATCCAGGCGGCGTTTGCTGCCGGTGATGAACCCACGGCACTGCGGCTCGCGAGCGAACTCGTAAAGAAAACAGCCACCGCAGTAGCGAATGCCGACATGAACGCCCAAATGATCCAGGACGTTAAGGTGAAGGCGATCTCGTCAAGAGGCCTCGCCAACCTCGCTCTTCGCAAATACGCGGATGCCAAGAGTGATCTTCAGGAGGTTGTTCGGTATTCACCACGATCGGCTTCCGCGATGGTAAACCTTGCGAAGGTATTCATTGCAGAAGGGGACAACGCGCAGGCTTACACCCTCTACGAAAAAGCCCTCAACGCAGATGGACGTAGTTTTGACGCTATTAGCGGGATCGTCAACATCGCGATCCGCCAGGGACAGCCCGCAAAAGCACATGAACGGCTTGACTACCTAATATCGGCTAATGCGGGAAGGGCCGATGTATTAGCTGCACTGCATTTTCTAAAGTCAACTGCTTACGCCGCCGAGAAAAATACTGCTCAGACCGAGCAACAGCTGATGACGGCGATCGATCTCGATCCGGATTATCTGACAGCATATTCCGCATATGCCGGATTCCTCGTTTCGCAAAGCCGGACGGCGGAAGCGCTCGAACAATATAGGAAAGTTGTTCAGAAGCGACCCACGGCACCGGCACTTACCATGCTTGGAATTCTCGAGGATTCTGCTAGCAACACGGCAGCCGCCGAAAAGGCATATCGTCAGGCACTGGAACTCGCTCCCGAGACACCTATCGCTGCCAACAACCTTGCTTGGTTGATCGTCGAGAAACAGGGAAATCTCGATGAAGCGCTGCAGCTAGCGACCATGGCGGTCAGCAAAGGCCAAACGACCGCGGGTTATTACGACACGCTCGGCTGGATATATCTGAAGAAAGGCCTTGCCACTCCGGCAGTCGAACAGTTTCGAAAGGCGGTGGCTATCGAGGATGCGACAGCCCGAAAAACCGGAAATGCACCGGCTCCGGGATACCGTGTCCGTCTGGGAATGGCCCTGGCGAAGGCCGGGGACAAGGAATCGGCAAAGCGAGAAGCTGAAACCTCACTTCGCTATACCGCTCAGTTATCACAGCGTGAAGTGCAGGATGCGAAAACGCTTCTGGCGAGCCTTTAGTAACAAACAAGGGGAGAAAAATGATCTTACTGCTCGAAATTGGAAGTTCGCCGACCATCGAACTGTTGCAGATACCAGAATCAATCGGGCTTCTATTCTTCGGGGTTCTGCTGGTCGGATTAGCCGTCACGCTGCGAGCGGTGGCGGCACGGGTCGAAAAATCAAAGAGCGAGAAAGAGACGGTTAGTTTGGCAGGTAAACAAAATGGCTGAATTTAGACAAAGAAAACCCGGCGAGCTTTTTGGAATGGTAAAGCGGCAGAAGTGGCTGATCATTCTTCCGATGATCACGCTTACCGTGGCGATCGGATATGTCGTATATCGCCTCCCCAGCGTGTATGAATCGACTTCGCTCCTAACGGTAAAGCCGCCGACGATCTCATCGAATCTTGTAGCACCGGTTTCACGTGAGGATCTTTCGCAACGGCTTTCTGCCATTAATCAGGAAGTGCTCAGCCGATCTTCCCTCGAGCCGATGATCCTGAAGTATGACCTCTATAAATCCGAGCGTTCGGTAAATATGCCAATGGAGTTGATCGTCCAGAAGATGTTCAACAATATCAGGGTCGAAATGGCAGAGACGGGAAATGAAAAGGTCGCCGGTTTCAAGATCAGCTATCGAGACCGCGATCCGCAATCGGCCCGCAATGTGACGGCTGAACTCGCGACCAAATACGTAAACCTTCAGGTCCAGAATTCCGTCGAGGTCGCCGAATCGACAAATGAACTTTTCGAGCGGCAATTGGGTGAGAAGAAAACCAATCTCGACAATCTTGAGAAGCAGCGGCTCGACATAATGATGCAGAACGTTGCAACGCTGCCGGAAAGTGAGCAGGGCCTCGTCGCTCAACTTGAAGGGCTTCGTCAGCGAGACGATACGATCACGAAGGACAAGCAGGCTCTGTATTCGGAGAAAGGCCGCTTAAGCGACGGTATCGCCGCCAATAACCGCGCGATGCGGCTGGTCGAGGATTTCGGTGAAAGGGAAACTCAGGACACGGCCCGCCAGGCATCGCAGATCGAAGACACGCCGGCTTACGCCTCGCTTATCCAAAAACGTGCGGACTTGAAAGGCCAGTTGGACAACCTGCTAAAGGTTTACAAGCCAAAACATCCGGCCGTGGTCGCTAAGAATAGCGAGATCGAGCGGCTTAATGATGAACTCGAAGGGTTAAGAAAGAACACGGACAAGCGGGTTGCGGTCGCGACGCAGTCAAGCAGCCGCAAGTCGGAAATGCAGAAGAAGAATCTGGAGCTCGAGAATCAGCGGCTTCAGGCCCAGATCGGCCAGATCGAGCAGCAGCTTCTGGCGAAGGACGCCGAAAGGCAGCAAAACGCGATGCAGATCGCTGCCTTGGAATCGCGGATCAACGCTATTCCGCAGGTCAAGGTGGCACTCGAAAGCGTAACCGCCCAGCTTCAGTCGGCCAAGATGGCATACGACGAAATGCTGAAGAAGAAAACAGATGCCGGCGTAACGCTCGATGTCGAGCAGGGCCAGCAGGGCGAGACGATCCGCGTTCAGGATCCTGCTAATGTGCCGCAGTCGCCGGTTGCTCCAAAGCGTTTCATGCTGACGATGATGGGCACGGCTGCCGGAATGTTTCTAGGACTTTTGCTTGCTGCATTCTTCGAGATCCCTAGGCTGTTCAAGATCCAGAACATCGAAGATGCCAAGCACTATACCGGGTTGCCGGTACTCGCTTCGGTCCCGCCGCTGCTTTCAGTTGGAGAGAAGACCTGGATCCGACGTTCGGCGTGGTTAAAGCTAGCGGCCGGAACGGCGGTAGCGATAGGCATTATTCCGCTGATCATTCTTGTTTTGCAGTTAACACGTGTTTTTGAAAGGTTTGTTTGATGAATCTCAGGCTTCGGTCTTCGGACTTGGGTCTTCGCTTCAAAACGAAAGTCGAAGACCAAAGACGAAAGACCAAAAGACCTAATACAAGGATAAAGTTATGTACAAAGAATTCTTTGGTTTAGACGATACGCCATTTACTTTGACGCCGGACCCGCGATTTATCGTGTTCACGCCGAGCTATAACGAAGTGCTTGCGAGCCTGTACTACGGCCTCGAAAATGCGAAGGGGCTGATCGTGCTCACTGGTGAGGTCGGAACGGGTAAAACCACCGCACTTCGCTGGATACTTAGGCGACTGGATTCGAGTGTTCTGGCAGCCTATGTTTTTAATCCGCGTTTGTCGATCGACGAATTCTATCATCACGTAACGCAGATGCTCGGCATCAAGGACTGGTCGAACAAGAGTGAACTGCTCAACACGATGGGCAAGGTGCTCGAAGAACGCCATCGCCGCGGCCTTCGTACCGTGATCATCATCGATGAGGCCCATGAACTTTCGGACTACGTGCTTGAGGAGATCCGTTTACTGCTGAACTTTGAGTCAGACAATGCGAAGCATCTTCAGATAGTGCTGACCGGCCAGCCGGAACTCCGCGACAAGCTCAATCAGCAGAATCTCCGCCAACTCAAACAGCGTGTCGCACTTCGATGCACCATGCACCCGTTTCCGAATGTCGAGGAAGTCGATCGCTACATTACCGAGCGGCTTATGATCGCCGGTTCGGACCAGCCGAACGTTTTCACGCCGGGTGCTGTCGATTTCATCTACCAGTGCAGCGAAGGCATTCCAAGACAGATCAACAATATCTGCGACAACGCAATGCTCGCGGCCTACTCCGCGGGCGAGCAGGTGATCGGCCGCCAGATCATCGAGGCCGTTGCCGATAATCTCGACATGCTGCCGAGAAACGAAGGCATCGTGGCCGCAGAGCAGGCGTTTCAGCCGCCCTCGGGAAGGGTTCTTCGAGCCGATGCCAAAGATGACATTTGGAACGGAGCGGCGAGGACCGAGAACGTCAAGCCCCGAATTTTCAAACCAGCTGAGCCGACTCCCGAACCAATACGGCAAAACGGATATACCAATGGCGACAGCCTGATATTCGAGGACCTCGACGACGATGTGACCCTCGAACTCGGCACGCTGAACGGTTTTAACAAGTTCAACTAACAAGGAATTTCCACATAGGAAAACCGTAAAATGACGGAGCTATAATGAGCATCCTAAAAGCATTACAAAAGAAGCATACCGAAGAGTTCGGCGGCGGAAATCCGTCGAACGAACGAATGGTCCCCTTTACACCGGGCGTCAGGCGAAGCAATGAGCCGCCTGAGCTGCTTGGTGGGGACGTAAAGATCGGTAGCCCAAGTTCGGCGTTCATAGGGCAGCCGGATTCGACGAACGGGACGGCACTCCCTGTTCGATTGGAAACGGAAATCTCTGCCGGGGCAAAATTGGACGCCGAAACCCTTACGCGCGTCGGTGCTCGACATCTGCCTGACTTTGTCAGCTGGCATGTCGACACCGAACGCGTTGAGCCCAGACTTGTCGCAATAACTCAGCCCATTTCGAACTATTGCGAAGAATACCGCAGCCTGCGAACTCACGTTTTGCACAAGAGCCAGCGTCAGAAGCTGCAATCGATCGTCGTCGCGAGTGTCAATCCCGGCGAAGGCAAATCGGTCACTGCACTCAACCTGTCGTGGATGCTTGCTCAGACTGACGGAGTTAAATGCCTGATCATCGACAGCGATCTCCGCATGCCGAGCCTGGGCGATTACCTCGGGATCGAGACCGATAAGGGGCTGTCCCACGTCCTGGACGGAACCGCCACGCTTGCCGAATCGATCGTACGGCTTGAGCCATCCGGTCTGCACATTCTGACAGGCGGCAATATGCGTAATGATGTTGCCGAGATGATCTCGGGGCCGAGGTTCAAGGAGATCCTTAGTGAAGCTCGCGATATGTTCGACTTCGTGATAATCGATGCGCCGCCGCTCGGTATCTTTACCGATGCCACGGTGCTGATCAATCACGCTGACGGAGCAATGCTCGTGGTCAGGGCGAATCGAACGAAATACAGCGTTATCGAGCGTCTGCTCGAACCGATACCGCGTGACCGCCTGCTGGGCGTTGTCCTCAATCAAAGCGAAGACGTTTTGGAAGAATCGCATTACAACTACGGTTACTACAACTACAAGCGTCTTGGAGAGACGGCCACTACGTAAGACAGGCCGGTAAAAAATGGGTGCCGCTAGATTCAGCTCAAGGTTATTTTGGTTACTGCTCGCCGATACCGCGATCATATATTGCGGTGTCGTGCTGGCGTTGTACCTCCGAGTTGGATTTGAAAACGCGGAAAACGAACTCGACGGCAAAAACGGCTGGCTGAAAATCGCCCTCTCGACCGGCATCTGTCTGCTGATCCTCTACTTTTACGATCTTTACGATTACATCGTCATAACTAATCGCCGCGAGCTTCTGCTTCGGCTTGTTCAGGCACTCGGGATCGCCTGGGCTCTTTTGGCATTTCTTTTCTATGCCGTGCCCGAGTTGATGATCGGACGCGGGGTGATGATCCTCTCGGTTCCGATCGTTCTTTCGCTGCTGCTGGGCTGGCGGATCTTGATCCACACGCTTACGGGCCATCCGGAGATCGGCGAGAAGATACTGGTCGTCGGCACCGGAAAAACTGCCCTCGATACGGCCGAGGCCGTTTGGGAGCGTCGTGATGCAGGATACCGGATCGCAGGTTTTATCTCGGAGAATGGTGCAAAACCGATGGAGAAACTCGGCCAATCGGTGATCCTTGGCAAAGCCCCCGATCTGGAGGCCGTTATTCGAAACGAGCGGATCGACAGGGTAGTGATCGCGGTTCGCGAACGCCGAGGGGCGTTTCCGACCGAGGCCTTGTTGAAAATGAGCCTTGCGGGTGATATCTCCATCGAAGAATGCACTTCGTTTTTTGAACGCGTCACGGGCAAGGTCCACGTTGATATGCTGCGGCCTTCGTGGCTCATATTTGCCGGCCGCCGTCGAGATTCGCGCCTGAAATTGGCCATTCGCGAAGCGATTCATCGATCTCTGGCTCTCGCAGGGTTGTTCATCTCTCTTCCCATCGCGATGTTGACCGCGATGCTGATCAAACTTGATTCCCGCGGACCTATTTTTTACCTGCAGGAACGTGTCGGCAAAGGCGGTAAGCCTTTCAAGGTGATCAAGTTCCGCTCGATGAAGACCGACGCCGAGGCCGACGGCAAACCAATTTGGGCGGTTACGAATGACGAACGAACGACTCGAGTCGGAAAGGTGATCCGAAAACTCCGCATCGACGAGATACCGCAGTTTTGGAACATCATAAAGGGCGAGATGAGCTTCGTCGGCCCGCGGCCCGAGCGGCCGCATTTCGTCAATCAGCTGGCGATCGAGATCCCCTATTACGACCATCGCCATCTTGTGGCTCCCGGGCTGACCGGATGGGCGCAGATCAAGTATCCGTACGGGGCTTCGATCGACGATGCGCGACAGAAGCTGCAATACGATCTTTTCTATATAAAAAATCAAAGTTTGGCACTCGACTTGGTCATTGTTTTTGAGACGGTGAAAACTGTACTGTTTGGACGCGGAAGATAAGGAAAAAACTGGATTCGCCGGTCGAATCGGTGTTTTCTGAGTGCGAGACGAGGAAAAAAGGACATGAGACTTAAAGCAATATTCACGAGTTTTGCGAGTGCAGCATTGATCTTTGCGGCGTTCGCCAGCAACGGTAACGCCCAGGTCAATACCGCGAGAAAGGATAATGGAAAGGGCGATAAGCAAGCCAAGGCTACGGCCGCCGTGCCGCTCCCGGCTCCGTCCTCCGAAAATGATAAGTCCACTGAACCCATCGATGAAAAACAGGCCGATGAGATCTTGCCGTACTACGACAATTACCTGAAAGAGTACCGGCTCGGTCCAACGGACGTGATCTCGGTCGAGGTTTTTGGACAGTGCCCCGAATATTGCATCCTGAGCAAGCCGATTCCGCCAAATGCACGGATCACCTATCCGCTCATTCGCGAGGGTGTTCTGGTGGCCGGTAAAACCGTCGAACAAGTGGCAGCCGAAATAACGCAAAAGCTCGACGAATTCATTATCGATCCAAAGGTTTCGGTAACGCTCGAAAAGGCCAATTCCACGCGATACAGCGTGATGGGAAATGTTGCGGCTCCGGGAGTTCGTGTGATGGATCGTAAAGTCAGCGTTTATGAGGCGATCCTCGAATCGGGCGGCGTGACCAAGAATGGTAATAAAGATAAGGTCTACGTTGTCAGCTACACCAAGGACGGCCGTCTTGAGCGAAAACAGGTTAGCCTGAGCAAGATGGAAGCCGGTAAGGCCGAGATGGTATACCTGAACCCGGGCGATCAGGTATTTGTGGCAGGCAAAGGCTTTACGATCGAGAAATTCTTCGACGTGCTCGGAAAAGCGAGCGCCGCGAGACTGCTCTTCGGCAGCCCGTTCTAAGACTGGAGCGCAGGCATATTGCCTGCCGGTTGAGTAATAAAATTCGGGCATATGAAAAAGTTCTCGATCCTACTGATATTCCTGGCCGTTCTGGTTTCGGTCCAATCGGCAAACGCCGAGTGGGTGAAGCGCAATACGAACAGCTTTGCCTGGTTCAAACACATCTCGTTTCTCGACAACGAACGCGGCTGGATCTCGGGTACCGACGGCGTTCTGCTGTCGACCGTAGATGGCGGCCAGAGCTGGGTACAGGCGAAAAAGTTTACGACCGACGCCATTCTGCAAGTCCACTTTGTTGATGAAAACAACGGATGGATGCTGTGCGAACGAAGTGTTTTCGACAAGAACACGCGATCGGCATCCTATCTCCGGCGGACGACTGACGGCGGACGAACTTGGGAGAAACTCGAATTCGAAGAGGGCGGCCGCGAACGGGTGGCGAGCCTCCTGTTTGCCCCGAACGGCCGAGCGATGGCCTTTGGCGAGGGCGGCGTTATTTACGTTCTGCAGGAAGACAAGCAGAGCTGGAAACGAACCCAAACCCCGATGCATTACCTGATGCTCGACGGTGCCTACGCCACCGAACAGGTCGGCGCGATCGTTGGTGCCGGCGGCACGATCATGTTTACCGAGGATTCGGGCTTCACCTGGGAAAAGGCATCGCTTATCGGTGACCGCGACATGCGGTTCAGCTCCGTGTCCTTCGCCGGCGATAAGGGCGCCTGGGCGGTTGGTACGAAGGGCCGGATCTATCGTTCGAATGGCGGCGGGCGACTGTGGAGACAGCAGGTTTCGGGCGTAACGGCAAACCTGACCGATGTTTGCTTTACCAGCGCCACCAGTGGCTGGGCGATCGGCGAGAATGGCGTGATCGTCAGAACCCGCGACGGCGGAAACAACTGGACGGATGTGCCTTCGCGTACCACGCACCGCTTGGAAAAGATCGTTTTCAACAATGGCCGCGGTTGGATCGTCGGTTTTGGCGGCACGGTTTTGACGTATGACGACGGGCCGTCGACCACGGACCCGAATGCCAAACCGGTGCTGATGCGAAGAGGCTAAATTTTCGATCGAGACTTGACAGATAAACACGCTTCTCGTAAGGTTAAGGTTCGCTCAATTTTCGGATTGGAGCGACGTTTTTTTGAAAAATAGTCGGGCACATAGCCGAAAACAAAGTTTCGGGCATGTACGTCAATTGGTAGACAGCCTCTCTTACAAGGAGGAAGTTAGGG
>CAYPGP010000031.1:0-37418 GCA_964410495.1 uncultured Chloracidobacterium sp.
TGGTGCGGACGAGAAGAATCGAACTTCCACTCTGTAACCAGAACAGGCTTCTGAGACCTGCGCGTCTACCAGTTCCGCCACGTCCGCACGTAAAAGCGAACCTTGAGGATACTAATTAAGCGGGGAAAACTCAAGAACCGCCACGGATCAGCGGGATCCTCAGTTGGGCAAGGCAGCGCCCGCCGGAACCAGCCAGAAAATAACTTTGTCATCCTTGGCCGCTGATCTGATGAATAAGATGCGTGAGTCCGCATCATTACGATTAAACCGCAGCTTTGCCTCGACCGCTCGTTTCTTTAGCTCATAGCTGCCGCTGCGTTTACCCGCGGCGATCGAAACGGCCAGGCTTGCTCCCGGATAGTTCGCAAATCGCTCCTTTATATTCGTGAAAACTGATTTTGGGGCGTTGGAGACAGGTCCTGCGATCTCGTCGATCCTGATCGGCTGCGGCGGCGGGTCGATCGCCACCAAATCAGAAGCTTCATTCTGACAGCCCGCCGGCAAGCCGATCACTTTTACAGTTGCCGTAGCCCCGTTGTACGTGTACGGAACTTCGATCCTCGCCGTGCCCTGGCCGCGAACCATGCCAACCGGGCCATATGCCGTGTGGACTGTCCACAGATAGGACAGTCCGACCGCTCTTTCCGGCGGATCGATGCTCACTACATATGGGATCGGCTCGCCTGGTGCGGGAACTCCTTCACCTTCGCCGCCTGTGACGATTATTCGCGGGCAGTCCTGGGCAAAAGCCGACGTAAATGCCCCGATAACCAACAGCAGCACCGACATCCTGAGCATGCAAACATTCTACACAAATCGACTCGCTATCAGAATAAAAAAAGGGCGGTCAAAACGCGGCCGCCCGAAAGAGTCGATCAACGTGTGTGGGAAACTTTAAATGGCGATGTGAGCGCGGACTGCGATCAACGGGCAAAGGTGACCGCCCGAAAAGTGCCGTGTTCGCGAAAAAGATCTTATTTGTGAGCTGAGATGGAAAAACGTTGAACGGGAGGCTGGCGAAAACCTGGGAGAAAGTGCGAACGGCCGGGTGCCGGCCGTTCGCGGTCTAAGGATTACTTTATGGCCTGCCTGCCTTGGCGGAAACGTTTACAGCTTTAGCCGGAGCGGTCGCTGTGCCTTTGGCAGTGCGAGTCGGGGCCATTTTGTAAACGGTGCCGGGTTCGGGCAGCGTTTTGTAATGGGTCGGGATGCTGAAGAGCGACGGATCGGGTTCGGCACGCACGAGGTTGGTCAGCTTGTAGGTCTGCTCGCCGAAACGGGGGTCCGTATTCTTGGAGTAAACCACAACTCCGAGTTCCTTTGAAAACCAGCGTTCGTACACGATCTCGATCGGGCGGTCGTTTCCGATGGCGCCAGCCGGAATGGTCGTGGTCTTGCGGGTCCCTTCCGCCTGGACGCCTTCGAAATCACGCATGCCGAGTTCTTCGGTTCGCGATTCGTACTTGCTGTTCTGTCCGTTAAACGTAAAGGCGAATCCACCGCCGCCTACGGAAAGGGCTGGCATAGGAGCCACGGCCACAGTCGGGGCGATCGGCGGTACCGGCGGCGTTAGATGAACCTCGCCGTTGTTCCTAAGTTCAACGGCCTGGCGATCGGCAAGCTTAGCCCGCAGGTCACCCGATGCAGCCTGGCCGGGAGCGGTACTAGCAATGGTCAAACCCTGGCCCGCAGCCAACTCATAAACCCTTGCGGTTTGAAGCTTGGAATCGAGCACGTACTTGCTGCCAAGGTCTGGGCTGACGATCGAGACTCCCTGCCCATAAGAGAAGGTCGTTCCGAGCATTCCGCCGGTTCCGCCGTTCATTTCGCGACGAACGCGGCCTGCGCTGTTGCGATAAAACTTGCCGGTCGAGCTGCGAACTATCCGGTTGCCATCGGCAAGTGTCTGGACGCTTTCGTTGACCTCTTCCGCCGAAAACGGATTATTCTTTACCGCAGAATTCGCCTGTGCCGCGGCAAGTTCGGCGACGACACGCGCTTTTGCTTCCGGAGCGGTAACCGCCGTCGGCGACTGCTGCGCCGACACGGCCCCGGCCGCGGCGAGCAGTACAACTGTAGATACAAAACTCTTCATTTTACTCTCCTTCATTTCACTCAAAATGTTAATCAACCAGGCGAACCGCTCGCGTGACGCCGTCGCGGCCGACAAGAAGGTCGGCTTTTACGACCGCATCGTCATTTTCGAGCGGCAGATCGACTCCCAGTGCAAAAAGCGAAGATCGCTTCATTTCAACTCTGATAACCTGCCCGCCGACCGATGTTTCCATCGGGTCGCCGGTGTAGGAAACCGGATAAAACTCTTCAGGTGCCGCCGTTTCCGCTTCCACGCGGCGGCGCGGTGCCGACGTTCGAACTATTGCGTGTTCGTAACGCGGTACATCGCGTTCAATTTTTGTCGCAGGGCTCGCCGAAAGTTTACCAGTGTTCGGTTGAGGAGGAACCTCGAGCCCCGCGACCGTATCCGGAACGGCAATTTCCGGAACTTGATTTTTTAATACTGCAATCTGCGCAGGGGCCTTTTTAGGCTCCTCTTTTGTATTTAGATTTAACACCGCAAGTGCTCCGGCGGCGGCAAACGTCAGCGCCATACCGGACCATGCGATAACATACCTTCGATGGGGAAGAGCGCGTGCCGGAACAGGTGCCGCTACGGCCGGAGTATTCTGGATACGCCGCTGAACAAGCGAAAAAAGCTCGCTTTTCGATACGATGCGGTCGATCTCCGCGGCCGGCAGCGGCTCGCTTTTGAAGATCGCTTTTCCGATCGATTCCAGTTCCGTGTTGTTCAATTTGCGTTTCATTTGTCGCCCACTAAATACGACGGTCTGGCCGCCGTATCGGTTACAAAAGCCTTTTCAGCATCTTCTTGAGCGAGGTCCTCGCCCGCCACGCCCGTACCTTTACATTTGCCCGCGTGATACCCATTACATCCGCGATATCGGAGGTCGTCATCTCCTCGGCATAAAGCATATGCAGCAGCAGCCTGTCATCCTCGGGCACGGCCGCCAGCAGCTTGTCCGCCAGGTCTCGATCGAGAAGATCTTTTTCCGGGGCCAGCGAATTATCAGCCGTCAGTTCGAGCAAAGCACCTGCCTCGGCTTCAGAGAGATCGCAATTGAGCCGTTCGGGCTTGCGTTTCTGGGTTCGGAGAATGTCGAAGCAGGCGTTGCAGGTGATCTTGACCAGCCAGCTGGAAAGCGACCGGTCATAATTGCCGCGGAAAGATTCGAGCTGCGTAAAAGCCTTGGCAAAGGCGATCTGAACGATCTCCTCGATCTCCTCATGCCGCCGAAAATACCGGCTCGCCACTACGGCAACCAGCCGCTTGTGCCGATCGAAGATCTCCTCAAAAGCATACGCATCGCCGGTCAACACCAGGTCGACCAACTGCTTGTCCGTACGCTCGACACGAACCCGCACCGGCGCAGCTTCGTCGACCAGGTGTAAAAATTCCTCTTTCTGCAATGCGGTATAACTGCTCATGCAAAGATGCGGCCGTTGAAATCAATGACGAAACGCCTTGTTCAATGGTTACAGAATAAATACACCGCAGAACGGTGAAATAGGGCAAACATTAGGACAACGGCCCTAGATAATAGAACCGTTAGCTCCCGTAGTAGCGATCTATTTGTAGAAGGTGAAACCCGCTGGATTCGTTACAAGCTTCGTAGGAGCGGCCTGCTTTTGAAAATAAACGTCTATTTTGGCCTGCTAATCAGGCCGCCGAGTTTTACTTTTCGACCAGCGGGCAATTACATGGATGAAGCCCAAAAAGATGAAAGCGTTGAGGATCGCACCTATAAACTGCAATCTATCCATCAATGCTGTTCCATCATCAACAGCATGAACTACTAGAAAGCCTAACAATGACACTAGGACGCTCCATGGCAGCGTCAAAAGGAAAAAAAGGCCGTCTAATCCCATCCAGGAGCTAATGGCTACAAGGCTCAAATAGATTGTAGGGCCGACGATTTTCAATTTATCCACTGAGTCATCTATGCATTGTCCAACCTACCAATAAATATGGGGTCACTTGCAATCTTGTGATTTTCGGGCATAGCATGTTTTAGCCGAAAAGAATTGCAGCATCGCAAGTCTGACCCTGTCCTTCCTTAACTGGGCATTTTCTCGCAGGAGATCGAGAACTGAGCACCCGAGCCAAGGCCGCCATAGTACATCGTCACTCTATAATCTTGGCCCCGGAAAGCCATGCGTTTAGGATAAGAGTCTTCCTCTTTTTCCATCAACCAACCATTTTTATCGAAGTAATCGCGCCATAAGCTCTGAGCTTCGAGAAATGGCACATTTGAGGAATAGTAATACGAAAGGCGTACGGTCTTGTCATCAAGCCCTCCTTTTTTGGTTAACTTGGAGTCCGTCGGTTTTGGCACTTCGGAACAAAATTCATCCAGGTGACGGAGTTCTGGGTCTCGCCGAATGGCCTCGTCGGTCCGTGAGGTGCTCTGACGATCGAATTCCTCAATTGCCGGTTTAATGATCGGCGTTTGACGCGGGTCGCAAGAGATCGCAAATAAAATACTAACCAAAGCAATAACTGCCACCCCAATAGTTCCTGTCATCGCTTTTGCCTTCATCGCCACCGGTAGCCAGCTTATCAACGCCTCAATTGGCCGAACGGTCGATCAACAGTTTCCGCCTTGCCTGCACTACCAAACCCGGCCGTTTTGAGGTTACGTCGATGGTTCTTTCGGCGATGCCTCGGGTTTCGGCTACGGGGAATTTTGGGGTGTAGGTGACGACGTAGGATGAGTCGATCATGCGGGCGACGAGGGCGGCTTTTTCTTTCATTTCGTCGATGCCGGCGGGCAGGATGAATTCGCCGTTGGTGTTAACGGCAAGTTTTTCGAGCTGTTCTTCGGCGGTTTTGAGGTCTGTTTTGCGGGCCTTCATTTTGTTGATCAGCGTGCGGTCGAGGTTGATCGTCGGGCCGATCTTGACGCCTTTGTCGCGGACTCCGTTCGGGAGTGTGGCGGCGATCTCGTCGGGCATCGCCTTGGGCGGCGGCGTGTTTGAGATGCCTTTTGTTCTTGGCTCAATATCGGCGGCTTCCATGCCGGTGTAGCTGAGCACGTGGACGGTGATGTCGGTCGTGAGCAGCCGCTGCATGGCGTCGAATTTTGCCGACGAGCGGCCGAAGCTGTCGGTGCCGTCGGTGATCAGGACGATGTGTTTGTTGTCGAGCCCGCTCTTTGTCATGTAATCGGTCGCGAGTTTGAGAGCTTCGACAAAAGCAGAGCGGCGGCCGAATTTTGTGCGTTTTATCGCATCGGTGGCGGCACCTTTGTCCTCGGTCCATTCGGCGACGATCTCCGCCTTATCGCTGTACTGGAGTATCGAGACCGAATCGCCTTTGCGCAGCGCATTTACCACACCAAAAGCCGTCATGCGCGTCGTATCAAGCGATTTCAGGCTGCGCAGCTCGCCGCCGGTGTCCATAACGATGAGGACATTTGCGGGTATTCGCCGAACGCTTTCGGGCAGGTGGATGATGTTGTTTTCCGTTATCAAAAGGTCCTTTGCAGTCACGTCCTGAAAGAATTCGCCCTTCTCGTCGAAGGCGAGGACATTCAGCTTGATCTCCTCGGTCTCTACGCGGAGCGTTTCATCGACCGGCGTCGGGGTCGGCGTCGGCTGGACGCGGCCGCTTTGCGCGTTTGCAGCGAAGGCGAACAGTAACAGCAAAAGCGATGTGCGAAGAAAATAAGCCATTTTCTTTGGGATGCGAGGAGATCGATAAACTTTGTCTGCGGCGGCCACGGCTTATTCCTCCGTCGATTTATTGATCAACGCGATGTGCAGGCAGGGATGCCTGCGCTCCAGTCGGGGCCGCATTCTCTTCGACGAAATCGACGATGTTGCTTACATAATCGGGAAACCGCGGACAGGCGATGCCGTGCGGAGCCAGCAACTCATCGGCGACCGATGTGTCGTAAGTTTGCGAGATAAAGAAATACGGCACTCCGTGATGCGGCAGCCCGGTTAGCGGCGGCGAGATGCCGGTGTGCAGAAACCATTCGGCGACACGCTGCGGGAGTTGAAATTCCGATTTCCGTCCGCAGAGGTCCTTGGCGATCACGTCGAATATTTCCGAGGTCGTCATCGGCGACGGATCTGCCAACGCTATCGTTTTGCCTACGGCCGCCGGGTCCTGCGACAGTTCGGCGATGCTTTCGACGACAAAATCGACTGGCACCAGATTGAGCCTGACGGCCGGATTCCCGATATTAAGCAGCCGCAGCAAGCCCGGGGCTTTCCGCAGATAATTTATCAGGTAATAAATGCCGTCGTATTTTGCCGTTTCGCCCGTTTCGCTGTCGCCCACGACGACCGAAGGGCGATAGATCGTGACTGGCAGATGACTTTTTAACCGCTCAACCTCGATCTCGGCCAGGTACTTGGTTTCCTCGTAAAAATTGCGATGCCCGGCGTTGTGTTCGAGTTCGGTCTCGAGTATCTCGCCCTGGCGTTTTCCGGCGATGTAACAGGTCGAGATGTAGTTGTAGCGGTTGAGGTTCTTTATCGAGCAGACGACGTCGTTGACGTGTTTTGTGCCCTCGAGATTTACCTTAAATGCGGTGTCTTTATCGACGCCGAGGTCGTAAGCGGCGGCGAGGTGAAAAACATCGGTCGTCTCGTACTGGATCGTTTCGAGATCTTCGATCGACATGCCAAGGTTCGGCAGCCGTATGTCGCCTTCGACGATGACAAAGGCATCGAGATCGACCTGCGCCGCGTCAGCGATCTCCTCGATCCGCTCCATCGCCGGGCGAACAAACTGCGGCTGAACGAGCAGAAAGTACTGGGTCTCCGGCCTGATCAGGCGCTCCAGCAGCCGACCGGCTATAAAACCCGGAAAGCCGGTCATGAAAATCGATTCTCGGTAAAGCATTAGCAAAACAGTATTTTATCAAGTTCGGTTGCGATTTCTCTACGGCGCTTATTCGATAAGATCTACGGGCCATCGAATTTCGGGCTGAGGGAGATTTGAACGCGGATCGGGCGGATGAAGCGGATTTGAGCGGATCTTTATTTATGTTTTTCCTGATCCGTTGTGATCCGCCCGATCCGCTTGATCCGCGGCTAAAAAAATACTGCCTTCGAGGTATTCTGCGTTTCCCGGGACACACTCGACGAAAAAAGTATTTACTTTCGCGTCGGGCGCGTGATAAATTTTCTTTCGCGCTCGTAAGTGTATGAAAATTCAGGAAATGCGATCCGGTGCGCGCCATTTTGAGCGGCGGCCGGAGCCAAAATTCAAGAACAACGTCTTTGAGATGCGCTCACTCGGCGAGCCGATCTTCGATGACGACGCGTTTCCGGAGGCCATCGCCAGCGAACTCGAACAGCCGATCTGGTCGGTGGTTTCATTCGACCAGCGACAGGCCGGCGGGCTGAGCTACAAACAAGCCGCGTCCCTGCTCTCCGAACTCGACGCCTGCGGCATTCCCGGCCTTTGCATCATCACCGACGAAGCCGCCAACAGGCTCGATTAGGCATTTTGCGTCCCAAACTGTCCGCTTCGATATATTTTGTCAAAGAACCTCATCGGACTTCCCCCGGCTTAGGCTAATCGGCCATTCGGGCTTGCCCGTCTATTTGCGGAGAAGCTTGCTTCTCCGAATGTCAGTATCAAGAATGTGCGGCTTGCCGCTCGCCCAAATGTGAGCCACCGCAAAATCCTCGACAGCTAAACTTTCGGCGGCGGCAAGCCGCTGATCCTCTGTAGCCGCTGTTCGGAGAAGTAAACTTCTCCGCAAATAGAGCGGCAAGCCGCAAAGAGAGTCGCCCAACTACCCGCTCGCTAAAACTCGAGCACAACCTTTCCGAAACTTTCGTTCGATCCCAGATATCGATATGCGTCCCAAACTTCGGCGGCCGGGAAGGAGCGGTCGAGGTTTGGCTGCAGGCCGTTTGAGAACAGCGGCAGGATCTTGTCGGCGAACACGCGGGTCGCGGCGATCTTTTCCTCCGCGGGCCTCGAACGCAGGACCGTGCCGATTATGCTGACG
This sequence comes from uncultured Chloracidobacterium sp., assembly GCA_964410495.1. Classification (GTDB taxonomy): domain Bacteria; phylum Acidobacteriota; class Blastocatellia; order Pyrinomonadales; family Pyrinomonadaceae; genus OLB17. The sequence continues at coordinate 8,052 of CAYPGP010000031.1, forward strand.
CGCTTTTGCAGGATGCGTCCCAAGTCGAGTTCGGCGGTTCTTCCGGCGGTCAGGCCGACCAAGACTATGCGTCCCAAAGTGGCGACGCAATTCAGATTCTCCGCCACGTAAGGCCCGCCGACGAGGTCGATGATGACATCGACTCCTTGTCCATCGGTCATCTCCAGAACTTGCGTCCCAAAATCGGCATCGTCCGCGACGACTATTTCCCGGTCCAGCCCGAATGCCGCGCACCGTTCGAGTTTTGACTCGGTCCGCGATGTGCCGATGACAAATGCGTCCCAACTTTTTGCGATCTGAAGCGCCGCTAGCCCGACGCCCGAACCGACGGCGTGGATGAGCACCCGCGAATGCGTCCCAAGCCGCCCGCGCGTCAACAGAGCATCGCTGGCAGTGATGAACGCTTCCGGCACGCAAGCGGCTTCGATGAAGTTCAGATGTGCGGGGATCTCAGCGATCATTTGCGACGTGGTCAGCACATATTCTGCCTGTGCCTCGCCCGCCGTTATGCCAAGAACCCGCGTCCCAACTTCCCAATCGGTTACATTTTCACCGATCGCTTCGACCTCGCCCGCGAATTCGAGACCCGGAATATTCGGGGAATAACCCACCGGAGGCGGATAGGCTCCGCGAACCTGCAGCAGATCGGCCCGATTCAAACCCGCCGCCCGAACCCGAACCAAAACCTCGTCCCCTACCGGCCGCCGAGGCTCCGCAACCTCAGCTAACGACAGGTTATCGATCGATCCGAACTCTCTTATATAAACCGCTTTCATCTCCTTCCCGTCAAAATGCGTTGTCTCCAGTGGTTGGTCGACATCCGGTGCGGATCTAGTTCTTTGGAGCCAAGGAATGCCTTCGTATAGTCAGTCCCGAATAATGATCTATTACTACAGGGATTTTCCATCGAAACAGTTGATCGATCACAAAACTCTCATCCAGGGCAGAGAGTTTGTTAATTGTGGAAAGGTCCCGGTTTAGGCTTAAGATAAACTCCCGGCATTCCTTGTTATCAGGTTTGAGAACGTTGAAGTCGTCGATGAAAACCTCCATCACAAAGTTTATACATCCTTTCGACGCAATTTTCTCAAGTTCGGGATTTCGAGGAACGATCCGAAACTCATTTTCGCTAACCCGGCCAACAGAAAGGGCCGTTTTATAATTTACCTTGACCTTGAAGCTCTTCAAATCCAGTTTTCGATTGTTCGAAACAAGATCGGCAGCGAAACTCCTGTATTTGCTGCGGGTCATCTTTTTAGTAGCTTTCAGAAAAGCGTAAAGTTCGTCGCTTTCGATGACCACCCTTCCCGTGTAAGGGACAGACTCAACCTCAATCGAGAGGTAATTGCACGATATACATGTTTCATTATCGACTATGTCCGAAATGAACGGATCGTTTTGACCATACCCCGACGTCAGAGCGACGGCAATCAACGAAATTATTCTTAAGGTCTTCATAGTGGTTCTACCTCCTAGTTGATGCAATAACCGAGATCACCGCGGTCTCCCGGCCGGAGCAACCTTCAATCGTAGATCCGCTTCGCCGCCCTAATACGAAACGAGATCTCCCCGCGAGAAAAACCTTACCTGAAAAAGGAGCGAAAAGTATATGGAGGATTTCTCAGATCGACACAGAATGCTCAAAATGACGCAAAATGCTGAGAATGCCGATTTCATTCAATTGTGGCTTTCGGGCTTGCCCGCCTATTTGCGGAGAAGCTTGCTTCTCCGTTAGATGCAGACCAATCGATCGCGGCTATGCCGCCGCCTTAACGCCATTTGATCTGAAGATGGTCGGTCAAAAGAGGCTCATTCTCCAGAGCTTTCCTGTGCCATTGACGTGCACTTGAAAAAAGGTATTCGTCGGGATGTTCGACTAACCCAGCCCTGACCGGATTCAAGTGGATGTAATTAACCTTCTGCATAAATGCATCTTCACCGGTGATACGCAGGGCATTCGGGGCGTGTTCGTAGACGGAAAACTTCTGGCCGTCGTTCTGGTCCGCGATCCTGAGCTTCGCGAGCGATCGTGAATGTTCTTCGGTTTTCAGATGATCGATAATTCGCCTCGCCGATACTCCATTCATAAATCTCAGTACATCCTTTATCGTCCGAGCGTTGTCCGTGAGCATATGATAATGATCGAGCATGATCACGTAGGCAAAGATCAAGAGGCCGGCAGATCTTCTTGCTTCATCGAACGACTGCGCGGCTACCGTCGCCAGTTCCGGAGTTCGAAAGACCGGCAGTCTCTGATGAGTGACACAGGTTATGTAGTACGCGGGTGTGTCGCGTGATATCTGAAACATACGCCTGGGCGGCGGCAAGCCGCTATGAATTTTTTGCGATTCTAACGGAGAAGCAAGCTTCTCCGCAAATAGAGCGGCAAGCCGCGACGGACGGCAAACGGGACAGAGAATCTCCGCAAGGGCTAGGCGCGATACCCGCTTACGATAAGCTTACTTCTTCAGCTTCGGCACCACATCATTTGCTTTCAGGGTGTTGCCGGTTACGCGTTCTAGTTCGGCGATGGCTTTGTTTAGTTCGGTGCGGGCTCGCAGTTCGTTGCTGCGGGCGGTGGTTAGGGCGGTTTGGCGTTCGAGGACCTTGTAGACGTCGGACTGGCCTTCGTCGAGCTTTCGCTGCTCAGACTCGTATTGCTTGACCGAGTTTTCGCGGGCGATAGCGGCGGAGCGCAGGCGGGCTTCGCCGGTGCGGACGGCTTGCAGGGCGTTGCGCACCTCGACCTCGATCCCTTGTTCGATCTGCTCACGCTGGGTTTCGAGGCGTTCGGCCTCGACCTTTACGCGGCCGAGCTGGGCGGCGGCGGTCTTGTCGCCCCAGAGCGGCAGGTTGAAATTGATGCCGACGCGGAACGTCGGGTATTTGTTTTGGAAAATGTCCGTGAACGCAGTTCCGCTCCCGCCGATCTGTGAGAGGAAAGCCTGCTGCTGAGCGATTATTGCGAGACATTCGGGCGAAGTTGGCACAGTGCAGGCAGTTCGCGTGAACGGGTTGTTAAAGTTTGGGTTCAGGCTGCCGCCGATGCCTGACGACGAATAGCTCGCGACAAGGTCGATCTGCGGCTTTTTCTGTTCGCGATAAAATCGCTGGTCGATCAGGTTGATGTCCTTCTGGACCTTGTTGATCTCCAGTTCAGGCCGATTATCGACCGCAAGCGTCATGGCCTCTGGAAGCGTTGTGACCGGAACCGCTCGTTCGACAGGCTCGACTGGCATGATCGCCTGTGACCAAAGAATATCGGTGCGGTTCGGCGAGATCAGGTTTTTCAGGGCGTTTTCGGACAAGTTCGCCGTGTTCAGGGCGTCGTAAACGGTCTGTTCGAAGTTTGCGACCTGCGTTTCGGCCGCGACTATGTCGATCGGGGCGAGCTGGCCTTCTTCGACGAGGCGGCGATTGTGTTCGAGCTGACGCTTGGCATCGACGAGCGAATCGCGCTGGACCTGCAAGTTGCGCAGAGCGTAGGTCAGGTCCCAATAGGCCTTCTGCACGGCAGCGATCGTCTCGATAGAACGCTGGCGAAACTGCACATCGGTCAGTGTCAGATTCTTCTTGGCGATCTCGATCTGCCGACGCGGCTGGTCAAATTTCCGGCCGCGAAAAAGCGGCTGCGTAACGTTAAATCCAAGACTCGAATTGAACTGCGGGCTGAGGATCGATATCGGATTGTCGGTCGTTAGACGCGTATTGTTGAAGGTGCCCTGAAAGACCGTTCCCTGGCTCGGATAATATCCCGTCAGGGCCGCGTTGCCGAGAATATTGTTGGTCGTCGTCGTCTGATTCGTGCTGAAAATGCCCGTATTTGGGATCGTCGAGCGTTCGTAATAGGTCTGTCCGGTCAGCCTCGGTTGGTAAAACCCGCGTGCTGCCGTCAGGTCGAATTCGGCGATGCGGTCGTTCTTTCGCGTTACCTCGATATCCTTGTTGTTCTCGAGCGCGAGTTCGATCGCGTCCTTCAGACTAAGCGTTTTCTGCTGGGTCAGATCGACACCGACTCGACCGAGGTCGGGAAAACGCCGCTCGTCGGAACGATAATTTGGAGCGATCTCCGATACTCCCTTGATGTTCTCCGGCGTGGTCGACTGCTTGTCGACAACCGCAGGTGTCGGGCTCGGCGTCGGGCCTTGAGCGTAAAGCTCCGCCCCCGTGCCGAGGCACAGCAGTATTAATAGAATGTACAAATACCGATACATATATAAGAGCTATTGTTTGCTCACTATCGAACTAGCCGCCGCGGCTGTTCTCCGTTTTAGCCCGCCAAATAGCCACGATCCGAAACGGTTGATCCGGCTAAAGACCCTGAATTCGGCAAAGTCGTCGAATATTGAATAAAAGACCGGCACTGCCAGCAGTGTTAAAAGCAGACAAAGCGACTGTCCGCCAACCACAAGCACGCCGATCGAACGGTTTGTTCCCGAGCCGGCACCGCTCGATACGACGAGCGGGATCATTCCGGCGACGAGCGCTATCGTCGTCATGAGGATAGGCCGCAGGCGGTCGCGGTTTGCTTGGATGATCGCGTCGTAACGCGACATACCCTGCGAACGGAGATGATTGGTATGGTCGATCTGCAGAATGGCGTTCTTCTTCACCACGCCGAAAAGCAGCAGAAGACCGAGGCCCGAGAAAATGTTCACCGTTTGTCCCGCTATCAGAAGGCTTAAAATACCGAACGGGATCGAGAGCGGCAGCGTTAACAGGATCGTCACCGGATGGATGAACGATTCGAACTGCGCGGCCAGCACGATGTACATGAAAATGAACGACAGAGCGAACGCGAGAAGGAAGTAGAAGCCTGCCTTACCCATTTCCTTCGACTGGCCGACGTAGCCGGTTCTGTAGCCGGGAACCTTGTCGATTCCGAGCTCTTTTACATATGAGTCGATCGCTGAAGTAATGCTGGCCGCCGAACCGCCGGGTTTTGTGTTTGCGAGGATGGTCACCTGCTTCTGCCGGTTCGTTCGGTCGATAGCGCTCGGGCCTGTTCCGCTAGTCGACTTAACGACACGGTCCAGCGTTACCCAGCCAAGTTTTGCGGATGGAACGATCACGCGTTTCAGGCCTTCTATGCTCGTGCGGAAAGGGTTAATAGCTCGCACCCGAACTTCATATTGATCCGACCCCGTGCTAAACGTGGTCGCTTCCTGCCCTGCTATAAGCGTATTCAGGGCCTGCGAAACGTCGCCGACACGAACACCGAGATCGGCGGCAGTTTCTCGGTCAACCTCGAGGCGAACCTCGGGTTTTCCGGCGATCAGCGTCGAATCGACGTCGACGGCGTCCGGGATCGTTTTCATTTTGGCGACGATCTTTTCGGAATATTCAGTAAGTTTGGCGATGTCAGGCCCTGCGATCAGGAACTGAACGTTTGCGTTGCGGAAACCACCGCCGGAGAATGCCTGGACCTGCTGCACGCCGGTGCGGAGTTCGGGTGGAAACTTCGCCGTGATCAACTCGCGTGTATCGGCCATCAGTTGCTCCTGTGATTTCGCACGGTCTTTGATATCGCTGAGCTTTACATAGATAGTACCGGCGTTGACGACCTGCTGAGTTCCGCCGCCGACGGTCGAAAGCGTATCGGTCACGCCTGGAAGCGTGCGGATCTCGGCCGCGATCCGCTCGAACATCTGCGACGAAGCCGAAAGGCTCGAACCTTCGGGCACGCGAACCGAAACCTCGAATTGCGATTGGTCATCGACCGGCAGGAAGTTCTTTCCGACGAACATGAACAGCGGCACGATACTGACAAAAACCAGTACGCACAACGTGACGATAACCCAGCGGTGCCCCATCGAAAATCGCAGCATCGATGCATAAACGCTGTCGAGCGCGCGGAACCAGCCGGTGTATTTTGAGTCTTGAGTCTTGCGTTTTGAGTCTGGAGACTCGCTCTCGATCATTCCGTCGCCGGTGACCTTTGGCTGTTCTTCTTCCGGCTTTTTCTTGTGCGCTTTGATCAGACGCGCGGCGAGCATCGGTGTGAGCGTGAACGAAACGATCAGCGAAACGAGCACGGCGAACGACGCCGTCAGCCCGAACGAAGACATGAAACGGCCGACGATGCCCTGCATGAAACCGATCGGCACGAATACGGCCATCAGCGAAAGCGTCGTGGCAAGCACTGCGAGGCCGATCTCACGTGTCCCTTCGATCGCCGCCTGGAAAGGGTTCATGCCCTTTTCTTCGACAAATCGATAAATGTTCTCGAGCACGACGATCGCGTCGTCGATCACGATGCCAACCATCAGCGTGAGCGAGAGCATGGTGATTGAGTTGAGCGTGTAACCCATCGCGTACATCAACGCGAAGGTCGAAATGATCGAAGTCGGGATAGCGAGCCCGGCGATGAATGTCGAGCGGAAACTCCACAGAAACAGGAAAACCACGATCGCCGCAAGGATCGAACCGACGATCAAATGTTCCTCGATCGCGTGCAGCGAGTTTTCGATAAATATCGAGTTATCGCCGATGATGCGGACCTGATAGCTTTTCGGCAGTGTCGGCAGGATCTCGTTCAGCTTTTCTTTAACGGCACGAGCGGTCGCGACGGTGTTTTGCCCGGATTGTTTCGCGACGATCAGCGTCACGGCGGGCTGGCCGTTCAGTCGGGCTTCGCTGCGGAGCTCCTCAGCACCGTCCTCGACATAGCCAAGGTCCTTGACCTTTACCTGATAAGTGCCGCGGGTCGCGACGACGACATCGTTGAACTGCTCGACCTTTGCGATCTTCCCGACGGTCCTAACACTCGTTTCCTGCTGGCCTTCGTCGAGACGGCCGGAAGGGAACTCCATGTTCTGGATCTTTAGCGCTCCGGAAACCTCGGCCGGTGTCACGTTGTACGAGCGCATTTTGTCGGGGTCGACCCAGACGTTTATCTGTCTTTCCTGGCCGCCGATAATGGTGATCTGGCCGACGCCGTTTACCGACTCGATCGGCTCCTTGATCTTTTTGCGGGCTGTTTCGGTGATCTCGCGGATCGAGGTCGGCGCCGAAACGGTGATTCGAAGGACCGGTGCGGCGTCAGTATCGAGCTTCTGGACCGTCGGCTGTTCCGCAGTTTCCGGGAGATTTGGGATCACCGTCTGAACGCGATTCTCGACCTCTTGTGCCGCGATGTTAACGTCCTTTTCGAGCACGAACTGGACGAAAACCTGCGAAACGCCCTCAATAGAGGTCGAACGCAGCTCGTCGATGCCCGAGATCGTGTTGACGGCCTCCTCGACCTTGTCGGTGATCTCAGTCTCGATCTCCTGCGGCGACGCTCCCGGATTTATGACCGTGATCGTGATCGTCGGGAAATCGATCTTCGGAAAGAGATCGACACCTAACGAGAAAAACGAAAACGCACCGACCACGACCAGCGACAAGATCAACATCGTCGCGAAGACAGGTCTTTTGACACAAACCTCTGCTAACCACTGCATAGATTTCCCCTAGTTCGTTTGGCGGACCAAGACGCCGTCAAAGAGTTCGTTCAAGCTGGACGTTGCTACCACCTCGCCTTCCGCGAGGCCTTGTTTGATCTGGATCAGGTCGTTTTCGAGCAATCCCGTTTGCACGAGTTTCTCGCGGGCGACTCCGTCCTTGATCACATAGACCTTGTTAAGGTCGCCATCCGTTTTGATAGCCGAGGCCGGTATCATCACGGCGTTTTCAGGTTTTGACTGGGTTATGCGAACCGTTGCGAACTGGCCGGGTTTCAACAGGCCGTCGCCGTTCGCGACTTCGGCTTCGACGACGAGCGTTCGGGCGGTCGTATTAACGCTCGGCAGCATTCGAACGACCGTTCCGGCAAAATTGCGGTCGGGGTACGCGCTGGTTTGCATCGAAATGCCTTGTCCGACCGCGACCTTGCCGATCTGAGCTTCGGGTACATCGATCCGAAGTCGAAGAGTTGACGTGCGAACGATGGTGCCGATCTTAGTATTTGGCGCGGAAGGGCTGAGGTATTCGCCAAGGTCGGCGGTCCGTTCGGATACGTAGCCGCTGATCGGTGCGTAAACCACCGCGTCCGCGACGGCTTTCCTCGCCTGATCGACCTGCGTTTCGGCCGTCTGCACGGCTGCTCGGGCAGAATTGACCGCGGAACGCGCCGTATCGATGGCCTTGATCGCTACGGCAGCGTTCGAACGTGCCTCGTCGAGATTGCCAAACAACGCATCACGCTGCGATCGTCGCTGCTCCAGTATCTGTCGTGAAACGTCGCCCGTTGCGTAGAGTCGCTCGGCACGCGTCAGTTCCTTTTCAGCCAGTACGAGATTGGCCCGAACGGTCTTTACCTGCGAAAAATCTTCGATCGCAAAGGTCTCGCCGTCTTTGATGCCAAGCCGAACTTGGGTTTGACGCAGGTTCGCGATGGCCTGCTCGACAGCCTTTCGCTGCTGCTCGACCTGAGCCTGAGCTTGCTCAACACGGATGCGAGCATCGCGGTCGTCGAGCCGGAGCATGACGCTACCTTTTGACACGTAGCTGCCGACGTCAAAATTTACTTCGACTACCTTGCCCGCGATCGCCGGAGCAACGTCGGTCTGGGCGTCGCTGGCCAGATTACCGGTTGCTTCAAAATACGTCGGAATCTGTTTCGTGACTGCCTGGACTGTTTTTACATCGACTGTCGTCGGCTGTGTGCTGGCATTCGTATTCGTATTTGCCGATCGTGAACCGCATGCCGCAAGCAGAGCGGCAACGGCGATGATCGCAAGAGCTGTGATGCTTCGTTTCTCTCTCATTTACTTATTAACGTCGTGGGCCCTAATGCCGTTCAGTAATATCTGGGCAAAATTCGCGGCTGCCTCTTCATTTGAAACGTCGAGGATCACCCGCTTTTTGTCCCACAATATATTGTTCAGCGAATGGTGGATCATCATTCCGACGAAGGATCTGACGGCGACCTTCGGGTTCATCTCGCGAAATTCGCCGTCCCGCTGCCGCTCGGCAATGTAGCCGCCGATGAACTTATAAACCTCGCTGATAAACTCCTGAAAAAATCGGGCCGCTAACTGATGTTCCTCGAGTGCAGAATAGAACAAGAGCCGCATGAAGGGGACGTCCTCGTGATGCTTGTTCATGGCGGCGAGGGCGATGTTGTAAAAAACTCCAAAATCGTCTTTTTCCGCTACCGCTTTTTGGAGCGCCTCGTTGCCCTCCCACGGAAACATATGCGTTCCGTCAACACACGCTTTAGCATCAAGGATGGCCGCGTATAGGTCGTCTTTCGATGCGAAATGCCGAAAGACCATGGCTTCGGAAACGCCCGATGCGGCCGCTATCTCTTTTGTCGTCGTGCCCTTAAACCCTTTTTTTGAAAAGAGATCGACGGCGGTTTGAACGATCAGCTCACGCCGCGCATCGCCCGACATGCGGCCTGAGTGATCACATTTGAATAAATTACCGATCAATAATGCTCCCGTGGTAAGTAACCACTTACTTACCGATTCGACAGAATCTCATTTCCGGATTCTCTGTGTCAACTGAAAAATGTGTTAACTTTTCGCCCGATCAGAAAACAGGAACTAAATCCCCCGAAAAATCGTTACAACTGTATGGCGTAGGAAATCATCCGAAAGGAGCATTTTCGGTTAAGAAAACGCCAATTTTTAGTCGAGGAGGAGCATTAATATGTCTGAATTTGAAGCAGAAGTTAAGAAAGCAGAACAGGAGTTGAACCAGAGCCTGATCCCGGTCGAAGGGCAGGACAAGGTCACGGACGACGAATTTTTAGGAGATCTCAAGATGCAGGCACAGGAATACGGACAGAAGATACAGGACGCGGCGACACGGGCAAAGGATTTTGCCAGCGATAAATTCGCGGTTGCGGGCGACAAGTTCAAAGAAATCTCGGCGAAAGACCCCAAGGAGTTAGTCGAAGACGCCAAGGAATTTGCCCGTCAGAAACCGGGCCAGACGATCCTGATCTCGGCCGCGATCGGCCTGGTGGTCGGACTGATCCTCAGAAGCGGAAGAAGGTAAGGTACAGCTTCTGTTAGCTAAAAAAAGGCTGCTCCCGTATTCGGGGGCAGCCTTTTTTCTGCTTAGAAAAGCATCTTTCAGGACTGATCGTGGATCAGCCTTCTGACCTCGTCGCCGAAGAGGACGTCGATCTTCTGGGGTTCGATGACCGCGGTCACTTCGCCGCGGCCAAATTTATCGTGGGTTATCGCCTGGCCTTTCTTATACTTGCGGCCTCGGTCGTAGGGTGATGCATTTTTGCTGGTGCCCATGGAAACCGAAGTTTTCTGGCCGCGGGTGAAGGTGCTGGCCGTCTCGCAAGTTTCGCAGACGGCTTTAGTGATAACACCCTGTTTCGTGACGGTCACAACCTTGTGCATCTGTTCGATATCACAGGCTGAACACATCATTTCGGTCGCGTCGCCAATGGCAAAAGCCGCTTTTTTGATCATCTTATTGTCCTCTAACGGCCGCGGCCTGAGCCGAAGCGTTTGAAACCGCGCTTTGCCGCCGGTGCGGCGTCTTTCTTTCCAACGGGGCCGGGAACGAATGCCGGCTGGCCGCCGAACTCGGGATGCCACACGCGTTCGACCTTTTCGCCCGTCAGGCGTTCGATGGCCCGCATGTTATGCTCTTCGGCGATAGTGAAGATCGTGATCGCACGTCCCTTGTTTCCGGCACGTCCGGTTCGGCCGATGCGGTGCACGTAATCCTCGGGGGCTTCCGGTATATCGTAGTTTATCACGTGTTGCACCGAATCGATATCGATGCCGCGTGCGGCGACGTCGGTCGCTACCAGGATATTGGTATGCCCGGCCTTGAAGGACTTCAGGGCCGAATCACGCTGCGACTGCGAACGGTCGCCGTGGATGCGGTTTGAGCTGTGCTGGCGTTTCTCCAGAACGTGGGCAAGCCTGTCAGCACCGCGTTTGGTTCTCGTGAAAACCAAAACACGCTGAAGATCGTCTTTCTCGAGCAATTCGAGCAAAAGGACCATTTTCGACTGCGGATTGACGGGATAAGCTGTCTGAGTGATCAATTGTCCTGCACGTCCGCGCGGGCTGACCTCTATCATTTCAGGATCGGTAAGCATTCGGTACGCGATGGTCTCTATCTCTCGCGACATCGTTGCCGAGAAAAATAGGGTCTGACGCTTCGCCGGGATGACCTTTTCAATACGGCGGATCGACGGCAAAAAGCCCATGTCGAGCATACGATCTGCCTCGTCGAGGACGAGCGTCGTCAGGCCGCGAAAATCGATCAAGCCCTGATCCATAAAGTCGATCAAGCGGCCGGGCGTCGCAATGATGATATTTGCACCGTTTCGGAGCGAATCCATCTGACGTTTGTAACCGCTGCCGCCGATGATCGCCGTGCAGGTAATGCCTTTAGGGGCAAACTTGCGGCAAAACTCTTCGGTCTGGTTCGCGAGCTCACGCGTCGGCGAAAGCACCAGAACCTTGGTTCCGGGGCGTTTTGGGCCTTCGATGAGCTTGTTAAGAATTGGAAGCAGGAAAGCAGCGGTCTTGCCGGTGCCTGTCTCGGCACACGCAAGAATGTCGCGGCCCTGCAAAAGAAACGGAATAGCCTGTTTTTGAATGGGTGTAGGCTCGGTGTAACCCATAGCGACGCATTTGTCCGTCAATACGGGCAAAAGGCCTAGATCTTTAAAAGTCATTAAAATTATATATCTCTATCTACTGAAGAACCGCTCGCGTCTGTAACGGGCATAGATCCGCCCTATTATTCCGTCCCGCACACCAACAAATGGAGTGCAATACGGGTTGTGAACATTTCTTCGGGATGTAATAAGAAGTTACTAACGTGGAATGATCTTCAGTGTAACGGTGGCAAGGAAGGAACCTCGTTCGAGGTTTCGCGTTAAACGCGAAACTCTTCTAACAGTAATAAACGAACCGTGCCTCGAACTATCCATAACGCTTCTCTCACAATGAGGGCGTCTTTACCGTCGGCGAATGAGATACGGAATTATCAACTTTCAAATACTACGCGCTTTTTAATTATAAAGCAAGCTAATAATTCCGAAGTCGCTGGCGGCGACAGTCTAAGTCTGGAGCGAGTACCGACAATTAGTCGAAGTTACTCAACAAGATAGCGTCGTTGTCCTGACGGCCCCGAGACAGTGACAGAGTTTTCTGGTCGAATGACCACGACATGTCGAAAACGCGGGCATTTGGTATCTCGGCAAGCAATCTTGGCGGCGTGGATCCGGTAACAGAAACACGCCAGAGCTTTGAATCATTCGGGCCGTACTCCGAATAGTCCATGCTGGAGCCGTTGTCCGAGAATGTGAACGCCGAGGCCTGGGTCTCGATCTTGAGAGCTCGAATCTGTCCGGTCGCAAGATCGAGCAGATTGACGTTCGTAGTATCCGTCTGCGAGTCTTCCGCCAAGGTCCGGAAGGCGAGCGTGCCGCCATCGGGCGAGATCGCCAAAAAGCCTTCGGGGGCGATCTTGCCTTGCTGGGTCAAGTTTATGCGGCTGCCGTCGGAGAGTGACTGGCGCCAAAGCACATTTGAGCGTGGATTTCGCGATATGTAATAAAGATATGCTCCGTCAGGCGATACGGCCGGAAGAAAGTCTAGTTCGTCCTTATCGGTCGTGATCTGGGTCGGATTTGCTCCGTCGATGTCGCTTCGCCAGATCTTGCGGCGTCCGCTGCGGGTAGATTCGTAAAAGATGTACTTGCCGTCAGCCGTTACGAATGGGTTCTCGTTATTCGGCCCAGCATTTTCCGTTAGCTGTTTGCGCAGGCCGTCCGACGGGCGAACGGACCAAAGGTCGATGTTGCCCGTAATACGCGTCGCGTAGATCACGCTGCCGTCGGGCGCTGTCACAAGGCCGGCGTTGCCGTCACGGTTTAGATTGCCGAAAGTTATTTGCTTCAGCTTTGCAAGGTCATCGGCTGGTGCAGTCCAGATATGCGAGTAGATCGAATACTGGCGTGCGACCAAACGCTTGCCGTCGGATGATACCGAAAGATTTCGGTAAATATTGAGATCGTTCGTGATGCGGCTAAGCTCACCGCCCGGCAACGACATTCGCCATAGCTGGAAGAAACGGTTGTTTTCGCGGCCGGTGATCAAAAGCCCACGCCCGTCCGGCAGCCAGCCGAGCTGCTCGATCTGCACGAACTGCGGCGTATCGAGCTGTTTGGTCTCACCCGTAGCCACATCTACCGATAAGATCCGCGAAACATTACCCGTTTCAGGCGTTTGCTCTACTATCGCTATCTGCTTGGCATCTGGCGAGAATACGGGATGTCCGCTGCGGTATATCGTATAGGGAAGGTTAGTCGTAAAGAGTTTTCGCTCGGCGCCTGAGCTTCGCTCATGCAGGATCAGTGCCCATTGCCCTTCGGTCGGATAGAAGCGTATGAAAGCGAGAGTAGAACCGTCGGCTGATTCGCCGACACCGCTCCATGCCCGTTCGGCGACTTGTTTTGCAGTGCCGCCAAACCTTGAAACCTGATAGAGGCGCCCATCAGCATCGAAACTGTCTTCATCACGAAAGTAGATGAATTCGCCTGCGCTTGAGAACTGGAGATTGCCGAACTTTTTATGGCCCGGCACTTCGAGCTTTACGCTGCTGCCGGTCGCTATGTCCTGCAAATATATAGAATCGCCGCGGACGTATGCGAACGATTTCCCGTCCGGCGAAATGATCGGAAACGTGATATCACCGGAAAACGTAAGGCGCTGAAAACTCACGTGCTCGACCGGAGCACCGGTCTTCGGGACCAGGAACCGTGCCGCTAGGAGGGACGTGGCGGTGATCGCCAGTAAGACGAGGGCAGCAATTGCCAAGGGACGCAGCACTCTGAGCCGATCCCGGCGCGTCTCGTTTTGCTCAACAGTTCGAGGCTGATCGGCGTCTATGGGTGCCAACGCCGCTTCAGGGTCAGCGATGACCGCTACGGGTACTGCAAGGCGGTAACCGCGTTTGGGAAGCGTTTCGATGAAGTTGTTCCCTTCGGCATTTCTTCCAAGCGTTCGCCTGAGGGCATAAATACTCTGGGTAAGATTGCTTTCCTCGACAAAGGAATCTGGCCAGACGGCCTGCATTATCGTCTCTTTTGAGACTACGGCGCCGCGAGCTTCGACGAGCAGGTTCAGGATCTCGAAAATTTTCGCGGGCAAACTCACGATCTCGCCATCGCGACGCAGGATTTTTTCGTCCGCGACGATGGAAAAATCGCCAAAAGTGTAGCCCCGAACTGCCGAAGTTTCCATCAATTTCCGCCACTTGAGAAAAAATTGAGATTTTTCTTAGGACATTTATCCCACGAAAGCGAAAAATCCATAACTGCGTGAGAAACGTCATTCTACGACAACTTTATTCGGCGACAAAGAAGATCAGGCGATGCGTGACAATCGCACTCGTGAGCCTTGCTGTTATGTCGCAGATCGCTTGCCTCTATTCGGCTAACGAATCCGCGGTCGCTGAGATCTGTAATAATGCCGACCGTTCCCTCGTGCGGACGCGAGGTTTCCTGCGGCTTCCGATGGCAACGGACCTTGTACTAACGGAGCCGGCACCGGTCGAAAAGTACAGCAAGCTCATCGTCGTGGAAAAACAGAATGGAACAGGGGCTTTTGTAACCGCTTTGGTCGCCTCGACCGAGCGAGAAGAACCAAACCACGTTGGAGTGCTGCCGGCCAGCTACACGTATAAGGATCTTCATATTTACACCAGTCGCGGCCAGACGATAACGCCGGACGACGCGGTTCTCGTAACAGGGCGGATCTTAAAGCACGACACGAGATGTGCTCTTGAAGTGGAGAAGATAGAAACGCCGTAACGGCGATGTTAGGCAAAACGTAGCGGCCCGCAGCCTATTCATGCAGTTGTCATTCATGAAAATTAGATCAAGGAAGAAGGAAAAAATGAAAAACATCAAAGAAGTAACAATTTTGGCGGTAGTGATGTTGGTCTTCGGTGCCGCGGCGGTTATCGCCCAGCCATCGGCGGCCCAGGTCAAAAAGGACGTTTCGGGGCCGAAGACTATATCAGTCACGGTCGAAGGCGCTGGCAAACGCGTTTGGAGCAAGGGGTATTCAAAGTATGTTTGGGACGTGCCGTATTCCGCAAAGGTTCGTAGCGAGGAACCGGGCGTTAACATCCTGGTCGAAGCCACGGCGAGCTATGACATCGTCGGCGGACGCTTCGTCTATTGGCGTTCCTTTGTTGGGTCAAACATCTACGAGGGCATACCAAATCCGACCGACACCGAAGTTGCTTCGTTGCTACAGCAGTTCGGTCCGCAGAAGGTGATGATGGGCGATTTTTACAATGCTGTTGGCGGCATCGAAAGCATTAAACTCGCCCCGAAACCACGTTTCGAATGGCACACGCTAAATTCGGTTTCGTTCACCGTATTCGTGACATTCAAGGAAAAGGTCGATTACACCACGACCCGCCGTGTGTCCAAGCCTTATCGGGCAAGGCTCTATCGCGATGGGAAATCGATGCCGTGGAAGAACATTCTGGGAACGGGCGAGCTCAATGACGATGAGGTTCTTGTCGTCCTGTAGGTGACGGACCAATGCGAGGACCATGACCGGCCCTAAGCAAAGCGATCAAGAAGACAAACATAGGAGTATCAAAACAATGAAACCATCACTTTTTGCAGCGTTCCTTGCCTCGGCGGCCCTTTTGTCGGCCTGCGGCGGAGCTGCGAACACTACAAATACATCAACTGCGAACAACGCCGCAACAGCCAAAGCTCCGGAAAAAAAGGAAGAAAAGCCGGCCGCTGCGGCGCTGAAACCGGGTGAGGTTCCGTTCGAGGGAATGTCGAACCTGGGAACTACGGCAAAGGCCGGTGAGATAGTACTTACCGTCGATGATAAGAAGATCGCTGAGATCGCCGCTAATCCGAAAGACCCCACAGCGATATTTCAGAATCGCGTGATGGTCACGCCGGGCGAGTTCGAATCGGAGGTCGAGGATAGCTTTAAGACCAAGTACAAGGTGCCAAATGCATACATTATTCCTGTTCCAAAAGGCCAGAAAGCCAAGGTCGGCGACGTCGTTTTGACCTGGTGGCAGTCCGGGGGAGGCATGATGCGAGGCTATGTGACCGAGGCAGCGAATCCCGCTGAACCTACGGTGCGCTATCTCGGCATGTCGCCGCGTGAAGACAAAAGCGACAAGCTGAAACCGGATTCGTTCGTTGTAGTTAACAGCGAATGGGCGCCGGGAGCCGCGGTTCTCTCGAAGGACGCAAACGGGACCGAGTTTGCTTATGTACTTCGTGTAAACGGCGACAAGGTCCTGCTTTCCGGATTCGCCCGAAAGCTGAGATTGAGGTCAAAGGCTGATCTCACGCCGATTCCCTATAAGCCGACCTTCAAGGTAGGGGATGAAGTAAAGGCCTCGTTTATGTCTTCATTCGATCCCGCAACCGTAGTCGCGATCGATGCCAAGGCTGGAAAAGTAAAGGTCAAGCGTGTTCGGCCTGAAGAAGAGAAAGATCTGGACTTTGGCGAGGTAACAAAATGAGGAGTTTATTAGTTATTGCGATGTGCGCACTGCTCGCGGCATGCGGCGGGCTTGGCGGCTCGAGTCTGAGCGTCAAGATCGGCGGCAAAGATTCGTCGATGGCGGTCAAATCGAGCGTTACGAGCAAGAGCGTGTTTACTTACAGTCCCGGTGGCGGTGCACCGCCGATCACGGCGACATCGATGACGTTCGTGCTTGCCAATTATGAGGCCGACACAACCAACATCGCCACGATGAAAAAGCCGCTGACCAGCGCCGATCAAATGCGGGTCTTCTTCAGCGTGAATGGCGAGGAAGGTACTGACCTAAAAGGTGAAATAAAGCCTGGTACCTACAAGGTCGACCCTTCGGGAAAATGGATGAAGGTCGGTTCGTTTTCGGTTACGACCTTCGCCGATGGTAAAGAGTCCGATACCAGCTTCGACATGATGTTCAGCGGTTCGAAGGCTACCGGCGAGATCAAGATCGCATCGGTCACGGCGGACGAGATCAGCGGTTCGATCGATATCACGGAAGGCGACAAATCGGTCAAAGGGAACTTCACGGCAAAGGCAGCCAAGAAGTAAGAACAGGGAGGAAATATGAAAATTCAACGCTTATCTATCCTACTCGCGGTCGCAATACTCGCGACGACATCGTTCGCGGTCCCGCCGCCCGATCAACCATTCATGCAAGCGGCGCTTGCCGATCTTCGCGAGGCGATGACGCATTTACGCAACGCGACGGCGGATAAGGGAGGCCATCGGCAGCGGGCTATTGACCATACCAATGCCGCAATCACGGCCGTAAACCGCGGAATCGAGTACGATCGAAACAATATCACGCCGCGGCGCCGAAACTCGTTTGATTCGGGACCGGCTATTCTTGCGACTGTCGATCAGCCAAATATGGAAAAAGCTCGCAAAGCTCTGCAAGACGCGATGGCGAATCTCCGCAAGGCGTCCGATGACAAGGGCGGATTCAAGAAGCAGGCAATGTCCCATACAACGAACGCTATCAATTCGGTAAATGCCGGCATCCAGTTCGATCGGACTCACTAGTGATTCTCCTGAGTTTGGTCTTTTTAAGGGGGCGTTCCTGTCGAGCGTCCCCTATTTTATTGATCGATCTGGCGACCTTTCAGCCATTCACCGGCGACCTGCCGCGGAGGCTTCTTCATTCCGTCTACGTCGTAGTTCATCCGCCGCATATCATCGGTCGTTATGGCTTTGTGTAGTTTGGCGAAAGCTGCTGCCAGCGTGCTCTCGACTTCGCGTCGGGCGACAAAAACTGCTTGATAAGGCGGGAAGTAGCGTCGGTCATCTTCGAGTTGGAATAGGTCGAGGGCGGCGATGAGGCCGTCGGTTGAGTTGCCGGCGATGATGTCCAGCTCGCCGGACTGGAGCGCGCGATAGGTGAGCGAGAGGTCCATCTCGCGGGGCTGTTTGGCGAACTGAAAACCGTACGCTTTCGCAAATCCCGCATAACCATCGGCACGCGACATGAAGTCTTGTCCGAAACCGGCCTGCCAACTTTTCGCCATCGGGACGGCGTCGGAGATCGTTTTCAGGTTGTTCTTTCGGGCGACATCGCCGCGAACGAGGATCGCGAAATCATTCGAAAAGCCGAGAGAAGGGCTGACTACAAGGCCGAATTTCCCGGCGTATTCAGCCTTTGTCTTGTCATAAACTGCTTGCGGATCGGTTATCGGAGGATGTTTAAGAATGGCCGTGTAAGCGGTGCCGGTGTATTCGGGATAGACGTCGATCTGTTTTGAAAGCAGGCCGTCATGGGCGAGATTTCCGCCCAATTCAAACTGCCGAGTCACGGCAACGCCTTGTCTTTCAAGCATTTGTGCAAGGATCTCGGCGAGGATGATCGATTCGGTAAAATCCTTCGAACCGACGACGATCTTCTGCTGGTTTTGCGGGCCTGCACCGATCTCATCCGCGTTATTTGAGATCTCAGATCTGAAATTTGAGATGAAGCCGATGCCGACGGTTAGGGCAAGAAGTGCGGCCAAGCCTGCGGCCACAAAACGGCGTCGGCTGGCGTGCTGACGCTCGCCGATCTCATAACTTTTTTCAAACTGCCCGAGCGCGAAGTCGCAAAGCAGGGCGAGCAAGGCCGAGGCCAGAGCTCCCGCGACCAGCAGATTATTGTCGTTCTGGCGGAGGCCGCGAAAGATATATGTCCCCAAGCCACCGGCACCGACCGCCGCGGCGACCGTTGCGACTCCGACCGAGATCACGACCGCGACACGGATCCCTGTAAGAATCACCGGCATCGCGAGCGGCAGCTCGACCAGCCGCAAACGCTGTCCCGGCGTCATTCCCATGGCATTCGCCGCCTCGATCAGCTTCGGATCGATGCCGAGAATTCCGGTCACGGTATTGCGAATGACCGGCAGCAAAGCGTAAAGTGCAAGCGCAATTATCGCCGTCCGAGAGCCGATGCCGCCGATGAGCGGAATAGGAATTAGCAGCCCAAACAGAGCAAGGCTCGGTACGGTCTGCATGATATTCGCAAAACCAAGCACCGGCGTACGCAACGAGTTGATGCGAGTTAGTAAGATCCCAAGCGGCACACCAAGCAGGATCGCCGCTCCGGTGGAAAGAAAGACAAGGAAGATATGCTCACGGGTGAGCGTGAGCAGCTCGGGCCAGTTGGCAGATAGAAATTGGATAAATTCTCTCACGAGAATCCGTTACGCCTTCTTTTCATACTTCGGCAAGAATTGAGGTGTTACGCGGCCTTTTGTTAACTGTTCGAAGGCGTACGCGTATTTTATCAACGCCGGCTCGCTCCAGGGCTTGCCCCAGAATGCCATGCCGGTTGCGGAGATCGAGGCGGGGACGGCGGCGCCTTGGGCGTTTGTTGTTGCGGGGATCTCTCTTAGGCCAAGCGGGACCGTGATGTACGGGTAGCCGGCGGTTGCGGCTATTGCCCATGTTGTTCCGGAAGTCGGCGATACGAGTGCATCGAGTTTGTCTTTTGCGATCACGGCGTCGATGCCTTCGACGCCGCTTGTTCGCTTTACGGCTGAGAGGGCGTCGATATAGCCTTTGTCGGTCAGGTCGGCTTTTGCCTGGGCCTGGACGAAAAGTTCCTGGCCGAAGAGTTTTAACTCCTTCTCCTTATTCTCGTCGTTAAATTTGATCAGGTCTTCGAGCGTCTTGTATTTCGCTCCGCGGGCAGCGAGATATTTGTTTAGATCCGCCTTGAATTCGTACAGCAGCACGTCGAGACGCTGGGCCTGTACCTTGCTGTAATCGGGTGCGAATGTTACATCAACGAGGGTCGCTCCGGCGGCGCGGATCTTTTCGATAAAGGGTTGATAATATGCCTTTGTCTGTTCAGCGGTGCGGCCCTGGATGAATTGTAGTACGAGGCCAAGTCGAGCACCTTTGAGGCCATTGCGATCCAGGAATTTTGTGTAGTCTTTTGCTCCGCGTTTTGGCGACTCGACGGTGATCGGGTCTTCCTTGTCATGGCCCGTCATTGCCGAAAGCAACGCGGCGGCATCGGCAACCGTACGTGCCATGGGGCCTGCGGTGTCCTGAGTGTGGGCGATCGGAATGATGCCCGAACGTGAGACGAGTCCGAGCGTCGGCTTGATGCCGACGACGCCGTTCGTGTTCGCAGGGCAGATGATCGAGCCGTTCGTCTCAGTACCAACTGCGGCCGCACAGAGATTTGCCGATGGAGCCACGCCCGAGCCGGAACTCGATCCGCACGGATTCACATCGAGATAGTACGGATTATTCGTCTGTCCGCCACGCCCTGACCAGCCGCTGATAGATCTCTGCCCGCGAAAATTCGCCCATTCGCTCAAGTTCGTTTTGCCGATGATCACAGCACCGGCTTTTCGGAGCTGTTGAACGACAAACGCATCCTTCTTCGGCGTCGGAGCACCGACGAGTGCCAGCGAACCGGCGGTCGTCATCATCTTGTCGGCGGTATCGATGTTGTCTTTTATCAGAACGGGAATTCCATGCATCGGGCCGCGGAGCTTTTTCTGCTTTCGCTCGCGATCCATCTGTTCGGCAATCGCGATAGCGTCAGGATTTAGCTCGATCACCGAGTTTGTTTTCGGATCGATCAGTTTTATCCGCTCGAGATACATTTCGGTGAGCCGCCGGGCGGTGAGTTTCCCGGCTTTCATCCGGGATTGCAGCTCAGTTATCGTTACTTCAACGAGTTCCGGAAATGGTTCGCCCTCGGGCATCGTTACGATCTCGCCTTTGGTATTGCGAAATAGCGCAATGGCGGCCAAACCGCTCGCCCCGGTCTTTAGAAACTCGCGTCTGTTCTTTGTACTCATATTTTCAATTAATATGCGTGATAAGCGGCTAATTGTCGAACGCCCGGATCGTATCAAGATAGGCCCGTGCGAGCGGTAGATCCGACACGGCAAATCTTTCCGGTGTATCAAGCAAAACGATCTTTCCCTTCTCCATCAAAGCGATCCGCGAACCGAGCAGCATCGCTTCGTGCAGGTCGTGTGTGACGAAGACGGCGGTCTTGCCGAGATCGCGTACCAATCGGGCGAATTCCTTTTGAATATTGGTTCGCGTGATCGCGTCGAGGGCTCCGAAAGGCTCGTCAAGAAGCAAGAGATCGGGGTCGGATGCCAGCGCACGACCTACGCCGACACGTTGCCGCTGGCCGCCGGAAAGTTCGTGTGGAAAACGCTCGCCAAATTTCGCAGGGTCGAGCCCAACGAGCGAAAGCATCTCATTTGCGCGGTTTGCTACGACATCGGCGGCAGCATCCTGAAGCGTGAGAACGATGCCGACGTTGTCCCGGATCGTCATGTGCGGAAAAAGCCCGCCGTCCTGCAACACGTAACCGATATGCCGCCTAAGTTCGATCGAATCCCAGCTCGTTGTTTGCTTGCCCTCTACGTTGATCTCCCCCGATGTCGGTTCGATCAGGCGGTTTATCAGCTTAAGGGTAGTGGTTTTCCCGCAGCCCGATTCGCCGAGGAGAACGAGGATCTCGCCCCGAAAGATCGATAGATCGAGCTCGTCGATTATGGTCGAGCCACCGATCGCGTAAGCGACCGAACGAAACTCCACGATCGGCTCCGCTCCTACCAGATGCGGTGAACCTCCGAGCCTTCGAAATATCGATCAAACATATCGTCTGCGCTAACCAGATCAAGACCGTCAACCAGCGCCTGAGCGGCGATCATCCGGTCAAAAGGATCACGATGATGGAAAGGTAATTGGTTATTCTTAAGGGTATGGGCGAAATTGATCGGGTGGACTTCGATTAGATTTTCTGCCAGATCGGCAGATACTCTTTCGAAGCCGCCTTCTAATATTAGCTTTCCAAGTGCCGTCTTGATGGACATCTCCCAAAGGCTGACGACGCTCATCAAAACCTCGGTTGTTGACGCTTCGATCAACGATCTTGCAGTTTGGCTTAGTTCCCCGGAATCCTCAACGAACCAGATAAAAGTGTGCGTATCAATTAGTACCGGCATCACATGTATTCCTTAAGATCGTCAAGGGGGGCATCGAAGTCGGCTGTCATATGGTACTTTCCGGACGCACTCCCGGCCTTTCTCCGGCGACGAGCGGGCCTTTTTTCGTTACCAACTCTCGTGACAGATGCTTTCGACAGCATCGACACGAAACGATCAACTTCCGCCTTTAGCGATTCGGGAAGCTCATGGATCTTTAAGATCAACGCCTTTTCATCTGTCATAAGTTTATGCGCTAACGCGATTATGTTTCACGACAATATTGTCCCTCAAACACCGTAAATCACAAAGTATTTTCGGCGGTACTATCCTGAAGCCCTGGGTTCGGCAGTGTTATCATCAGTAAAAGGGTGTTCGAGAAGTTAAAACAGCATATTCGTGATCTTGGCCATTTGACTCCGATGGCCCTGGTTACGACGTTCATGCCGATCGTGGGCAGTTCATTGCTTATCGCTTTTCTGATACCTATAGGCCATTGGCTGCGAGAGAATTGGGAGATAGGTACTGGGGTTTTTCTCGTCGGTACGCTCCTATTTTGCGGCCTCGCATTGTTGCCGACCAATGTCATAGGCATTGTCGGCGGATGGGCGTTCAGCTTCGAGCTTGGGCTGCTGGTATTGATCGTCGGCGTGGTAGGCTCGTCGGTCATCTCTTTCTATATTAATCAACGTTTGAGCGGTGAGAGATTGCCTGAGGTTCTGCAAAAACACCCTAGGTCAGCGGCTATCTACCGGACGCTTCTTCGCGAAGACTTAAAGAGGACGACGCTTATTATCACTCTGCTCCGAATGTCGGTGATCATGCCCTTCGCATTTACAAACTTCCTGCTAGCCGCCTCGCGCGTGCCGCTTCCGGCGTATGTGATCGGGACCGCCGCCGGCATGCTGCCGCGGTCGGCTGCGATGGCTTTCATCGGTGCCGGTCTCGCGGAACTCTCTGTCGACAATAGCCGCGAAACCTACCTTTTTGTGATGGGCGCGATCGGGAGTGTGATAGCAATGATTACCATCGGCATCCTCAGCCGGCGAGCTTTAGTGCGGCTCACCCGGGCTGAGAATTCGGTCGACACCGTAACGTAATATCGAACATCGGCGATTACCGATTCTCGTGTAGTAGCTCTGTAGATCTCTCCCAGGTTTAATGTGTTTCTTCGGTGTTTGTATCTCCTGAAACGCCGCCGTAGGTTTCAAGCAGTTTTTCAACTTTCTCGTCCGTAGTCAGATCCCACGCGGTTTCGCCAGCCTTGTTTTTAGCGTTCACACGGGCTCCGGCTTCGAGAAGGAGTTTGACGCTGTCAAAATCATCATTCTCGGCGGCCTGCATCAGCGCCGTCTGGCCGGACTTGCTAGCCGCGTTGATGTCGGCTCCGGCACGGATCAGGATCTCAAGCACGTCCCTTTTCACTTTCCCCGCCGTTCTGATCAGCGGAGTGTAACCCTCACTGTCCGAGACATTCAGTTTCGCCCCGTAGCGGATCAAAAGGCGAGCCAATTCTGGTGAGGCATCCTCATCGAGGCTCATTATCGGCGTTTGTTTGGCAGAGTCCTTGCTGTTTATCTTGGCACGAAACGTCAGGAGGAGTTCAACCATTTCGATATTGCCCTGCTCGACTGCGATGAAGATCGGAGTGATGCCGGTTGTCTTTTGCTTTAGATTTACATTAACGCCGCCGACCATGAGTAGCCTTGCCTGGTCAATATTTCCTGATGCCACCGCAGCCTCGAGAGGTGTGTAAAACGTGGTGACCGTCATCGCTAGCACACTGACGGTGCTTGAGCCGCGGATGTCGTCGCCACCTAGGATCGTAACGGTGTCTGAAATGGAGATCGCCAAAGTTATGACCGTATTGACGTCATTCTCCTGTAGTTCAATCTCATTGATTCCTTTATCGAATCCGCCCGACTCAACCTCGATTCGATACTTGCCGATAGGCAGGTTTTCGAAGCTGAAGGCTCCATTCTCATCGGTTTTTCCCGAAGCCGAAAAACCCGCATCCACGCTCGCAATACGTACTTCCGCTCCAACGATGATCGAACCATGCGGGTCGACAACGGTACCGGATATCTTCCGCTCGCCGGTTATAGCAGATCGCGTTATAGATCGCTGAATGCTCGCGGGCACCGTTTGACTCGAAGACTCGGAGACTTGCTGTGAATACGCATGCGAGCTCAACGCGATCGACGCCGTCATAACGCCTGCCGCGACTAGTGGTGCCCGTCGCTTGATCTGGATCAGCTGGTCGGCAAACACAGGTCGGCGGGTGACCGGATGCTCGACATACCGGACGCAGAGTCTGCCGTTCGATTCAAGCACCAGCCGCAGAGCCTGTTTTCGAGTCAATGCCGACAGGTCTTTGATGTCTTTCGAGCAGTGGGAGCAATAACGGACACTTCCGGTACCTTCCATCTGATCCCATTTTTCTAGGCAAGGCTCTTTAACCCGGATAGAGTCGAGCAGCTTTTCAGCGGACATAGTAATACCTCCTCAAAATGCCGCAGAATACAGCACTTATCCAAAAAAGATTGAAATTGAAGCAGGGGATCCTTTCCTGAATTTTAAGTGATGACCGGTCTCTACAGCCTAGATGCGGTGAGATTTTCGGATGGTTGCTTTGGCGGCTGATAATTTAGAAAAATGTCACCGCCCGTGTATTCTAGCGGTATGGCAAAGCGTGAAAAATATAAGGTTGGGCTCGTCCAGATGTCGATGGGCGAGGATGTGGACGCAAATCTTGCGAAAGCGGTAGAGTTCGTTCGCGAGGCGGCCGGGAAAGGGGCGAAGATCATCTGCCTGCCGGAGATGTTTCGGTCGAGGTACTTCTGCCAGGCCGAGGACCACGCACAATTCGATCTGGCCGAGCCGATCGACGGACCTTCAACCAACGCTCTCGCGAAGGTTGCAGATGAATCAGGCGTGACGGTGATCGCACCGATATTTGAGGAGCGTGCTCTTGGGCTTTATCACAATTCACTTGTGCTCATTAAGCCCGGTGAACCCGTTGCGGGCGTCTATCGCAAGATGCACATTCCAGACGATCCCGCGTATTACGAAAAATTCTATTTCACGCCGGGCGATATGGGGTTTAAGGCGTTCGATACTGATTTTGGCCGTATCGGAACTCTGATCTGCTGGGACCAATGGTATCCCGAAGGCGCTCGGTTGACGGCTCTTCGCGGGGCCGAGATCCTGTTTTATCCAACCGCCATCGGCTGGCATCCGGACGAGAAAGCGGAATTCGGACACCGGCAACAGGATGCCTGGCGGACGATCCAACGCTCGCATGCGATCGCCAACGGCGTTTACGTCGCGGGTGTTAACCGAGTCGGCCATGAGGTCCAGGTCGAGGGAACTCCGGGCATCGAATTCTGGGGAAGGACATTCTTGAGCGATCCTTTCGGCGTCATAGTTGCCGAAGCTGTCGATCAGTCCGAACAGGTCGTGATCGGCGAAGTTGACCCGGCCCAGATACAGGAAACCCGCCGACACTGGCCATTTCTCCGCGATCGTCGTATCGATGAATACGGCGATATAACGAGACGTTTCATCGATTGATCAAGCGCTTTCCAACCCACGAATCGGGTATAATCGGGTATGATCGGGTACGCGAATCGGGTATGGTCGAGCCAAAGATAGAGCTGGCGCAAGAAATTCTGCAGCTAATTGCAGAAATAGATGAGTTTAAGGGTAGCTGGGAAGCATTAAGAAAGCTGGCTCCGGAACATCTAGCGAAACTGCGTCGCGTCGCCACCATCGAGAGCATCGCATCTTCAACACGGATCGAAGGGGCAACCCTAAGCGACGCCGAAGTGGATACCCTCCTTTTGCGGGTTCCCCACACATCATTCACGACCCGCGACGAACAGGAAGTCGCCGGTTATGCAGAAGCTATCGATCTCGTCTTTCAGGCCTACGACGAACTGTCGATCACGGAAAACCATATTCGGCAGTTACATCAAACGCTTTTGCGGCACAGCTTAAAAGACGAACGGCATCGCGGCGATTACAAGAAACTGCCCAATAACGTTGTTGCGTTCGATGAGAAAGGCGTCGAGGTCGGCATCGTTTTTGAGACCACCTCGCCCTTCGATACGCCGCGTAGGATGGAAGATCTCTTCCACTGGGCAAACAAAGCTATCGCGGAAAAAAGCCTTCATCCACTTCTGATCGTTGCCGTTTTTATCGTTGTTTTTCTAGCGATCCACCCTTTTCAGGACGGTAATGGCAGACTGTCGAGAATAATCACGACCCTAATGCTCCTGCGGTTTGGTTACGCTTACGTGCCGTTTTCGTCACTCGAACACGTTGTCGAAGAAAATAAAGATCTTTACTACAATGCGCTTAGAAGAACCCAACGTTCGCTGAGAACCGAAAAACCGGATTGGCAGCCTTGGCTAGCATTTTTTCTGCGCTGTTTAAGCAAGCAGAAAGCCAATCTTGCCGACAAGATCAGCGAGGCGAAGCACGTCGGGGCTTACGACTTGAACGAGCTCTCCTCGCGTATATTGGATCTGTTCTCATCAAACCAGTGGCTAAGTATTTCGGGAATTGTAAAGTTGACGGGCGCGAATCACAACACAGTTAAAGTCCGATTACGCGAGTTGGTTGCCGCCGGCTTGATTGTCAAAAGCGGAAAAGCGAGAGCGACCATTTATCGACTTGGTTGATACCGTATTTGTACAGTGGTTGATTGGCGAATATTGTTGGCTGCATTAGACACAAAAAAGCCCCGATGATCGGGGCTGCTAATAAAGCATTCTAAAATTAAGTTATTAAATTATTGAGCTGAATAAACCTGAACGGTCCTTCGTCCGAATTTGCGGGCTTCGCCGCAGTTTGGGACCCAGATGTCGAGCTTTTTGCCCTTGATCGCCCCGCCCGTGTCGGAAACCAAATACGTTCCGCTCCAGGCACCGGCGTTAAGGGTAACTTTAGAACCCAGCTTCAGAACTCGCGGGTCGGCCGCGATAATGCCGCGACGAACTCCGTGGCCCATGGCCGTTCTACCCTTCAGGCAGTAAGCGGTCGCGGAAAATGCTCCGCGGCTTGCTCCCGCACCGACCGCTTTTGACGAACCGGTGGTCTTAACGAGTTTCTTATCGGTATCATCGACCGTTTCGAACTCGGTATTGATCAAAACGTTTTCTTCAATATTGGATAAAGCGTTGTCGATAATGTCTTGCGAATCATTCGCTATAACGACGGTGGACTCTGCGGGAACATTTGCGTAGATAAAGACAACGCACATGCTCAGGACTGCCAGAATCGCGCCTCCTCTAACGAGATTTTTCATCAATCATTCTCCTGTTTATACGTACCCCGTTTAAACGCAAAAATAGCGTCTGAGATTTGGGTCATCAGCCACTATTCGCATCGAACGAAGACTGTTTCGGACGACTAATTTCGACCTGTTTCCGTCCTCGGTTGAGTCGGAACTTGTTATGAGAATATCAATATTTCGTATGCCTGTCCACCCGCCTCGTGACCGCAACCCCTTATGTTATATGCAATTGCTGTATTTTCAGGCGCTTACGGCGATAAAATTTTTTTGATTTTGGCGATATTTTGGTAGTATTAAACGGCTAGATCGCGGCCTTTTTCGGCGGCGATTCACACACAAAAAACAGACACAGCAAGAGGGTTTTCTATGCGCGAAAGACGCCAGGGTGCGAGGCATGTCATATCGTTTCCGATACGTGCAAGGTGGAAGGACGAGAACGGCAAAGAGGTGATTCAGGAAGGCCTCACCGATAACGTTGGGCCCCACGGCGCACTCGTTTACCTGCCGCGAGTCTTACCGACCGTGGGCGGAAAGGTGCATCTGACGGTTACCGAAAATCCGGACGACGAGGTCTCGGTCGTTGGGCAGGTGATCCGCCTGGAACGAAACGCCTCCCATCCGCAGGCAGCACTGATGCTGACCGAAGGCCTTCGCGAATGGAAGAAGAAGGTTTGGGAAGTCGCCGGAGCCACGCTCGCCTCTCAGCAGCCCGATGGTGTAGACGATTGGGGATAATGTGTGATGGTTGGCAGTTTCTAGCTCACTTCCGCTCACAATACACGACTTTATGAAGATCCTAGTTCTAGGGGCCGGACGAATGGGCCATGGGGCCGCGTTTGACCTTATTCACAATTCGCCTGGCGTTGAAAGCGTAACGGTTGCAGATTTTGATCTCGGTAAGGCCGAACATGTCGCATCCTCGGTTGGCGGTAGCATCACGGCAAGACAAGTCGATGCATCGAATTACGATGAGATCGTTGAGCTTTTTCGAGGTCACGATTCAGTAATTTCTTGCGTCAATTATTGGTACAATGTCGCGCTTTCAAAGGCTGCGATCGAGGTCGGTGCAAACTTCTGCGATCTCGGCGGCAATAACTATGTCGTCGACGAACAGCTTGCCCTTGATCCCGATGCGAAAGCGGCTGGAATAAACATCATTCCCGACTGCGGCCTTGCTCCGGGAATGGTTTCGATCCTGGCGATGCATGGGGCGGCACGTTTTGATTCGGTTGACGAGATCCATATTCGCGTCGGCGGCTTGCCGCAGGACCCGCAGCCGCCGCTCGATTATCAGTTGGTATTTTCTGTTGAGGGATTGATAAACGAATACGTCGAGGTCGCCCGGGTTATTAGAGACGGAAAGATCGTCGAGGTGCCGTCGATGACCGAACTCGAAAGCCTGTCGTTCGAAGGCTTTCCACCGCTCGAAGCATTTCAGACCAGCGGAGGCACATCGACACTGCCGGACACCTTTCTCGGCAAGATCAAGCATCTCGATTACAAGACCATCCGCTACGCCGGCCACTGCGATAAGTTCAAGACCATGATCGATCTCGGACTGTGTTCCAGCGAAGAGATCGTCGCGGATTTCGTCAAGGTAAAACCGAGGAAGGTATTTGGCGAATTGCTCCAGACACATCTTCCGGCAGACGGTCCAGATTACGTACTGGTGCGAGTTGAGTTCAAAGGAACATCGAAAACCGAAGACCGAAAACCGAAGGCCTTGCGTTACGACATTGTCGACAAACTTGATGAGGCAACGGGAATGTCCGCGATGATGCGGACGACTGCGTTTCCAGCGTCAATCATCGCCCAAATGATGGCCGCCGGCGATGTCATCGCTCGGGGAGCAACGCCACAGGAAAAGGCGATCGATCCGGAGCGATTCGTCGCGGAACTAGCACGTCGCGAAATTAATATCGTCGAAACCGAGTTATAAATTGATGTGAACAAAGGAAAGAGGCGAGCCCGTTGGCTCGCCTCTTTTTTTGCTTGCTGATGGACTCAACTACTCTAACCCGATTAGATCAAATCCGGTAAGGTTAGAAGTCAGGTTTAGCGTCTTGGCACCGAAGCGGAATCTTCGGCTGTTGACCGTGACCATGTAGTCGCGGCCTAGTTCGAG
>CAYPGP010000032.1:0-30155 GCA_964410495.1 uncultured Chloracidobacterium sp.
CAGATTCTTACGGCAATAACCTCACCGTTCACTTCGAGCCAGATCGACGTAAGTATGAATTCGTTGTTTCTAAGCGATAACCAGAAAAAAGCGTCTGTAGTTTCGTTCGTAAATGTCGACCCCGCACAACTCAGCTTTACGGACGCCGGCAATGGCCTCAAGAAAACGTCGTTTGATCTGGTCGCGTTTACGTTTGGAGCGGAAGGCAACGTAGTAGACGAACGCGCGAAGAATTTTACGGTAACGGTTACCGAGCCGCAGCTCGCAGCGCTTCAGAAGCGAGGGCTGATCGCCACGTTTGGGCTGCCCGTTAAAAAGAGCGGTGGTTATCAAGTGAGACTCGCAGTGCGCGATCCCTCGACTGGAAGGCTTGGTACCGCAACTCAGTTTATCGAGATTCCACAAGTAGACCGTGGAAAATTCGCTCTCTCGGGTGCACTTCTCAGTAGCGGCGACCAAGCGGGAGTATCTGCAAAGGACGCGGTTTCGATCGGAGCCGAGGATCCCATGCGATACACATCCGTGCGACGATTTAGACCGGGGATGCCACTCCAGTTTTCCCTGTTTGCTTACAACCCGAAGCTGGATCGCCAGAAAAAAATCAATCTTATTCAAAGTTACAGGCTGTATAAGGATAACGCTGTAATTTTCACAAGCGAAGAGCGGACGGTGTCGACAGAAAATCAGCCCTCATTGCAGTCGATCGCGATCTCGGGCGGGCTGATGCTCGGAGCTGAGCTTTTGCCGGGTGACTACGTGATCGAGGTGATGGTTAAAGACCAAAACGATAAAGGCCGCGTGGCGACACAGTTCATACAGTTCGAGATCGTCAGTTAAGGGATTATTATGAAAACGTCGAAGATCGCCTTGCTTGTTACAGCCTTCCTTCCGATCCTTTCGTTCGAGGCCACGGCCCAAACGCCACCGGAGCCGGATCGGGACGTTGTCCGCATCTCAACGAGCCTGATCCAGTTGGATATGATCGTTACGGACAAGAACGGAAAGCCAATACCAGATATTCGCCCGGATGAGATAGAGCTCTTTGAGAACGGACGCAAGAAGAAGGTCACAAATTTTAGCTTCGTTCCGGGCACGCGTTATCAGGAAAAACCCGATGATGCAAGCAAGGGGAAGTTAGTCAAACAGCCGGTGCTGCCGGGCTCTCCGGTGAGGCTGGAGTCCGTAAAGCGAACGGTAGCCATTGTTGTGGATGACCTGCTGATGTCGTGGTCAAGCAGCGTCTGGGCGAAGGATGCACTGAAGAAGTTCGTCAGGGATGAATTGCAGGAAGGAGACCTGGTCGCCATCATCAGGACGGCTGGAGCCTCGGGGGTAGTGCAGCAATTTACCACGGATCGGCAACGGCTACTTGCATCGATCGATCGTCCATTCAATTTCGGAGGCTTATCCTTCTTCAATCAAGAGAGGCTCATAGGCGGGATGGTGAACCCGAGGGAAGGCGAAATTGAAAAACTCCGCGAACGCATGTTCGGTGATGGCACCATCGGCGTATTAAATTTTGTTATTCGGGGCATGAAGGATCTCCCGGGACGTAAGTCGCTGGTCTTGATCACGGACAAGATCATATTAACGGATCGCGACGGTGCGGGAGGACGTAGTTTCTCGATGAATGTCTACCCAGTTCGACGTCTTATCGATAATGCAAATCGGGCTTCTGTGTCGATCTATCCTATACATGCACCCGGATTGTTGGTGCCGATGATGAATGCCGATGACGATATTCTAGACATCAGGTTAGCAGGCGGCGAAACGAAGACTGACGGACTATTTCGCGTTAGACAAGACGCTACGATCGATGCTCAGGATGGGTTGAAATTCCTTGCGCAGCATACCGGTGGTTTTGCGGTTATTAACTCGAACAGCATTACAAAAGGCCTCCGCCGAATAATGGATGATCAGAGCTATTATCTTGTCGCTTACGATCCCGATGAGGATACCTTTGACAACAGGCGCGGCCCGTTCGATCCGCGAGAGCTCAGATATAACACACACGAGATTAAGGTTAGCCGCCCCGGAGCGCGTGTGCGGTTCCGCAGCGGATTCCTGCGTGTCAGCAATGAGGAAAACAAGCAGCCGCTCGGTTCGGTTACTGAGCAGATAGTTACCGCTATCACGTCGCCGTTCACGTCTAACCAGATCGATGTTCGTATGAATGCGGTTTTCATGGCCGACGAACGTCGCAAGCCGTCTGTGGTCTCATTCATCAATATCGATCCTGCCGCGCTGACATTTACCGACTTGGGTGATGGCCGGCGAAAAGCTTCCTTCGATATGGTTGCTTTCACGTTCGATGCGGAAGGACGCGTCCTCGACGAGCGCTCGAAGAACTTTACGGTGACTGTAACCGATACCCAATACGATGTCCTCATTAAACGCGGGCTGATCGCGACATTTGGGCTGCCGCTTAAAAAATCGGGCGGTCATCAACTTCGACTCGCAGTGCGCGATGTATCTTCGGCACGAATTGGAACCGCGAACCAGTTTATCGACATTCCGCCAGTGGACAGCGGCAAATTTGGGATGTCGGGGGCAATTCTGAGCAGCGGATCGTCGACGGCTTTGGCGGCCAAAGAAGGAGTCTCGCTCGATACCGAAGATCCGATGCGGTATACCTCGGTTCGACAGTTTCGAACGGGGATGCCGCTCGAGTTTTCACTATTTGCGTACAATCCTAAACTCGATTCACAGAAAAAACCGCGGCTGCTTCAGAGCTATCGACTTTACAAGGACAATCAGCTGATCTTTACCAGCACAGAAAGAGAGGCTCTGCTAGATGACCAGCCGTCGATGCAATCGATCGCGATCTCGGGCGGTCTGATGCTCGGTGCGGATCTTTTGCCGGGTGACTACGTTATCGAGGTGATGGTCAAAGACCAAAACGATAAGGGCCGGGTTGCGACGCAGTTCATACAGTTCGAGATCGTTAATTAAATGATGTTTAAAAAGATCGCATTTCTCGTTATAGCTCTCCTTCTTTTTTTGGCGTTCGACACGAGTGGCCAGACCCCGACGCCAACGCCGGACCGTGATGTTGTTCGGATCTCGACCAGTCTGATCAGGATCGATGTATCGGTGACGGATTCGAAGGGGCGGGCGGTTGGAGACCTGCGGGCGGATGAGGTTGAGGTGTATGAGAACGGTGTGAAGCAGAAGATCACCGGATTTACTTTCGTTTCGAATCCACAGCCAAAGTCTGAAGACCGGAAGAAGGCTGATAAGGACGCGCCGATAGTTCCTGAGCCGCCTGTCACACTCCGGGCCGAAAATGTGCGGCGGACGATCGCTTTGGTTGTCGACGATCTGACGCTTTCGTTTGAGAGTGCCGCTCATACCCGCCGGGCTCTGAAGAAGTATGTTGACGAACAGATGCAGGAAGGCGATCTGGTGGGCATTATCAGGACGGGTGCGGGCATTGGCGCTTTGCAGCAGTTTACGTCGAACAAGCAGCAGCTTTACGCGGCGATCGAAAGGGTCAAGTGGAACCCTCGCGGCCTGGGGCGAATGAGTTCGTTCGACCCGATCGAGCCAACGATGCAGGAGACGTTAAAGCGGGGCGGCGATGGAGGACCGCTAAGCCCCGATAAGGAAGACCTAAAGGCGGAAAAGGAATTCATGCGAGGGACGTCGGACTTTCGTGAGAGTATTTTCACCGCCGGTACGCTGGGGGCTCTTAAGTACATCGTGAGTGGAATGGGCGAGCTTCCCGGCCGCAAATCGGTGATCCTATTTTCGGACGGCCTGCGCGTCTTGAATCGCAGCGAGGGCAGTTTCGGCGCGTCGCGAGTGTTGGAATTTCTCGAAAATCTTGTTACTGAGGCAAACAAAAAAGCGGTGATCTTCTATCCGGTCGATGCTCGCGGCCTTGTTTTCACGGGTTTCACCGCGGCCGACCAACTCTACGACCCGAACACCCAGAACGATCCCGATCAGCAGAAACTCGGCGACCGAATTAGCGACAGAAATACTGAATTATTTGACAGCCAGCAGGGACTCTATTATTTGGCTGAAAACACGGGCGGTTTCGCCTATACGAATCGCAACGATCTGAGTGCAGGTGTCCAGAAAGTGCTGGAGGACCAGAGCTATTATCTGGTTTCCTATGAACCTGACGGCGATACGTTTGACGCCGAAAAGCGAAAGTTCAACAAGCTGGAAGTAAAGGTTCTGAGGAAAAACGTAAATGCCCGGCACCGCAGCGGGTTTTTCTCAGGCGAAGAGAAACAACGTGTTGTGGTGGACCTTAATTACCCGACGAAGATAATGCGGGCATTGACCTCGCCGTTTGCGATGAATGGGGTTGAAGTAAAGTTGAACGCACTTTTTGGGCATTCATCGAAGTCGGGTTACTTCGTGCATTCCTTTCTTCACATCGATGCGACCGACCTGACGTTCAAGAAGCAGGAGAACGGCGACTACAAGGCGAGTTTTGACATTCTGGCGATCAGTTACGGCGACAATGGCGTTCCGGTCGATAAGAACAACGCCGTCGGATCGACGATCGTAAAGGCCGACGAGCTTGATCGCGTTCGGCGTGAGGGCATTGCCTACAGCTTCATTTTCCCCGTAAAACAGCCCGGAGCGTATCAACTGAGGGTTGCGATAATGGACCGCGAAAGTACCGCTGTCGGTTCCGCAAATCAGTTCGTTGAGATCCCGAATCTCAAAAAGTCCGGCGCAGCTCTTTCCGGTATCGTCCTAGAAAACATTGCCGGCGGCCAGCGGGCCATCAACGTCAGCACCAATGGATCCGACGCCTCCGTGGTTCGGGATTATCGCTACGCGACCGCTTCGCGAACGTTTGATCGCGGCACCGCTCTGCGATTTGGTGTTGAGGTGCTGAACGTAAAGCCGGGTGCCGACCTCCGAATAAAGACGCGCGTTTTCCAAGATAAGCAGCTTGTTTTTGAATCAAAAGAAACGACTCTCCCAGCGGCATCCCCATCAGGAGGCGGAACTCTCGCTCACAACGACGCGATTCAACTCGGTCAAAATCTGCTGCCCGGCGATTATGTGATGCAAATCATAGTCAGTGACGGAGCATCGAAAAACAAAACTATTGCAACACAGTACGTTCAGTTCGAGGTAGTTCAATAAGACTTGCAGGCCCGATCTCGGCACTTTAATCAAGGGACTAAAAATTGTATGGATCCACATAGGAACAGCTCTCACCGAAACATTTTTCTCAGCGCCAACTTCGTGGTTTTGCTTTTGGCACTTTGCCTTCTCTCTCTACAAGTTCTTGCCCAGCAAGCGTCTCCGACACCTTTGAGGGCTCCCAGTCAGGTAGATCCGGATGTGGTTAAGATCTCGACAACGCTAGTCCAACTCGACGTTACGGTCGTAGACGACAGGGGAAGAGTCGTTAAGGATCTTCGTGCGGATGAGATCGAGATCTATGAGAACGGGAAAAAGCAGCCTATAACCAATTTTTCTTTCGTGTCCGCCGCACGCCCTTTAACTGCGGCTGAGTCAAAAGCGGCGAGGGAAGCGCAAAAGGCTAAGACCGGCAGCGATCCCGCTCCGCTTCCAACGGTCAGCCTCAAGCCCGACCAGGTCCGCCGAACGATCGCTCTAGTTGTAGATGATCTTTTTTTGTCGTTTGAGAATGCTCCGAACACAAGGCGGGCGTTGAAAAAATTCGTTGACGAACAGATGGTCGATGGCGATTTTGTCGCGATTGTCCGGACCGGTGCAGGTGTCGGAGCCTTGCAGCAATTTACCTCTGACAAAAATATCCTCTATGCCGCAATTGAACGCGTCAAATGGAACCCGAGTGGGCGGGTGGGGCTGTCCTCATTTGGTCCAATACGCCCTACGTTTCAGGAGTTGGTAATTGCTGAAGGTGCTGCCGAGGGCACTTCTGCCGGACCGGGAGCTCCGGAAGGATTTGGCGACCTCAACATATTGGGTAACGCCACGGGGACTATGGCGGCATTGCAATACATCGTTGAGGGGATGGCTGAGCTTCCCGGGCGCAAGTCCGTCATCTTGTTTTCGGAAGGGTGGAATTTGTTCAATCCCGATTTGTTATCGCAAAGCAATAGACTCAACACAGGATTGGCAAAACTCATTGAATCCGCCAATCGAGCCGCTGTTGTTTTTTACCCAGTTGATGTTCGCGGAGTCGTGTACACGGGAATCACGGCCGCAGATCAGTTGAACATCCCGACGGCGTCGAGTGGGAGCATACTTCCAACTCCCCAGCGAATGGCCGCGGTTATGAGTCAGCGAAACGCCGCGCTGCAGGATTCGCAAGGCGGCATGGACACACTCGCAAAAGAAACGGGCGGGTTTTCAGTGAGGAACAGCAACGACCTCGCTGGCGGCATAAGGCGAGTTTTAGAGGATCAAAGCTATTATCTGATCGCTTATGAACCGGATTCTGAAACCTTCGAAGCAGATAAGCGAAAGTTCAATAAGATCGAGATAAAGGTGCTCCGAAAAGGCCTGACCGCGCGATACCGCAGCGGGTTTTTCAACGTTAGCGATTCGACCGTAGCTAAACAACCCATTATCGAGAGCGGCTCCCCAATGTTCCAACTTAAACGGGCATTGATGTCGCCCTTTGCGGTTAACGATCTGTCGCTTCGGCTCAACGCGCTGTTTGGAAATTCGCCGGAAGGGGCCTATGTAAATTCCCTCCTGCATATCGAAGCAAAAGATATTAGATTCACGGACGAGCCGGACGGGTCGAAAAAAGCAGTGTTCGACGTCTGGGCCGCGTGTTTTGGTGACAAGGGCATTCCCACAGATCAGATCCGTAAGACTTATACGCTTTCCGTCAAACCAGAAGGTTATCAAAAGATTATCAACGACGGATTTGTCTACTTTTTCTTGTTCCCGGTTAAGAAAGCAGGCCCGTACCAGTACAGAGTTGCTATTCGCGACAGCCAGAGCGGGAAACTAGGTTCGGCTAGTCAGTTTATTCAGATCCCGGATGTCAAAAAAGGGCGTCTTACGGCTTCAAGCATTCTTATTGAGAGCCATTCGACGGCGGATTGGGTAAAACTTTTTGACCAAAGCGGTGGAATAGCTCGATCGAATTTGCAGACCGATACCGCACTGAGGACCATCAAACTAGGATCAGTTCTCCAATATGGATTTGAAGTTTATAATGCCAAACTCGATTCTATCCGCAAGCCGTCCTTGCAATCGAGGATCCGGGTATTTCGTGACGGCGATCTTGTCCTCGATGGACAGCCGATCCCGGTTGACCTAACGGGACAAGCGGATATGAAACGTCTTCAGATCTCGGGAGCATTAAATCTACTCAAGGACATGCAGCCCGGAGATTACATCCTGCAAGTGATCGTCACTGATACATTGGCTAAGAAGAAGGAACAGGTCGCGGCTCAGCACATTCAGTTTGAGGTGGTGCAGTAAAGGGTGGGGCCGATCGTGAAGAATATGCATAAGATCTTTCTCCTTCTCTTATTGGTCAATGCGTTATCGGCTCTTTCGCTTTCGCAGACTCCGCGTCCTTCGCCTACACCGCCGCCGGACAATGACGTCGTCCGGATCTCGACCAATCTCATCAGGCTCGATGTCTCGGTAACGGATCAAAAGGGAAAACCGATCGCCGACCTTAAGAAAGAAGAGATCGAGATCTTTGAGAATGGACAAAAGCAGCGGATAACGAGTTTGCGATTCGTGTCGGCCGCTCCAAAAACGGATCCGATCAGGGAGTCGGGCAAAGAAGCCGTACCGGTTCCGCCGACCGTCCTGCGGCCGGGAAGCATCAGACGAACGATCGGCCTAGTCGTTGACGACCTATCCCTTTCCTTCGAGAGTGCTTATCAAACGCGGCGGGCCTTGAAGAAGTTTGTTGATGAACAGATGGAGGACGGCGATCTGGTTGCGATCATTCGAACCGGAGCGGGGATCGGCGCTCTGCAGCAATTCACGGCAGATAAACGGATCCTCTACGCTTCGATCGAAAAAGTGAAGTGGAACTCGCTCGGCAGCGGTGGAATTAGTGCATTTGCTCCTATCGAGCCACCGTTGGCGGGCGAAGAGGAAGAAGAGTCCGATCCGGCTGAACCTGCCGCCCAGGATCCCGCACGGGCTTTGGACGATTTTCGGGCGAATGTTTTTGCAACTGGAACGCTCGGAGCTTTGAGATACATCGTTCAAGGCATGAGCGAACTGCCGGGACGCAAATCCGTGATCCTGTTCTCGGACGGATTCAAGCTTTTTGAGCAGGCTGAGTCTGGATTTCAGGAATCCGGACAGGTCCTCGATTTTTTACGCACTTTAGTGGATACGGCTAACCGTTCATCGGTTGTTTTCTATACTGTGGACCCTCGCGGCCTCGTTTACACTGGATTTACGGCGGCCGATCGGCCTTCAGGTAGTGGGGCGGCGCTTACGCAGGCCCTTTCCGAACGCGGAAGACAGCTTAGCGATACTCAGGAGGGCCTCACCTACCTGGCCAGGGAAACGGGTGGTTTTGACATAAAGAACAGCAACGACCT
Organism: uncultured Chloracidobacterium sp.; assembly: GCA_964410495.1. Classification (GTDB taxonomy): domain Bacteria; phylum Acidobacteriota; class Blastocatellia; order Pyrinomonadales; family Pyrinomonadaceae; genus OLB17. The sequence goes on from CAYPGP010000032.1 coordinate 8,496, forward strand.
GACCGGCGGGGTTCGCAGAATACTCGAAGACCAAAGCTATTATCTGATTGAATACGAGCCTGATGCCGACACATTTGATCCGGCGACTCGGAAGTTCAACAGCATTGAGATCAAAGTTGCTCGAAAAGACGCAAAAGCGCGGTATCGCAGCGGTTTCTTTAATGTAGCCGACCGCTCCGTCAAGAATGGAACTGCGGCTACGACGCCGGTTGGCCAGCTCGAGTACGCTCTCGTTTCGCCATTTGCCGTTAGCGGCATCAACCTTCGCCTGAACGCGCTTTTCGGTTCAGATACGCGGAATCCTGCGTACGTTCGATCGCTCTTGCACGTTGATGCAAAAGATCTTCAATTCGCGGACGCTCCAAACGGGGCAAAGTCCACAACGTTCGACGTGCTTGCTATGAGTTTCGGTGACAACGGCCAGCCGATCGACCAGCTGGCAAAGGGCTACACGCTGACCCTCCAGCCGGAAGCCTACAAGAAAGTCGTCGCGGACGGCTTTGTTTATCACTTTCTCTTTCCCGTTAAAAAGCCCGGAGCCTACCAGTACCGGGTCGCCATACGCGATTCGCAAAGCGGCCGGACGGGATCGGCGAGCCAGTTCATTGAGGTGCCCGACCTCAAGAAGAAATATTTGACGGCATCCAGTATTGTGCTCGAGAATCTTACTCCTGAGCAGTGGCGAATAGCCGGAGAACAGACTTCTGCTCGGCCGGTTGGCTCGGATCCGATGTCAGACACCGCACTGCGCCGTGTTCGGCGGAATTCCGTCCTTCGCTATGGATTTGAGATCTATAACGCGGCTCTGAACCCGTCAAAACGGCCCCAATTGACCACTCGTATCCGAGTATTTCGAGACGGCAATATCTTTCTCGACGGCAAGGAAAAGCCAGTAGATCTTGAAGGCCAAACCGATCTTCAGCGGGTCAGATCCTCCGGTGCCCTCGCGATAGGCGAACAAATGCCGCCTGGCGACTACATTCTGCAAGTCATCGTTACAGACCCGCTCGCTAAGAAAAATCGTAAGGTGGCGTCCCAGTTCGTTGCGTTCGAAATTGTTCAATAGCTTCTTTAGTAACCTCGATCTTTTGGCTATAATTCTCGTTCGCCCTAAAGCCGGAGGCTTCACCACTAGATGCTTAAAGTACGATCGGTCGAATTGACGGAGATAGAACTTCCTCTCGTTCATTTTTTTGAGACAAGCTTCGGCCGAACTTATGAGCGCCGCATCATTCTTGTGCGCGTCGAGGATGCGGAAGGGGCCGAAGGCTGGGGCGAGGTCACGTGCGGCGAATCACCGGGTTATTCTGACGAATGGACCGATTCGGCTTGGGTGACGGCTGAGAAGATCCTCGCTCCTATGGTGGTAGGTAAAGAGGTTGGATCCGCAGCGGACATTTGGGGGTTGATGAAATGGGTCCGCGGACATCGGATGGCAAAGTCCGGGATCGAGACCGCATGTTGGGACCTTGAAGCAAAGAAACTCGGCGTGCCGCTCTGGCGTCATCTCGGCGGCGTTAATCAAACGATCGAATGCGGTGTTTCGATCGGTATTCAGGACAATGTCGCACAGCTTCTGGAAAAGATTCGTGTCGAGGTAGAGGCTGGCTACAAACGGATCAAGATCAAGATCTCGCCCACGTGGGATTACGACGTGATCAAGGCGGTTCGGGCGGAATTCGGCGATATTTTGCTGATGGGCGATGCGAATTCGGCCTATACGCTCGACGATATCGATAAGCTGCGATCGCTCGACGAGTTCAACCTGATGATGCTCGAACAACCGCTGCCGCACGACGACATCATTGACCACGCCAAACTCCAGGCACAGATCAGCACTCCGATCTGTCTCGATGAACCGATCAAGTCGCCGGAAGATGCGCGTAAAGCGATCGAGCTACAATCCGGCAAGATCATCAACCTAAAAAACGGTCGCGTCGGCGGACACACGCAGTCGAAAATGGTAGAACAGCTCTGCCGCGAAGCCGGAATGCCGGTCTGGTGCGGCGGCATGCTCGAATCCGGCATCGGCCGCGCCCACAACATCGCCATCTCAACCCTCGCCGGCTACACAATGCCCGGCGACGTCTCTGCTTCAAAGAGGTACTGGCACGAGGACATCATCGAACCTGCGGTCGAGGTTTCGTCCGACGGTACGATCATTGCACCGGAAGGGCCTGGCATCGGTTTCGAGATCAAGGGCGACAGGATCGATAAAGCGGCAAAACGTCGTGTGCAAGTTGTCGGTTAATAGGCTGCCAACTCGATCGCAGCCTGGTTTCGAAAAAACTGAAACGTTTTGAAAGATTTTTCCACCTAGATACAAAGGCCCCAAACCTGAACTTTGAATCTAAGGAGAAAAATCATGAAACACGTTCGCTCCATCGCGTTTTTGTCGCTTGTTTTGGCTTTACCGCTAGTCGTTTCCGCTCAGCCGGGAGCGCGTAGACCTTCACCATCGCCAACTCCAACGCCGCCAGTTATATCAGCTAAGTTTGTTTTCTGCGCCTCCGGCGACACCGCGTGCGAAACCGCAAATCGTGTTCGTCAGGACGTCGACCGGCCAATGATCCATGGTCAGGAAAGCGTTGAGATAACGTCGTCGGGTGAATTCCGAATTGCCGTCGGCAATCGTTCGATAATGTATGATCTTCGCGACAGAGTTCATACCGGCAATCCGCAACCCACGTGGACCTCGGCACCTAGGCTGGTCAAGCCCGGCTTTGTGTCTCCGGGTGTCTACACCGCGAAAACTCTCAGCGGCTGCAGTACGCAGCCAACCTGCGAGTACAACCACGTCACCACTTTGAATGGCGGAGGATTCACGATCGATCGAATTTATTATCGCCTGCAGTGGAATCCGGATTCCATCCTGCAATATATTAACTGGGTCGAAGATACCTCGTACGTAAACGTAAATTACTGGAAGGACGCGAACGGCGAAACGTATACCATAACGCCGATCGCGACCTTCCTCGGCGGCCCGTATCTCGCCGGGCTCCAGGGTGAGAAGGGGAACAATATAACTTTCGCGGGACAGTACAATCTGCCCTTTACCTTGGTGGTCACCGTGAGATAGCGGTGATAGTGGTCAATAACCTTGAACCGATCAAAACCGGCTATTCGAGCGTTAATGACGATCGCAGCCTTCGCGGCTGCGTTCGTCATTGCTGCGCGTGCTTCGAACTTTAGCGACAAAAGTGTGGATGAGCCGCTTGTGTTCCCACTCGGTCAGTGGGTTGAGGTTGATGCTACACGAACCTACCAATTCGAAATTGCGGCCGGAATGGCGGTCGAATTGAAGGTAGGGCGACGGCTGACCCCCACCGATGTGTTTGTATTCGGTCCGGAAGATGCTGGCCTGGCCGGAAAGCCCACAGCCGAACTGCCCGCCTCGGGAAACGACGCATATGCCGTCCATACTCTTCCCGGCAGTGATCACGTGGAATATGCGGCGGTCGTTTCCAAGGGCGGTGGAACCTTTCATCTTCAAGTAAACATACGGCCGGTCGGCAAAACTTTGATCTTTCTCGGAAAGCCTCATCCCGCGACCGCCAAGGATAATGCCGCAGCGGAAGCTGCCCGAATAATGTTCGATATTGGTGCTACTCGCCGCGGAAAGCGTTCACCTGAATCTGTGGTCGAGTCCTCAAAGAGGCGAGTTGAACTTCACCGGCTTCTAGAAGATCCCGAAAGCCTCGCCTGGGTGCTCAATCAGCACGCAGCGGTGATGGAAGGGGCGGTTAGACTTATCGACGCCCTTCCTGCGCGACTGGAAGCTCGCTCCATTTACCTGCAGAAGAATGACCTCGTTATGGCGGTGAACTTCAGTCCCTGCTACGTTTACGAGGCCCTCGGTGACATTCAGGCATGGATCCATTGCTTCCACGAAGATCTTTCCTTAGCCCGCAGGTCCGGCTCGAAGATGAAAGAAGCGGAAACACTTCGGTCAGTTGGTTTCACCTATCACAAGCTGGCCGACGAGGTTCAAGCCACTGATTATTACTTGCAATCGCTGACGGCCTGGCGAGCGTTGATCGCGGCGGGCGAGGCAAGCGGAGCGAATGAAGTAATGCTACTCCGGGACCTGGGGAGCTTAAATCGCGGGACTATCCAGCTCGGTCGCCCGATAGACTTTTTTCCGGAACGAACTCGTGAGGACCTGGAACGATCGCTTGCATATTACAGGGAAGCTCTCGAACTCGACAGGAAATACAAGACGGGTTTCCGCCCTCATCTCCTTCACCAGATCGGCGTCGTTTATCGAGAGATGGGAATGTACGCCGAGGCGTCAGATCATCTTTCGCAATCGATCGCCGCCTATGGAAGCGGTACTGCATCCATTGCATTGGTTACGCTTGATGTCGCCCGACTGCATATCGACAAAGGTGAGGCGGCAGCCGGAACGAAACTGGTCGATGCTGTTCTTCCTGAACTCCGAAGGCGCGGTATCTCGCTCGAACGCATAGCCAGTGTTTATCTTGATGCCGGCGAAGTTGAGTCGGCAAGGCGCTTGTATGGCGAAATGCTGGCCGAAAGCCGACGCGTCAGAAAACTTTCGGACGTTTGTGTTGCTCTCTTCGGCCTTTCCAGAGTGGAGCGCAAACTTGGGAACTTTAATAATGCTCGCATACACATAATCGAGGCGATCCAGATCGCGGACTCGCTTAGAAATCGGATAACCGACGACGATGTTCGATCGACGTATTTTGCCGCCGTCAAAAAGTACTACGATTTTTATATCGACCTGCTTATGCAAGCCCACCGAGCTCAACCGGAGCGCGGTTTTGAGCGCACAGCACTGCAAATAAGCGAGAAAGCCCGGTCACGTAATCTCCTAGATATGTTAATGCGATCGGGGGTGGATATACACGCCGGTGTTGACCCTAAGCTGATCGAAGAAGAGAAGATCGTTAAGGCACGGCTCGCTGAAAAAGCGACCGCACAGACAAGATTGTTGAGCCAAAAGCATGACCCTGGGGAAGCAGCCGCCGTAAATGCCGCGGTGAACGAATTAGCCATTCAGCATAAAGCCGTAGAAGCCCGGATCCGTGAAGCCAGCCCGAGGTACGCCGCTTTGACACAGCCCGCTTTCGCAACGGTCGACGAGATGCAGCAGCTGCTTGATCGCGAAACGGTTCTGCTGGAATACGCCCTTGGTGATGAGAAAAGCTATCTTTGGGTCGTTTCGGTAGATAGTGTCGCAAGTTTTGAATTGCCTCCGCGAAAGGATATAAAGCGTCTTGTCAACGAGTCATACACGAGTATTACCGGTCTAAATACGGTGCCCAAGCGGGGCGAAGCATCGGGCAGCGACGACGCGTATGCCATTCAGTCGAAAAAGTTATCGGATACCCTGCTGGCACCGGCGGCGGAACTTATTCGCAACAAACGTCTGGTCATCGTGCCTGATGGCCCGTTAAATTATGTCTCCTTCGGTTCGTTGCCCGTCCCGGGTAAGGATCCACGCACACCGCTAGTCGCGGAGCATGAGGTCGTATTGCATCCTTCGGCATCAGCTCTCGCATTCATGCGATCTGAAACTCAGAGCGAAAAGGCTCCGGATCTGGTGGCAATATTCGCGGACCCGATATTCAGCGCTACAGATGTTCGGATCCAACGTAATGGCGGACGAAGCGGCGTGGTTGGCCATAGAAAGGAAAAAACAGGACAAACCCGTGATTTCATCTTGGCACTGGAAAACGGTGGGCTGGGGGCAGACCTGCCAAGACTGCCGTTTTCACGTCGGGAGGCCGATTCGATCTTCAAAAGTGCTTCCGGCAGGCGCAGTATCAAAAACGTCGATTTTGAAGCAAGCAAAGAGAAGGTTTTTTCGTCAAATTTGGAGCGGTACCGGATTGTCCATTTTGCCTCACACGGATTGATCGACGGCCGCAATCCGGCCTTGTCCGGCATCGTTTTGTCCCTCGTGGAAAAAGAAGGGAGCGAAATTGATGGATTTTTGCGGCTTCAGGATATTTACAACCTGAAGCTCAACGCGGATCTCGTTGTTTTGAGTGCATGCCGCACCGCTTTGGGGAAGGAAGTTCGCGGTGAAGGGATCGTCGGTATGGCCCGGGGTTTTATGTACGCGGGGGCACCACGTGTGGTCGTGAGTTTGTGGAAGGTCGATGATGCTGCAACGGCGTATTTGATGTCTGCTTTCTATCGGCGAATGCTGGTCGACAATATGCGCCCCGCCGCTGCGCTACGGGCAGCTCAAAATGAAATGAAGAAGCAAAAACGATGGCGATCGCCTTACTACTGGGCACCTTTCGTGCTTCAGGGCGAGTGGAAATAAGTTTCGGCGAAAAGATCGAATGAAGCGGTGGACTCTGTCTCAAAACGCATTTGATGAATTTCTCGCGGTTCTTGATCCTGACCGCGAGACCGCTGGACTCGCGTACGAATCCCTTAGGACCCGAATCGTCAAATTCTTCGAGTGGCGGTCGTGCAGCGACCCGGACGCCCTTGCCGATGAAGCCTTCGATCGCGTGATCAAGAAGATAGCGGGCGGCGAACAGATACGGGAGATCCCCAGGTACCTATACGGCGTAGCGAAGCTGGTTTTTCTCGAAAGTACGAAAACAAAACATCGCGAAGAAGCGATCATTATCGATTTCCCTGGTGCCCCGGTCGAGTCGGAGGATGACAACGAATACCTCGATTGCCTCGAAGAATGCCTCGCAAAGATCTCCACAGATAGCAAGAGCCTTATTTTGAGGTACTACAGTTTTGACCGGCAGGAAAAGATCGACGATCGCCGGCGCATGGCCGAAGCACTTGGTATGACACTTAACGCCCTCCGCATAAGGGCGCTTCGCGTAAGAGCGAAGGTTGAGGAGTGTGTGAAGCGATGCGTTCAGGGAAAGTAACGAAATGTTTCCGCCGCTAATATCACTATTAATGTGGGATCGCTAATGCAAACCATTGAGAACAAACAAGGTATCGAGTTTCTCCTAGGCTGGATGTCGGAGCAAAAGCGGGAGCAGCTCGAGGAAAAGTTCGTTACCGATAGGCAGACATTTGAAGAACTACTACAAGTTGAGAATGATCTTATCGACGACTACGTGCAGCTAAGGTTATCGTCCGAAGATTCCGAACGTTTCGAGACTTTATTTCTTCCACGTTTGAACGATAGGGTCTGTTTTGCGAGAGCGTTGGCGAAATTCGCGAGAGCTAACGCCTACCAGGTGCCCGTCCCGCCCGTCGGTTGGACAAAATCGGTACGGCAATTCTTTTCGCTATCGCCCGGTTTTGCTATAGCGTTGACGGCTGCGCTGGTCGTCCTGATGATTGTCGTCGGTACGCTCCTCAACAGAGGCCCGGTGAAGGAGATCGCGGTTACAAATCCTGATCCATTGCCCGCGGCTTCTGAGTTGCCGGTACCCCCAAATTCACCGACGCCGACTCAGTCGACGTTTGATCCGTTGCCGACTCCAACCCCTCTCAAAGAAGTAAAGCCGCAGCCAACGCCTGCTCCGTCGCTACGATCGGTTATCGCGACAATAGTTCTGACTCCAGGCCTTACACGCGGAAGCGGAACGGCCGTGGTGGTTGACTTGCCCGCTAAAGACGGGCTCGTCCAGCTAAGCTTGCCGCCCGAGGAAGGAGATTTTCGTCGCTACGCGTTGAGTGTGGAGACGATTGAGGGCCGTAAGGTGTGGCAGCAGGGCGTTCCCGCTAGATCCGGAAGCATTTCCACAAACATTCCCCGCACACGCCTTTCCCGTGGCGACTACATAGTCACTCTAAAAGGCATTGGCCCCGATGGGATCGCTGATGTGCTGAATGAGTACACCTTCACTGTAAAGAACTGACATTCGTCGCATTCTTTACATTGCGTCGCCGAAATGGCCCGGCCTTGAGGCCCGCATGCCCGCTTTTTTGATACAATCTCCCTTTTTATGAGTAACGAACCAAACAAGATCATCTTCTCGATGGTCAAAGTATCAAAGTTTTACGACAAGAAGCCTGTATTAAAAGACATCTACCTCTCGTTCTTTTACGGCGCCAAGATCGGCGTGCTGGGGCTGAACGGTGCGGGTAAATCGAGTTTGCTGCGTATCATCGCGGGAACAGACAAGGATTTCAACGGCGAGGTCGTGTTTTCTAAGGGTTATTCGGTCGGCTATCTCGAACAGGAACCCAAACTGGATGAGACCAAGACCGTTCAGCAGATCGTTGAGGAAGCTGTGCAATCGACCGTCGACCTTCTGAAAGAATACGAAGAGATAAACGCTAAGTTTGCTGAGCCGATGGACGACGATGAGATGAACGCACTGATCGAACGCCAGGGCAAGGTTCAGGAGCAGTTGGATCATGCCGATGCATGGGACCTCGATTCGCGGCTTGAAATGGCTATGGACGCGCTACGGTGTCCGCCGCCGGATACGATCGTCAAAAATCTTTCGGGTGGTGAGAAGCGACGCGTGGCGTTATGTCGATTGCTGCTTCAGAAACCGGATATTCTGCTGCTCGACGAGCCGACGAACCACCTCGACGCCGAAACGGTCGGATGGCTTGAGCTGCATTTGCAGAAGTACGAAGGGACGATCATCGCGGTCACCCACGACCGTTATTTTCTAGACAACATCGCAGGTTGGATCCTCGAACTCGACCGCGGGCAGGGAATTCCGTACGAGGGGAATTACTCTTCCTGGCTTGAGCAAAAAAGCAATCGCCTCGCTCAGGAATCCCGTAGCGAAGACAAACTTCAGAAAACGCTCGACCGGGAGCTCGAGTGGATCAGAATGGGAACCAAGGGCCGCCATGCCAAGTCAAAAGCCCGTATCAGAGATTACGAAGAGCTGGTTGCTTCTAAGGCCGAAGCTCGTGCGGAACAACTCGAGATCTACATCCCGCCCGGCCCGCGGCTCGGTGATATCGTGATCGAGGCACACGGCGTTTCTAAGTCGTATGGCGACACAGTTTTATTCGAAAACCTCGAATTCTCCCTTCCAAAAGGCGGGATCGTCGGTGTGATCGGACCAAATGGAGCGGGGAAAACTACGCTATTTCGCCTCATCACAGGGCAGGAAAAGCCGGATTCCGGATCGTTCAAAGTCGGCGAAACGGTCAAACTAGGCTATGTCGATCAGTCGCGTGACAGTCTAAATGCCGACAAAAACGTCTTTGACGAGATCTCGGATGGCCTTGATAATGTAACGCTCGGCAACCGGATAATGAACGCCCGTACTTACGTCTCAAAGTTCAACTTTTCCGGGGCAGATCAGCAAAAGTACGTCGGCCAGCTTTCGGGCGGCGAACGTAATCGTGTTCATCTTGCGAAGATGTTGAAAAGTGGAGCAAATGTCCTGCTTCTCGACGAGCCGACCAACGATATCGACGTGAACACGATGCGGGCACTCGAAGAATCGCTTGAAAATTTCGGCGGCTGTGCCGTCGTCATCAGTCACGACCGCTGGTTTCTCGACCGCATCGCGACTCACATTCTGGCCTTCGAGGGCAACAGCCATGTCGAATACTTCGACGGCAATTACAGTGAATACGAAGAAGACCGCAAACGCCGCCTCGGCCACGACGCCGACCAGCCGCACCGGATCAAATACCGCAGCCTGACTCGAGCCTGATGTCGAGGAAACGCCCACAGAGGTTCGCCAGAAGCCCGATCCGCTCCGAACGCGATCGGGCCCTGGCATTGCTCTCGATCCTTGCCGTAATGCTCGCCGCTTATGCCTACGTAGCATCTCGACAGGACATCGTAGATAGGATCGATGCGAACGTTGTGGCTGCGATCACGTCGTTCGTCTCGATCGGCGTTGCGGTACTCGTTACGACCTTTTCGTTTGTATTTGTCGCTTTATCGCTGGTCTCGGCCCAGTTCTCCCCTCGCGTCGTACGCCATTTTTGGCACGCTGATCGGTTTCGTTTCATCTTCCTGTGGTCGTCTATTGCGGTTTTTGCGTTCTGTTTTTTTATTCAGTTCTTTAGCGTCCCGCGACTTCATCTGTTGGGGCTCGTTCTGGGTTCATATCAGATATTCGTGCTGTTTCCGGTGTTTCTTGGATATCTTGCCGACAACATGAATGCGGCGAGTATCACAAAAAGCATTTCGGACCGTACGGTGGCTGAGATAGCGGAGTCGTACGAACTGCTCCCCGATTCCTACTGCGAAGCACGAGAGGACGGCATTGTAGTTTCGAGATCGAGCGGTTTCTTCGAAGTTCTTAATGTCGAAAAGATCGTAACCGTCTTTTCGGGCTTAAAAGCTAAGAACCCCGAACTTCGTCTCGAGATCGTGAATTACGTCGGGAGTTTCATCGAGGTCGGCTCGTGCGTCGCAAGGTTTCATCCGCGTATGCCGATCACCGAAAAGACGGCGAACGACATTGCAAACTGCTTTTCGCTCAATAAATTTCGGAGCTACACCGATGACGTTGAGTACGGGATCCGCCAACTCGTCGATATTGCAATAAAGGCCATCTCGCCCGCGATCAACGACCCGACGACTTGCGTAAACTGCATTCACCAGCTCGGAGTGATCATCAAGGAGATAACGGTTCGAGAGGACCATTCGCGAGTGCACAAACGATTGAGCGAGATCGGCATCGACATAAAGGAGCCGCGGTACGAACAGTTCCTCGATGATGCGTTCGACCAGATATATCATTTTGGGCGGCGTGACCACATAATCGTTCACACGATCGTAGGCGTTTTGGCTGAGATCGTGTCTGCCGCACCAACGATCGAACGTGCTGAAACGGTCGTCGCAGAAGTTGCGGACCTTGAGCTTTCTTCGCTGCTGGATCAGAGTGAGCCTAGCCAATTTGCTCTTCGCGAATTCAGGAATTATGCTCGAAAAGGCCTTATTCGATTCTATGGAACGGCAGCCCAACGTTTCGAGATACTTGGCGATCAGAAACGCGCGGTCGAACTTCTGACCTTGCGCGACCAATATGAATCGAGCATAGAGGCCGTTGAACGATGAAGTTTGCAGCTGTATCGCGAATTGCCCTCGCGGCCATGTTCATTTCTACGGGCCTTCTGATCTTTGGGTGCCAAAAACAAGCAGAAACCGCCCAAAAGATCGAGGCACCGCCCGTTGATCTGCCGTCCAATACGCCAGAGCCGCCAGCCCCGGAACCCTCACCTGCTATCCCAAATCTTCAGAAGCAATTGCTGGACGCTAACTCGACCTCAACTTCGACTCCGATCGGAAATGTTGATTTCCGGAATTATTCCTACGAAATGCCCCGTGGTTGGGAAAATCCGGATGGCAGCGAAATCACGTTGGTAAATGGCAAGGTCGCTCCGATCCCCGGCAATGCAAAACGGGACGATATGACCGATGAAGAGAAAGCCGATCTAAAGGCAAGCCGCCGGATCGGCCTTTCGTACGTTACGACGAAATATTTCGACGTTACAGGCGACGGCAATGATGAGGCGATCGTGATCCTCAAGATCATCACGGGTGGTACCGCGATCCCGCAGGTGGTAAATATCTATCAGTGGAAAGATGGCAAGCCCGAAAAGTTGTGGACATTCCGCACCGGAGATCGAGCTGACGGCGGGCTTAAAGACATCAGGGCCGAAAATGGCCAATTGGTCGTCGAACTCTACGGCCAGGACCGATTTCTGCTCGGCCAGACGGAGACGGGAAAGATCACCGGCGACGAAGAACAGCTTTGCTGCCCGACCCACTTCACACGTACCGCCTATAAATGGAATGGCAGTTCATTCTTAATGCAGGGCAAACGACTCACCTTTTCGATCACCGACCCTTCAGCTCCGCCACTCGAAAACTACGGCGATGTGGTCAACAATCCCGCCAAGGCAAAGAAATAGACCGTTCTTGCCGCCGCGAAAAATTTCGCATAACAAGCTTAAGATTCGCGCAAGGCATTGCTCTATCACTTGCCTCACGCTGTAATTAGCGTTATTTTCTCCAAATCTAAGACGGCACGATCATTGCGAAAGATTCCTACGGAGGAGTATCGATGGAAGCGAATACATTAGCGCGCATTCAATTCGCATTTACAATTACATATCACTACCTATTCCCGATGTTCACTATGGGGCTTATGCCGATCATCGTGATCTTTAAGACTCTCGCGATCCGCACCGGTGACGAACGCTGGAACGAGACCGCTCGATTCTGGGGCAAGATCCTCGGCATCACGTTTTTGTTCGGTGTCGTAACCGGAATTCCGATGGAGTTTCAGTTCGGCACGAACTGGGCCGTTTTTTCGAAATTCGCCGGCGGCGTTATCGGCCAAACACTTGCAATGGAAGGGACATTTGCGTTCTTTCTCGAATCGGCGTTCATTGGCCTATTCCTATTCGGTGAAAAGCGTCTGGGCCAGAAGCTGCATTGGTTGACGGCGTTTCTGCTGTTCATCGGAACTTGGCTTTCCGGCTGGTTCATCATCGCGACGAACGCTTGGATGCAGCATCCCGTAGGTTATGAGATAGCCGCCGATGGTTCGGTGCATCTGACGAGTTTTTGGTCGCTGGTTCTGAACGAATGGGCGATCTACCAATATTTGCACAACATGGGCGGTGCGGTTGTCGTAGGTTCGTTTTGCGTTTCCTCACTCGGAGCCTACTACATACTGAGCGGCCGCAAGGCCGAATACGGCAAGCTCTTTCTAAAGGTTGGCGTTATCGTCGGCTGCATAAGTTCGATCTGGATGCTGTTCCCATCGGGCGATCTGCAGGGCCGAATGGTCGCAAAGCATCAGCCCGTGACGCTGGCCGCGATGGAAGGCCTGTTCGATACAAAAGAAGGTGCTCCGCTTGTGCTGATCGGACAGCCGGATATGGAAAAACAGCGGCTCGATAACGCAATCCATATCCCTAACATGCTCAGTTTTATCACCTATCAGCGTTGGGACGCACAGGTGAAAGGCCTCAACGAATTTCCGAAAGAAGACCATCCGACCAACGTGCCGATGCTGTATTACAGCTTTCACATCATGGTCGGCCTTGGCACGATCTTCATTCTGACAATGGTCGTCGCGGCATTCTGGTTGTGGCGAGGGAAACTCTACGATGCGAACTGGCTGCTGTGGATCTTGATGCTGAGTTTTCCATTCCCCTTCATCGCGAACACCGTCGGCTGGGCCGTTGCCGAACTCGGTCGTCAGCCCTGGCTTGTCTATGGGCTGATGAGAACCGAACACGGGCATTCCCCGATGGTTTCCGGCGGGAACATCTTGTTCACGCTTCTGGGATTTGCCGGAATGTACACGATCATTTCTCTGCTCTATATCTTCCTTATGATGCGGCGAATTGAGCACGGAGCAGATGAACTTGGCGCGAATCTGATAGTCGAGGAGGTTGCATAACGTTATGGAAACAGTTTGGTTCATGATCGTTGCTTTCATGTTGGTCTGCTATGTCATCCTCGATGGATTCGATATTGGTGCCGGCATTGTTCACCATTTTGTAGGCCGCGATGACAAAGAGCGGGCGGCTGTCATCTCCGCGGTCGGCCCGGTCTGGGATGGAAACGAGGTCTGGCTGCTTGCCACCGGAGGAACGCTCTATTTCGCCTTCCCGGCGCTTTACGCCGCTGGATTCTCGGGCTTCTATTTGCCGCTGATAATGGTGTTGTGGCTGCTGATAATGCGTGCATGCGGCATCGAGCTGCGGCACCAACTCAATAATCCGCTGTGGACGAAATTCTGGGATTTTGTATTTTCGCTCTCGAGTATTCTGCTTGCCATCTTTTTCGGGGCCGCGCTGGGTAACGTCATTCGCGGTGTGCCGCTTGATGCGACCGGTTATTTCTTCGAACCACTGTTCACGCACTGGGGAACGACGGGTGAGACGGGAATTCTGGACTGGTTTACGGTGCTGTCTGGTGTAGTCGCATTTGTTGCCCTGGCGATCCACGGGGCAAGTTTTCTCGCGGTCAAAACAGAGGGCGAAATGCTCGAGCGTTCGCGTCGGATCGTCAGCACAGGCTGGTTTGCACTCGTTGGGGTAACCGTACTTAGCTTGGTCGCGGTTATGTATGTGCGGCCGATGCTGCTGGATAATTATTACTATCTTCCAGTAGGTTGGCTGATCCCCATCGGAGTTGTCGCCGCCTTGGTCGCCATGAAGTTGCTCAACGCAAAAGGCAATGACAAAGGAGCCTTCATCGCGTCAGGGACCTATCTGGCACTGATGCTCGGCGGTGCCGTCTACGGCCTTTATCCAAATGTGCTCCCGGCGATCGATCCGCAGTATAGCCTTACTGTTCACAACGCGAAAGCAGGTGAATACGGTCTGAAAGTCGGATTGATCTGGTGGCCGATTGGCATTGCCATCGCCATTGGGTACTTTGTGTTTTTGTTCAGGACGTTCAAGGGCAAAGTCGCGATCGGCGACGGGCATTAGGTCGGGTTCATTAGAATAAATATGAAGGCGGCCTCGGAGCCGCCTTCAAAAATAATAGTTACTTTATAATACAAAGTACTTGACAAAACGAAATACTTGACATATATTAATCTCACTATGGCGAACCTGAAAGCAGTTCGGCGGGATGAAGAAAAGGCGGCGGGGCCCGTGAATATTGGCGATCGGGCGATCGACAATCTTGCCTTTATCCGCGAGACGATGGAGCGTTCGACGCATTTCACCGCCGTGCCGGGCTACGGTGGAATGCTGATGGGAGCGACGGCTTTGGTCGCGGCATATGTCGCGAGCATTCAACCGTCGCTTAGCGACTCGCTCATCACGTGGCTGGTCGAAGCCGCACTTGCCTTTTCGATCGGATTACTCGCGATGTGGCAGAAATCGAAGATCGCCGGCCAGTCGCTCGCCTCAGCCCCGGCAAAGAAGTTCGCTCTCGGGTTTGCCCCGCCATTCATCGCCGGGGCGATCATCGTTCTCGGGATGATCAAGAACGGTGAATTTTACATGCTCGCCCCAGTTTGCATGGTCGCCTACGGAGCGGCGGTTGTGTGCGGCGGAGCGTTTTCCGTCAGGGCCGTACCGGTAATGGGCTGGGTATTTATCGGCCTCGGTGCGATCGCTTTCGCTATACCGCCGAGCAACGGAAACATCATGATGGCAGCGAGCTTTGGTGTTACGCACTTGATATTCGGGGCGATCATCGCATGGAAATACGGCGGATAACATCTTTTAAATTGATCGCAGAGGAAAATATGACATTTCAAAACATACGACTTATCGGAATAGTGCTTTTTGTTGGTGCGCTGCTTGTGATTCCATTCGCGGCAATGAAAATGGGTGTCGACGGTGTTAACTGGACGGCACTCGATTTTGTCGCAGCCGCAATCATGCTCCTCGGGGCGGGCTTTGCGGTAGAGGTCGCTCTGCGTGTCGTTAAGCGATTCGAGTGCCGCATAGCGGCTTGCGTCGCGATCCTTCTCGCGCTGGCAGTCGTCTGGGCTGAACTGGCTGTCGGGATACTAGGAACACCGTTCGCCGGAAGCTAAGGCAGAAACACGACCGGCAGGGAGTGTGTTTTCCCAAGAGAAATGACATGGCTAAAAACTTAGCAGTAAAACATAAAGAAGAATACGACGGCCCCACGGCTCTACGGATCGAAAAAGCCGCCGAGACCGTTTCGAACGACCTCGACAAGGTCATCCACGAACGCATGCGGCTCGGCATCGTCTCGGCCCTCGCAGCAAACCAAAAGCTAAGCTTCTCGGACCTTAAAAAGCTGCTCGATACGACCGACGGCAACATCTCGGTTCACGCCCGAAAGCTCGAAGAAGCCGGCTACATCACCTGCGAAAAATCCTTCAAAGGCCGCATGCCGCTGACTGAGTATTCGATAACGAAAGAAGGCCGGAAAGCTCTGGAGCGGTATTTGGATCATATGGAAGCCTTGATAAATGCGATGAGGAAGGTATGACGAAGACCTGGAAAAGCACCTTCGCGATTCTTGTCGGATTGGTATACGCGGTGCTTCCGTTTATCTATTGGAAATGGCTCGTGTATGAATTGGAATCCGGAACATTTCCGACGAAAGCCGATTCGATCGGCATTCCGATGGCGGGCTTCCTGTTCGCTTGGTTCGCGGGCCTTCTTTTATTTCCGATTGTTCTGATTCTCGTTTCAAAGTTGACGGCGGTTTGGTTGGTGAAATAGCGCCAAAGTTCCGGAACAAAAGTCCCCATTCGGCGTCAAATGAGCATAGGTTTTTATGTACAATTCGACACCCGTGTCAAACAAGTTTCTCTATGCGATCTGTTCTCTCACTTTCGCAGCTCCTGGCGTTTTCTTCGCATATCTGACCATGAAACTTCTGTACGTGGTGTTGTCGGCCGACGATGGGGATATGTACAAAACGATGCCAACGATGCTGGCCGCAGTCGTATTTCCGATGACATCAGCGGGACTGATCTGGCTGGCTCGTTTGTTTTGGCAAAAGGCTTTGATGGCAACTGACTGAGACGGAGTAACAAGATGGAAGCGAAATATCTGGAAATTAGTGGTCGGACATTTTACGCATTCGAAGAGCCGGATTTCATTGGGCCTATGCTCTTGGAACGCCAAGAAGCAAAGCCGCTCTCAACTGTTGAAAAATACAACGAAGGTGCGATAGAGCCGAAATTTTGGCGCCGTCAGTTTGGCAGTCTGGTCACATCAAAGCAAAGAAAATTCGATTGGTTTTTCGGCGTGGTCATGCCGGCTATCTGTTTCTTTTTCGATCCGATCGTCTTTCGTGGCTGGTATGACGATGGCGGTATGCTCGTCAAATACAAGGTTTTTGCTTATTTGCTTAGCGGTACGGCGATAATGGGCTTGGCCGCCTGGCTTCTTTGGGGTGAGCGGCTAAAAATTTTTGCCGCCCCGCTTTCCGGACTATTTTTCGTGGCAGGAATCGTCGCGGCACTGATCGCGGTTCCGCTTGTCCCCATCAGCGTGATCGGCGCGGTTGTTTTGATCGGCTTGCTCGGCTTCACGCCCTTATTTACCTCGATAATCTTTTTGCGAAACGCGGTTAGGGCGAGGCTTGCGGCTGCCGAACACGGTGACGCGGTGTCGCTGAACTTTGTCGCTATTCTGAGCGGATTACTCGGATTCACGATTCCGTGGATAGTAAACGGCCTGTTTCCTTCAACATCGCGAGATATAACGATTTTTGGGTTTTAACAATATGAACACACGTACAAAAACCGGTTTAGAGATAATCCAGGTCGCCCTGATCCTTGGATTATTGGGCAATGTTTTGCTTCGGGTTGGGCCGTGGGGGATAAATGCGACGTTGTTCAATATCGCGTTTGTCGCGGGGATGTATATGCTGCTTCGGCGGCATGCACCGGAGTTTTTGACGCGGCAGACGATCGCTCTATTCGGAGCGATCATCTTTTTCGCGTCGATGTTCGCGTGGCGAGATTCGATCGAGCTGAAGACGATAGACACGTTTGCGATCATCGCGATCTTGTCGATCCTGTTCCTGCCCCGGATGGGCCTGCCGGCTCGCGTGGCGGGTGTGTTTCAGTACGGCGTCGCGTTTTTGTTTAGTGCATTTGGTTCGTTCTTTGCTCCGTTTTTGCTGCTGTTTAAC
Organism: uncultured Chloracidobacterium sp.; assembly: GCA_964410495.1. Taxonomy (GTDB): domain Bacteria; phylum Acidobacteriota; class Blastocatellia; order Pyrinomonadales; family Pyrinomonadaceae; genus OLB17. Next base: position 25,993 of record CAYPGP010000032.1, read on the forward strand.
GATATCGAATGGGCTAAGACGCCGAATAACGGATTTACGCGACACCTGTTTTCCGTCCTTCGCGGTATCGCGATCGTTACGCCGATCTTGCTTATTTTCGGAGCGCTGTTCGTCGCGGCCGACGCGGTTTATGCGGGTTGGGTGCAGCGCGTTTTTAACGTCGAGCCCGAAACGGTTATCTCTCACATCGGTTTATCGGCCCTTTTTGCGTGGTTAACGGCGGGATTTTTGCGAAGTGTTTTGATTCGCGAGGTCGATATTTTTGATCCGTTGTCTCCGTCCCCGACAACGGCTACCGAACCGAAGTCAGTTGTTCAGACCGAGACCTCGCCGCAAATTCCTAACAATCTTTCGATACTAGAACACATAAATATCTCGGATCCGCCGAACGAAACGGCAGCGACGGAAGCTCCGAAAGAAGAACCAAAACCGACCGAGCCGAAACGCTGGGATTGGGCAAAATTCGACAGTTCACTCCTTCCGGCAGGTTTTACGCTCGGCACGGTGGAGGTTTCGATCGTTCTCGGCCTTGTGAATCTGCTGTTTCTAAGTTTTGTGATCGTGCAGATCCCGTATCTTTTCGGCGGGATGGAACTGGTGCAGAACACACCCGACTTTAAACTCGCAGAGTACGCGCGTCGCGGATTTGGAGAGTTAGTCGCGGTTGCCGCACTCGTTTTACCGATCCTGCTTGTCGGCCAGTGGTTGATCAGAAAAGACGCGAAGCCAGCTCAGATGATCTTTCGCGTGCTCGCTGGAATTCAGATAGCGCTTTTATTTGTCATCATGGCGTCCGCGGTCCAGCGGCTAGTCTTGCTGACCGGGAATCTCGGTTATGGAATGACGACGGTACGGCTTTATCCGCTGATCTTTATGTCGTGGCTCGCGATCGTGTTTATCTGGTTCGCGGCGACGGTTCTTCGAGGTTATCGGCAGTATTTCGCCTGGGGAGCGTTGTGGTCGGCGTTTTTCGTCATCGGAGCGGCTCACGTCCTCAACCCCGACGAATTCATCGCCCGCACAAACGTCGCCTTAATGCGACAAGGCCGCGAATTCGACGCCCGTTACAATTCCCACGACCTCCGCGGCGATGCGACGCCCATACTAATCGAAGCTCTGCCCGAAATGAATTTCGAAGATCAGTGCACGGTCAAGCGAAAACTCACCGAACAGTTTGGCAAGATAGGCGAAGAATCCGACCTGCGATCTTGGAACTGGTCCCGGTCGCGCCACCATCGGCTACTCATCCAGGCCGGCGATAGCATAGCCGTCAATGCGGATTGCCCTAAGCCCGTGTATTTTTCGCATATGGATTAGCTTTTGCGTTTCTTTGCGGCCTTTGCGTCTTTGCGGTGAAAATTTTGGTACTTATCGAGGTGCGCGAGGAATACCAGATCATTTAACGCAAAGACGCAGGGAACGCAAAGGGGCGCAAAAAAGATCGCATCTTTAACAGTGGTACAATCGAGTTGTTTTTATGCGCGATCTCATTCACGAATATCTAACCTACTGCCGCGTCGAAAAGGGTTTGTCGGCGAACTCGATCGAGAGTTACGCGAATGACCTCGGACGCCTGAAAGTGTGGGCGGAGAAGAATGGATTCGAGTTGCTTTCGCTTACAAGACGCGATCTTCGCGAATGGCTGATCGATCTCGGTGGTGAGAAATTGTCCGAGAATTCAAAGCGGCGGCTGGTGAGTTCGGTTCGCGGATTTTATAAGTTTCTGATGTTTGAGGGACATACAAACACGAACCCTGCCGAGGACTTGGTTAGCCCCCAAAAAGGGCATTATTTGCCGCGGTTTTTGAATCAAGCCGAGATCGAAGTCCTGCTTTCCGCTCCAGATACTTCGACCGAGTTGGGGTTGCGGGACCGGGCGATACTCGAATTGATGTACGCCTGCGGATTGCGAGTGTCCGAGGCCGCTAACCTTCGACTGAGCGACGTCGATATTGATTCGGGAATATTGACTACGACCGGAAAGGGAAGCAAAACACGACGTGTTCCGGTCGGGTCGAGTGCTGTCGAATGGCTTAAAAGCTATCTCGCGGTCCGTCGGAAAAAGCGGGATATCGAGATCGACAAGATGTTCGTCAGCCCGAACGGCAATCCGATAAACCGGCAAACGATCTACACCTTTATAATCGAATATGCAGAAAAGTGTGGGCTTCAGGGCGTTTCGCCTCATACGCTGCGGCATTCTTTCGCAACACACCTGGTTCAAAACAACGCGGATATTCGCTCCGTTCAGCAAATGCTCGGTCATGCCGACATCTCGACGACGCAGATCTACACACATATTACGAGCACTCAGTTGAAGAAGAATTATGAGAGATTTCATCCCCGAGCGAACACCAAATAGAGAATCGTCCGCCTCAACTTGGTCCGCCGATCTAGTCTTGATCTCCGCGGTGGTTGGGCTTTGCCTGACAGCCTTTGTTGGGATGCTCGTGCTAACCCCGACAATTCTGACGGCGAACAAATGGGGAATTGATTCTTTTTATTGGAAGGCCACTCACATTACGAATTCCCCCGATAGAAAGCACAACATTCTGGTTTCGAGCAAAATTGATTTCCCAGTAACGGATATTCTCGATCCTACAGCGAAAATAGCGGTCGAGTTGAAGAATGTCGAGACTTCAGAGGTTATGGATCGTGTTGAACTTGGTGTTTATGACATGTGCGATTTAGAGAATCTAACAGAAGTTGAATGGGGGCACGATAAGGTAATTGTTCGAAAGAAATATAATCAGAAAGACGGTGAATTTGAGTTTGCGTTAAAATGAGTCGGCGATAAACCCACATTCGATCTCAAAAACCCGCACAGTGGCGCTTGCAAGTTGTTCGATCCTCCGTTAATATTGGAAATTTGCTATTTGGCTCTAGTTGGCGCCCTTAGCAGTAAAGCGGATCACGCATGGGTGGTCGAGCGGTCAAAGGCAACGGGCTGTAAACCCGTCGGATTAACTTCCTACGTAGGTTCGAATCCTACCCCATGCACCAGTTCTTTGAAAGGATAATGGCGAAAGGCGAAAGGCGAAAGTACGAGGTTACTTCATCCTTTATCCTTTACCCTTTCGCCTTTATCCTTTGGTTTCGCGGGAGTAGCTCAATGGTAGAGCGTCAGCCTTCCAAGCTGAATGTTGCGAGTTCGAGTCTCGTCTCCCGCTCCATTTTTGGAGCATTTGCCCAAGTAGCTCAGGGGTAGAGCGCATCCTTGGTAAGGATGAGGTCACGGGTTCAAATCCCGTCTTGGGCTCCAGTTTTCGTTATATATATCGGCTGATAGCTGTTAGCTCTCAGCTATTAGCTATTTTTAGAGAGGAATAAAAGTTAGATGAGCAAAGAGAAATTCGATCGCAGTAAGCCGCACGTAAATATTGGAACGATCGGTCACGTTGACCACGGCAAGACGACGTTGACGGCAGCAATTACGAAAGTGATGTCGAAGCACAACCCGAAGATGGTTGTCCGTGCGTTTGATTCGATCGACAACGCGCCTGAGGAAAAGGCTCGTGGTATCACGATCGCGACGGCACACGTTGAGTATGAGACGGCAAATCGTCACTATGCCCACGTTGATTGCCCGGGCCACGCTGACTACGTCAAGAACATGATCACGGGAGCCGCCCAGATGGACGGAGCTATCCTGGTGGTCGCTGCGACCGACGGACCGATGCCGCAGACGCGTGAGCACATCCTGCTCGGCCGCCAGGTCGGTATCCCGACGATGGTTGTCTTCATGAACAAGGCGGACATGGTCGACGACGCGGAACTGCTCGAACTCGTCGAGATGGAGATCCGCGAACTGCTCAGCTCTTATGAATACCCGGGCGACGACATCCCAGTCATTCAGGGCTCGGCACTCAAAGCTCTCGAAGGCGATCCGGCTTGGGAGCCGAAGATCGACGAGCTTATGCAGGCGGTTGACGACTTTATCCCGACCCCGGCCCGCGAAACGGACAAGCCGTTCCTGATGCCGGTCGAAGATATCTTCACCATCCAGGGACGCGGAACGGTCGCTACGGGCCGTATCGAGCGCGGTACGATCAATGTCAACGAGCCGGTCGAGATCGTCGGTATCCGTGAAACAAAGAACTCGGTTGTAACGGGCGTCGAGATGTTCAAGAAGCTTCTCGATTCGGGCATGGCAGGCGACAACG
>CAYPGP010000033.1:0-27360 GCA_964410495.1 uncultured Chloracidobacterium sp.
CAGGGTGCGGGAATCAACTACAAATTGATCTTGATGACGAAGCAGGATGCGAGCGGCGATGCGGTTTTCGTCAATATGTCCGGCACTACGGCCACTGCCCCAAACACAATTAAGATGCTGCCCGACAACTACTCATGGAAGGATCTGACGGCATTTACCCACGACAACAAGACGATAGTCGCTGGCGAGTTAGCGAAACTTACGGGCTCGACCGCTGCCGACGAAAAGGATCGCTGCAAAGTGAATGTACACAAGATCGAGAAGCCTTAAGGCAAAGGAGGAAAACGCGATGAGAAGTTTGCGATTGTTTGCCGTAGCGATTATTGTTTTTGCGTTCTGTTCAAGCGCTTTTGCTCAGAGTACAGATTTTTCGTATCAGGGAAACCTGACGAACACCGGTTCACCGGCGAACGGGCAGTTCGATTTTGAGTTTGCGCTGTTTGAATCGCAGCTCGGCGGACCGCAGGTCGGCTCGACGCTGAATCGGACCGGAATAACGGTTACGAATGGCATTTTTTCCGTAAATCTCGATTTCGGCTCCAGTTTTCCGGGTGCGGAGCGCTGGCTTGAGATCCGGATCAGAACAACCGGCGGTGGCCCATACACGACGCTGGCTCCCCGCCAGCGAGTCGCAAGTTCGCCATATTCGATCAAGAGTCTCGCGGCTGATACGGCGGCTACGGCGACTAATGCAATTAACGCCACAACCGCGACGAACGCTCAGAACGCGACCACCGCGACAACCGCGGTTAGCTTTACGGGGCCGGTCGCCGGCGATGTCACGGGAACGCAAGGTGCGACAACCGTCGCGAGGCTTCGCGGGACAAACGTTTCGACGACAGCTCCGGCGAATGGACAAGTCCTAAAATTTAACAGCACCATCGGCCAATGGCAGCCAGCGACCGACGAAACGAGCACGGGTGGCGGTGGTGGAACTATTACGGGAGTGACGGCGGGCACGGGGCTGACCGGCGGCGGTGCGAGTGGCAATGTAGCTTTGTCGATCGCCAACGGCGGCGTAAATACGCTGCAGTTGGCTGACGGCTCGGTAACCGATGCAAAGGTCGTCGGCATTGCGGGTTCGAAGGTTGTAGGGGTCTTGAGCAATGCAACAATTTCCGGAGCCAGCGTAACGGGCATCGTCGCAAGTGCCACTAACGCGGGTAACGCTCTCCAGCTCGGCGGCCAACCCGCCAGCGCTTACCTGACTACCACGGGTAACGGATCGGGCCTTACAAATCTTAACGGCGACGCAATCACCACCGGTACTCTCTCGACCGCTCGTGGAGGCACCGGCCTGGCGGTCCCCGGACCGGTGGGCCGTTTCTTGCGCAGCGATGGCACGAACTGGACGAGTTCGGTAATACAGCCCGCCGACTTTCCATCCGGCAGTGGGGCTTACATCCAAAACTCATTAACGCAGCAGGGGACGTCGAATTTCAACATCAGCGGGAACGGAACTGTCGGCGGCACTCTTACCGGTAATGCTGTGAACGCCACAACCCAGTTCAATATTCTTGGCGAGAGAGTTCTCAGCATAGCCGGAACCGAGAATGTCTTTGGGGGACGTGCCGCGGGAAGCGGAAATACTTCGGGATCATCTAATACTTTTTTTGGAAATGCCGCGGGCTTTACCAATACCTCCGGAAGTGCTAACTCATTTTTTGGCCGAAGCAGCGGAATATTAAACACTACCGGCAGCACGAATTCTTTCTTTGGCCGTTCGTCCGGATTTAACAACGTGGACGGAAGCGAAAACTCCTTTTTTGGAGCTAACGCCGGGAATAGCAACACGAGCGGCAGCTCGAACACGTTTGTTGGCACACTGTCTGGGTTCGGAAACGTAACTGGCAGCAACAATACGCTTATCGGCGACGGTACAAACGTAGGGGCAGGGAACCTGAACTTCGCGACTGCGATCGGGGCTTCAGCAGTGGTTTCAACGAGCAATACGATCGTTCTCGGCCGAAGCGCGGGGCAAGATACGGTTCAGATACCGGGGACTTTGACGGCAAACGGATCAGGGCTAACGAACCTGAACGCGACAAACATCACGACGGGTACGCTCGCCAATGCCCGTTTGGGCCAAATACCGACCGCAAATATCGCGGACGGCGCGGTGACCGCCGCCAAGATCGGGGCCGGTCAGGTCGTCAAGAGCCTAAATGGCCTCGGAGACAGCGTTACTCTTGCAGCTGGTACAAACATCACGATAACGCCGAGCGGCAATACGTTGACAATTGCCTCAACTAGCGGAGGCGGCGGTGGGATCCAGAATCAAACTACATTGCAATCGGGTGCAAACTTCAATATTGACGGCACGGGAACGGCCCTCGTATTAAACGCCGGCACTCAATTCAACATAAACGGCAGTCGCATACTTAGCCGAGCTGGCTCCTTAAACTTATTTGCGGGAGAAGCGGCGGGGGCGGCCAATTCGGGAACTTCTAATTCATTTTTTGGTTCGCGCGCCGGAGCATCGAACACAAGCGGAGATGAAAATTCATTCTTCGGTTCGAACTCAGGAGAAAACAATTTGTCGGGGGAGGGAAACTCGTACTTTGGAGCGAGTACAGGAAGTACTTCAACAACGGCAAGCCAAAATTCGTTTTTCGGCAACAATGTGGGCGAATTCAACGTCGGCAATCAAAACTCTTTTTTCGGAAGCTTCGCGGGTTCAACGAACGGTCTCGCCAGTAATAACTCATTCTTCGGCGCAAGTGCCGGGCGGTTCAACGTATCCGGCAGTGACAATTCATTCTTTGGAGCTTTCGCGGGGGATTCGAATACTACAGGCTTTTCAAACGCATTTTTCGGCAGGTCGGCGGGGTCCGCGAACACCACAGGCGGCGATAATGCTTTCTTCGGCCTTGCTGCCGGCCAATCGAACTCGACAGGTTCGAGCAACTCGTTTTTCGGCCGGAACGCGGGAATCGATAACACGACAGGAATTAACAATGCCTATTTTGGTAAGAATGCCGGCGAAAGCAATATCTCGGGCTCAAGTAATACGCTGATCGGTGCAAATGCGAATGTCCTGGCAAGCGATCTGACAAACGCGACGGCCATTGGTGCGAGGGCTGCCGTCTCGCAAGATAATTCGATTGTACTCGGGAGCTCCAGTGGAGTTAATGGAGCTACTGCGACGACGAGCGTTGGAATTAACACAACCGCGCCAAGAGCGCGGCTTCATGTAGTGGGGAACCTCTTTATCGAGAATAATCCGAACAGCCTGATCATTCAGTCGCCGAATGGCAGTTGCTTTAAGATCACGGTTTCGAATGCGGGAGTTTTGTCGGCCAATCCACAGGCGTGTCCGTAAGACTTGGCACCGGTCGAGATTTGCGGTAGGTTTATTCCGATCTTCATTTCCGAAGGAGAGCATTGAGTGAAGCAAGTTTTTTATAGTATGGCAGTTGTGATCGTCTTTGGCGTTTTTGTGATGCCCGTATTCGGAACGCGCCAAGATGTCGTCGACGATGGATTTACTTGGTTCGAGGCGTTCGCGGTAAGCGAAAACATTGGCGTTAACCAGGCGCCGGTGGCCATGGGATGGACGCTGAAGTATTGGGTACGGGTGATCGGGAATTACCCGAACGGGAGTGGGCTGAAATTTGTTGTATCGAAAGGTGGTCGCGAGGTTTTCAGCACCAATTGCCAGACCTACGCCTACAGAAAGTCGGGCAACGATGTCGACGAGAGCTTCATGCGCACCGCCGAATGTTGGCAAGGGAAGTCAGTTACGAAAGAAACTGGCGAATTTGACGTTCAGGTCCTTACGGTCAACGGCGATACGAAATCGGAAAAGCTGGTCCGAACCTACAAGATCGATGTTCGACCGATCATGCGCGTGCCGTCCGGACAGCAGCCCGGAAATGAACCGCCACGGTATATCGTCAACCGCCATAACGAAGCTCCTGTGGCATTTATCTTTTTAAGGCCGACGAACTACATTCCATACTTCGACGTAACGGACCGGCCTGATCGCAGTGGTGAGAATCTGATCGAGCTTCACTTTAGTCTTTCGCCAAGTGATGAGGGCGTTGTACCACCGCATGGCGAAGTCGCCTGCACTGCCAACGGTTCGCCTGTTCCGATGCCCGGGCCGCTGCCGTATGCAACGCAAGCTGTTTCGAAATACGAACGGCGTTATCGCGAGATACATCAGGATCGCTTAACGCCGAAGTATAAAGCCGGACTGCCTTACGAAGAGGAGATTAGTTTTGAAATGGTCAAGACCAGCCTGCCGATAACATGGCGAAAGACTCGCGAAAATCGGCCAGCGATCGAAACTTACAAAGGCAACTGGGAGTGCAAAATATCGACCAAGGGGGTCGTCTGGCGCACCATTCGCTTTAAGGTCGGCCCGAATGGATTGCCCGAACTGCATCCTGAGCAGCGAGGCAACATTAACCTCGGCTACAATACGTATTTGATCGATATGGAGATCCCCGCGGGCGGAAGTTTCCTCGACAAGCGTCTTGCGGGGCCGTCGAACTCATTCTTCTATGGCCAACCGTGGACTTCCGCTGAAGGTAAAGCGATGGCCGCTCGTGTGCCAACCAAAGGAACGCCGTTTCCGATCGCTTCAAATTCAAGGCCATAAAAAATCAAAAGCGTCGATCTCTGTTGCCAGCTATCGACGCTTTGATTTTCTTATCCACAGTCGCCGAAGCGACTCCTTCAAAGGGTTGGTGATTCTCGCATGTACACGTTCGAATCACCGGTCTTTTGTATTCCGAAGCGGTCCTGCGGGCGACCCACCCCGGTCAGCATCCGAATCGAACTAGTCGACCCGTTTACACTTAAGCACGATGCCGTTAGGTTTTTGTTGTGGTGGCTTTTCCTCCACCGCCGGTTACGTTCCCGGCAACGAGGCCCTGCGTACCGCTTATTCCGAAGAATAAGTTTTCGCTGGGCGGCGTCATGCACCTGATCGGTTGATCATTTCCGTTCAAGCGTCCGAGGTTTTTATCCCTCGAACCCGGACGATCCGAAGACCTTCCTTTCGCACAAGCCTTTCGGCTTCGACTCCGAGCGTACCAGGCAGCAGCTTTTCCGCTTCTTCTGCCCTCAAGCGATCGCGTCACCGCGTCCGCTCCACCTCTCGGTGCCGGTCAAAGTGCCCGTAAGCAACCTCGACTGTGTAATCATCCTACACCCGTTATTTTTGAAGTCAAGTAGAAAATACTTTAACTTTTGCCCAAGAAATACAGGCGTTCTGTGACTTTCCTGTGGAAAAGTTTGTGGGTATCTTGCTTCACAAAATCCGGTAGTTCCGGAACTATTTTGGTTACCACAGTTAGCCATTCGCAGCCGGTACTTCGAGTCAAGTGGCGTCGAACCGATACTGGACAAAAATACTTGAAAAAAGTTACTTGGGAAACTGAAAAAGGCATGAATCATTAGATGGCAAACGTAGCTATTCATGTAGATCGCACCACCGCCGGACCGTTTCGCCGAACTTTTCAGCACTGATAGCCGGATACCTGCGAAGTTTTTTAGGTACGATCGAGCCTCGTTCAAACATCGCTTCGACATCGACCAGATCTTTTTCGTGTCCTCGCTCCAGCTTCGAAAGGGCTTGACTGTAGGCATCGTATTGGAAAAAGGTTGTCTTGCCTTCGCGGCCTATGTAGATCGACCGGTCTCGCCATCCAGGAAGTTCAGGAACAAAATCCGACGGAGCCGCAATCTCGACATTGATCCGCAGCTTTTCCTTTATTGCCGGGATGCCCCGAACCATCTCATCGAGTTCGGGCTCAAAACGAAGATCTACGTCCAACGTCGCGTTGCGCCAGCCTTCGATCACTGCTGTCGAGACGCCGGTAAGATAGACGGAAACCTCGGTCCGAGCGAGCCGACCGAAGAGTCGCATAAACTCCGTTATCGTTTCTTTGGTTGCTAGATCCCGCATTCGGCTGCGCGTTCGAAGCTGACCAAACGGCGAATAAGTGCATTGTATCGGGAATGTGCCGTGTCGGGATCGACCGTGGCGAGTAATCTGTAAAGTCGGTGCTCCGGCAATTCGCCGGTGAGTGGCGGAACCGCGAAACCAAGCTTGCGAAGCCGCGGCCGGCCAATCTGGACGAGCAGCGAGTCGATCGTCTCACGGTTTTCTGAAAGATCCTGCATCCCCTTAGCGATTATGTCTTGCCCCGGTTTCGTCGTTCCAATTCTATATCAGATAGCAATCGATGTGAACAAAAAAGCACACGCCCGCAGACATGCGCTTTTCTCAAAACCGTTGTCGGATCAATTATGAAGCGGAAGCGAGTTCCGGGGAGCCTTCGGCGTAAACGCTGATGAACTTGCCTTTCTGGCCTTTGTTTTCGAATTTTACAAAACCTTCGATCAGCGAGAACAGCGTATCGTCTTTACCACGGCCGACGTTGTTGCCCGGCTTCCACTTGGTGCCACGCTGACGTGCGATGATGTTGCCGCCGAGCACGTGCTCGCCGCCGAATTTTTTGAGCCCAAGCCGCTGTGCATTTGAGTCGCGGCCGTTTCTGGATGAACCTACACCTTTCTTATGTGCCATATTGTTAGTGGACAGTGGACAGTGGACAGTGGACAGTTTCGGTGAACTATCAATTATCGAATACCCACTATCAATTCCTAGTCGATCGTAATCTCGGTAAACCCTTGCCTGTGCCCTTGCTTGCGTTTGTATTGCTTGCGGCGTTTCTTTTTGAAGACGATGATCTTATCGCCTTTGCCGTGCTTGACGACAGTTGCACTTAGGGTCGCGGCGGCCGTTTTGCCATCTGCGAATAGCGTATCGATCTCGACCTTGGCTCCCGCATCTGCACTGATCGTCGGAACGCGAAGCGTCTGGCCGCTCTCGACCGCAAACTGCTTACCGCCTGTTTTGATAATTGCGTAACTCATTTGTGTTAGCTCCTAAACGACAAGCGCAAATCTAGGCACAAGTCGAAAAACTTGAATTATACGTGGGTGGTCGGCTTTGGTCAAGTTAGTTTGCCCGCTAAATGCGCGAACGATGCTAAATGGGCATTTTCAAATTGTGTTGTTTTGCTTTCGCTCTTTTAGCGCCCAAAAACTATGCAGCAGATGGATCTTTAACTACACCAATAAATGGAAGATTTCTATATCTTCCCGCCGCATCAAGCCCGTAACCAACTACGAACTTGTTTGGGATGACGAAACCGGTGTAATCGACCTTCAACTGTTTATTGATTCGGGGCTCCGGCTTATCCAGAAACGTGGCGATCTTGATCGATGCGGCACCGCGTGAACTCAAAATTTCAATAAGACGCGTCAAAGTCAGGCCGGTGTCAACGATGTCTTCGACGATCAGCACGTGTTTGTCGCGGATCGGGTTAGTCAGATCTTTTAGGATCTCGACATCGCCGGTGGATTTCAACTCGTCCTTGTAGCTCGAGACAGCCATGAAATCGATCTTTAGCGTAAGATCGATCTCGCGCATGAGATCTGCGAGGAATATGACCGAGCCTTTCAGGATGCCGACCAGGACGAGGTCTTTGCCGGTGTATTCGGCGGTCAATTCGCGCCCAAGTTCGGCGATACGGTCGCGTATTTGCTCGCCGCTGAACATTACTTCAAGGTTAGGGTTGGTAAACTCCGTCGATGCGGTCTGTGCAGTTTCGGCCGTCATAATTTTCCTCTCTGGTTTGAAAGAATCGGTATTTGGAAATACTATTTCAACAGGGAATTAGATTCAAGTTTTGCCCGATTTTCTTTGCAGTTTCCTTTACGAACCTTTGTGTTAAATCCGATAGTTCGCAAAGAACCCAGAGTGTTCAAACTTATGGCTGATGTTTCAACGGAAACAAGAGACCGCGTTCGCGATCTGGTTCGTCAGGTCTTGGCAACCGTGCCGACAGAGGGCGAAAGTTGCCCCACGTCAAATAACGATCCGCAGCACTTGGTCGTTAATTCGCTCCAGGCTAAATTAAGCCGCGAATGGGACCGCGACGAATCGGCAAAGTCTCTACTTACCGAAGACGACCTCCGCGGTCTGGAGGAAGGTGCTCGGGTTCGTATTTCAGCGACGGCTAAATTTACGGCTCTGGCCGAGGATATTGTCAAAGATCGAAAGCTCGAACTGATTCGAAAACAGCCGCGAGCCGCTGCGACCAAGGTCCGCTCGGTCGCGCTCGGCTGTGATCACGGCGGTTTTAAGGTCAAGGAGCAGCTCAAATCATACCTGACCGACGTCGGCATCAACGTCCGCGATTTCGGCACGAATAGCGAAGATGCGGTCGACTATCCCGATTTCGCCCATGCCGTTGCCCGCTCGGTCAGCGGCCGCCAGGTTGATATAGGCATTATCATTGACGGTGCAGGGATAGGAAGCTCGATGACCGCCAACAAAGTTCCGGGCGTACGAGCGGCAGCCTGTTATTCGACCGCCCTCGCCAAAAATTCCCGCGAACACAACGGGGCGAACGTTCTGACGCTCGGCTCCGGACAAAACAGTTTCGACGAGATCAAGGCGATAGTTGACGCCTTTATCGGCACTGAAATTTCTGAGGATCGTCATAAAAGGCGCGTGGAGAAGATCGTGTCGATCGAGCGACAATATATCAAGTGACAACCGGTAGAAATCGTCCTAAACTTGCTTTGAGAGCTTAGGTTTCGTATGACGAATCAAAATAATCTCGGCGAACTAGCCAAGCTTGGCAAAAAATTCTACGAGGAGAAGTTAAAACCGCTTCTTGAACCGGATCATGCCGGCGAATTCATCGCAATCGAACCATATCTAAAGAGGTATGAGATCGATAAGGACGAAGTCCAGGTAATGCTGAAGGCGAAAAAGAAAATGCCTGGCAGCAAGTTTCACTTTCGAAAGATCGGCTTTGAATTTGCGCATAAGGTCGGAGGTTCATGGCTCAGGAAAAGGGCGTAGTCAACGAAAATTTGGAGGCGGTTCTTTCGATCAAGCTAGAAAACGGCTCACGAATCGATTGTTCGCTCGACACCGGCTTCAATGGGTTACTGCTCTTACCCCGAAAGTTTGTCGAAGAGAATGCCCTTGAAATTGTAGGGGCCGAGTCGATCGTGATGGTTGAGAATCATACGACTGAGGTCGCGATCGCGTCCGGAACGGTCGTCTGGTAGGGAACGAAACGCATCGTTTTGATTTTGGTAAGCGAGAACGATGAGTCATTGATCGGAACCCAGATGTTAATCGACTCAACGCTAGAAATTGACTACAAGAATATGACCGTGCAAGTAGCGGGTTAGAATCGTACATATTGTGAATTCGATAAACGGCAATTACGAAAAACTGATCGAACAGATAACCGACCTTGTCCTGGCCAAGCTTGGCGGTGACGATTGCCCTACGTTTTGCCATGCCGACGTGCAGCGCATAGTAGATGCCGGGGCTGAGCGGATCGGGATCGTGCTGGGCGAATCGGCGACGGCTGGCGATTGGGCATCGTTGATCGATCATACTTTGCTCAAGCCCGAGGCTTCGGAATCCGATATCAAAAAGCTTTGCGACGAAGCGGCCCAGTTCGGCTTTGCCTCCGTCTGTGTAAATCCCGGCTGGGTAAAAAAAGCTGCGGAATTTCTTAAGGGAACCAGCGTGCCGGTTTGCACCGTTATCGGATTTCCGCTTGGAGCGACGCTGCCGGATGTTAAGGCTTACGAAACTCGCCGAGCGATCTTCAACGGAGCCCGCGAGGTTGATATGGTCATCAACATCGGTGCCCTCAAATCAGGTGACGACTGCCTGGTCGAAGACGATATCCGGGCTGTTGCCGATGCGGCCCATGAGAACAACATCCTCTGTAAAGTCATCATCGAAACCGCTCTGCTCACCGACGATGAGAAAGTTCGAGCCTGTCTTGCCGCTAAGAATGCCGGGGCTGATTTTGTTAAAACCTCGACCGGTTTTGCTAAGGGCGGAGCGACCGCCAACGACGTAGCCCTGATGCGTCGAACGGTCGGAAGTGCTCTCGGGGTAAAGGCTTCCGGCGGCGTAAAGGGCATCGACGATGCTCGAGCGATGTTCGAGGCCGGTGCCACACGCATAGGAGCTTCGGTCGGCGTCAAGATCGCCCAGGAAGCAAGCGGCGTGAAATCGACCATCGTTGCGGGGAGCTATTAGAGCTCGCCCTTTGCTCACCCACGGGCTTGGGCATTGGGCTTGTCGAAGGTTCGCCTATAATCCCGCCCGTCCATCGTTACCGTTTTGCACATTTCGAATAGCCTCGATCTCAGCCGCGTCCCAATTCTGTCTTCGAGCGTTTCTTCGCGGTCGGTTTTACGGTCGTCGAGGTAGTTGGTCGTGAAGATCGTGAGCTTACGGTCGTTGTACCGGCTGTTGATCACGTGGGCCATTGTGTCTCTGACCCAGTCGGTCGGTTTCGAGGCACCGAGCTCGTCGAGGACGAGGATCTCGGTATTCAGAACGGGGCCGAGCACGCCGAGTTCCGAGGTGTGCGTGTTCGGATTATATGAGTCCTGTATCTCCTTCAAAAGCGTCCCAAACTCGTAGAATAGGCAGCCAAAGCCGCGTTCGGTCAACCCTTTGAGGATCGAAACAGCCAGATGAGTCTTGCCAACTCCAACGGTTCCCATCAGAAGAAGCCCGCGATCGACCGCCGGATATTCGTGCGTCAACGCCTGAGCGAACCTGAATGCCTCGGTCTGCGATGCGTTCTGCGGCTTGTAGTTCGAGAAGTGAAATCCGTCGTATCGCCGCGGCAGCCGCACACTCTCAAACTGGCCCTGCCTTGCCTTCAGCTTCCGGCAATCACAGATCCGGGCGCCTTTTTCGGGTACGATCTCCATTCCGGTCCCGTCACATTTCGGGCAAATTTCCGGGTCAGTGACGACGCGCTTCGGTACGGCTGTCAGGGCATGAGCTTTCGGCTTTTCGTTTGGCATTATTTTGATGATTATAACATTCCCTCGTTCGCGGTTGTGATGTTGCGTCCCAAAATGTTGCCGCGTGGTATGCGAGGAGATCTAACCGCAGATAGCGCGGATGACGCAGATATTTTTTGATCCGGTTTTTATCTGTGCTATCTGCGTCATCTGCGGTTGAAGCAGTGCCGGATCCGTGATGCGTCCCAGGTTCGCGGTGCCGTGAATTGACCCGGTCACTACCGTTCCCGGTTCTGACTCGTCGTGTGCGTCCCAGGAAGTTCATGGTCCTGCGGGTTGACCCGGTCACTACCGTTCCCGGTACTGACTCGTCGTGTGCGTCCCAAGAAGTTCGTGATGCTGTGAGTTGGACGATCCCCGGTCACTACCGTTCCCGGTACTGACTCGTCGTGTGCGTCCCAAGAAGTTCGTGATGCTGTGAGTTGGACGATCCCCGGTCACTACCGTTCCCGGTACTGACCCGTCGTGAGTGCGTCCCAGACTCGTCGCCTGCGTCCCAGATCCAAGGTTGTCAAATATCCAGTCAAAAGTTAACGGTGAAAGGTGAACAGGGCGGCGTCGGATCATTGGGGCGAACCGCGGGCGGGGTGGGTTGCCGAGATGGCGCATTGAGAAAATGCGTCCCAAAAGCCCAGGTGGTTCAGCCGCGGGCTTGCCCTTGTGACGTTGTGGGCGATGGCGGGCAAGCCCGCTGCTGAACGGATTTTAGAACTATCGTCGCCGGGTGGTGCGTATTTGGGTTTATCCCAGATCACTTCGTCGAGATCATCTTCGGACGATGAACACCAGTGCTCCCACTCTTCGGCATGGCCATTGTCGAAGCGGCTTTCGATCAGGAGCGCGCAGACCCGTTCGATGAATGCTAGCTTTTCATGACGAGCGAATTGCGGGAGCTTGACGGAAAGTTTCGAGTGGTTGTCACAGACGGCACGAGTGTTCATGGATACAAACCTACTCGAAACCGTCAAAAAAATAAATGCATTTATGCCGACAATGCCGATTATGCTCAAAATGACGCAAAATGCTTAAAATGCCGAGAATGCGTACTTGGGCGGATGTGCTAGAATTATCGCTTTGGTTTTGCCCGCTTTTATGAGCCTGATCAAGAGCATAATGATCAAACTCGGCCTCGCCGACCTAAGTGCCGAACGTAATCCGATCAGCGTAATGCTGCTTGATGATGACGAGCGGCGGCATCGGTGGTTTCGGAAAAGATTTGAAGGAGACGAGCTGGCTATCGCCGCGACCGTGGAGGAGGCGAAGGAATTACTGAGCGGCGACCGCTACGACGCGATCTTCCTGGACCACGACCTGCTGCCGCATCATTACGAATCGAACGATCACGACGACTTTCATTCGACCGGCTATGCGATCGCCGAATTCCTGCACGACAACCCCGACTTGCAAAGGGCCGCGACGATCATTGTCCACACCCGCAACGCCGACGCGGCCGTCAAAATGGTCCAGAAACTGCGTGATTCCGGACGCTTCGTAGAATACTGCGCTTTTCCCTATCTCGATCTGAAGATAAAGAATTATTGGAAGCGTTAGATATTGATCGCTTCTATTGCAAAAGCCCGCGCGTAAGCAACGGCGATTCCTCCAACGTGCGCGAATCGCCCTTGCTCACGCGCGGGCTTTTGCCTTGACTCACTATTTCTTCGCCGTTGCTTTCAGCTCGTCCAGCTCTTTTTGCGTTTGCTCAATCAGGCCATTTACGCCGTTCTTGACCTGTTCGTCCTTGATATTCCCGAGCGATTTTTTGAGCGCCATCAGGTAGGCGGTTTTTAGTGCCTGTTCCTTCGGCAGCTTGATGTCGGGCTCGACGCCGGTTCCTTCCCAGTTGGTTTTCGAGATCGGATTTATCGCCCGGCCAACCGGGATGAAAACTCCGAAATGGTCGCTCAGCCTGACCATTCCGCCCGGATGGGCACCGCCGCCGGTCGTTTCGCCGATGATCGTTGCACGCTTCAGGTTCTTGAGATTGTACGTGAATTCCTCGGCACCAGAGAAAGAGTAATTGCTGGTCAAAACGTAAATGTCCTTGTTCGGAAACTTCAGTTTTGCCTGCTCGGGCTTTGTCCAGAATTCATCGGTCTTGCCGCTCTTTCGCCAGTACATGTCGTTGAGATGAACGGGCTTATCACCGAACAGGTACGAGCTGATGAGGGCGATCATGAACGGATTCCCGCCGCCGTTTTGACGCAGGTCGAAGATGATCGCTTCGGTATTCTGCAGAAACGACATCGCCGCGGCGACGGTTTCGGCACCGGCTTCGTGGTCGTTAAAACCGCGCAGATCGATGTAGCCAATGTTTCCGTTCAGCCGCTCGACCTTTTCGAAGCCGAAATTGATGCGTTTGTTCATCCACGCACCACGCTCACGCTCTTCCGGGCTCGGCTCGTTACGCTGGGTTCTGGCCGGAATGGGCTCGGCTGAAAATCGAACACGCAAATGCTTGTCTTTGCTGACGGATTGAAGGTCGGCGGTTAGCTTTTCAGCGAATGCACGCGAGCTAGTGACAGCCTCATATTCTTTGTTGGCGATCCGCGAACGGACGTCCGTTTCCATCCGTTTTGCGACCTCGGGAAAAACGTAGCCGTCGTTGAGTTCTTTCAGAAGAGTGTCGACGACCTGTGCCTTGGTGGCCGCGTCGATCGGCTTATCTGGCGGCGCCTGCTGGGCGACGGCCGCGAGGCTAAGCAGGAACATGGCGATCAAAATTCGAGAACACGATATAAATTGCATAATGGTACTCCTTTAGTTATATGAATGAGGCCTATTTTCGAATGCCACGTACGAGCATTTCACCGACATTTCGGGTCGCTTTCTGAAGTATTTTTTTATTGCCTAGTTCGAAGGCACTGAGGCTGTAGGGAAGCAGGGAATTTGTCGCCGTGACCATCGTCCGGGCAAGATCGAGCGGGTCGCCGTCAGCGAAATCACCCGCCTTTTGCCCTTCAGCCACGACCGTGGATAAGATCGCGGCCTCTTCGCCGAAATACTTTTCACGACGTTCGAGAAGGCGGGGCCGGACATGGGCGAGCAGTTCGTTCAGGCTCTGCGAATAATTTTGAACGCTGTCGAAACGGAAGAGCACGCGGAACTCGAGCATTTCGAGCAGCCGGTCTGATGCCGGCGTTCGCTTTTCTGAGATCTCAACGAGTTTTGTTTTGAGCCGCTCGATGATGCGATCGATGTGCGAAAGAGCGATCTCCTCCTTGCTCGTAAAGTGCAGATAAACACTGCCTTTTCCGATGCCAACCTCGCGGGCGAGATCATCGATGGTCATCTTCTTGTAGCCGGCCCGGGCGAGAAGGCGATCTGTCGCGTCAAGTATCGAGTCGCGTGTGCTTTGCTGTTTTGATCCTTGCTTCATAAATTAAAAAATGACCAGAAGTCGTTTCTGGTCATTATATTTGTGATGGTTGTATTTGTAAAGGCTCTTATTTGGATGGATGCAGCTTTTCCGCCAACCAGAGATTTGCAAGGGCTTCAGGAACAAGGCCGCGAAGGTGGGCCTCGGCTTCAAGGGCCTGATAGATCTGCGGTTCTACAGCAATGCGCTTTCGCGGCCGTGCAGTCACTTCGAATTCGACCGACTTGGTCTCATCCCAGTGATCATCGAGACTATGGGTATCCCAAAATTCTCCGATCTCCTCGTACGAACTCGCTTTTGAAATACTCGTTGGAATTGTTCTCTTATTTCCGATCATAGCGTTTGCGTTCTTTTCGATCCATGTCACGACCACTTACCACCAGTGCGGCTTTTGGTGCTTTATGAATGAAAAAGACGATCAAATAACGACCCGAATCCGTTTGTCCCGCTGCCGAATAAACATCTTCACCCTTTTGATGTCCCGATTCAACGAAACGATATCTGGCACCGTTAAAAAATACCTCTTCTGCTTCGTCTTGGGTTACATGATGTTTTGTTTCCAGCTTCTCGACGATGCTCGGAAGCCAAATAAATTCATCAATAACCATAATAATGGTTTTGGAACGTCAGTAACAGCTACTTTTTACCCCGCTATGCCGCGGCCGCTACCGCCTTTTGAGCTGCGTCGGTCATGCCCTGGGCGGTGATGATGCCGATGCCGGATTCGGCGAGGACGCGGCGGCCTTCTTCGACGTTCGTGCCTTCGAGCCGGGCGACGATGGGGATCGAGACGCCGAGGTTCTTGGCCGCTTCAACTACGCCGCGGGCGACCATGTCGGTACGGACGATGCCGCCGAAGATGTTTACCAGCACGGCTTTGACGTTCTTGTCCGAAAGCAGGATGCGGAATGCCTGTTCGACGCGTTCCTGGCTGGCACCTCCGCCGACGTCGAGGAAGTTGGCTGGTTCGCCGCCGTGGAGCTTGATGATATCCATCGTCGCCATCGCGAGGCCGGCACCGTTGACCATGCAGCCGATGTTGCCGTCGAGCTTGATGTAGTTGAGGTCGTGATTCGAAGCCTCGATCTCGAGCGGTTCCTCTTCGTTGAGGTCGCGAAGTTCGGCGTAATCCTTGTGACGGAACATCGCGTTGTCGTCGAAATTGACCTTTGCGTCGAGGGCGATCAGGCGGTTGTCCTTAGTGAGCAGGAACGGATTGATCTCGACGAGCGAGGCGTCGGTCTTTTCGTACGCTTCGTAGAGTTTCAGCATGAACGAAGCGGCCTGATTGATCAGCTCGTTCGGAATGCCGAGGCCGAAAGCTAGTTTTCTCGCCTGAAATCCGCGAAGGCCGACTGCCGGGTCGATCGTTTCTTTCAGGATAAGTTCCGGCGTTTCTTCAGCAACCTTTTCAATATCCATGCCGCCCGCGGACGAGGCCATGAAGACATTGCGGCCGGAGACACGATCGAGCGTGATACCGAGGTAGAATTCCTTGTCGATCGGCAGGCCTTCTTCGATTAGCAGCGTTTTGACCTCGCGGCCTTCGGGGCCGGTTTGGTGGGTGACGAGCTGCATGCCGAGTATTTCACTGGCGATCTGGCGCGCTTCTTCCGGCGATTTGGCGAGCTTAACGCCGCCGCCTTTGCCGCGTCCGCCGGCGTGGATCTGGGCCTTTACAACACAGATATCACCGCCGAGTTCGCGGGCGGCCGCTTCAGCTTCGTCTGCCGTGCGTGCGACCATGCCCCGCGGAACGGGAACGCCAAATTCTTTAAGGATCGCTTTACCTTGGTATTCGTGGATCTTCATAAGTTAATTGCAATCTTACGTTGCGTGCGGGCGTGAGTAGAGAACCACCCCGTCCGCCGAAACGGCGGCCACCCCTCCTTTGTAAGGAGGGGAGCCTTTTTTACTGCTTCGACGTTTTCACGTTGATGCCGATCAGTTTCCAGTTGCCGTCTTCCTGCGTGTACTTCAGCTCGAAGTTGGTCGCTTCTGGTTTGGTCGGGTAATTTCCTTTTACGACTAGAGCGTCGAGGCCGGAGACCTGCTCGATAGCCGGAGCTGGTGTGAACGCGGCGTCGAGCGACGAAATGGCCTTTTTGAAGTCGTAATTCGCCTTGTTATCGATGAAAACGGCGAACGCCTTGTCCATTTCCTCCGGCGACGAGGAATCGCGCCAGACCTTGGCGGCTTTCTTGTGAAAATCGGTGAAATCTTCGTTCTGGATCGCGTCGCCGAAGTCCATGAAGGTGGATTTTACAAGTGTCTGAAGCTTGTCGTTAGCGGGAATTTCAGGTTTCGAACTGGACGAGGTCGAAGACGAATTTGACGAGGTCGAACCGCCACCCGACTTCTTGAAAACGTTACCGTCGAGGGTCATTTCGTTGCCCGAAGGGGCTTTATCGATCTTGAACGTCGGCCCAAGTCCGGCGAGGCCGATCTTCATAGTTTTCGCGGCTTCATCAATGGTCACACTGCCGCCGGTAACGCTGGTGCCGCCCGATTTGTAGTCCGCACCGCCATCGGCTCGAATCGTTATCAACGCTCCGTCGGCACCGGTCCAGACACCGACGTAAGCCGGCGGAGGAGGTGTGCTCGATCCGCAGGCGAGAGCCGCGATCATAATGGCGGCGATCCCAACGAAGGCGCCTAGTTTGTTTGTGATGGTTTTCATAAAATTTTCTCCAGTTTCCTCTTTAAGGAATATTGATGACGAGCTTTAGGAGTTTCCACTCGCCGCCACGGTTAACGTATTCGAAATCGAATCGGGTCTTGAAGGGCTTCGTCGCAAACTCGCCCTCGGCAACCAGAATTTTTAGGCCCTGTTCGGTGCGTATCGAAGGTGCACTCTTGAATTTTGCCGACATTCCCTGAGTCTTTTCCAAAATGGGAACGACGGTGCGTTTCTTGTCTGTGTACGACTTGAAGGCGGTCGCCATTTGCGAGACGGTGTACGTCGACTGGAAATCGCGTGACGCGTTGGAATGCAGTTCCGCGAAATCACCGCTGTCGACCGCATCGGCGAAGAGGTCCAGCGTGTTTTTCACAAGTCCTTCGGTGACCGATTCCGATGGCAGCGAATCGCCCGAGGTCGTGGTCGAGTTGCTGGCGGTATTCGATGTAGTTGTGTTATTTTCCTTGCCCATGTTGGCAAGGTCGAAATCCTTGTTGCAGTTGCAGCCCAAAGCGATCGAGAGCACGACAGCAAGGGCGATACAGCCGGTTACGAGATTGTTCGAGCCGACAAAAAGGGAACGGGCCAGAGTTTTCATAGGTGCCTCCGTTGATTAATAGGTATTCCCAACTAACGTGCGTGATCGCGTAGCAACATTTAACGCAGAGACGCAAAGTCCGTAGAGAAATACAAAGTTTTACCGCAAAATCTCTTTATCGACGGCTCGGAACTACTGCGAACGCTCCACGAGGTTCAGCAGAGTTCGGATCGCGACGCCGGTCGGGCCTTTGGCCTGATGCGGGCGGACGCTGTCGGCCCACGCGGTTCCGGCGATGTCGAGGTGGGCCCATTTGGCTTTGTCGACGAATTCCTGAATGAAAACGGCTCCCATTATAGTGCCGGCCTTTCCGCGAGGGCCGATATTCTTGATATCGGCGATGTCCGAGCGGATGTCCTTGCTGTATTCCGCGCTCAGCGGAAGCTGCCAATAGCCTTCGCCGGTGTCCTTTCCGCATGCGACGATCTCGTCCACGAATGCCTGGTCGTTGCCCATGATGCCGGTGTTGTGCGATCCGAGAGCGATGATGACCGCACCCGTAAGCGTGGCCATGTCAACAATTCGCGTCGCACCTTGTTTTTCGGCGTAGGCCACGGCATCGGCAAGGATAAGTCGGCCTTCGGCGTCGGTGTTGAGAATCTCAATGGTCTTTCCGTTCATCGCGGTCACGACATCGCTTGGTCGCGAAGCGTTCCCGTCGGGCATGTTTTCGACCGCCGCGACAACGCCGATCACCGGGACGGATGGCTTGAGCAGGGCGATCGCACGCATAGTTCCGAGGACCGTTCCGCCGCCGGACATGTCGTATTTCATCGCGTCCATTCCTTCCGCCGGCTTGATCGAGATGCCGCCGGTGTCAAACGTGATGCCTTTACCGACCAGAGCGAGAAGTTCACCTTTCTTGCCCGTGGGTTTAACCGGAGTGTAACGGAGGACGATCAGCTTAGCGGGCTGCGATGAACCGTGTGAAACGCTCATCAACGAACCCATGCCCATCTTGGTCATCCGGGCTTCGTCGAGCACCTCGCACTTGAGGCCGACTTCTTTTGCCATCGCCTGAGCACGCTTTGCCATTTCGGTCGGCGTTAGGATATTCGGCGGCTCGTTGGCGAGGTCGCGGGTGAAATTGATCGACTCGCCAACCGCCTGACCACGGGCGATACCTGCTTTTATCTCAGCGGGTTTTGCATCCTGGATGCAGATCGCGAGG
The DNA here is from genome assembly GCA_964410495.1 of uncultured Chloracidobacterium sp. GTDB lineage: Bacteria > Acidobacteriota > Blastocatellia > Pyrinomonadales > Pyrinomonadaceae > OLB17. The sequence goes on from CAYPGP010000033.1 coordinate 18,713, forward strand.
GAAGTTACCTGTTTGGTTTCTTTATCTTTGGTCTTGTATTTATCGAGTTCAAACTGGCTCGTAATAAAGCCCTGGACCGACTGCTGTGCAACTTCCGTTGCTGTCGCACCGCTTCTCGGAATAAGAGCAAAGCTCTTGATGCTGCGCTTTCGCAGAAATCGCGTAGCTGTTCCGGAAAGTCTGCAAACGGCGTGAGCCTGGTAATCCGCCTGGTTACCGACGCCGACCAGCAGCAGGCGGCTTGCCTTGACGTTACCCTTCGGCACGAAACGGATCAGAGCCGTCTCGTTGACTTCGCCTTTGAACTCTTCCGCTTTAATGAGTGCAGAAATTATTCCGCCGGTCATTTTGTCCAGCTCTTTGAGCGTGGCGTCGGTCGGTTTTTCGCCTTTATAAACAGCTACGGCGATGGCTTCGACATTCGCCTCAGTAAAATTTCCGGTGATCCCCGTGAATTTCATCAACACCTCGATAAATATTAGTCTGTGATAGGAAAAACGTTGTTATATCTATAACTTATCTCGTCGCTCGTTTCAACTCTTGGCGTGTTTCTTTCTCTACGGTTCGCTTCATCTCGGTCTCGCGTTTGTCATAAAGTTTCTTGCCCTTGGCAACGCCGATCTCGAATTTTATACGGCCATTTTTCCAATATATGCGGGTCACAACGAGTGTCATGCCCTTCACGGTCGTCTCTTTTTGCAGTTTTGCTATCTCGCGGCGGTTTAGCAGCAGCTTGCGGTTACGTAGGACATCGTGGTTGTTGATATTCCCGTGCGAGTAATGCGAAATATGGGCGCCGAGCAGCCAGACCTCGCCGTCGATTATCGAAACGTACGATTCCTTAAGCTGTATCCGCCCGAGCATTATGGATTTCACCTCGGTCCCGACGAGTACAGCCCCGGCCTCGAATTTATCGAGGATCGTGTATTCGTGAAACGCCTGGCGGTTGGTTAGTATCTCTTTCTCGGTCGACATACTCATATTCTGGCATAGGACTTATAGGTCGTATAGGTCGCATAAGTCCTATTTGCAGATATAAACGGCGAGTTTGACAATACACCACCGCGATTCGTAAATTAGAAAGGACGCTGGGAGATCGTCTAATGGTAGGACTGCAGTCTCTGGATCTGCCTATCGGGGTTCGAATCCCTGTCTCCCAGCCATCTTTTCCAGAGTGGTCAGTGGCCGGTGGTCGGTGGCCAGTCAATTGGCCTTTCTGACCACCGACCACTGTCCACTGAGCACTGCTATGGACTGGCACGAAACCGAGATCAGAGTTCGATATGCCGAGACGGACGCGATGGGCATCGTTCATCACGCGAACTTTTTGGTCTGGTTCGAGACTGGCCGCAGCGAATTCTGTCGCTCCCGCGGGTTTGCCTACAAAGACATGGAAGAGCAGGAAAATGCTCTGATGGTCGTCGCTGAAGCCTACTGCCGATATAAAAATCCCGCTTATTACGACGATATCCTGACCATCCGGACAAAGCTCCTCGAGGTGCGCAGCCGCAGCGTTCGTTTCTTTTACGAAGTCCATCGAAAATCCGATGACATGCTTGTAGCCGAAGGCGAGACGCAGCACGTCGTGACCGACCGTTCGCAACGCGTAAGGACGCTGCCACGAGTTTACCGCGACCTGCTTAGCGGTGAAGAGAGGCTGGCATTTCCCGCGGGGCAAGCTCCGAGCTAGTTCCAGGTTCCAAGTTCCACGTTCCATGTTCCAGGTTGAAGTTCCAATATCGATCGTCTGATTTCCGTCGTCGACTTTGGACTTTGGACTTTGGACTTTAGACTAGAACCATGCCTGGTGCGGAGAGAGCGGAACTGTATTTTATTGCGGCGATGATGGTTTTGATACTCATCGTCTGTTTTGTTGCGTGCTATTTCTTCTTTAAGACCTATCGAAAGGAAATGCGCGAGCGGGAAGAGCGGCTGGCTCAAAAGCGGGCTGAGAAGGTGGAGGCCGGCGAGTAGATATGGCACACGCGAACATTCTCGATCCGATGAAGGCGGCGCTCGTTGTTATCGACGTGCAGGAAGCTTTTCGCGACGTCATCCCCGATTTCGGCGGGCTGATTTCGCGGATCGCGACGGCGGTCAACGGCTTTCAGATCCTTGGCGTACCGGTGATCGCGACCGAGCAGTATCCGAAAGGACTGGGGCCGATAGTCGAGGAACTTCGACTCGTGATCGACGAACAGAATTTCCCGATCGAGAAAACCGCATTCAGCTCATACCGCGCGGACACATTTCCGGAAGCGCTTTCAAGCCTCGGCATTTCGCAGGTCGTTCTATGCGGTATTGAGGCCCATATCTGCGTCAACCAAACTGCCCACGACCTGATCGAACGCGGCTTTCAAGTTCACTTACTCTGCGATTGCGTTTCGTCCCGTTTCGATTACAACAGGCTGGCGGGCATTGCCAAAATGGCGCGTGCCGGGGCTATCGAATCTTCAACGGAAATGGCCCTGTTCGAGATGATGGGCGACGCGAAGCACGAGAATTTCAAAGAGATACAGAGCATCATCAAATGAGCGACGATGCAGTCCAGGTCTGCCCTATATGCGGAACCGAAGTGTATTCGAGCAAGAGGTATCCGCGCCATCTTTGCCTTGCTTGTTCAAAGAAGGCGGTCGACGAAAACGGCCGGCCGCTCCTTTTTCACAACGAATCGATCTCCGGCGGGTTCATAGCCAAATACGCTGACACGGGCGAGCCCCGAGACAGCCACATCTGCTTCATCGACGGCCATAAATGCTGGGCAGATGAGGAATATATGGGCAGTATCGTCATCCAGCCGGTGATCGAGGATCGGCACAATGAGCGAGCTGATTTCTACACTTAACCTTCTTTAGAATCCCTCTTCGACCCGCCTTTCGACCAAGCTAACAAAAAAATTGTCACCTTTCTTCGAGTTCTTTCGCATATACCTCTGAATTCGGAAATTCGGTCAAGTCAGGCTTCGGCTGAACCACCCGCGAAATCTGCCCGTGGTTTCCGCGACTCGACCCTAATTTCCGGCGAAACCACATTGGGAGTAAGAAAGCGTGAGATATTTTCGTCCATTTTTCGGCATTACGATCATTACCTTGGCGGCTGTTTTCTCAGCCTCGGCGCAGGTTCAGACCAACATCAACGGCCCGGCGGGCAGCGGGACGTTTGGCGATACGGTCACAGCGCTTCCGAACGGCAACTTTGTCGTGACGGATCCGCTGTATGACGACGGTGCTACGGCGGATGTCGGTGCCGTACACGTGTACGACGGCACGACGCTCACACTTATTTCGACGCTGAAAGGAAGCACTGCCAACGATCGGATCGGTGCGTACGGCATTCAGGTACTAACTACGGGCGATTATGTTGTGATGAGCCCATTCTGGGACAACGGGGCGGCCGACGAAGCGGGAGCCGCGACGCTTTGTAGTGCGGTGACCGGCTGCTCCGGAACGGTTTCTGCCGCGAATTCGCTGGTTGGCACGAACAGCCTTGATCATATCAGCAGCGGGGGCATAAGTCCGTTGCCCGGCGGTAGATACACGGTGACAAGCTTCGAGTGGAATGCGACCGCGGGCGCCGTCACATTTTGCCAGGCATCCGGCTGTACCGGGCCGGTCACCACGGCTAACAGCCTGCATGGTTCCGATCCTGAAGATCAAGTCGGCCTGGGTGCACAAACACCGGCTTCGGTAGTTCTCGCCAACGGCAATTACGTCGTCAGCAGCAATGCCTATCACCCATTCAAGCTCGGAGCCGTCACGCTGTGTAATGGGACGACGGGCTGCGTCGGGACGATTCCGGCGAACAATTCGCTGATCGGTGTCGACTTTTTCGACGAGATCGGAACAGGAGGAGTGATCGCGCTTCCGAGTGGCGATTACGTGGTAGGAAGCCCAAGCTGGGAACTCGGGAACGTCGATCTAGGAGCGGTGACACGGTGCAGCGGCACGACCGGTTGCCCATCGACGATCAATTCGTCGAATTCTCTTGTTGGCACCGCCAACGGCGACGTTGTGGGAATTCCGGTCGCGTTGTCCGATGGAAACTACATTGTTAGAAGCCACCGATGGAACGGAGCTCGAGGAGCGGTGACGTGGTGCAGCGGAACCGCACCGTGCGTCGGTGCCGTGACGGCTGCAAATTCGTTGACCGGTACGACCCCGAACGATGAGGTAGGTGCGTATGGCTCAGTTTCTGTAATGCCGGGAGGAAAATACCTGGTCAGCAGCTCGAATTGGAATGGTGCTGCTCAGGACGTGGGTGCCGTAACGCTGTGCGGTGCAAGCGGAGCGGGCTGTACCGGAGCGACCGTTTCCGCCGCGAATAGCCTCGTCGGATCGACACTTGGTGACCAGGTCGGTCTTCCTTTCACAAGGGTCCTCGCGAGTGGCGACTATGTCGTTTACAGCCCGAATTGGGACAAGGGAGGATTAGTGGACGCCGGGGCCGTAACGCTGTGCAGCGGTGTGACGGGTTGTACCGGCGTTGTGACGGCGGCCAACTCGCTGACCGGAACAACTGCTGGCGATCGCGTCGGTTCGGGCAGGGCGAGCATGATCAGCGACAATTATGTTGTCCGCAGTTGGACCTGGGACGGAGCATTCGCCGATGTCGGCGCCGTGACCTGGTGCAGCGGTTTAGGGAGCTGTACGGGTGCAGTTGTTTCACCGGCGAACTCGATGGTCGGTACGCAGGCGAACGACAGGATCGGTAACAATGGAACTTTTGCGTTCGATCTGCCGAACGGGAACTATGTGATCAGCAGTTCGTCGTGGGACAACGGCGGAATCGTTGATGCCGGGGCGATAACCTACGGCAACGGTGCGAGCGGCACGCTTGGGACGATAAATTCGACCAACAGCGTGCTCGGCCAGGTGGCTAGCGGCGGCTCGTCGATGAATGCAACCTTTGATAACGCGAACGATCGGCTGATAGTCTCACGCCCGGCGGAGAATATCGTTACGATATTTGGCTCAGAGCCAACGCCGACGCCGACGCCAACCCCGGATCCGACGCCGACACTAGAGCCGACGCCAACGCCGGTACCGACACCCACGCCCGAACCAACTCCGACGCCGGAACCAAGTCCGACACCGGAACCAACTCCGACGCCTGAGCCAACGCCTACACCGGAGCCGACGCCTACACCAGAACCGACGCCTACACCAGAACCGACTCCGTCCCCAGAACCGTCACCAACACCGACGCCTGAGCCTAGTCCAACGCCGACCCCGGATCCGGGCACGCAGACACGATTTGTGATCGGCGATGGCGAGGCATTTGTCGGGAACCATGTGACCTTCTGGGGAGCACGCTGGGCGAGTGAAAACTCGCTGAGCGGCGGCAGAGCACCGGCTAGTTTTAAGGGCTATGCAAACTCGTCGACGCCTGCTGTACCCTCGTGCGGAGGCACCTGGAAAACGTCGCCCGCAAACAGCTCAAACCCACCGGCTATGCTTCCTGAATTCATCACTGTAATGGTTACGAGTTCGATAAGGAAATTTGGCTCGACCATCAGCGGCGACACGGTCATGCTCGCGACCATTCGCGTCGATCCGGGCTATGGGCCGGCCCCGGGAAATGCCGGGACAGGGACGGTCGTCTCTACGTTCTGCGCGACCACGGCGTTCTACCGTTTTGAGCTGTTGGAGCTAGATGGTCACACGGATTGGAAAGCGATACTGGGAAGGCCTTCGGAAATGCCTGCTCAGTGCTCGGCGGGCTGATCCAGAAAACGGTTCTCTCTCCCCCGACGAACTCTGCGAAAAACTCGGCGAACTTTGCGTTACACCTTCAACGTAGAGTTCGCCGGGCGAGTCGCGGGAGTTCGTCGATCTTTTTTAGCGGCGGAGCGTGTCGAAAATTTGCGGTTTTTGACCTTCCTCGCGGCAGGCCATAGAATTTAGCTCAGACATGTCAACTGATCTACTCTCTTCTCTCAATCCGCAGCAAGCCGAAGCCGTAAAAACCACGGAAGGGCCCTTATTGATCCTTGCTGGTGCGGGTTCGGGGAAAACGCGTGTCATTACGGTGAGGATCGCGTATTTGATCGCCGAAAAGCAGGTCGAGCCTCGGAGCATTCTGGCGGTGACGTTTACGAACAAGGCCGCGGGCGAGATGCGTTCGCGGGTCGAGGAGCTACTCAGAGGGCAGCGGCTGCAGTCGGCCCCGCTGATCGCTACCTTTCATAGCCTTTGTGTTCGAATGCTGCGGCAAGACATCGAAAGGCTCGAGGAAGGCTACACAAAAGGCTTTACGATCTACGACACCGACGACACGCAGAAGGTCGTGAAATCGTGCATAAAGGACCTTGGGTTCGACGAAAAACAGCTGGCTCCTCGGATGGTCCGCAATGTCATCAGTTCGTCGAAAAATCGCGGTGAAGATCACGAAATGTTCGCCTCGAAGGTCGAGTACGGCGACGAGAAAAAGGCGGCGATGGCAAAGGTTTTTCGGATGTACGAAGAGCGTTTGCGGACTGCGAATGCACTGGATTTCGACGATCTGCTCATCAAGACCGTCAAGCTGCTGCGGAAATCGCACGAGACTCGTGAAAAGTACAACGAGCGGTACAAATATATCCTCGTCGATGAATATCAGGACACGAACGCCTTGCAGCTCGCCCTGATAACCTACCTGACAGAGAAGCAGCAGAATATCTGCGTCGTGGGGGACGATGCGCAGAGTATTTATGGGTTTCGGCAGGCTGATATTCGGAATATTCTTGGTTTCGAGAAGCAGTTTCCGGACGCGAAGGTCATCCTGCTTGAGCAGAATTATCGCTCAACGCAGACCATCCTCGACGCGGCCCACGCGATAATCGAGAACAACGTAAACCAGAAGAAAAAGAAACTCTGGACCGCAAATGACGGCGGCGAGCGGCTTTATTATTTCCAGGCATACGACGGTGACGGCGAAGCAAGGTTTGTTGCTTCGAAGATCGAAGAACATCAGCGACGCAGCCTGAAAGACCGCATCGCGATCCTCTATCGAACAAACTCGCAATCCCGCCTTTTCGAGGAAGCTCTGCGGCGAATGCGGATCGAATACAACATCGTCGGCGGGTTTTCGTTCTACGAGCGTGCAGAAGTAAAGGACATCATCGCCTATCTAAAGCTCGCGATGAACCCATTCGACGACATCGCGTTACTTCGCGTGATCAACACGCCCGCGCGTGGCTTGGGCAAGACGAGCCTCGACGAGATCCAGCGGATCGCGAAGGAGAACGGATCGTCGCTGTGGATGACGATCGCGAGCGTGACCGATCCGGATTTTCCTCAGCAAGCGGCCCTGACGCCGCGTGCGAAAGAGGCATTCCGGGCGTTTCGAAAGGTGATCGAAAACCTGATCGGCAAAATGAAAGAGGCCGCCGAGGCGGGACGTGCGGCATCGGATATCGTGATAGCTGCCATCGAAGATACTGGTTACGCCAATTCGTTAAGAGCCGAAAATACAGATGAATCAGCCGCCAGGCTCGAAAACCTTGAGGAACTCGTTAATGCCGCTGTCGATTACGACAAACAGGAGGCGGACTCGCTGCGCGACTTTGTCGATCATGCGGCTTTGACTTCTGATACCGATAAATATGACGGTACGGCTCCGGTCACTCTGATGACGGTTCACATGGCGAAGGGGTTAGAGTTTCCGATCGTCTTTCTTGTGGGTCTAGAAGACGGCATTTTTCCACATTCGCGATCGCTAAATGACCCAAAGGAACTCGAAGAAGAACGCCGACTAGCGTACGTCGCGATAACGCGGGCCGAGAAGGTCCTGTACATCACGCATTCGATGCGGCGGCGCGTTTACGGTGAGGAAATGGCCGCCGAACCGTCGCAATTCCTGAACGAATTGCCGCTCGAACTTATCGACGATTTGTCACGGGGCGCGTCTTGGCTTTCTTATGCTCGCAGCACGACTGCCATGAGTGCAAAGGCGACGATAAGTGCCCTGAAAGGCGAGAAACCGCCGCCGCCAAAGCCGAAGAACCTTTATACAGGAAAGACTTACAACAGTACCGATGCCGTCGCCGAGTTTTTTAAGAAGCGGGACATTACGATACCGACGCCGGCCCAGCGACAGGCCGAAGAACCGAAACTATCGGCCTACGAAAAGCTGAAAGCCGCGCGAACGCCCGAATCTAAGCGGCCGGACCCATCGATGCTCGTTCCAGGCTCACACGTTAAGCACGAGAAATACGGCCGCGGTCTTGTCTTACGCCGCGAGGGCTCGGGCGATAATGTAAAACTTACCATCAGTTTCGCGGGTTTCGGTCAGAAGAAACTGATCGAGAAGTTTGCGAATTTGGAGAAAGACTAATTTCCACTTTGCGGCTTTTTTGCGTTCTCAGCGGCCTTTGCGTGACAAAAGATGTATGTTACGCAAAGCCCGAAAAGAACGCAAAGAAAACGCAGAGGCGGAAAAGAAAGCTTGCAACATGTCATGTTGGCGTTTCGTATGCTTGGTTTGGTGAGAGAAAAGGAAATGAAGAATAAATTTGCACTGGTTTCTGTTCTTTTTATCGGAGTGTTCGCGGCTCTCGGATGCAGTTTGCTCAATCCCTTCGGTACGGATGCTCCGGCTTCAAACACATCTTCAAGTCGCCCGGCAAATTCCGCCTCGAATGCTAACAAATCGCTCACGGATAAGGCGGT
>CAYPGP010000034.1:0-24849 GCA_964410495.1 uncultured Chloracidobacterium sp.
CCGATTTGTGCAGAGCAGTGCGTTCGTCGTTGGTAAGGCTGATCTCGATGATCTGCTCGACGCCGTTCTTGCCGAGTTTAACCGGGACACCGACGAAAAGATTGCTGATACCATATTCGCCTTCGAGGAAGACTGCGCACGGAAGGATCTTCTTCTTGTCCTTGAGGATCGACTCGCACATTTCGACCGCGCCGAGCGATGGAGCGTAATATGCGGAACCGGTCTTAAGCAAGCCGACGATCTCAGCGCCGCCGTTGGCGGTACGGGTGATGATCGCGTCGAGTTTATCTTTCGGAATGAGCTCAGTGATCGGGATACCCGCGACGGTCGAGTAACGCGGCAGCGGAACCATCGTGTCGCCGTGTCCGCCGAGGACGAAGCAGGTAACGTTCTCGACCGAGACATTCAATTCCTCAGCAACGAAGCAGCGCATACGCGCCGAATCAAGCACACCAGCCATTCCCATCACGCGGTTCTTGGGGAAACCCGAACGTCGGAAAGCGACCTGAGCCATGGCATCGAGCGGATTTGAAACGACAATAATAAAAGCGTTCGGCGAGTATTTCGCGACCTGATCCGTGACCGAGCCGACGATATCCGAGTTTGTTTTGAGCAAATCGTCGCGGCTCATTCCGGGCTTTCGGGGCAGACCGGCAGTGATAATAACGACATCAGAATTCGCCGTGTCCTCATACGAATTAGCTCCGACGAGTTTCACATCAAATCCGTCGATCGGAGCCGCTTGCGCCAGATCAAGTGTTTTCCCTTGCGGTGTACCCTCGACGATATCCACCAAAACCACATCCGCCAGTTCCTTTGCGGCGATCCAATGAGCAGCCGTCGCACCTACATTTCCCGCACCGACGACAGTAACCTTATTTCTTCCAGCAGCCATTATTCATTCTCCCTAAAATAGTGAATTTATACGTGTTTTATTAAAGAAACTATTCTATGATGTGTGGAAAGTTCCCGCAAACAGGTCTTATTAATTTATGAAAACACCGTCGCTTCGTGCCTACGCATGCCTTCTATTGATCCTTGCAGCTTGTATAAGCAATTTTGCTCAAACTAACGCAGCAGGGTTTTCCGGTAAACGCCTCAAACGCATCGTTATCCGCAACGCGATGGTCGTCGATGGCAGCGGAAAGCCGGCGGCGGGGCCGTTCGACATCGTGACGGAAAACGACGTGATCAAGGAGATCGTCTCTTTCGACCCGGTCGCGGCAAAAGAAGGAAAAGCACGGCGGCCTGAGAAAGGCGACCTCGATATCGACGCAACCGGGAAATACGTGCTGCCTGGCCTGATCAACCTACACGGCCACACCCAGGACGAACGCGGGGGCGTGCCGATGCCGGTCGAGTATGTGACAAAGCTCTGGCTTGCCTGCGGCATTACAACGGTCCGCGACGCATGGGCCAATCCAAAGGTCCTCGACTACAGCAAACGCATCAACGCCGGAACGCTGGTCGGCCCGCGTATTTTTCCGTACGGCGGTTATCCTGCTCCAAATCTCGATACCCCCGAAAAAGCACGCCAACGGGTGCGCGACCTAAGAACTGCCGGGTACGACGGCATCAAGCTCTACACCATGGACCGCGATCTGATGGCGGCCATGATGGACGAGGCGAAAAAGCAGGGTATGCGGGTGATGCACCACGTCGGGGTCGAGGAGACGAACGCCTGGGACGACGCCAAATTCGGCACGACATCGATCGAACACTGGTACGGCATTCCCGACGCCGCGATCGAGAGCGGACGCCAGAATTTCCCGTCCTACTACAACTACAACGACGAGGTCCATCGCTTCCGTTACGCCGGCCGCCTCTGGCGTGAAGCCGACCCCGCGAAACTCGACAAAGTGCTCCAGGCACTCGTCGATAACAACGTTGCTTGGGACCCTACGCTCGTCATCTACGAAGCATCACGCGATCTGCAGCGAGCTCAAACGAATCCCGCGTTTGCCGAATACCTGCACCCCGTTCTCGAAGAATATTTCAAACCCAATCCAGCCAACCACGGCTCATATTTTATCGGCTGGTCGACGACCGACGAGACTTACTGGAAAGAGAACTACCGCATCTGGATGAAGGCACTTTACGATTTCGAGCTAAAAGGAGGCGTGATCGGTACCGGCGAAGATGCCGGTTTCATTTATCAGATGTACGGCTTCGGCCTCATTCGCGAACTCGAACTCCATCAGGAAGCCGGCTTTCATCCGCTAAAGGTCGTCCAGCACGCCACTTCGAACGGTGCCAAGATCCTTGGCAAGGAAGATTCGATCGGCCGCATCCGCACCGGCTTCAAAGCCGACCTGATCGTGGTCAACGGCAACCCGCTCGAGAATTTCAAAGTCCTCTCGCCGCTCGGCGTAGAAGAGATCAAAGACGGTAAGGCTGTCAAAACCGGCGGCATCGAATGGACAATTACAAATGGCGTCCCGTACCATGCTCCAACCTTAGCCAAAGAGGTCCGCGATCTCGTCACGGCGGCGCGTAAGAAATGAGCGCGTCTTTACAGCGAACCTTATGGACACGTCGTCACTGGACTGCCGCAAGTGTCTTCTTTTGAAAGCCAGCCGGTTTTCCCTTTGTAGGTTACCTTAAAACCGAAGCAGTCGAATCCGGCAATCCTGATCGGCGCTTCGGTCGGGATCGTGCCGACCTTGCGGCCCCTGCGGCTCGGCGTCGAGTAAAGCGTCGCGGGCTTGTTAGTATCTGTCTCGACCGAGGCCGTAACTAGTTTCGCGGATATCCACGCCGGCTCTTTTAATAGCTCGGTCCCATCAACGGTCTCCGCCGAACGGATCTTCAGCCAGCCGCCGCTGTAGCCGATGATATCCACCATCGCCTGTTCGCCATCTTCCTTTGCAAACGGAAAGATCTTCACGACCTTGGCATTCGCCGCCGGCGTCGCCCGCACGTTAGTCCCGCCTCTATCCTTGTCCTCGACCCACCCGCTCAAAGAACACTGCCCCGAAACCGGCACCACCGCCCCCACAAGGGCACAAACCACCACGAAAAGAAAAGTCTTTTTCATCTTAGCTCCTATATTCTAATTGAGGATATTTGAAGCCCGTAATATACCCGTAATATATAAGGGCCCGCGGCCCAAAAGCAATGTCTCGCTGAAAATCTCCGATACGGGAAGCCGCCGGCCTGTCCACTACCTCGACTCCAACATGGCTGACCTGGCGAGGGCCGACAGGCATTAATATCTCAACCATCCGCCGTCGAATCGAATCGATCGCAAAATCGCAAAGCGACGACCGCCAAGAGACGGTCGCGATGGTGCTGGAAAAGTACAAACACGCCAAGAGCCCAGTCTGGCTCGCATTCCTCGAGTGATTCTCCTCAGAACATCCGTCTTTACGGATCCGACGTGGCCGTGTCGATCTCTCGCAATATTTTGTCACGATCCGGCAGGCTCTCCTTATCATCGATCAAAGTCAGAATATAAGCCGCCTCCTTTCTTTCGAACTTGTTCTCGCTACGAAGTTTGGATCGTAGAAATGGAACATTGGCGTGCCCTCCATCTACTATCGGGTCCCGAGGTCGAGAATTAAAGCCCTCGATATAATCACGGCACCGCATCAACTCGAAGTTTTTCTCAACCGTATACGTCCGAACGGCTACCTCTTGTTGAATTGGGCTTAAATCATGATATTCCTTACAATCCGTTGGTGTAGGCTTGCATGACGAATTCAAACACCACATCATCGCTAAAATTGAAAGTTGGAACAAAGTAATTTTCATACCTAAGGTTCTAGCGGAGCTTCGCATCCACAAATTTGATCTTTTCCCGAACGCGAGCGTAGGTCATTTTCAATTGCATCTCCGTTCGCGTAGGCCTCTCCTTCGTAAAAAATGTCCCCACCGTACCCGTTTCTCGCGCTCCAAAGATAAAACGGAATAAATGTAAAATATCCGCTCCGCTGGCGCAGGAATGGGGTCAGGCATGCAATCTTGCAATTCTCTCATGACTGCTCGCGAGCATTCAAAATAGAAAAGCCCGACGCGCTCTCCCCTTCACGTCGGGCTTCTTCAATATGGCCGAGATTAAATTCGCGGCCACACTTGCGTGTCAGTTGTTCGGTAAACATTACCTTTTGCTGACAGATCATAAAATTTTCAATAGTCGAGGACCGGCAGCGTAACTTCGCGTTTTAGCTCGATCTCGAACTCCTGCCCTTTTCGTATCTTTGCCTCTTTGCCCTTCTTTATCAGAGCGATCCCGGTCCCGGCCCCGGCTCCGACCGCGGCCCCGATAGCGGCACCGGTCGACGCGTGTGAAGCTGAACCGACTGCCGTCCCAACCACGGCTCCGCCGAGAACGCTTAGAATGCTGAAGACGTTCGATGAGCGGGTTTCGATCGGTGAGACCGGCACGGCATCGATCCTTCGGGTCTGACCGCCGATCTTCAGCGTTTCGAAAACGACCTCGAGTTCGCCATCCTTGCTGCCTGCCCCGGCACGCTCGACCTCGACCACTCGGCCTTCGATCACCGTACCTTCTGGCATTACGACGCGTTCGCGGTTGATGACCGGTTTTGCGACGGAGGCGAGGAATGTATCGTTCACGCTCGCGACCTTCGAACTCAGATCGAGATCAAGCTTGACCGTGATCCGCGTTCCCTCCGGCAGGCGATAGATCGAATCCGACTGTCCATACGAAAAAAGCGAATTTACAAAGAGCAATAGGATCAGAACCGCTGTCTCACGTGATCCGGCAAAGCTTTTCATCCCTTTCAGAATCTCCCGCTTCGCAGGGCGGTTCGTCCCACCCGCGAAGCCATTTCGCAACGTGCGTGCCATTCGGCGTTCGTTCTGCCGAAAAATGCGAAAAGCCAACAAAAACCGCATAGATACGCGTTTTTTGCTGCTTACCGCTCAAAGTCAAATACTACCGTTTCGGGTATTTGATGCACCAAATCGTCGCACTGTTGGCTTATTGGAGTATCGGATGCCCGCCCCCGCGGCTGTGGTCGGACGTTTCGTTATAGCGGCGGCGATCGTTGTGGTAGAGCACAATATGTTCGCCTTCGAAACGCACTACGTCAGACACGCGGGAGAAATTGGAAGTATGTTCGCCGATCAAAAATGCCGAAGGCGAAAATGCCACGACCATTCCGGCCGCGTAGATGTAACCGCCTTTATCGTATTCGCTGCCCGCGTACTGCGCGGCCCCGACGGCTATATCGGGTGAATATTGGCCGTCGGCGTTTTTCGAGCGATCCGGTTTTGCGATATATATCGTATAGTCCGCGAAATTTAGCCTTGTTCGATAGCCATTCTTCCGGGCCACCGCGAACAGGTCCGAAAGCCCCTTGTCGATCGCGGTCAGCATCGCCGCGGAGGGCCGCTTTACTGAATAAACACCGGCACCTTTGGCGGTTTTTGTTACATAAGTAAACCGGTCGCCCGATATCTGCTCGGCCCGGGCCTGGACCTTCGCATTCTGTGCCGACGAGGCCACTGATAGCGAAAACACCGCGATCACTAATCCCAAGAGTCCAAAATATTTCTTATTTCGCATAACGCCCTCCCGTTTCTCCTAACCTTATCAAAGCACCATTCTCGCGATGATCGCGACGAGGAGAATCACGACTATGATGGCTGACCCGATGATCTGGTTTTTCGAAAACTTCATTTAGCGTCAAACAGGTGAACGGGATTTATCTTGAACTGCAGCATTTTTGCAGTCTCGCGGCCGCCGTCGCCGCCCTTTCTTTGCATCGTTACTCGGCCGATCTTCAGGTTTCCGGCCCTCGTTATCTCTACCTTGCCGTCGGCAAAATGCCTGATCGTATCGGCCGAAGACCGTATCACCCAACGCGTATTTGCCGTCGCCTTGAACGCGACCATCACCCAACCGGCGGCGTGCGAACCATCGCCGGCAAAAAGGTCGGACACGATCTCGTCGCGGTTTGCCATGAAAAAATCGACTACGGCCTTCTGTTCCTCGGGCGTTAGTTCATTCAGGTACATTCGTTTCGCGTCCCGTCCGACGGATCGAGGCGGTATCTCGCCGACGAAGAGCTTTAGCGATGCCTGAACGTCGGCCGGCATCTTCCACATCTTTGCGTAGGTCGCGAGCCAGCGTTTGTCGATCTGGTTAAAGCCCGTCGGGCTTGAGACGAGCTTGATCGAGATGCCCTCTTTCCGGTCGCCGGCCTTTGTTGTCACTCGCACTTCAACGTCGGCTTTTTCGCCGTGCGGTTTGGCGGCGACAACCTTTTCTATATCAGCGATCCTGTAGTTCATCGCCGCGAGCCAATCCTGGGCATCCTTGTCGGCTTTCCAATTGTTAAATTTGTCGCGGATCTCGTCCTCGTTCTTAAAACCGTTTTTGGCCGTATTGGAGCCAAGCTCTACCTTGGCAGCCCGGGTCGCGGTCTGGGCCGGAGCGGCAAAAACGCAGCCCGCAACGAGTAATAAAAGGACCAGAGTCAACGCTCGGTTTCGATCTAACATGATTCGGTTGTGCCCTCTCGGACAGTATTTGAGCTTCATATTAACCCCGAACTGACATCTTCTCTAAAAAACGGTGCGCAAAATAGGGCTTTTTGTGTTCCAAACAGGCATTTTGTTGTTCGAAGCCAGCCGATCTTGGTGGAAAGTCGTGCTTTTTGTGTTCATCTGACGCCCCTTTTGCAAACTGCAAATACTGAAAACTTCGCTTGCCGTCTCCGGTAACCTACTGTTTCTAAAACCTTTATAAGCCTCACCGGCTTCAAATTGCCGCGTACTTGTCCACACCTGTCCGCACCCTGTCCGCGGGCTGTCCGCGGCTTGTCCGCACCCTTGTCCGCGATCCTGTAAGACAGCTAACTCATCTGTTTTCAATCATATACGGCAAATCGAAACGTGATTTTTGCAAGTTTTTCAAAAAACATTTCGCGTCACCAGCCAAGCAGCCTCCACCGGCAAATTCCTTCACCCGCACGTCTCGGCCTTGCACATACTGCCACAAAATGCATCTGTGAAACAATGCTAAAATGCCGAGATTGAATGATTATGCCCAAAACGACATATATTTCCGAGTTTGGCAAAAAATCCTTGAACTAAGGCAGGAAGGCTTCGTGGCTCTAATGCTTCTAGCGCAGCAATTTCGGGGAGATTGTCATAACCGACTACTATTTCTCTTGAAATCTGCAACTCCATTACTCAAGTCCAATGAGCTGAATATCTGTTAAATCTGAGGCCAAATCAACTACCTGCGGACTAAAGCGATATCTTTTTGACGCGACGATGAGGGTATATCGACCCGGGCGAAGTTCGTTAAAGTTAAAAACACCGAAGGAACTAGTGGTGGCGTTTACCCGGGCACCGGAGGAATCAATTAAAGAGACAGCGGCGTTTCGAATAGGGGCACCAGCCGGGGTAAATACTCGACCCGCTATGGAAAATCTGGTCGTCGAAAACTTCAATACAAATGCATCTAACGATCCTCCTATGACCCTATCAAAGGCACCGGGAGTCGTTGGGAAACCAAAACCCGCTGAATATCCAGCGACAAAAATGCCTCCATTCTCACTTAGGCTGATAGCCCAGCCATGATCTAAGGAGGAGCCACCAATATAAGTGGAGTAGGTAATATCGGAACCCGACGACGAAAACCGGGTTAATGTTGCATCGGAGATGCCATTAAAAGACACGTCAAGAGCGGACGCAGTCGTCGGATAATCGGATGATTGGGTAACACCTGTCACGACTATTTCTCCTGACGGAGTCTGGCTGATTGCAATCACCCCGTCGGATGAGTTTCCTCCCAGGAATGACGAATAGAGCAGTAGATTTCCCGCAGGGCTAATCCTAGCGATAAAACCATCGCTCATACCGTTGTGGGTCTGATCGTAAGCCCCAATCGTTGCAGGAAAGTCGACGGTGTCATCGAATGTGGTGCCGACCACTATCACGTTGCCTGCATTGTCCGGGGCGATGTCCCATCCATGATCTTCACCAGTTCCCCCGAGAAGGGTGGAAAATTCCAATGATGTCCCGTCTGGGGATAGTTTAGTAGCAAATGCATCGTTGCTACCTGATAGCTCCCTGTCAAAAGCTCCCGTGGTCGTGGGAAAGTCTGCGCTGTGAGATTCACCGGTCAGGAAAACAGCTCGGTTAGAATCGATACCGATCCCATAACAGTCATCAAATCCGCTTCCCCCAAGATAGGTTGAGAAGACAAGGCCCGATCCACTTGGATTAAGTTTGGTTACAAAACAATCGAGCGAACTGAGCGTGCTATCAAAAGCACCGGTTGTAGTCGGGAAATTTGGAGATGAAGTGAAACCTGTAATGTAAGCGTTTCCGTCAGGATCCAGTTCGAGTGCTTTTGGCTCATCGATCCCCTGACCCTCTCCAAAACGACTTGCGTAATCGAGAACCGTCCCACTTGCGCCGAGTTTTATTACGAAAATATCTGATGGCCCTGAATCGAACGGGGTGCTAAATGAACCGGGCGTCACCGGAAAATCTGTACTTAAAGTCCAGCCTGTAAGATAGACGTTGCCAGATTGATCAACCTCGATCGCTTTGGAATGTTCGTTGTTGAAACCTCCAATGAAAGTTGAATAAACTAACCCGGTTCCCAATGGATTTACTTTACATACGAATACATCCGCTCCACCGTTATGCGTGATATCAAACGCGCCGGGGGTTGTTGGAAACTGAGGAGTGGCCGAAATCGTGTATCCCGTCACATACGTCGCTCCGGCAGTGTCAACAGCTACTCCATACGCAACATCCGACTGAGATCCTCCCAAATAGGTGGAAAAATCCAAGTATGGAGGCACTCCTAAAGTCGAAGCGTCGAGTGTGGCCTCCCCAGACGCATCCTCCCCAGACGCATCGCTATGCTCTCCAGACTCATCGCTAGGAACAAGTCCAACCCGAAAGATGGCTTCGGAGGGCGGATCCGCACTCGAGACTTCTGATGAGGAGCTAGTGTTTCGAAACTTGGTACCGACGGCTTTCCCTTCGATTCTTGGAGCTGGAAGCCGAACTGAACCTACGCCCGTTATCAAAATAAGGTCTCCAGCATTATCTATAGAAATCCCTTCGGCGCCTTCGATTTCGATTTCAATTGAGTCCATGGCGTTGTTGTTACTGATTTCAAAGTCGGTCATCCCAATCGAATCAGCCGCCCAAACAACATCAGTGTCTTTATAAAGATCTTTAACTACTACATCGCGAAAACTTGGTATTCTGGTTCTCCAGTTTTCACTGAGACTACCTTTGAAGTAACTAGTCGTGTGCTCCGACCGTTCGCGCCCCGATATTTGCGCCTGCGGATTGTGCCCGACGAAGCTCACGAAAACTGCCACTGCTTTGGCCCTAACTTCACTTACTGGTGAACCCGGAGCAGGTATTGGCATCTTTGAACTGTCTCCTGATTCGGCATGAACAACAAAAACAGCACCATTGGAGGTCAGAAAAACGTCATGAAGCTCCCCTCGCTTAAGAAACTTGACTTCAGGGGGAAATTGTCCGTGGTTCTCCTCGAAATACGCGGCGTACGAACGCGGGATTTCCGGTCGGCGCATCGATGCGATTTGCCCAACACCCAACGGTTCCGTGGGTTCGGATAAAACTACGACGATAGGATAAGCTAAAGCGATTAGAAGTACGGTAAGGCTGGCGATTGAAGATCTAGACATTGTTGGAGATATCCGCCTCTTTTGTTACGGCGAAGTATATCATCTGCGGTATATATCAGAGAAAGTTTTGACACTTGAGCGACAGGGTAGCTAAATTTTATCGGAAGCGATTTTCACGCAACCCGCCGTCGGGGGTGAAACTAAATTATCAACTATGCACCTTAGCGATACGGTTTGGCGGATGGTTGGGTTTTCGGGGAGTGAGCGGGGGGTTTTGACGCTTACGGGTGGTTCGTTGTCGTTTGCGGGTGAGAAGGGGACGAAGTTTCATGTGCCGCATGGTTCGATAAGCTCTTTCTCGTTTCCGTGGCACTATTTTGGCGGCGGGATGAAGGTGACGATCGGCGGTGAGACTTACCGGTTCTCGTTCATGGAGCCGCACAACGAGTACGCGAGCATCGCGGACGGACGGGCGACCGGGGCTAAGTGGAAAGAAGCCCTCGGCAAAGTGCTCGGCGGGCGATGGAAAGCGCCGGAAATTTTTTGCGTACCGCGGGCGGGTTTTTCGGTTACTATACTTTCCATGCTTTACCGATTCTCCTTGATCGTTTTTGTTTTTGCGTTGCTAATTCCGGTCGGGGCGTTTGGCCAGTCCGGGCGGAAGCTGCCGAAAGGGAGTCCGCGCGTTGCGACGCCGGAGCCCGAACCGGAAGTCGTTGTAACGCCCACGAAACCTCCGCCTAAGCCTGATTTTACGCTCAAATTCGTCTCGGATATTCCGCTCGCCGGGCCGCAGTCGTTCATTTCGCCGCAGCGGCTGCATACGTGGACGGTCGATCGGCTGCGGCGTTCGACTCTGCTCGATGTTCGGGATGCGGGGTCGATGAACCGGCGTGACGCGATCAAGATGGCGAAGGCGGAAAGCGAGAGCTTTGTCGTCCTCGTCGAACTGCGGTCCGATATGTTTTCGAGTTCACCCCGCGCATCAACCGTCGTTCTAACGGTTTACAATCCCGTTACAGCCAAAGTAAAACAGACGCGTTCGCTCCCGATCGGCATGAACTCGACGCGGATGCCGGGTTCGCGGAATATTCTCTACAGCTGCTATCCGGACGCCTACGGCGAACAACTGCTGCTGCTCGAAGCGAGCATCGAGGCAGCGGACACGATCATGCGTTCGTTCAACGTCCCGCTGCCGCCGCTTTGCCGCGGTACGGGCATTTAACCTATGATGCACACCATCGCGGACATCCTGATCGGCTTGGTCGCGCTGTTGCACTTGTATTTTCTCGTTCTCGAGATGTTCCTATGGGACAAACCCGCGGGGATTCGGGCCTTTGGACACACAGCCGAGAAAGCCGCGGAGTCGAAAAAGCTGGCAGCGAATCAAGGTTTGTACAATGGCTTTCTGGCGGCGGGATTGATCTGGGGACTATACCTCGGCGGACGCGAGGGCTTTCACGTTAACTTCTTTTTTCTGACGTGTGTGATCATCGCCGGTATTTTCGGCGGTGTGACGGTCAGCCGCAAGATATTCTTTGTGCAGGCGTTGCCCGCATTGGCCGCTCTAATTCTTCTACACCTGCATTGACGCTGATCAGCCTGGGATCAGGATCTCACGCGCCAGGATGTCCGCGTTCAATGCGCCGCGGGTGATCTCATCGTAGACAAATATCCGATCGCGACCATCGCGTTTTGCCTTATAAAGTGCTCCATCGGCAAGTTTGATAAGGTCGTTTTCCGTCATATCGAACGTAGCGCGGACCGTGGCGATCCCGACCGAGACAGTCAGGAATTCGCTTGTCAGCGATTCGCTGTGGCGTATCCGCATCTGCCTGACGTTTTCGATCGCTTCCTCGGCGAGCTGCAGGGCACCGGCGGCGTCAGTTCCGCCGAGAACCATGGCGAATTCTTCGCCTCCAAAGCGGGCTACAAGGTCAGTCGGGCGTTTGATCGTCGCGGCGAATGCCTCTGCCACCCGCTGCAGGCATTCGTCGCCCGCCTGATGGCCATACGTATCGTTAAAGAGCTTGAAGTGGTCGATGTCGAAAAGTACCAGCGATATTTCGGTCTTAAAACGGATCGCCCGATGCCATTCGTCTTCGAGGAAGCTTTCGAACCGTCGGCGGTTGCCGATCTTGGTCAGGCCGTCGGAGTTCGCGAGAGCGGTCAGGTTCTCGTTCGCTTTCGCCAGAGCGGACGTGCGTTCGGCGACCAGCCGCGTCAGCTTCTTTTCACGGGCTTCGAGCTGATGAACGCTGACTTTCCAAACGATCAGCAGCAGTACGGCAGCAGCGAGAACAGACAGCAGAATGAACGCTTTTGTCTGATAAAAGAACGGCGACAACTCCACGCCGACGGCCGCGTCCGTCTTGCTCCAGACGCCGTCCGCGTTCGCCGCTCGCACCTTGAATGTGTAGTCGCCGGGCGGCAAGTATGAATAGTGTGCCGTCCGGCGCGTTCCGGCGTCGATCCACTCTTTGTCATGGCCCTCGAGTTTGTACTGAAACTTGATCTGATCGGAATGCAGCAAACTAATGCCCGTATAACGGATCTCAAGATCGCGGTTTCCCGGCTCGATCAAGGCGCCTTCACGGAAGTTAACGGCCTGCCGCTCCGAAATGACCTCCTCGATCACGACCGTCGGGGGCATTGTGTTCGGCCGCTCGGCTGAAGGATCGACGATCGCGACGCCTTCCTGTGTCGGGAACCAGATCCGCCCGAGGTCGTCGCGAACGCTCGCGGGCTGCCGGCCGCCGTTGCATTCGTTGTTCAGCATTCCGTCCTGCTTGCCGAAACCAACGCTATTGATGCGCGGGATCGTGCCCGCAGCGAAGTCATTTAATTCCTTCTTAAGAACGCGGTAGATGCCGCGGTTCGAGCTGATCCAGAAGAACCCGTTCGCGTCCTCTTCGATGGCAAAAACGCCGCTGTTGTAAAGGCCGTCCTCTTCCCGATAGTTCGTGAAAACGCCGTCCTTATAACGGCTCATGCCTTCGTCGTAGGTGCCGATCCAAAGAGTTCCTTCGGCGTCTTCGTAGATGGTCCTGACGTAGTTGCCTACAAGGCCGTGAGATTTCGTGTAGTTCTTAAAGGTCCCATCCTCGAACCGGCTCAGTCCGCCGTGGCCGCCGAACCACATCACGCCTTTCGAATCTTCAAAAATGAAGGTCATGAACTCGTGCGGCAGGCCCTCATTTACGGCAAATTTATCGATCAGTTCGTAGTTGCGGTCGTAGCGGTAAAGGCCTTTATTCGTGGCAGTCCAAATGTTTCCGCGGCTATCGCCTTTGATCGCGAACACGTGGGCTCCCTCGAAGAGCATTCGCGGAACGTCGTTCTCGACGAGGAAGATACCGCCGTTAAGGCCGACCCACATCGCACCGCGTTCGTCTTCGTAAAGCGATTGGACAGACATTCGTCCGGCGCGCCATGTCATCTTTTCGGGCGTTCCATCGACCGAGGCCTTCAGGGCTATAGGCTCGAATTTGTCGTTTCGATAGACGCTCAGGCCCTTTGTACTGCCGATCCAGATCTCTCCGTTACGGCGCCGATAAAGCGGATATACCTCTGAGTGGTCGATGCCGTCTTTGACACTGAAACCCTGAATTATCTGCCGCCGCATGCGAGCCAGGCCTCGATCAGTCGCGAGCCACGTCGTGCCTTCGCGGTCGGTGTAAAGGTCCTGGATCATCGTCGCGGTAAGCCCATGATCTTTTCCCCAGATCGCGACCTTATCACCGGTTATCTGCACCAGCCCAATGGTCGTGCTCGAACCGCCGCCGCTCGCGAACCAAACGCTCCCGTCAGTTCCCTGCCAAAACGAGTGATAGATCGAATTGCCGGGCAGGCCGTCTTTCTCGTCAAAGGTACGCAAAACCCCATCTTGAACACGATGAACCCGATTCTCGCTGATCCACAGCGAGCCGTCACTCGATTCGAAAACGCTGGGCCTGAAGTTAACTCCGGTGGTGTCGAGAGGAAGTTGCACCGTTCCCGATGCCGTCTTCTGCGTTACGGACGTGCGTGTAACGGTCCACTCACTGCCGTATTTTCCCTTCAGCGAAATGTCCGCATCGGGCTTGGCCTGTTTTTCGACAAAAACGAACTTCCCGTCGGTCAGGTGATACCAAGTTTTGCCTTTTCGATCTTCGTCCTCGGATAGAAATCGAAGCTTTCCGTCCTGGCCTTCCTCGATCTTGCCGATGTAATGCCCCGGGATCTGATCGGACGTGAACGAGGTAAAAACGCCATTTCGGTAGATGGTCATCACGCCGTCTTCCATCGTGGTGGCGTAGATCGTGCCGTCCTTATCAGCGTATATTCCCGTGAAGCGGTTGTTTATGATGCCTTTTGTATTGCTCTTATTAAAGGTCGTAAAGCGCACGCCATCGAACCGCACCAGTCCATCGTAGGTCGTAAACCACAGGTAGCCCTCCGGCGTTTGGGTTATCTGCCGCACGCCGTTCTGGGGAAGCCCGTTATCGGTCGTCCATGTATCGAAGCGATATTGGCCCGACGAGATAACGCTCAACGAAAGTACGAGAATACTGAGTGTGAGAAGAAGGATTAGGCGTTTCATCAGGAGAGAACGAGAAGCCGGATTCGTTGACCGATGGAGTGGAAGAGGGATGAGAGAAGCGAGCAGCGCACAATACGCTAAATTCATTAAACAATGTTGTTTAGCATTGTGTCAACAGATTTTATCAGCAGTATCGAGAGGCGGAAAAATTAGTACGCCTTGGTGAGATCGACGCCGGAGTAGTAGTGCTTCACGATCTCGTCATATTTAACGCCCATTTTGGCGAGGCCGAAAGCTCCGTACTGGCACATTCCAACGCCATGGCCCCAGCCTCGACCGGTGAAAGTATAGCTGGCGACGGTCGAGCCGGAGTAGCGTTTGTTAATGACAAAAAGCTGTTCGTTGAGCCGCAAAGCCGACCGGATCTTACCACCTTTGAGGATCTTTGTACCGTTTGAGCCGATGATCTCGAGCTCGACGGCCCGTCGCGAATAGCCCTGCTGCTTTACGTTAAGGTCGTACAGCGTTCCGATCCCGCGGACGTAACGCGAAAGCCGGCTTTGAACCGCACCGGCAGAGAGCGTCTGGTTCCACAGGACAAATGGCGACATGTTTTCGGCGGTAGTCGGGGTCGTGGTGGGCTTTATTTCGAGATACTTAACGGCGCCGAGGGCGTCGAGCTGATATGCCACGGTTTCTCCGCCGACGAGTGCGGCTTCTTTCACCGGATACATCGTCGAGCCGAACTCGCGGAACAGAAAGACATCAGGCCGAACCACAAGCTGGCGTTCCGACTTGCCGGAACGCAGCACCATCTTTCCATCGACGGTCGCTTTTGTCGTGCCGGTCAGCGTTTCGGACATCCACTTTTTCTTTTCATAGATCTGCTCGATCAGACGCAGCATCCTCGCACGCGAGAATGGACGGTTGGGTTTGAGCGTGAGATCGGGGTGGAGCGAGAAGTAGCCGTCGCGAAGAAGCAGGGCGAGTTCGGCACGGCGGTCCTTGGGAATCTCACCGGCGTCGTCAAACGAGAGCTGATAATTGATGTCGGACTCGGTCATCATCGTGTCGGCATAGCCCGGGGCATACACAAAGCTTGCGATCACGCGTGCGAGTTCGGTCGGCCTTGACGTGTCTTTGTTTACGTTCGGGTAGGTTTTGCCGAAGCGTCCGGCGAGGTTGTTGAGCCAGTTGGACATCTCGCTCGTGGTCGGCTCATCTTCGAACCAGTCGTCCGTGATCTGACCGGTCGAAAGCTGAAAGCCGTTCGAAGCAAGAAGCGATATGACGCGAACAAGTTCCAGATGGCCCTGGTCGCGAAGTTTTGCAGGGATGCGTGATGTCTTGATCAAGAACGGCTCAAAATGTCGCCGCCCTTCGAGCGAACATTCGACGCCTTTCAGATATGGCTCATCCTCGAATATGTGCTTCCCGTCTTCCGTCCTGCCGCCGCAAGTCGATGTGTAATAAGCTGTTATCGGTTTGCCTTTATAGGTAGCAATGATTCCCGCTGTCTGGCGAACTGCTTCCGTTCCCATACGGTTCTCGATCGAAACGCCCTTGTAAACCTGTGAGGACACGGTCGGGACCATGTCGAACCCTTGGCGTCCGAAATGGCCAATGTTGGCGACGGCATAAGTGCGAGCGGCGACGGCCTGGGCCTTCTGTGCTTCGAGCTGGGGCAGGCCAAGTTCCGCGGGAACTACGCCGAGCAGGTATTCCTCGAGCGGAACGACGTTTACGACCGTCAGCGTCCCCCGAGAATTCACGAAAACCTCGATCTTGCCACGATAGGCTTTTCCGTTCAGCCGCACAGGGTTCAGACGCTCATTGACCGAGCCAAAAGCGACGGATTTTAGCGAAGAATACCGTGCCGCTTCGCTGGTTCCGCTGACCATCACCTCACGGAGATTTCCTGAAATTGGCTCAGCGGGATTCGGCTGAGATGAAGCGGTTGAGCGAACAAGGCTTCGCACTTCGCTGGTGCCGGCATTTTTGAGCTGCCGCGAAAGTGCGATCGCGTCTGCCGAGACGACGGTCTTTTTCTCGACGACGATCACCGCGTCATCGAATCCTTTCTCGGCGAGTTTTGCCTTCAACTCATCGGCGTCGATCTCAGAATCCTTGACTGTCCCGACCCAGATCTTCCAAGTGTTCGACGCGGGATCGATGCTGGTGAGGGCGGTTTCGCCGGTGGCTTCGCGGATGTCGCGGGCAAGTGAGTTTGCCTCGTTTTGGGTCGGCAGATTTTGGAATTCGATGCGGTAATTCTCAACCTCGGGCGGGCGATAGGTGCGGGCGGAAACCGAAACGCGGGCGGTGCCCAATATCCTGTTCGGCTCGTCCGGGCTGACGGCGACAAGCGAAGAATCGGTCGTGGTGATCGACACGGAACTCGCGTTCGTCGCCAAACCGATCCGTATCAACGGCTCGCCCGGCAGGCGGTGAAATTCGTAGCCATCAAATCCGTAAATGCCCGGAACCAGGAACAAGAACGCGATCAATGAAACGAAACACCTTATTTTCATACAGTTAGATAATAAGTTTCTTCGGCCGAAATTGAAAGAACCTTTTGCGGTCAGGCCACTCATACATTCGCGAATTTTAGCGGACAGTTCTAAACTCATATTTTACGGGAGAGAGAAATATATAGTGAAGATAGCGACGTGGAATGTTAACTCGATCAATGTCAGGATCCCGCAGCTGGTCGAATGGCTGCTGGCGTCGCAGCCCGATGTGGTCTGTGTTCAGGAGACCAAGACGATCGACGAGAATTTCCCCGAGGTCGTGCTTGCCGAGGCCGGATATCAAGCGGCGTACACAGGCCAAAAGTCGTACAACGGCGTCGCAATTTTGTCGAAATTCCCCATCGAGGACGTTCAGCTAAACTTTCCGGGCGATGACGAAGACGCACCGAAGCGAATGATAGCCGCTACGGTCAGAGGCGTTCGCATCGTGAATACATACATCCCAAATGGCTCGGAGCTGTGGTCGGATAAATTCAATTTCAAGCTCGACTGGCTGATGCGGCTGCGGAAGTATTTCGACGACACATGCGATCCGAACTCGGATGTGCTTTTATGCGGTGATTTCAACGTCGCCCATCTTGAGCAGGACGTTTGGAACCCCGGTGCTTATGCCGGACGGCTACACTTTTCGAAGCCCGAGCGTGCCGCTATCGAGTATGTCAGGCAATGGGGATTTGAGGACGTTTTCCGGAAATTGAACGGCGATGTAGTGGAATTTTCGTGGTGGGACTACCGGGCCGGTTCGTGGCAGAAAAATCACGGGTTGCGAATCGACCACATCTGGACGACGCCAACTCTTGCCGAAACGGCGAGAAGCTGCGTGATCGATAAAACACCGCGATATCTGGACTTGCCAAGCGATCATGCTCCGGTCGTTGCAGAATTCGAACTAGAATAAAACTATTGTGCATCCATTTCGCATCCATTATAATTCCGTTCTGGAGGTAGGATGATGGCTACATTAACGATCAAGAACATGCCGGACACCATATACGCAGCTCTCAGTGAAAAGGCCAAACGAAGCCGCCGCAGTATCAATAGCGAGGCAATAATCATGTTTGAGCATTTTTTTGGCGAGCCTGAATACGACGTTGAAAAGGATCTTGAAGAGATACGCGCATTTCGTGAAAGACTTTCCAATAAAGGCGTTTACATTACTCAAGAGTTACTCGACGAAGCAAAAAAAGAGAGGCGTTTTTGATCGTTCCGGATACAAATATAATCGCATTCTGCGTTCTTCACAGTGCTCAAACGGACAAAGCAGTAGAGGTTCGGAGAAAGGATCCGGAATGGGCCGTACCAATTCTCTGGCGATCAGAATTTCGCAACCTTCTTGCAACGGCTATGCGAACTCGTGTGATGGAACTCGATGATGCTGTGCTCGCATTTAGTGTGGCAACCCGAATGATCGACAGGAATGAAAAGAAGATCGATGAGCGAAGGGTTTTGGAACTCGCCGAATCTTCGGGTTGCACGGCTTACGATTGCGAGTTTGTATCGCTCGCGGAACGGCTGAGCGTTCCACTTGTAACAACCGATAAGAAAGTTCTCGCCGCGTTTCCAAGCATCGCGGTTTCGATGGACGATTTCTTGGCCTGAAGCCCTATGAACGGGAGACTATTCGACATGCATCTGACCAACGCCGAGATCGAAGCTGGCATGCCAAACGTTCTAGACTCGCCGCGAGATAACGGGAAGCTCGACCTGATCGTTCGCCGTCCAAAAATCGATAATCGTGAGAGGATCGAAACCGGGGTTTTGGATGTTGAGAAAGGCCTTATCGGCGATAACTGGCTGACTCGCGGCAGTTCGCGGACGGATAACGGGCTTGGCCATCCTGAGATGCAGCTCAATTTAATGAACATTCGCTTCGCCGAATTGATCGCCGGCAATCGGGAACGGGTGCCGCTGGCGGGTGACCAGCTTTTTGTCGATCTCGACCTCAGCCGTGAGAATCTGCCGGTCGGGACGCGGCTCGCGATCGGTGATGCGGTAATCGAGCTGACGGCCATTCCGCATCTTGGCTGCAAAAAGTTTGTCGAAAGATTCGGCCTCGACGCGATGAAATACGCGAATTCTGAATTCGGCAGAACACACAGTCTTCGAGGCGTAAACGCCAAGGTAATATCCGGCGGCGAGATCTCCATCGGTGATACGATCTTCGTCAAGAGGTAAACAGAATGCTTAAGTCAGTAGTTTCGGTCTTTTTTCTCAGCCTGGCTGCGGTGCCAGGCGTTATTTATGGCCAGGAAAAACCGGCCCCGGCTGAGAAAAGCAGCTACGAACGGCTGATGGAAACGCCGGGCAGTGTCGTGCTCGCGAAGAAATATCCGGTCGGAGACCCTAAATTCGCTCTAACCGCCACGGTCTCATATCGCATCGACGCGAACTCAAGTCGCTTCTACACACTCGACTCGGGCCCCTTTTCCATCGATCTCGATAAGCTTCCTAAGCTGATCAATGATCTCGAGATCTTTACCGCGCAAATGAAAGCGGCTGACGGAAAGGACGGAGAAAATGTGTTCTTTCGCTATTCGGAGAAATTCTGGGTCAATTTCTTTTCGATCGTCGACGACAAGGGTAAGAGTCAGCAGACCCTTTACTTCAATCCCGGCCGCTTTGAGGAGCAGGGTAAAGGCACAGAGAAGGTTCTCGCGGATTACATTGTGGCCCTGAAGGCTGGTTTGGCGAAGCTGCAGGATCTACAGAAAAGGTGATGCTATGTTCGTACAGATCCTCAGACTTTCCGGCGTTCTGGCTATTATCCTGGCGATTTCCGGCCTCGCTAACGCTCAGGAAATAGTAAAAGCCGTCGGCGAAACGTGGAAGATATTCTTGCGCTCTGATGGAGTGGTGCTGGGCTATGGACGAAACGAATTCAATGAGATTTCGCCGGCTCGCGGTTTCGTACGAACGCCAGTTGAGATAAAGCTACCTCGCAAGGTAATTGACATTACGGCGGGCGACCGGGCAGTTTTCGCCGTACTAGATGATGGAACGGTCTGGTCCTGGGGCCATGGACGTGGCAACGAACTCGGTACAGGTTCTAAAGTCGATTCGCCGATACCAGTGCAGATCCGCGGCCTGACGAACATCGTGCAAATAGCCGCGAGTGGTTACAACGCGCTGGCCCTCACTCGGGACGGTTATGTTTACGCTTGGGGCACGCGCGGCACGGGTGCTATTGGCGATTCCAAGCATCCGAAGGTCTACGGCGAAAGCGGGCCGCCCGCGATGACGCCGGTTCGCGTCCCCGATGTGTCCAACATCAAACAGATCTCAGTCTCAGGAGCGGTTCTCGCCCTAACCGTGGATGGGCGAGTCCTGTCGTGGGGCTCGAACTATCACGGAGCACTGGGTCGGCCGCCTCGACAGGAGCTGCCTATCGATAAGGCCGGCGAAGTTGAGGGCCTTCGCGACGTAGTAATGGTGGCAGCGGGATCGGGCGTTTCAACAGCCCTAAAACGTGACGGCACGGTTTGGGTTTGGGGCTCGAACTATCAGGGACAATTCGGAAACGGCGATCGCGACGGAACGGTCGGCATGAACGACGGCTGGTACCTGCAGCCACGCCGAGTCGCGGGTGTCGCAAATGTTACGGCGATCGCCGTTGGCCTTACGGGACGTCACACGCTCGCCCTGCTTCGTGACGGCACACTTCGCGGATGGGGCAATACAGACTGGGGCCAGATCGGTGCAGGTGTTCGGGCGGATTTTCAGCTTGCGCCCGTCGTGCCGAAAATTTCCGGCGTAAAGAGGATAATGGCCGCCGGTAATAATTCGTTCGCGGTAAAAACGGACGGCACCTTCTGGGCTTGGGGAGCAGGATCGAAGACCGACTGGCCGCTGAAAGCCGACACAAAACTTCCGTTGCAAGTGAGCTTTTGACGAGTCGTTCAAAAGACGTTTTGCACATTTCAATAGGGGATAAAAATCACAAATGAAAAAGTACATTTTCTTGGTCGCAATATTTATTCTTAGCGGTGTGGTCGGCGTTTCGGCGCAGAATATGTCAGGCACGGTCACGACGAAAGAGATCAAGTTTGCCAAAGGTAAACACGAAGCAAGCGTTCCCGGAAGTGCGAGATACGGTCGGAGCTACGTGTACACGCTCGGTGCTAAGGCCGGACAGACGATGGACGTAAGTGTAACGGCCAAAAACCGCGAGCTGACCTTTTCCGTGATCGGCCCTGACGACGAGACGCTCGAAGGTG
Organism: uncultured Chloracidobacterium sp.; assembly: GCA_964410495.1. Lineage (GTDB taxonomy): Bacteria > Acidobacteriota > Blastocatellia > Pyrinomonadales > Pyrinomonadaceae > OLB17. Next base: position 20,864 of record CAYPGP010000034.1, read on the forward strand.
CCTTCGGCGTGACCGAATGGTCCGGCACGCTTCCGGCAAACGGTAAATATCAGGTCGTGGTCGTCATGAACGACGAGAACGCCAGCTCTGTTCCGTTTACTCTAAAAGCGAAGATAAAGTAGCTGCTAAACCGAAATGAAAGTCGCGACCTGGAACATTAACGGCATCTCGTCGCGGCTTGATCACGTTATAAAGTGGTCGCTCGATGCACAGCCGGATGTTCTGTGTTTGCAGGAGACAAAGATCGTCGACGGGCGGTTTCCCTTCGGAAAGCTAAAATCAGCGGGCTTTTCGCACATCGCGGCACTGGGCGAGAAAGGGTACAACGGCGTAGCTATTCTCGCGCGAAGTGAACTAAGCGATATTCAGCAGAATTTTCCCGATGATTCCGCCGATGCACCGAGACGCCTGATCGCCGCGACGGTAGACGGCGTGAGGATAGTTAACGTGTATATTCCGCACGGAACCAGGTTTGGCTCGGAGAAATTCCGCTTTAAACTCGATTGGATCTCGAAGCTACGCAAGTATTTTGACCAGCATTTTACGCACGACGACGAGGTGATCCTCTGCGGCGATGTCAATGTTGCTCCGCACGAACTTGACGTGTGGAACCCTCTCTTGTGGAACAACAAGATGCACTTTTCCAAGCCCGAACGCGAGGCGATCATGGAGCTGAAAAAGTGGGGTTTTGTCGACCTCTATCGCCACATCAACGGCAGCGAGCGGGAATATTCCTGGTGGAGCAATTTCCATCACGACTTCGAGAAAAACCGCGGCCTTAGAATCGACCACATCTGGGCCTCGCCGCCGATGGCCGAAACGTGTACCGACTGCTGGATAGACAAAGCGCCGCGAGGCTGGGAAAAACCGAGCGACCACGCACCGGTTCTGGCTGAGTTCGATTTTTGATGAAGGGCGAAAGATGAGCCAAAAGTAGAGGCTATATGTCAATGAACAATAAAGTTGCCCTGATCACAGGGGCGAGCAGTGGGATCGGGAGGGCGACGGCTCTGGCTTTTGCCGCAAAGGGCGCGAGCGTTGTACTTGCGGCGAGGAGGCAGGATGAACTCGACTCGCTTGTGGCTGAGATCGAAGCTGGCGGCGGCAAAGCGACTGCCATTGTGACCGACGTTTCAAAGGCCGCGGACACCGAGCGGATGGTTGCCCACGCGATTGAGACGTTCGGGCGTCTCGACTATGCCGTCAACAACGCCGGTATAGAGGGCGAGATCGCGTTTATCGTCGATCTCGAGGAGGACGACTGGGACAAGGTTCTCGACATCAACCTTAAAGGCAATTATCTCTGTCTAAAATACGAGGCCCGGGCGATGCTCGCGGGCGGGCATGGCGGAGCGATCGTCAACGTCGGTTCCGTTAACTCGTTCCTCGGCTTTCCGTCCGGAGCCGCCTATGTGGTGTCGAAGCACGGACAGGTCGGCTTGACGACAAGCGCGTCCGCCGAACTGGCGCCGCACGGCATCCGGGTAAACATCGTCTGCCCGGGCTTCGTCGATACGCCGATGCATCACCGGATCCGCGGCATCATCGGCGACGAGATCTTCGACAACGCTATGGTGCCGCAGGTCCACGTCCGACGTGTCGGCAAACCCGAAGAGATCGCGGCTTCTATCGTGTTCCTTTGTTCGGACGAAGCAAGCTTCATAACCGGCACGACATTGACACCCGATGGTGGATTCGCGATGACGGTATAAGAGACACGACGGGAGCCAACTATCCCCGATGCGAACCTGGGGAAACCTATATATCGGCTTGGATGGAATGTATGAAAAGATGCCCTGAGTGCGGTAGGAATTACAACGACGATTCGATGAGCTTTTGTCTCGATGATGGGTCGGAGCTCTTGTTCGGCCCGGCGTCGATGGACGAGCCGGCGACGGCGATCCTGCATTCGACGGCCGCTCCCGGTGAGGCCCCGACCCGTGCGCAGATACATACGACCGAGCAAACTGCTGTTCTGCCGTCCGGTATCACCAAAGTTACAAAAACAAAAGGTTTCGATAAACGTCTGTTATTCGCTCCCATCGCACTTGCGGTAATCGTCCTCGGCGGATTCTTCGGCTATCGCTACGTCACTCAGGCAAAACAGATCGACTCGATCGCCGTGATGCCTTTTGTCAATGAGGGCAACAATGAAGATGTCGAATATTTGAGCGATGGAATGACCGAGACGCTCATTAATAGTCTTTCGAAAATTCCAAATCTGAATGTTAAGCCGCGCTCATCTGTCTTTCGGTACAAAGGCAAAGAGACCAGTCAGCAGACGATCGCCAGAGATTTGAACGTGCAAGCAATTTTGAATGGGCGTGTGGTTCAGCGTGGTGAACAGCTGATCTTGAGTTTGGAGCTCGTTGATCCACAGAGAGACGTCTTGCTTTGGTCTGAGCAGTATACACGCAAACAATCAGACCTAGTTTCGCTACAGAGCGAGATCGCCCGCGATGTTTCTACTAAACTGCGATCGAAGTTGTCAGGTGCCGATGTTGCCAAAGTTGAAAAAAGCTATACCGCCGATCCTGAAGCCTACCAACTTTATTTGAAAGGCCGCTATGCATGGAATAAGCGAACCGGTCCCGCGATCAAACAGGCATCTGAGCTTTTCAGACAGGCAATTGAGAGGGACCCGAACTATGCACTCGCCTATTCAGGATTAGCTGAGGCCTACGTTATTTTTTCGAGCTACGGCGTCGCATTGGCGAACGACAGCATGCCACAGGCAAAGGCGTCGGCTTTACGGGCGTTAGAACTGGACGAAAGCCTTGCGGAAGCCCACACCGCCCTCGCTGAGTATCTTGTCCACTTTGAATTTGACCGCGTCGGGTCGGAACGTGAGTTTCGGCGTGCGATCGAGCTAAATCCGAAGTATCCGACCGCTCGTCAGTGGCTCGGGAATTTGCTCTCATCCGTCAAGCGGTTTGATGAGGGCTTGATCGAGCTGAAACGTGCCGAGGAACTTGACCCGCTTTCGGCGATCATTGCCTTAAATGTAGGAGATACCTTGGTCGCCGGTCGGCGTTATGATGAAGGTATCGTCGCTTATAAGCGAGTGCTTGCTACTAATCCGGATTTTGCATTAGGGCACTTTGCTTTGGGAGCAGTCTACGGTTTGAAAGGTATGTATCGCGAGGCATTGGACGAAACGCGAAGAGCTCTCGAGTTGGATCCTGACCCGTCAACAAAAGGATATATAGGACTATGGTTGGCACGATCCGGCGACCGTGACGGTGCGAGGAAATTGCTCGAAGAGATGAAGCAGGATTCTACCTCGCGTTACGTTCAGAGTTTTTCGATCGGCATGATACATATCGGGCTTGGCGAAAAAGCCAACGCATTAGACTGGCTCGAAAAAGAGGTGGCGGAACGCGGCGCAGCCACGCGGTACTACGCCACTGCGGGTGAGCTTGACGATCTGCGGTCCGAACCGCGATTCAAGGCCATGCTGAAGCAGCTGAATCTGCCGGAATAGGCTCTTATGAAACGATGCCCTGAATGCGGGAGAGATTACAACGACGATTCGATGAGCTTCTGTCTCGATGACGGCTCCGAACTGCTCTTCGGCCCGGCGACATCAGTACCACCTGCGGTAGCGGGTGGGGCTTTGTCCTCTGACGACGAGCCACAGACCGCGATATTGCACTCAACCGCCGCTCCCGGCGAAGCTCCGACCCGTGCGCAGATCAATACAACTGACCAGACGGCTATTCTTCACACTGGTCTGGAGGCGGAGCCTCCGGAGTCTTTGGGTGGGCTTTCGGAAAGGCGCGGCCTTTCCGCACATCCGGCGACAAAGCCGCTGGCCGCTTTGGTCGTATCTGTTCTAGTTCTCGTTGGCGGTTTTTTTGGCTTTCGGTATTTCTCTGGGTCGAGTGTTAACCAGATCAATTCCATCGCTGTGATGCCGTTTGTTAATGAGAGCAAAAATGAAGATGTCGAGTATCTCTCAGACGGCATGACCGAAACACTGATCA
>CAYPGP010000035.1:0-18850 GCA_964410495.1 uncultured Chloracidobacterium sp.
GTGAGAACAAGTGGAACCTGCTCGCCACCGCGACAGGAAAGTCCGCCAACGTCATCTACACACCGCTCGATCAAGACAATCCGATCCCGTATCAACTGCAAGTGCGTGTTCAGTTGCGGCGAAACAACGCCGATTATGGCGATACTTCGCTGATATCGCAGGTGACGGTGAATCCGTAAGCAGTGGGCAGCGGGCAGTGGGCAGTGGACAGTAGAAAGGCAAAAGGCAAAAGGCAAAAGGCAAGAGGCAAAAGGGTCGCGGCGGTCGCGGCCCTTTTGGTTTTGGAGGAATCTTTTGCCTTTTACCTTTTTGCTTTTGCCTTCTATTTCTTCGCCCTTGCTTATGCGCGGGCGTTTGCACGGGGCCCAACTTAGTTTCCGCGGATGCGGGGGCCGGTGCGTTCGAGCATTTTTATTGAGCGGTCGAGGAATGGGAGATTTCGGTTGATATTGTTTATCTGGTCGCGAACCGTGGGGTCGGATGCGAAGCGTCGGACGAATTCCTGGCCAGCAGCATAAGCGGCCCGGCGGCTTTGCAGGTCTGGGAGCCGTAGATTTGAGGTGAATGCGTTGTACAGATCGCGTTTTGCACGGGCATCCAATATCGCCTGCCGCTCCGATTCGGGGAGTGCGTTCCGGATCGCTTCTAGAAGCTCGTCCGAGGCTTCCAGCAGCGTGAAAGACCACTCTTCCTCGTGCGAAAGCGCAAAATTGACGCCGCGCCGCTCGATCTCGGCGATAAGGTCACGGTTTGCCTCGGCACTGAGTTCGACATTGTCCTGCGTATATGCGAGCCAGCGTCTGACCTCGTTTCGGGTAACGGGATCCCTGGGCTTTTCGGTCCCGGTCGTCTGAGAAAAAACGGCGGGCGAAACCGTGAGAAGTGCAACTGCGATGATCAGCCGTCGAAACATGGAATGAATCTACTTGTAAAGATTCATGTCGAGGCAGTTAGGTTGTTCGGCACTTAGGCCGTTCCTATCGTCAGCACGCGAATTTCCGGCGGGACCATGAATCTTATCGGCAGGACGCTGCAGCCGATGCCGCTGGTGACGTAGAGGTCGGTGTCGTTCTGCCGGATGTGGCCGTAGGCGTATTTTTGGCCGAAGGTGGACGGCACGATCGGGCGGCCGAAGACCGGGAGCCAGACCTGTCCGCCGTGAGTATGGCCGGCGAGCATCAGTTTGAGGTCGCTTGAGATGGAAAGATCGCCGGTGACGACCGGGAAAAGGTCGGGGCTGTGCTGCAGGACGATCAGGTTCCCTTCGCCGCTCGCGTCCACGATCTGTTTTGCATCGGCCGAAGTCTCTTTCCACGATTTGTTGAGCTTCAGGTGATCGATCATGCCGAAAATACGGAGCCGCTTATCGTCTTTTTCGATCGCCGCGACCTCGTGACGGAGGACTTTGTACCCGACGCGGGTGAATTCGGCCGCAACGATGTCGTCGTCGTACCAGCCGTCGTGATTGCCGAGCACCGCGAACACGCCGTGTGTCGCTTTCATTCCCGCGAGATTGTCGGCAATGGTTTTCATCGGCATTTTCAGTCCGACCTTTGCGACCGGCTGGTCTTCGATGGTCTCGGAAACGTAATCGCCTAGCAGGACGACCATGTCGGCGTTCTGTTCGTTGACTCTGGCGACGATCTCTCGCAGCTTTTCCTCGGTCATACCGTTCGATCCGCCATGAATGTCGCTCAGCATTACGATCTTCAAGCCGTCGAACGCGGGATCCCAGCCTTTGATCTTTAGTTCGGCATGATTTACGACCAAGCGGTTCGGTTCGATGAAGTACGCGTATGCGAGGCAAAGCGTGCCGACAGCGGCGATTACGAGGGTGGTGATGATGATGAGTTTTTTCATGTCGAGCCGAATATGGGAGCTGAGAACCACCCCGTCAGCGGACAAAAAACGTCCGCTGCCACCCCTCCTTCGTAAGGAAGGGAGCTCGTTGCGAACTTATGATATCCCGTATTCGTTCCAACGATCGTCCACGAGCTTTACGATGTCTTCCCGCGGCTCGACTTCCTTTGGATACCAGGGCTTCATGCGGGCGTCGATGATGATCGGGGCTTCGTAGCCGATGTGGTTGTTTTTGAGCGAGACGTTCTTGGCGTAAATGTCGCTCGCCGGATCGAAGCGGGTCCACGTTGCCCAAAGGAATTTTTCGGCGGAACGCGCGAATTCGACATTGTCATGCAGGACTACGAGCTGCCAGTCGTCGAACTTCCCTGCTTTAGCGATCCGGGCGGCGAGATCTTTGTCATTTTCGTACGTATCGCCCTCGACCACGATGCATCCGCCGCAGAAAGGCTCGGCCCGGGTTATTCCGGCGGGCAGATCGCCGCGGAACTCACGTGCAAGTTCACGTTTTGATTCGCCCATGCCCATCAGGATCGCCTTGCTGCCGTGATTTATCTTGCCGCTGGCGTAATCCAGCGTGTCGAAGGCCGTCTGGCTGAAAATAAATAAGTCGCGGTTCCATTCCGTTCGGGCGAGGATGTGTTCGAAGAGCGACCGGAAATCTCGCAGGTCCTGCGGAGTATCCGTGAGGAGCAGGAACTTTGTAAGCGAAAGCTGTCCTTCGCCTAGGATGCGAAATCCGGCGGAAAGCCCTTCGCGGGCGTAACGATCTTTGACCACGGCGGCCGACAGCGAATGAAAACCAGTCTCGCCGTAGCTCCAAAGGTCTTTCACCCCGGGCATAACGAGAGGAAAAAGCGGCGATAGAAGTTCCTGGAGGTAATCGCCGATAAAGAAATCTTCCTGCCTGGGCTTGCCGACAACGGTTGCCGGATATATCGCGTCCTTTCGGTGAAAAACGGCATCCGCACGGAACACGGGATAGTCGTGAACGAGCGAATAATAGCCGTAATGATCGCCGAAAGGCCCTTCCGGTCGACGTTCGTGCGGTGCGACGGTGCCGCAGATGGCGAATTCGGCCTCCGCGATCAGGCGATGGCGATGCTCGCCGAGCGGGTTCTTTGCGGTAGTGATCTTTCCGTCGTTCAAGAGCGACGCGAGCATCAATTCCGGAACGTCCTCGGGAAGCGGTGCGATCGCCGAGAGGATCATCGCCGGCGGGCCGCCAAGGAATATCGTGACCGGAAGCGCTTTGTTGTGCTTTTCGGCTTCGAAATAATGGAATCCGCCGCCCTTCCCTATCTGCCAGTGGATGCCGGTGGAAGTTTTATCGTACCGCTGGATGCGGTACATGCCAAGATTGTGCTTGCCGGAGATCGGGCTTTCCGTATAAACGAGCGGCAGCGTGACGAAATGCCCGCCGTCCTCATGCCAAAGTTGAAGAAGCGGGATCTTTTCGAGATCAACAGTGGATTGGCGACTTTCAAGGACCGGGGCGTTGGAAGTTTGCTTCGTCCCGAACTTCAGGGCCGAGAAAGCGAGATCGCGATATTCCCAAAGCTTCGAGGGCTTCGGCGGAAGAAGGTTTTCAGCAGCGTGGACGGCCCTTTTCACAAACTCGAGCGGTTTTGAACCAAATGCAAGGTCGATACGCTTCCGGGTGCCGAAAAGGTTTGTTACGACGGGAAAGTCGGAACCCTTGACGTTGCGGAAAAGGAGAGCTTTGCCCTCGTTCTCGATAACGCGACGATGGATCTCGGCGATCTCGAGATAGGGATCGACGGAAGTGGTTATTTCTATAAGTTCGTTTTCACTGCGAAGCGAATCAAGAAATGTGCGAAGGTTTCGCTGCATATTGCCTACTCATTATTGAATCAAAGCGATGTCGAAAGGGCAAACTATACAGTTATAAGGATTTAATTCGTGGCGAACAAAACCAAAAGCACGACTGGGGCATCATATAAGCTCGATCAATATAAAAACCCTCTATGCAAAACCCCTTTAAGGCTATCGCCCATCTGCTACTTTACCTGTGCATCGTATCGTCAGTGCTTGCCCAAACGCCCGAAGAAATGGCCACGGCCCAGACCGCCGAACAGGCTGCCCGAAAGGCGTTTGGTGAAAAGAACTACGCCGAAGCCCTGTCACAGCTTGTGATCGCGAACAATTCGCGGCCCAATCATCCGCGGCTCATATACAATCTTGCGATCGCAAGTGTGCTAAATGGAATGCCTGAACGAGCGATGGATGGCCTGGAGAGATTGGCGAATATGGGCCTCTCTTTTCCGGCTGAAAGAGACCCGAACTTCAAAGCGATCGCGGAGACCGAGCGATTTAAGAAGGTGCTGGCACGGTTCGCCGCGAATCGTGAGCCTCTGAATAAGAGTCTTCCGAGCATAACTGTCGATCAAAAGTCGCTCATTGCCGAAAGCGTTGCGTTCGACTCTAGGACAGGAACCTTTTACATCGGGAGTGTTCACGAACGCAAGATCGTCGCAGTGGACAAGTACGGGAAAGTACGCGATTTTTCGCAGCCCGGTGATGATCTTTGGAGCGTACTTGGAATGAAAGTGGATGAGAAACGCGGCATTTTATGGGCGTGCACCACCGCGTTTCCGCAGATGAAAGGCTTTACAGCGCCGGACAAAGGGCGTGCGGGAGTTTTCAAATACGACCTGTCGAGCGGCAAGTTGCTTAAACGGTATCTGCTTCCGACCGGCGAAGACCACGCCCTGGGCGATCTTATCCTCGATTCAAATGGGAATATTTTCGCGACCGATAGCATTTCGCCTGTTATTTACAAGATAAACGCAGGCGGCGATACGATCGAAGAGTTCATCCGGTCGAAGATGTTCGCGTCGCTTCAAGGACTCGCGTTTGACGCGACGGGCAAAGCATTGTATGTGGCCGACTACTCGAAAGGGATTTACCGGATCGATCTCGCAAGTAAGAACATTGTTCAGCAAAAGCCTGGCGAATTCGTTACTCTGCTTGGCATTGACGGAATCTATTTTTATAAGGGCGACCTTATCGCAATCCAAAATGGTGTAACACCTAACCGGATATTGCGGTTGTCCGTCAAGAATGATGCGGTCACTGCTCAAGAGATACTTGAAGCAAACCATCCGGACTTCAATGAACCGACCCTTGGCGTTTTGGTCAAGGATGAGCTGTTCTTTGTCGCCAACAGCCAGTGGGCCCACGTCAATGAAAAGGGCGAGCTTGCGATAGAAAAGCTCGCCCCGACAAAGGTTCTTAAATTAGCTCTCAATAGGAGAAAGTAATTCAGTTCTACGATGAGTAGTCGTAAAACCCTCTACCGCTTTTTCGGCCAAGCCATCCGGCATCGACGTATTTCTTGAGCAGCGGGCAAGGACGGTACTTGGGATCACCGAGCCCTTCATGTAGGACGTTTAGAATTGCCAGGCATACGTCTAGACCGATGAAATCTGCTAGCGTGAGCGGGCCCATTGGGTGGTTCATGCCGAGTTTCATGATCTCGTCGATCGATTCTTTGGTTGCGACACCTTCGTGGAGGGCAAAGATAGCCTCGTTGATCATCGGCATGAGGACACGGTTTGAAACAAATCCCGGATAATCGTTGCATTCGACCGGTACTTTCCCGAGCTTTTCAGAAAGAGCTTTTACCGTCGCGTAAGTTTCATCCGACGTAGCGATGCCGCGAATGACCTCGACCAGCTTCATGAGCGGGACGGGATTGAAAAAATGCATCCCGATCACTTTGTCCGGCCGCTTTGTTACCGCTGCGATCTTGGTTATTGAAATTGACGAGGTGTTTGACGAGAGGATCGCATCGGCTGAGGTTAGCTGATCAAGCTGTTCGAATATCTTCTTCTTGATCTCGAAGTTCTCCGAAGCGGCCTCGACGACAAGTGAAGCATTTTTTAGATCTTCGAGACTGGTCGTTGTCCTTATACGACCGAGAATCGCGGCCTTCTGTTCCTCGGTCATCGTTTCCTTCTTTATAAAACGATCAAGACTCTTTCCGATATTCGAAAAACCCCGATCAACGACTTCCTGCGATATATCACACATTATGACATCAAACCCAGCATTCGCTGCAGTTTGTGCGATGCCATTACCCATTGTTCCTGCGCCTATTACGCCGATTATTTCACTCATTTATGTTAAGAAACTCCACTAGTTTTCAATAAAAGATTTAGGATAAACCACCGTGCCGACTCAAACAAAAACGGGCGGGGAGTTTTAGTCCTCCCACGCCCAACGTTGAAAAATTCGTCACGATCACTGCCAGCTATTCGGCGAAGGAGCTATCGGTATCGCCTGCTGCCGCGAAGGATCGAGCCGGCCATACTCCGGACTCTCAAAGTACTTCTTCCCTTCGTCGCCGAACAGAAACACCAGGCCGTAAACTCCGATCGCCGTCCCGATCGGAAACGACATCGCCGCCATGATGGAGGCGACTATCGCCCATGTTCGTGCCCACGGCTTCTCACGCTTCAGCCCGTATCCGGCAACGATCTTCGGGATCGAAAAAAGTATGCTGAAGACAACCGCGAAAACAAAGACCGCGACAAGGATGGTCATTATTATCGCCGGATCAGGTTCGCCGGGTTTCTGCGGAACTTGCGAGAAGACAAAGCCGAAGATCGCGATGTAGATCGCAGCGATCGCCACGACCAGAAGAATATTGAACGCAGTAAACACCCAAAAAAGGATGCCAAGTAAATTTGCCTGTTGTCGACCCGTCATTATTCGGTTCCTCCGAAAGGAATTACGTGGTTAGGCGCTTCAGAGTTGCAGAAATCGGATCAGTCTCTCTCTACCGCCATCGCGACAGAATTTCCTCCGCCAAGACAGAGTGCGGCAACTCCGCGTTTTACCCCTCGGCGCTTCATTTCATAAAGAAGAGTGGTCAATACTCGTCCTCCTGAGTTTCCGATCGCGTGGCCGAGAGCGACCGCGCCGCCATTTACGTTGACACGATCCATTTCAAGGCCGAGTTCCTTCATTACTCCGAGAGCTTGCACCGAAAAGGCTTCGTTTAATTCGAAGAGATCGACATCCTTCATATCCCAACCCGCTTTGGCGAGGACATTTTGGACACCTTTCACCGGGGCCATCATGATGTATTTCGGTTCGATGCCCGAACTAGCCCACGCCACAACGCGCCCAAGTGGCTCGATGCCGGATGCAGCGGCATTTTCTCTCGAAGTTACGACCAAAGCCGACGCCCCATCATTTACGCCCGGCGCATTTCCCGCCGTAACGGTTCCACCGTCTTTCTTAAACGCCGGCCGCAATTTGGCCAGGCTTTCCACTGTTGTTTCCGGCCGCACCGGTTCGTCATAATCCAGGATGATCGGGTCACCCTTTTTCTGCGGAATCTCTACCGGAACTAATTCCTCGGCAAAACGTCCGGCTTGCTGAGCTTCGTGGGCCTTGCGATGCGAATCGAACGCGAAATTATCTTGTTCTTCCCTGGTGATCTGATACTTTTCCGCCACAACCTCGCCGGTATTTCCCATGTGCCAGTTCTCGAACGGGCACCAAAGTCCGTCGTGGATCATCAGATCGGTCGCCGTCTGGTTTCCCATTCGAAAACCTTCTCGAGCGGTCTGCAGGGCATAGGGGATGTTTGACATAGATTCCATGCCGCCGGCGACCACGTATTCCGCATCGCCAAGCTGCACGGCCTGCGACGCAAGAGCGACCGCACGCAGTCCGGAGCCGCAAACCATATTGATCGTTAGTGCAGATACTTCCGGCGGAAGACCCGCCTTTAACGCAGCCTGCCTCGCCGGAGCCTGCCCGATGCCTGCCTGAACGACGCAGCCCATGATGACCTCATCAACCTTATCGCCAGAGATCCCGGCTCGTGACACCGCTTCCTTGATAGCTATCGCACCTAATTCCGGAGCGGAAAAGCCCTTCAACGCCCCTTGAAACTTCCCTGTCGGCGTACGCGCCGCACTTATGATCACTGCTTCCTTGTTATTCGACATATTTATTAAACCAATATTTTTAAGTAAGTTTGCTATTCGCCAATATCTTCATTCCAAATTTCCGGATTGGCTTCGATATATTTATTGAGCAGGTCATAGCAATCCTGCGAATCAAGATCCAGAACCTCAACCCCATTCTCGCGAAGCCAGTCGATGCCGCCGGAGAACGTTCGCGATTCACCGACAATGACTCTTCCGATACCAAACTGTCTGACCAAACCACTGCAATACCAGCACGGGGCAAGGGTCGTGACCATCGTAGTTTCGCGATAATTTCGCTGCCGTCCCGCTTTGCGAAACGCATCGGTCTCGCCATGAACTGATGGATCGTTTTCCTGAACGCGGCGATTGTGCCCGCGGCCAAGGACCGTTCCGTTGGCATCGAAAAGGGCCGCTCCTATCGGAATTCCGCCTTCTGAATACCCAAGCCTCGCCTCTTCAATCGCGACCGCAAGCATTGCCTCTTTGTTCAGACCGGAATCCATCATTTCAATTTTATTCCCTATCGGATCGATATGCTAACCTGAACACATGTCGCAAAATTTCACGCCGGGTGATTTTCTTGTTTTTCAGTTGGAAGCCGGATATGCGCTGCTTAGGCTATTGGCGATCGAGGCGGATGCGAGCGAGCAAGTCTGGCATGTAGCGGCTTATCACGATCTATTTCTCGATGTCGATTCGGCCGAATCTGCCGCCGCGAACCCAGTGAGACTTTCCGTTAGCAACCCGCATATCTCCTTGACTACCAGAGCTTTTGAGAGCACACAGGTTGCGAGGCTTATCAATGTTCCGTTAACCGATGCCGAGATCAAACCACTGCAAGATTGGTTTTCGGATCCGAACCGCCAGGTCTCCGATCGTTCGGTCAGACTCATGCTGGGCCTACGCTAGCCTATCTTACGGCGTTTCATCTCCTTTTCGATCATTTCCAATTCGCGGCTCATTTGGCCCGCGGCCGACGAATTTTCGTTCGCTCGGCGGATCAAATACGGTATCGTGTCCGCGACTGGCCCGTAAGGAACGTACTTCGAAACGTTGTACCCCTTTGACGCTAGCACGTAGGAGATATTATCGCCCATCCCATATAGCTGCGAGTAGAAAACATGCGGATGATCCGCCGGTATTCCCGCATCGAACATCTTCTCAGCCAACTGCCGCGTACTTTCCTCATTATGAGTCGCGGCAACGAAAGCCACTTCGCGGTGATGCTTGATGCAGTATTCGATCGCCGCATTGTAATCTGCATCGGTCGCGGCTTTATTCTCATGGATCGGCGACGGATAGCCCATTTCTTCGGCCCGCTCGCGTTCCTTTTCCATGTAGGCACCGCGAACCAGCTTTATCGCGAGGATGTATCCGTCCAACTTCGCTTGCCGCCTTGCTTCCTTCAAATACTGCAGCCGATCCGTCCGATACATCTGCAAAGTGTTGTAAACGATCGGCTTTTCGCGGTTGTACCGTTCCATCATGTCGGTCGCAAGGCGATCAATGGCGTCCTGGATCCACGATTCTTCAGCATCGATAAATATCGGCTGCCCCAGCGAATATGCATATTCGCATATCTCTCCAACACGCTTATGAATACGCTCACATTTTGCCTGGCTTTTCGCATCCAGCTTCTTTCGACGGCTCAATCGCTCGAGGGTTCCGAGCGGAGCGACGCCCGTGACCTTAAAGACCGCGAATGGGATATCCGGATCGTTTTTAGCCCGCTTGATCGTCTTTAGGATCTCGTCCTTCGTCCGGTCAAAATCCTCCTCGGTCGATTTTCCTTCGACCGAGTAATCGAGAATGGTTCCGATCCGCGATTGGCCGAGCTTATCGATCGTCGGCTCGCATTCATTGATGGTCTCGCCGCCGCAGAATTGCTCGTAGATCGTCGATTTTATCAGCCCCTCGACCGGTAAGCCGATCGAAAGGGCAAACTTTGTTGCTGCCGATCCGAGCGAGTTCAGAAAAGGAGAATTGAGCATCTTGAAGATGCGGTGCTTCTCTTTCAGCTGGTTGTCGGATTTATCGGCAAAGGCGGTTGCGGTGTCTTGAAAGTCCAGTACGAAATCGCTCATAAACGACGTTCGCCGCCGAAGCAGGTAACTTCGGTGTGAAATCTCAATATACGGCAAATGCCCGAAAGACTCAATCGCCTGTGACGCCTCCTGTTCGCTGTGGTAAAATCTCCGCTTTATGGCTAAAGGACTTCCGAAAAGATCAGAGAATTACTCCGAGTGGTATAACGAGATCGTAAAGCGTGCCGATCTCGCCGAAAACAGCGCCGTTCGCGGCTGTATGGTCATCAAACCCTACGGCTTTGCGATCTGGGAAAAGATGCAGCGTGCCCTTGACGACATGTTCAAGGAAACGGGCCACGTCAACGCATATTTCCCGCTCTTCGTGCCGAAATCCTTCCTCGAAAAGGAGGAGGAACATGCCGAAGGCTTCGCTAAAGAATGCGCGGTCGTAACGCATTATCGCCTTAAATCAAACCCTAACGGCAAAGGCCTGATCGTCGACCCAGATGCCAAGCTGGAGGAAGAACTGATCGTTCGTCCGACCTCGGAAACCGTCATCTGGAATACCTATAGAGGCTGGATCCAGTCATGGCGCGACCTGCCGATCCTCGTGAACCAGTGGTGCAACGTCGTCCGCTGGGAAATGCGCACCCGGCTTTTTCTCCGCACCGCCGAATTCCTCTGGCAGGAAGGCCATACGGCCCACGCGACTCGCGAAGAAGCGATCGAGGAAACCGAACGCATGCTCGGCGTCTATGCCAAGTTCGCCGAGGAATGGATGGCCATGCCCGTGATTCAGGGCACGAAGACCGCGAGTGAACGCTTTGCCGGTGCCGAAGACACGCTTTGCATCGAGGCGATGATGCAGGACGGCAAGGCCCTGCAGTCCGGCACATCGCATTTCCTTGCCCAAAACTTCGCCAAATCCTTCGACGTGAAGTTCGTCAACAAAGAAAACCAGCTCGAATACGCCTGGGCGACCAGTTGGGGCCTTTCGACCCGCATGATGGGAGCCCTCGTCATGGCACATTCGGACGACAACGGCCTCGTGCTTCCGCCGAGACTCGCTCCCATCCAGGTCGTGATCATCCCGATCTATAAAACGCCCGAGGAACTCGCGGCGATCTCTGAAAAGGTCGATCCGATTGTCAAAGACCTAAAGGCCGCGGGCATTCTCGTTAAATACGACGATAGCGATAATCAGCGCAGTGGCTGGAAGTTCGCAGAATACGAACTCCGCGGAGTTCCCGTCCGTCTCGGCCTCGGTTCGCGTGATCTGGAAAACGGAACCATCGAGGTAGCAAGGCGCGATAACCTGACAAAAGAATCCGTCGCCATCGCGGACGTGGTCGAACACGTCAAAGCCCTGCTCGACGAGATCCAAACCAATCTCTACGACCGTGCCCTGAAATTCCGCGAGGAAAACACCCACATTATCGACACCTGGGATGATTTCAAAACCCAGATCGAAAAAGGCGGCTTCATCATGGCCCACTGGGACGGCACCGCCGAGACCGAGGAAAAGATCAAAGAAGAGACCAAAGCCACCATTCGCTGCATCCCGTTTAATTCGGCTGCGGAAGTAGGCAAATGCGTCTATTCCGGCAAGGAGTCAGCGAGACGAGTGGTCTTTGCGAGAGCCTATTAACCGGCTTCCTTGGCGTCTTCCTTTGCGGCCTTTGCGTCTTTGCGTTAGAAATACCTTTTTAGCCACGAATCACACGAATGGCACGAATCAGTTTTAATGGTTCGTGCTGTTTCGTGTATTTCGTGGTTCCATTGCCAAAGCCCGCGCGTGAGCAAGGGCGATCCACCAAACGAGAGCATCAGAGGATTCTTCAACCACGAATCACACGAATCAAAAACTCGGAAACTTCGATCTTCTCTGCGCATCTGTGGTAAAAAACCATTGCGGAAAACGCCTTTTCCTTGAGCAAAAAGCACCATTTCTTGCGAAAAAGTCGCCTTTTTTTGTTCAAAAACGATCAATTTATTGCGGAAAAGCTCCCAAAATCGTGGACAAGAATTTCGCATTTTCAGGCACCAAACGCCCATAAACACTGGCCCGGAACGCAATTTTAGCTTCACTTTGTCCACACCCTGTCCGCAGCCTGTCCGCGGCTTGTCCGCACCCTTGTCCGCGATCTTGTAAGACATGTAAATATCTCAATACAAACACGTTACGCCGTTTCTCGAACCGATTTCACTCGAATTCGTAAAAAAACTTTTCAAAGATCTAACGCTATCGCGAAGAAAATGCAACAGCGTTGCAAGAATAGCACATTTCGCATGAAATGTCAAGAAAAATCTTAGCGAGGCCGTGGTTTAATTTTAATATCTTCGCCGTGAAGCGGCTTAAGAAAATAGCCAGATGCGGAGCCTCTGGTTAACGGCAATCATAGATCGCCGTGCGGTGAAGCCGCACCAGCCTTGGCTTCCGTGCGATCATGGTTCGTGATCCGCAACTAGAGAACCACCCCGTCAGCAGCCAAAAAACGGCTGCTGCCACCCCTCCTTCGTAAGGAGGGGACCCGCGTTCGAGTCATTCACCAGAACAGCCTGCCCGAGTAATACCACTCTTCGAGGCCAAGAAGTGTAAAGAACAACCCGACTATTCCGACGACGGCAGAAACAAGGGTCAGGAAGGCTCGCAAAACGTTTCTTCGCTCGTCAACTTTGATTACAAGCAAAACTATCGAAGCGGCGACGCACAAAAGTACCACGCCCGGGATTAGAGCGAGCTGCTGGCCGTGAAGGAATACGAGAATGTAGCTTGTTCTCATTAGTCGATCATTCTAATCGTGCAATTGGTTGACGCGAGTTTGCGTCCAACAGCTCTAACACGATGCGTTCGACAGGAAAATCCCGTTGTATTTCGTCACGCAAACGTTTATATGAATCCGAAAGCTCGGAGCGTTTCACGTTAGTTGGGAAAAATATTGTGATGGTGTACGTCTGGCCGGATCTTGTAGCTTCGACGACCGTGACGAATTCGTCCGTTGCGAACTCGGTCTCCGTAAGCGACGCGGCAATGCGGCGAACCTCGGGTTCCGTGACGTTTGCGGGATCGTAGTATATCTCGTGATTCAATTTCCCGTATTTAAAGCTGATCATCGGGTCGAAAAATCCGAAGTACTGCAAATAAAAGGGAGAAAACACGGCGAGCGTAACGATCAGCGAGAGAAACGAGACCAACAACGTGTTACCCCAACCATAAACAGGCTTCAGGGCATTTATATGTGCCTGAAAATCGACAAGCATGTACCCGCGAACAAAACCCAGGAGCACTCCAAACTGGAGAAGGTACCAAAACGGATCCGGTAATTTATCAAGTTCAGGCACGAGAGCGGCAACAACGCTGAACGCAAGAATAAGAAGCGGGAAAATCACCGCGAGGGCGACGGCAATATTCGATTTCTCCAATGTCCGGAGCGTCCGGACAAGATAATAAGCCGACGCAAACGGCCCGCCGATCGCCGTGCCAACGAGCATTCGCATTTCAGTGTAGATCTTGGCATCCATAACGCTCTTTCTAAGCAAGCCGGACTTCACTTCTCCTCATCTGGTCGAGATCGCCTTCAGCGATCAGGCGGCCTTCGGAGACGAGTTTTTTAACTCGTTGGGCGTAGAAGGTGTCGGGGATCCGCTTGGCGACGGCGGGCATGGCGGAACCGACGACGCGGGCAACTTTGCGGAACCGGTGCGAGGCATGCGCAAGCAGGGCCTGATCGATGATTTCCAATTCTTGAGCGGTGAGCGAGTCAATATTGGCCTGATATTCTTCGTCGGTGAGCTCCGGACCAGTCCATGGAGGTGTTCCTGACCTGAACAGATCGTCGACATCGAGTTCCGCACCGCCCTTTTCCCAGTAGAGTGCTCCACCGTTTCTAATAAATTCCGAAAGATGGAATCTTAATAGGGTCTGCGCGAGCATTAAGGCCTGCCATGCGTCGACGCCAGCAATATCAACAAGACTACCGTGCGGAAGTCCCACCGCCGCGACCGGACACTTAAAATCGAGACCCCTCGGATACGGCTTGCCAAGGATCAAGTGCACCTCACTTACGTGTCCTGCTCCGTCCGTCGCATAAACTGTTCGCTCAGCGATGACCTCGCGTTCTATTTCGTCCGTCATTAATGAATTATAACCGTAATTCGTAATGCAAAGCCTAACACCTGCTACGCGGGTTTAAACAAATCCCATCGGTATTGCGAATAGGCACACGAGGACGATAATCGCCAATGCAGCGGAGACTGCGGCGAGGACTTTTGGGTATTTGAGGACGCGGGGGAGCGAGAGTTTGGCGAAGTGGTTGTGCCATTGCCATGGCATGAGAGCGAGGACCGCCGAGGTTCCGATGAGCATCCAGCCGAAGACCAAAAACACTGTCGGAAACAGCATTTTTGGCGAATAAACGACGAAGGCCGCACCGACGATGATCCGAAGTCCTAGTTCCAGATAATGCGTGAGTGCGGAGCTGGCAAAACCGAGCAGGAAGCCCTTTCCCCGCTCGGGCGAGAACACCAGCAAAGCCGCGAGCACGAGCAGGTACAAACCAAACAGCAGGATCAGGAAAAAAGCCGCCGCATCGATAAGCATCCGCACATTCTATATCATTTCGGCGATCTCGCGTTTCTTTTTGATCACAATATCGTCTTGCCGAGAGCGGACAGGATCAGCTCGCAGGCTAGTTCGACGGTGATGTTGCTCTGGTCGAGGAGCGGGTTTACTTCGACTATCTCGAAGGAACGCATGAGGCCGGTTTCGGCGATCATTTCGAGGGTCAGGTGGGCTTCGCGGTAGGTGGCACCGCCGCGGACAAGCGTTCCCGAGCCGGGTGCAAACCGCGGGTCTATGCCGTCGACATCAAACGTGACGGCAAAGCCTCCCGGGGCTTGCGATGCGATTGCGATAGCGTCCGCGACGCACGCGCTCATGCCGCGGCGGTCGATGTCGCTCATCGTGAAAAAATTGTCGCGAAGGCCGAGCCGTTCGACCTGTTCGCGTTCGCCGGCGTCGATGTCGCGGGCCCCGATATGGGCGAGATATTTGGAATTCAGCTTCGGGAAATCGCCGCCGAGGGTCGTAAGTTCTTTATTTCCATGACCCAGAATCACCGCGAGCGGCATGCCGTGGATGTTGCCAGAAGGCGACGTTTCCGGCGTGTTGATATCCGCATGAGCGTCGAACCAAATGAGCCCGATCTCCTCGCCTTTTTCATGATAATGGGCCGAGATCGCTGAAAACGTCGGGATCGCGATCGAATGATCGCCGCCGAGAATGATCGGCGTCGCGCCGCTTTGCAGGATCGCGTCCAGCGAACCCATTATGTTCTCGCTCGAGGCGAGCATTTCGGCCAGATGCTTCGGATTTTCGTCAGCCGGAATGTTATCAGGCTGGACAATAGCCGCATCGCCATGATCGACAACTTCAAATCCGAGCGAGCGAATGTGATCTGCCAAATTCCTGCCGCGGATCTTCGAGAGCCGCATCGCATTCACGCCCAGCTCGCTTCCCGTCTGTCCTGCCCCAAATCCGAGCGGAACGCCCAGAATTCCCACCTTTTTCGTAATTCCTGACTGCATAAAAGATCTAAAGTTCGCCGAAGCCGTTTCTAAATAAGTCTTCGATTGCCGCCACTGCTTCGGCCTCGTCAACGCCGTCCGCTATCACCGTGATCTCGGTGCCGAGCGAGGCCGCGAGGTGGAGCACGCTGAGGATCGATTTTGCGTTCGCTTCGACTCCGGTATCCTCGCGAACTATTGTGATGCGGCACTTAAACGTCGCTGCCAAACTGACGAGCTTTGCCGCCGCTCGAGCGTGCAGGCCGAGAGTATTGACGATCGGGAGCGGCCGCTTAAGCATCTTTGGTAAGCTTTTGCGGTGCGAGCAGCATTCCCGCCCTCGTGATCGCCTCTTTTCCTTGCTGTTCGACTTCTTCGGCGAGTTCGTGCAGCGTCATTTCACGGTTGTTCGTGGCGACCTTTATCACCATCGGCAGGTTAACGCCGGTCACTATCTCAACCTCGTTCTCTTTTAGAAACATCGCGGCGATATTCGTTGGCGTGCCGCCGAACATGTCTGTGAGCAGAAGAACACCGGCTCCGTCCGAGACCGATTTGATCGCCCGGCGAATTTCATCCTGAGCCATTTCTACGTCATCGTGCCAGCCGATCGAAACGGCGGCGAGATGACTGAGATCGCCAACTACCGCTTCCGCCGCAGCGACGAGTTCATTCGCAACCTGTCCGTGCGAAATAATTACCGCACCTATTCGTTTCATAGCCTTTATTTTTGCATATCGCGATGGCTGACCGTCGCGTCGAAGCCTGCCTTTTTCAGGGCTTTTCGTAAGCTGCTCGCCACCATGACCGAACGGTGCTTGCCGCCCGTGCAGCCAATGCCGATCGTCAGGTAAGACTTCCCTTCGCGCTGATATTTCGGCAGCAGGTAGAGCAGCAGGTCGGTAAAACGCGCGATCGTTTCGCCGACTTCGGGCTTATCGTTCAGGAACTCGATTATCTTTGCGTCTTCGCCGGTCAGGTGTTTGAGGTCCTTGTTGAAATATGGGTTGGGCAGATGGCGGACATCAAACATCAAGTCGACAGCCCGCGGATTGCCGTATTTGTGGCCGAAGCTCATCACCTCGACCTTCATCGGCACGCCTTCTTCGCTCCCGCTGAACTTCTGGACGATAAAATGCCGCAGCGTGTGCACGGTGTGATCAGACGTGTCGATTATCAGGTCCGCGAGCTTTCTGATCTCTTTGAGAGCTCGCCTTTCACCTCGGATCGCACTTAGCAAGCCCTTTCCGGTATCGGCGGGATGCGGACGGCGAGTTTCGGAGAAACGCCGCTGCAAAACCTCGTCCGATGCTTCGAAAAATACGACAAACGGGGTCAGATTTCGTTTTGCTAATTTGCGTAATTCGCCTGGAAAATCCGTCAGGAAATGCTTTTCCCGAATATTGACGACTAGGGCCGCCTTCTCGATCGAAGGATTTCTGCGATCGGCGGGAACAAGCAATCGGCCAAACGTCGAAAGCATTGACATCGGCAGATTATCAACGCAGAAGTAACCTAGGTCCTCAAGCGCGTCGGTCGCCGAACTCATGCCCGAACCGCTCAGCCCGGTTATGATGACAAAGGCTGGAAGGTCTCGATTGTCTCTTTGTTTAGTGGCCATACTGGGCGATCTCGGCTGAGGTTTGCTCGATGAAACGGCTACGTACCGCATCTTCCACCTCGGTGGCGATCTGAATATCTGGATGAACCTGCAAGTCCAAGACCGGGATCAAAGCCCCGAGAAGCTCAATATTTTCCGCCTTCTTTCGGAGGCTTTCGTGAGGAGCAAGCAGCCTGATCACGAGCGATATTGAAACTTCGTCACAAAACGATCTGTCTTCAAAACGTTTCGAAAGATCGGTCAAAGCGAACGGCCGGATATTTGCCATTCGCCGAAATCGTTTTGGAGCCAAGCCTATCAGCTGAGCCTCCGATGCGGTCAGCTCGACCGAATCGTCCGAGACTAGCTTGTGTCCGCGCTCGAGCAATTCGATAGAACAGGTCGTTTTGCCCGATCCGGCGTCGCCGAGGAGCAGCACCCCGACACCGAAAACCTCGACCAAATTGCCGTGTATAGTTCTACGGCGTGACGAGTCCATAATGTCCGTCTTTTCGACGAAACAGCACGGAAACTACCTGATTGTCGGTGTTGCGAAACACGACGAACTGCTGGCCTCCGCTGTCGAGTTCCTCGGCCGCCTCTTCCGGCGACATCGGCTTGCCATCCGCCATGTCAACCTCGATTATCTGAGGGCGAAACGGTGCGGCAACAAATTCGACGTTGTCACTCGGAGCAGTTACCGAGGCAACGCTTCTCGCCTTGTGCGATTTGTCGATGACGCGATCTTTGATCTTTCGTGCCTGCTTTTCGATCTTGCCGACCGTCTGCGACAGCGACTGATACATGTCATCGGTGCTGGTTTCGGCGGTCAGGACCTCGTTCATCCAATTCATTACGATCTCGGATCGATGCATGCCGCGTTCGACCTCGATGATCACGTGTGCCCTAACCGGCTTTCCGTCAAAAAGCTGGTCTAACTTTGCGAAATGTTCCTCGACGTGTGCTTTCAGCGCCGGGGTAAACTCCATGTGCCTTCCGGTGAATTCGATTTTCATATAACAGTCTTTCGCTCCCTCGAGCCAGGAATGTTCATCTGGTCACGATACTTGGCCACGGTCCTCCTTGATAATTTAACACCTTCTTTACTAAGAATTTTTGCTATCTGATCATCGGTCAAGGGCGATTTCGTGTCTTCTTCCTCGACCATTTTCTTGATCCTGAGCTTGAGGATGCGGGTCGAAACTTCTTCACCCTCTTCATTTAACATCCCTTCGCTAAAGAAACGCCTCAGCTCGATAACGCCCTGTGGCGTGTGAGCGTATTTTCGATTTACGACTCGCGAGATGGTCGACAGATGCATGCCGATATCCTCGGCCACATCCTTCAGCATCATTGGTTTGATGTATTCGACGCCTTTGTCGAGAAAATCACGCTGCCGCGAGACAATGCACTCGACCACCCGATAGATCGTCTGCCGGCGATGTTCGATGTTACGCAGCAGATCGACCGCAGACCGCACTTTTTCCTTAATGAAATCCTTTGTTTCCTTCGACGTATCGGTCTGGTCCAGCATGCTGTGATACGTCTGGCTGATCCTGAGCCGTGGGCTTCCGTCATCGGCAAAATAGATCACATAATCATCGTCCAGCTTCTCAATGTATACCTCTGGCGAAACGAAGATCGCATCCTCAGACGTGTGGCGGCGGCCCGGATATGGGTCGAGCTTCCGGATCTTCCCGATCTCAGTATCAAGCGTGTTTACATCGACACCGGTCGCTTTTGACAAGTGTTGGAGCCGCGACGGATGAAGATCCACAAAAAGGTTCTTTAAAAGGTCACAGGCGAGCGAATATTGTTCGCCGATCGCG
>CAYPGP010000036.1:0-18373 GCA_964410495.1 uncultured Chloracidobacterium sp.
CGACCTGGTTCGCGTCCATGAAGCACGGGTCGCACATCATGTTGCAGCGGTTCGTCAGGTCAACCGTGAGCACCGCTCCGCGGCCGTATTTGACCGACGAAGTGCCGTGATTGTGGAGCTTTTCGTCATTGTGCGACTCCATGTCGCGGCCCGGGAAGAGGCCTTCGATGTGGGTCAGGAATTCGCTGTCGATCGCCATCATGTCTTCGAAATGGCCGTGCGTCGGACAATCCTTTATCATCCAAACCTGCCCGTCACGCTCGATGATCTGCGCCTTGATCTCACCAACCTTCTCGTTGATCAACATCGAAACGTCATTCTCACCGCTCAAGATCGATTCACGTGCCTCGATCACGCAGTTCGGGCAAAGCGAATCCGTCTGACGCGGGAAGCCAAGCGTCGGCTTCGACTTCTGCCACGATTTCAGGATCGGCTTGTCAGCCCATTTCGGCGTGAACGATGGGTTCGGCTTGAACTGGTTCACGGACTTAATCGCGTTAAATGCCGCCGAAGCGACGTACGTCAATCCCTTTTCTATATGCTTAACAGGTCTCATTTGTCTTCTTATCTCCGGATATCTATGGCTGTCGCTACCTTTTATCGCGTGTAAAATCTGTTTGGGATCAATTATTACCGCTCCAGGCACGCACTCTATTTGTCTTAACGTAACCGGCAAGGCACGTGCCATTCGAGCTTATGCACCGGATTCTCGCTTTTGCTCTGTAATTTCGGCCTTTCGACAAAGATGTACGCAACTCTTTAAATTTTACCGTGCGCCATTTTGATACAGCTCGGCGGTAGATTTCCACTTCTGGATATTTCGACACACGGGAATGAGGACTTCAGTCAATTTGATCGAAGATGATTAAGTGATTAAGTATATTGTTTATATATTGTTCACATTTTAAGCTACTTCGGAAGATAGTACTTTAATAATGCAGCTATAAACCATTGGATTAATGACTACTTATACTTTCTTTAGCAGTTGCTTTACACTTGTCTTTGGTGTGTGATATCTTTCCAATACTTCACGTAATCGGTCGAAGCTAACAAGGGAAAGTTAAGTCTTGCATTATGTCCATACGATTTGGAACATCCGGATGGCGGGCAATAATTGCCGAAGACTTTACTTTTGAAAACGTCCGAATAGTTACCGACTCGATTTGCAGCTATTTGAAAAATCAATCGTCGAACGCGAGGTCGATCCTAATCATAGGACATGATTCACGGTTCATGGGCGAGAAGTTCGCCGCGATCGCAGCGGATATCGCTTCGCAGCGAGGATTTCGAGTTCTGCTTTGCGACGGACCTACACCGACGCCGACTATTTCGCATTCGATCCGCAGCCTAGGTGCAGCAGGCGGAGTGAATTTCACGGCCTCGCACAATCCGCCGGAGTATCAGGGGATAAAGTTTTCGACTGCCGATGGCGCCCCGGCATTGCCTGAGATTACGAAGGAAATCGAAGTGGGCATCGCGGAAAGGCGGAAAGCGTCGGATGCATCTGGCGGTTCCATCGAGAGTTATGACCCGAAACCGGCCTATCTCGAAGACCTTGCAAAGAAAGTCGATCTCGACGCCATAGCCGCGGCGAAAGGCCGTTATGCCTACGACGCACTGTGGGGAACGGGCCGAGGTTATCTCGACAAGTGCCTTCGAGAACGGGGTTTAGAGGTCGAGGTGCTTAACGATTGGCGTGACGTGACATTCGGCGGCAGATCGCCGGAACCCGGTAAAGATCACCTCGATGAATTGAAAGCGACGGTCACGAGCAAGGCTTTGACGCTCGGAATTGCGACGGATGGTGATGGTGACAGGTTCGGGATCATCGATTCCAACGGCGAGTTTATCGAGCCCAACCAATTGGTTGCTTTATTGACAGATTATTTGGCCGAGAGCCGCGGCTGGACCCAGGGTGTGGCACGGAGTGTTGCAACGTCACACCTGGTCGACAGAGTCGCCGCGGAACGCGGAATTAAGCTTTATGAAACGCCGGTTGGGTTTAAGTTTATCGGCGAATTGATAAATAAGGACGAGATCATCCTGGGTGGCGAGGAATCGGCCGGACTTTCGATCCGCGGTCATTATCCTGAAAAAGACGGCCTTCTGGCATGTCTTCTAGCCGCGGAAGCGGTCGCAAAACGGGGAACGAGCCTGACCGAACAGCTTAATGATCTTTACCGACGAGTCGGAAGGCTCGAATCGAGCCGGATAGGGTTAAAGTTAACGCCCGAAGTTGCCGATAAGCTAAAGGAAAAGCTTGCACAGGAGCCGACCGAGATCGGCGGGCGACGAGTTGAAAGTATCAATCGCATGGACGGCGTTAAGTTCCTTTTTGCGAACAACGCCTGGCTGCTGATGAGGCCATCCGGCACCGAGCCGATGGTCAGAATATACGCGGAAAGCGAGAATAAGGACGATCTGGAGAATTTACTTGAGCAAGGCCGCAGATATTTATTGGGATAGTTCGCCAAAGGCGTCGAAGCCGGTAAAACGGCAGCGAACCAATCGCGAACGGCGGGCCGTAGCTGCCTCGGACAGGCGGACCGCTCCTTGGTGGCTTTCAGTCGTCATCGTTACGTCGATCTTTGTTATGTTGTGCGTTTCCATCAACTTCCGGGCGTTTTCAGCCGTCCAGGAAGAGAGTGGACAGAATGTACTCCTGTCTAACCAGATCCAGAACCTAATGGATGAGAATCTGGCTCTTCAGGAAGAGATACATCTTTTGAAAACAGATCCTGGAATGATTGAGCGTGAGGCTCGACGGCTTGGTATCCAGGTTTATTCTGAAAAAGTTCCGGTGCCGACGAACTAACTTACGCGAAGAAGTTGTTCGTGCGGCACATTGCCCTGCCAATTGAAAATCCGCTTTTTGCCTACAGCTTCGCGAGGCCTACAGTAAATGCCTATCCGTAATTTGCGGCCCGTGTTTCCCGAAACACGAGGCCGCACTTCATTTTTAAACTACTTACTGTTGATCGTCGTGCGAAGATCCCGCCTTTCTTGTATTATAGGCTCGTAACAAAGTGCGATTCAGTATGAGTAAAGTGATCCGAAACATAACCCTTATTGGGCTTCTATTCACCGTTGGTGGCAGCATAGCCGGGTGTGGCGGTTCCAATGCAGCGAACGCAAATTCCGCAAATGGCTCGAAGTCCAATATAAACACCGCATCGTCAAAGTCTAAAGACTATCCGCCGCTTGCATCTGGACTAGCCGAAGCTGATTTCGAGATGCTCGATGGGGCCAAGTTTAAGCTGTCCGGACGCAAGGGAAAAGTTTTGCTCCTCAATATCTGGGGGACATGGTGCGGCCCGTGCCGCGAGGAAATTCCCCATCTCGTTGAGATGCAGGAAAAATATGGATCTCAAGGGTTCGAAGTGATCGGCCTTAATATTGGTGACGGCAGCGGCCAACCGGAATCGAATGAGCAAATAACTGCTTTTGCTGAAAGGATGAAGGTTAATTACACTATCGCTCGAAGCCCAAACGCATCTACCGTCGAGTTTTATAGGATAACAAAGCAACAGGTCGTACCGCAGACATTGCTCGTCGATCGTGAAGGACATTTGCGCGGCGTGTTCATTGGTGGCGGGCAGAGAGTGATAGATTCGATGAAAAACACGGTCGAAAAAACTCTGAACGAAGGCTAAAGATCTGCTTTCTCAACAGTATCCGGTACGGCCGGTCTCACGAGCATGGTTTTGAAACTAGTCAAACTGACTAGTCCGGGTGCGGCCCTTTTTGGCTTATTTACAAATTTTCGCTGTGTGTAGTTCACTGCCGCTTTTGGCAACTCGCGAGCGTCGCTGTAAAACGCTGCGAGTGACGCGGCTTCGATCATCGTTGATTGGGGGATTGGTTTGCGGTTCGGATTTCTGATAACGACGTGCGATCCCGGATAATCCGCCGCGTGAAGCCATGTATCAAGCGATCTAGCTAACCGAAAGGTGAGAGTGTCGTTGTCAGTGGCCTTTTTTCCGACAAGGA
Source organism: uncultured Chloracidobacterium sp. (assembly GCA_964410495.1). Taxonomy (GTDB): domain Bacteria; phylum Acidobacteriota; class Blastocatellia; order Pyrinomonadales; family Pyrinomonadaceae; genus OLB17. The sequence goes on from CAYPGP010000036.1 coordinate 3,991, forward strand.
TCTCAAAGCCGTCGCTCGACGCAAACCGCCTAACGCCCTTCAAAACCGTCCCACTCTTTTCCTTTTTCGATTTCTCGACGACAAGTTCCCGTGGCTTTTGGAATGCTGTGATAGCGTCAATATCCTTCCGTTCAATGGCGAGTTCGATCTTAGCCAGCGTATCCACTAGGTCGTCGATCTCTCTCATGATCTCGGCCTTTCTGCTGGCGATGACATCCTTGGCATTTATCGCTTTCCGGTACGCTCTATAGTATTTATCCGCAACGGCCTTAGGCGAGTCGTCCGTGGCAGGGATCAGTATTTCCGGCTGATCGACGTCGAAAAGATCGACCAGCCGAAAATTATCCCCTTCCCTCTTCGGGTTCGGGAGGCTTGCCAGGATAAGGTCGCCAAACCGCTTCAATTTCTCGGCGTCGCCATGTTTCTCGAGATCGCCGTTCAGGTTTGTTAGGAGCTTTTGCCGTTTCGCTATCCGACGGGTCACGTTTTTTCGCACCTCGGAGGATGCGATCTGAAATCGCGATTCTGTTTCCGCAGCTATTCGTTTTTTATCCAGCTCGGAGGAAAGGCTTTCTTCTTCGCTCACTATCGTTTTTAACGTTACGGCTCGCAGGTCCTTCGGGGCTTCCGCCTCGGCGTCATCTTTCGCTGCTGAAATAGGATCAAACTTCTCATCGTACAGGACGAGATTTGAGGGTTTCGCATTAACGGCCGCGTACAGGTTCAATCTATGGCCTGACGCATCTTCAAATCGGAAAACCATCCCTTCATCGGCTGCGAACGCGTCCTTCAATTCAAATCCGCTTAACGCCTGGCGCAGCCTAAGCTGAAATGCGGTCGGATTGACCGATTCGCGTTCCAGGATCTTCAGCTTGCGAACGATGAGATAGACAGATCGCCACCGGGCAGCTACGTCGATAAACAAATACGCTCCGTTGTGCGGATGAAGATCCACTGCGATGGCGGTACGGCTCATGGGAAACAAACGGCCGAACCTGCGGCCCCCCAAGGTTGCCATTACCTCGGCAGCGATCTGTCTTAGTTCTGCGTCTGTCACTTACTTAGAATCTAGCCGAGAAAAAATAAAAGCCCAAAGCACGAAGCCTTGGGCCCATCAAACGGTACAGGACCAAACTTAAAACTCTCGTACCAGTATCGTGCCCGAAAGCAGGTCGTGGGCGGCACGCTTTTCCTCGTTAAACATCATCGTGATAAAGCCGGCGCCGCCAAATAGCAGCGAAAGCAGGAATACGGATGAACTTACTGCGGCCTGGTGAAGCGTGGGGTATTCATTTTCAACCGCGTCGACGAGCTCGAGGGAAAATAGCCGCATCCCCATCGTCTTTCCGTAGAAACCAAGGCAGATCGTCATGTAAAAAAACGTGATGACCGCAAGGACGCCTACGAAAGTCAGGACACCGGCCAGTGAAAACCATTCGCCCCGCGATAACGCGATGGGCGAAAGCAGAAGTAAACTGGCGAACGACGTAATTATCAAGTCGAAAAACGCGGCCCCGAAGCGAGTCGAAAAATGCGCCAGGTCATCGATATCTTCACTCTCACTGCGGATCGGTTCGTCGATCTCGGCCCCTTCTATCTCCGCCTTGATACGGATGCGATTCACGGACACGAATTCTGTCGGTGCCGTTGAGTGGATAGATTCCTCAACAACTGTATCCACCTCAATTTTCTTATCTTCAGCGGGCATCGATCTCATCGAGATCGGCGGCAGTTTGTTTGTGTCTCGCTTTACCTGCGGAGGCGGTTGAACAACCTGCAACGCTGGTGGCGGCATCATCTTTGGTCGCGGTATGGCGACCGAAGCAGCAGTAGTCGAATTTGAAACGACGTCAAATTTATAAGGCTTCGCCGGCATCGGCGGCGGCTTCACGACCGGCTTGCGGGGCGGTTCGAGAAACGTATTACGCGATTGATCGATGCGGCGCATCGCGGCGGCTACCCGCGGATCAGAAATTTTCGGAGCAACGGGCACGGGCGTTGCGACCGCTGTAACAACCGCCGGCTTCCGTTCCACGTCCGCAACCGGAAGAACCGGCCCGTTAATTACACCGTCGGGGACTCCGCCGCCTTTTCGGGTCTTTACAGCGTTCTGGAGCTTTATTCGCCAATCGGGGAGTGTGGCATTGTTGCTTTGAAATCCAACCAGCGTCGGGCTTGTCTTCGGGGCAGTGAGATCGGCAGTTGGTGCCGTCCTTTCACGAGGCGGCGCGACCGCGACCGCCGCGGCGGCCCCAGATGAAGAGAAAACTGGCAGAGCGACGGGGTTCGGAACCTTGATCGGCGTCGGAGCTACGGGATCGACGCTCGTCTTAAGCTCCGTGGGGGTCGGTGTCGCGATCGGCGTGATGTCAGCCCGAGGCCTCAACCGACCGGACGTTATTTTTGTTTGGAGTTCTTCTCGAACCGAGTCAAACATCATTGCACCGCAACTGGGACAGATTGAAAGAGTCGGGGCCAAGCTCCGATCGCATACCGGACAATTCATAGGCGTTTTCTGTGTTCCGATCTGGATATTTGCGAAGCGCTGTTCGAAAAACGGGGTAAGAATATCAAGAATTACTTTAAGTAGTCAACCGATAAAGCGCACAAATGCTTAAACATTTTAAGTTTTTACGAAAAAGTTACGTAATTTGTGGAAATATTTGTGGAAAACAGCCTCAAAGAAGCCTGCGACCCGCAACCCCCCCGTCGGTCTCGTGCCACCATTGAATAAACGGTTCTTCGCCGAGCTTCCAGCAAAGGTACACGACGCGGTCGCCTCGCATGCTCGGGAAATCGATCAGTCCCTGCGTCGGATCCTTGATCTCGATCCCCATTTCGTGAACCTCGGTCGTTATTTTTCCGATCTGATAGAGGGTGTCCACGTAATTCGTGCCGCCTACCATTCCGCCGCCCTGATTTGAAGCGGCTGCTGCTGCGCGAGCTTCCGCCCGCAGTTGTTCCACTACTTCGTAGAGCTGTTTTATCTTTTTAAGCGCCGGGATCACATCCGGAAGCAGATCATTTGCCTCATCGACCGAAAACAGCTTCATCGATCCTCCCCGAACGGATCAGCGTTAGTAGAATAATCCGCCTCGACCTCGATCGCTCGAGGCGCTCGCCGGAACTCGTCGCGAACACGGTCCGGCGCCTCAGAATGTTCGCCAGGCGGAACAAAAGAAGGCACTTCGTCCCCGATCTGGCCGATGTCTTTACGGATCAGATGCGCGATGTCGCCGAGGTCAATAAAGAAATCGCCTACATCGATCAACCTCGGAGCCGTATTCGACCGAAAGCCCGCTACCTCAACTCGACAGCCTTTATAAGCCACTGCATTGATCGCGTAAACAAAATCCTCGTCGCCCGAGACAAGCACGGCCGTATCATAGCGGCCCGCCAGACTCAGCATATCGACCGCGATCTCGACGTCCAGGTTTGCCTTTCGGGTGCCGTCGTAAAAGGTTTTGAGCTCTTTTTGGACGACGCGAAAACCGTTTCGCCGCATCCACAGCAAGAATCCTTGCTGCCGCTCGGCCCCTACATCGACGCCGGTATAGAAAAATGCGCGAAGCAACCGTCCGTCGCCGAGCAAGACCCGCAGCAGCTTGTTGTAGTCAATATCAATGTTATGAAACCGCGCCGCATGGAACAGATTATTTCCGTCGATAAAAACGGCCACGCGCCCGCGATGTCCGAATTGCCAGGAAGAACTGGTACTCGTATCGAACTGCATCTTTTCACCTCAAACAACGAGATTTTTGACGCTTTTTTCCAGAAGCTGAATGAGACGAAGGATCTATAGCCGGATCTTCAATACCGCTATCAAATATGTTGCTGTCAGGACAAAATATAGACTAAAACAAAAGTTCAAAATATGATTTTGATCATGTGCTTCGTCGGAAAAAAGCTTCCTTTAAGTTTGCCTCTTGAGATCGATCAGGTCAAGCATTTCGTGCTCCGATGGTAGAATTGAAACGCATGGATGAATCAAACGGCGAACGCCGTTTCGGGGAATTGACGATCTGCGGCAGCTGCGGCCGAAGCACGTCCGCGGGAAGGCCCAAGTGTCTCTACTGCGGCACGCCGATGGCCGGCGCTACTCAATCGAGCGAAAAGCTTGCATTCCACGCAGCCGAATCCTGGGAGAACGGATTTAATCTCGCTGTCTTTCCGTTGCTTTCAAGGCATGGCGACATCGCTGCGGCAGCATCTATCATCGATACCGACGCGGCTTTGCTCGACAAACTTCTCTCATCCGACCGCCCGGTTCCCTTTTTTCGCACGAGTGACCGCGGATCCGCCGACAAACTCAAAGAAGAACTCCGTAAAGTTGGGTTCGTTTCTGAGATAGTTGCCGACACTGACCTCGAATTACGCAAGCCTAATGTCAGGCTTCGGGGGATCCAGATCGGGGCGGGCCGTGTTATTTTCGAGCATTTTAATGGAGCAACGGTCTCCGATATTGCTCTCTCGGACATTGCTCTTCTGGTTTCAGGACGGATACGCGAGACACAGGTCGAGAGCTTTCAAAAGCGCCCGATGTTGGGAGCGGCTAAGACTTCCGGAGAGTCTTCAGTTTCCGGCGATGATCCCGTGCTTGATCTTTACTCAACCGGAAGTGACACGGGTTTTCGCATCGTTCCTGCGGGATTTGATTTTTCCTGCCTGGGTTCCGAAAAGGGGGCGATGGCGCGGGAAAATTGGTCAAGACTTATCCAAATGTTGGGCGAAAAACTTCCGGCGGTGCGATCGGATCTTGAATTTGATCAATTAAACCGCTCCCTGGAAGTAGTATGGCCCGAGACACGCAGGGTAGAAGCAAAAGGGCTCACAAAAACCGGCTTCGGCAAGCGGGAGTTCGGCCGCGGTGAATCGGTCAGCAACGCGGAACAGTTTTTACGATATTCACGATTGCGTTGGTATTTTCATGAGAAATAAGCCGCGATTTAGCAAAGCAAAAGAGGTAACCGGGCCAAAAACTCGGAGGCCGCCCGAAGTTGAAGCAAAAAAGCCATCGGGTGTCATATTCGGCCTGCTTCCGGTCATAGAGTCGCTACGTGCGCAGAAGCGGCGGGTTGACCGCGTTTTGATAGCAGACGGCGCACGCGAATCCCGTATCTCTGAGATCATCGAACTTTGCCGCCAGCAGTCGATCGCGTGGAATCGGGTGCCGCGTGAATCGCTTGCAAAATATGTCGAATATGACGCAAACCACCAGGGCGTCATCGCTTTCAGCGCAGCCGCCGACTACGTAGATACGGACGAGATATTCGAAAACGCGTCCGAACCAGCCCTGCTGTTGATACTCGATGGCGTGGAAGATCCACGTAATCTCGGTGCGATCCTCCGCGTTGCCGAATGTGCGGCTGCGGACGGTGTTATCATCCCCGAACGCCGTGCCGTCGGCCTGAATGAAACAGTCGCGAAATCCTCGGCCGGAGCGATCGAGTACGTGAAGGTTGCTAAGGCCGTAAACCTCAACCGGTTTATCGAAGAGGTCAAGGAGAACCGTATTTGGGTTGTCGGCACGAGCCTCGAAGGGACCATGGATTACACGGAATGGGACTGGACGCAGCCGACCGCGGTCGTCCTCGGGGGCGAAGGCGGCGGGTTGCACCGCTTGGTCGCGGAGAATTGTGATGTATTGGTAAAAATTCCGATGTATGGAAAAATAGATTCGCTGAACGTTTCGGTCGCCGCGGGCGTACTGCTATTCGAAGCCAGACGGCAGCGCAATCTTTCGAACGACGGAGACTAGATCAAATGTTTTGTCCAAAATGCGGGGGCCAAAATCCTGAAAACGGCAAATTCTGCCGAAGCTGCGGCACCGACCTTGGTGGTGTCAGCACTGCACTCAATTCCCCTACGCCGTCTCCCGCATTGGTTAACCGTCGGGGCCGCCCGATAAGCTGGGAAAGCTCGATCACGAAATTCGCTACCGGCATTGCCTTTCTTGTGATAGCGATCGCTTTAGGGGTCACCAATATGGCCGGCGGACGAGTTTGGTGGTTTTGGATGCTGATACCTGCGTTTACCATGATGGGATCGGGCATCGCCCAGTACGTCCAGCTTCGGAAGGCCGAAAAGGGCCAGGGCGGAGTCGTTTCGGCGGCGTCCCAACCGGCATTTCCAACAAGCCCAGGAAACGTGCTGCCGCCCCAAAGCACCGAGTTCGTCGGGGCGGAGTCTCGCTACAAGACTGGAGACCTCGTCCCGCCCAGCGTCACCGACGGAACGACTCGGCATTTAGAAATGGATCCGGAAAGCAAGACTATGGCGTTGCACAAGAACTAGCCAAATAACGAGCCCGAAACTTCAACCGAAAAAAATCTTGTAGCACTGCGTTTCGTTGTGTTAGACTCTGTTTTGCGGTTCGTTCGTGGACCTTCAACCGCGTTGCCAAGAACAATCTACCTTATTAAACTACCTTCGCTGGGTCTTTTCGGCCACGGGATCATCTGAAATGGCAGATACGCCTTTTATCTTGCAAGAAAACCAGTTTCAACGCCTCAAGGGCGTACTGGAACGCCTGCGCGTCGAGTGCGCGGCGCGAGTCGTCTTCCTGATCGACCGCGACGGCCAGCCGATCGCCTTTCACGGCGACATCGGGGATATGGATACGACCAGTTTCGCATCCCTCGCCGCCGGAAATGTTGCCGCGACCAGTTCGATGGCGAAACTGATCGGTGAGGATACCTTTCCGAGCGTCTTTCACGAAGGCGAACGGGAATCGATCTTTATCTCGATCATCGGGCGGGCTTTGCTTGTCGTCGTTTTTGACGAACGTTCGACCCTTAGCCTGGTAAAGATCCGTACGAAGCGAGGCAGTTTTGAGGTAGCCGGCATTTTGGAAGAAGCCACCGCGGCCTCAGCCGTCGCCCATGCGAGCCCGAACTCATTTTTCTCAGAGATCACGGACGAGGATATAGATAGTTTGTTTAGTTAGATCGGCCTAAGGTTTTTGGCCTTCGGTCGTAGCCGGGAATCTCACCTTCCCCAGCGACTTGAAAGAAACCGAAGACCAAAGACCCAAAACCGAAGACCAACACCATGACTTTTATTAACTACGCATCACGAGAGATAAACTGCAAGATCGTGTACTACGGCCCTGGTTTGTGCGGAAAGACGACGAATTTGCAATACATCTACGATTCGACCGCTCCGCAGGCCAAAGGTAAGCTTATCTCGCTAGCTACCGAGACCGATCGCACGTTGTTCTTTGACTTCATGCCGCTGGAACTCGGTACCGTTCGAGGCTTCAAGACGCGTTTTCATCTATACACCGTGCCCGGCCAGGTCTATTACGATGCGTCGCGAAAGCTGATCCTGAAGGGCGTTGACGGCGTAGTTTTTGTCGCAGACAGCCAGGAAGAACGCATGGACGCGAACATCGAATCGCTCTATAACCTAGAAGAAAATCTTTCGACGCAGGGCTACGACCTGAATAGCCTTCCGTATGTCCTGCAGCTTAATAAACGAGACCTGCCGAACGTCATCCCGGCCGATGAGCTGGCGCAAGAGCTTTTGAAGAAAAATGAACCGGTTTACGAAGCCGTCGCGACAAATGGCTCCGGTGTATTCGATACGCTGAAAGCAGTTGCTAAGCAGGTTTTGACGGAATTGAGAAAGGGATAGCTTTTTCCGGATAGAATAGTTTGAAGAGGGTAGAGGCTTCTGCTTCTACCCTTTTTTATTCGCAGCCAGTGTGTCCATTTGAGCAATCCCGATATTATTCCAGGCCACGGAAGTCTACGTTTGTCAGGCTTCCGCTTACTAGTATTATCTTCGGTTCAAATCGATACCTTTTCGAGGTGACGGTGATAATATATGTGTCGCCCGGCAATACGCCTTCGAAGCTGAATACACCAAAAGAACTGGAAGTTGCCCTTCGCCGCAAGCCACTCGAATCGATGAGCGTAACGACCACATTTCGCAAGCCTTGATCGAATGGCGTTGTTACCCTACCTGAGATCGATATTGTCGGCTGCGTTATCGGCGGCTGAACTGCCCAGAAGCCGCTTCGAAGGCTTAATGTTTGACCGGTCGATATCTTCCCCGCAACTGGCTGGCCCGACGTACCTTCAACTCTGAACGTACCACCCGAAATATCAGAACCTCCACCAGCCGCGATCACGGTTTTGGTTATTACAAAGTCTCCGCCCGAGGCGATCTGGGCAAGAATTCCGGTAGAGGCAAAGATCAATGCAAATACGGCAAAGACGAGAATTCGGAATTTTCTCATTTCGAACCTCCTTTACGGGAAGCAGAGCGTCTTTTCTTTAAGTAGACCATCTTTCTCAACTCGGCCAAGTTCTGCTGTAGCACCTCGATCTGTTGCAAGGAATTCCTAATTATCGCGTCTTGCTCTTTGATGGCATTAACGAAGGCCACGCTGAGACGATCGTATTTCACGCCCTCTACCTCGCCTTTATCATTGAAAACAGCAAATCGGGGGTCGATCTTCGCGATGTCTTCCGCACCAAAGCCGACATCCTTCAGTCCGCCCTCTTTCCAGTCAAATTCGATCGGTTTGAGCTTGTTGACAAACGTCATGCCTGACGAAAATGGCGAGATATTCTGTTTGTAACGCAGTGACGACGAACAGGTTGAGATCTCATTAAGAGAATTGCGGCAAAGCTGTGTGCTTCCAGCGGTGCCAAGTCCGTAGATCACTACCTTATCCACACCGCTTGGTCGCCCCATCGCAATAGTGTTGCTATTTTGGACCACCGAACCTGCACCGATCGCGGTCGCATTTCCCAAACTTTCATCTGTAACCTGAGCATTCGCACCGATGATCGTATTGTTGTTCCCGATCGTGTTATTGATACCGGCAAACTTACCAATGAAGACGTTGGAAAAGCCTGTGGTGTTGTTCAATCCGGCGCTCCGGCCGACGAAAGTGTTATTCTGCCCGCTGGTATTCTGAAAACCCGCCTCCATTCCAACATAAACGTTTTGGTGGCCATTTCCGGAACCACCGGCACTTCGTCCGACATAGGTGTTTTCGCCGCCGGTGGTGTTGCCGACGCCGGCACCGTTACCCAAGAAAGTGTTGTCATTCGCGAGATTTGCGGCCCCTGCATTTCCTCCCAAGAAAGTATTGCTGTTACCCGAAATGTTTGCCTGACCGGCACTCTTGCCGACAAATGTATTGCCGCTCCCACCGTTGTTACCAAATCCCGAGGAAAATCCGAGAAACACGTTGCTGTCACCAGATAGATTGTTTCGACCGGCGCCGGTACCAAAAAATGCGTTTCCCGTGCCGTCTGTGTTCGAGCGTCCAGCGAAAGCACCGAAAAATGAATTGGATATTCCAGTTGTATTCGAAAGACCCGCTTCAATACCGAAAAACGAATTCTGGATAGCTGTCGTGTTGTTTAATCCCGCTCCTCTTCCAAAAAATGAATTGCCTGAACCGGTCGAATTATTAGCACCCGCACCGCGTCCGACAAACGTGTTTTCGTTGCCCGTCGTGTTGTTTTGCCCGGCCGCGGCACCCACAAAGGTATTAAAACTGCCCGTATTACTCGCGCCGGTGTCCAGTCCCACGAAAAGATTTGCGGTCCCCGCGTTGCTCAAGATGCGGCTGCCATTCAACTCATAACGCGATGTGGCGTCGAAGCTGTTCGCTTTGCCCTCGCCTGAGATATTAAAGTTCGCAGATGACTGCAAGGAGGTGGAATTGTTAATGAAATTGCCGCTGCCGCCACCGGTCGAGGCGGTCGTCTGGATGGTGCCATCAGGAAACTTGACGCCGCCGGTTGTAGTTTCGATCAGACCGGCAACGGTTAATTTTGAGGTAGGTGAGCTCGTGCCTATTCCTACGTTGGCGTTGTTGCCCAAAACGAGGGAATTGCTCTGTGAAACGACCGCTCCCGCACCTACTGCAGTAGCGTTGGTGAGGTTCGCAGATCCTGTGTTGGCATTCGCGCCCAAGATCGTATTGTTTGACCCGGTCGTGTTAGCAATGCCAGCAAACAGTCCAGCAAAAACGTTATTCCCTCCCGTAGTCGTAGCCCTTCCCGATCCCGCACCAAAAAAAACATTGTTATCGCCATCCAAATTGTTGCGCCCGGCATCGAGCCCGAAAAAGGCATTCCCGGTACCGGTTGTGTTTTGGAAGCCTGAGAAGTTGCCGAAAAACGAATTGTTTGAACCGCTTGTATTTGATAAACCTGATTGTCCGCCAAAGTACGAATTCCACTGTCCCGTCGTATTCGACTGTCCGCTGGATCTGCCAAAAAAGGAATTTAGGCCGCCTGTTGTGTTCGAACTTCCGCTGAGGTGACCGAAAAACGAATTTGACTCGCCAGCCGAATTGGCTGCTCCGGCGGATCGGCCGAAAAACGAGTTGAAGCTTCCCACCGTGTTGCTGATACCCGCGGTAGAACCGAAAAACGAGTTTGATTCGCCGGTCGTGTTGTCACGGCCGACCCGATTTCCAAAGAACGCATTGTCGTTACCCAAGGTATTGAATCGGCCAGCCCCAAAACCCATAAACGAGTTTCGAGCTCCACTAGAATTCGCCAGCCCGGAATCACTTCCCACAAAGGTGTTGTCGATTCCGGGAGTACTCAGGACGCGATTCGCCCCGATGTTGAACTGAGCCACTGCATTAAATTGATTTGCAGTTCCAGTCCCTGCGATGTTGAAGTTGGAGTTAGCCTGCGGCATGGTTCCGTTTTGAATGTAATTTGGACTTCCACCGCTTGGACTCCTCGCATCCGAGAGCCTCGGATCGCTCGTTTGAACATATTGATTGGCCGCAACGCCGCCCAGTTGAGTCGCGTTTGATGCTGTCGCCGCGTTTGCGACCGTTCCTGTAACCTTGCTTCCGTTTACGGTTGCGATCTTGGCGTCAGTCACTCCTCCATCGGCAAGTTGTAAAGTATTCACTCCACCATTCGCGATGCCGACGGTGACATTGCCGGTCGAACCCCCTCCGATTAATCCGGTGCCCGCGGTAATCCCTGAGATCGCCCCGGAGCCGCTTCCTCCGGTCGCTGCAATAGTCAAGGTATTGCCGCTCGGTGTGATCGTAACGTTAGCCCCAGCCGCGATCGTGACGGGTCCGCTTACATTGTTGAGACTTTTTACGACCTGGCCGGTCACGTATTGATTAGCGTCGATGCCACCCAACTGCGTTGAATCATCGGCCAAGGCAGTCGTTGCCGACCTGATCGCGTATGGCGCGCTCGAAACGGATTGTCGGGGCGACAGCGTAACGTAAGGTTCATTGGCGTTCCTGCGAACCGATATCTCAAGCTGACGCGGAGCTCCAGAAAATGCGTTAGCACCAAAATCCAGATTGACAGTAAAAACCCCCTCAGTAACAGTGGCATTTAGGTCGCTCATCGTGGCGCCAATTTGCGTGTTGGCATTATCGAAGAGCTTGAACTGAAAGAGGTATGTGCCGTTAGCAGGCAGGTTGGACTCACTCAGTTTGCCCTGGAATGTAAAACCCGAAGTCTGTGCGTCCACCTGAAAGATGCCGCATAGCAACATGGCCGCGGACGCAATTATTATTAAAAAATTAGCTTTGCGTTTCATTGTTTTCTCCTAGTAATTTATTAGTGATATTTGGGTCGGTTACCCCGTCATCCGTAAGAGGGGTGTAAGTTGCATCAGCGAGGTTCGGTTCCCGGGATTGAGGGACGTAACCGCAGATGGGACAATGAGGTTCTGTGAGCCTCGAGATGCTTCTAATCACGGTTATCTCGTTGCGTTCGATAGTTAGCTTTGTTCTCCGAATTCGCGACATGTATTTTCCCTCGCTGCGATGCAAGCGAATCTCTCCGCCCGCATCGTCACGAACAGTGTGGGTTTCGAGTGCATTTAGAGTCCTGTATTTCGGTATGAATTGTTCTGTATAGTTCTAAATCGACTTTGTGAGTATGAAATTGGGCAGCAAAAGGCTGGCTTTCGCTGATTTCGAGGTCGATCTCGATCGTCGAAGGCTTTTTCGCGGTGGTGAACCGGTTTCGCTAAACGCAAAGACTTTCGACTTGCTTGTTGCTCTCATGAACAAGCGAGGCGAGGTCATCGAGAAGGACGAACTGCTTAACACTGTCTGGGACGGTCAGTTTGTGGAAGAAGGGAATCTGGCGGTTCATGTTTCGAGACTGCGCAAGGTATTCGGAGAGTCGAAGAATGAAAACGAGTTTATCGCCACGATACCCGGCCGCGGCTATAGTTTTGTGGCCGATATTGTAGACGCGACAGAAAGCGAGACCGTTATACAAAGCCACAGCGTAATGCAAATCGTGGTTGAGGAAGAGATAGTCGAAGATCAGCCGCAGGGTACTTTAGCGGAGACTGGATCACGAGCAGCGAGCCGCGTCAAACATGAACGAGGTTCCCGGCTTACTTTCGCCGGTGCCGCTATTGTCCTTGCTGCCCTTCTGTTCGGGTCATTTATTGCCTTCCGTTTTTTCGCCGGCACGGATAAACTTATCTTCCAGCAGATCGAGATCAGGCGGCTTACCTCAACAGGAAGCATAGCGAATGCGGCGATCTCAAAGGACGGAAAACTGATCGTCTATTCCCATTCCAGTGGTGAAGAAGAAAGCCTTTGGCTCGCTCACACGAATGGCGGTGAGAAGGTCGAGTTAAGGCCGGCGACTGGTCTGATCTATCAAAGCTTGCAGTTCTCTCCGGACGGTAATCTTATCTTTTACGCGGCAGGTTCTAATTTTTCGAATGCAGCCCTTTACAAAATGCCTGTCTTCGGCGGCGGACCTCCGTTGAAGATACGCGATGACGTCCGGCGATTTTCTTTGTCTCCGGATGGAAAGCGGATCGCCGTCGTCGACGCGATACCTGAACAAGGCTCCGTCCTGACTAGCTTTGACACCGAGGGAAAAGACGAAAAGGTCGTGGCGGCCCTTTCGGATGAGTTTGCAAAGGGATGGATATCTCCAGCGTGGTCGCCGGATGGAAAAAAGATCTCGGTCGCTGCCAGCGTGGCAGCAAGCGATATGGGCGTATTCGTGGTCGATGCCACAACCGGCAGTATCGACCGAATGGGTGATTTCTCCTGGCAGGCGGTTAGGGGATTGAGCTGGCTAAATGATGGCAGCGGCTTAGTAGCGGTCGGCGTAGCACAGAGAACTTTGCTGGCTCAGATTTGGCAGATAAGTTATCCCCAGGGGGAAACTCGCCGTGTGACGTCGGACCTCGTCGATTATGCGTTTGTTACGTCGGTTACGAATGATAATTCTGTCGTAGCAGTAGCGGAAACCAGCCAGTCGAACATCTGGGTCTCACCGGCAGACAGCGTAAAAGATGCGAAACAGGTGACTTTCAGTTCTGCTGGTGCTCGGATAGGCTGGGTAGGCTTGTCATGGACCAAAGATCAGAGAATCTTGTATACGAGCGATGCTAACGACGGGACAACGATCTGGTCAGTTAACGCTGACGGGACACAGCCCAAGCAGATCATTCCAAGCGGCGGCGTAAACAGCTTCCCAACTACATCGGCAGATGGCCGGTATATCGTTTTTCAGTCAAATCGCAGCGGGCGATACGCGATCTGGCGGGCCGACGCAAATGGTGAAAACATGTCGCAATTGACCAGAGATGGCATCGCTGCTCAGCCTTTTGTGTCGCCCGACGGTAGATGGGTGATCTACAATTCCAGCGAGAGCGGTCTGGGCGAACTTTTTCGTATTCCAGTTGAAGGCGGCCAGCCTGAGCGAATAACAAGCTTGCAAGTCGGCTGGGCACAGATCTCGCCCAATAGCAGATTCATTGCAGCCTTGGCGCTGATAAACGGAATCGAGAAGGTAGCGATCTTTTCGATAGATGGCGGCGATCCGGTTCAGGTATTTGACCTGCCTCGGCTGTACAACGTTCGCGGGGGCATTCGCTGGGCTCCCGACGGCCGATCACTTGTTTATCGCGATTGGAAAAACGGACTTTGGCGACAGGGCACCGACGGCGGTGCCCCAAGACTGATGGAAGGACTGCCGGAAGAAAAGCTTGGCAATTTCGGCTGGTCAATAAATGGCGAACGATTTGCCTACACTAGGATAAGCAGCAGCCGAGACGCAGTGCTGATCTCAACCGCAAAATAGGAAGTGCTTTTGAGGCCCCAAAAACAAAAAGGCATCAATTCAAATGAATCGATACCTTTTCTTTAGATATAGTGGCGGGGCCGACGGGGCTCGAACACGCGACCTCCAACGTGACAGGCTGGCGTTCTAACCAACTGAACTACGACCCCGCGATGGAAAGGCAAAAGGCGAAAGGATAAAGGATTAAATGGGTCAAGCAGTTAGCCCTTTATCCTTTCGCCTTTATCCTTTATCCTTTCGCCTTTATCCTTTATCCTTTCGCCTTTATCCTTTCGGAACTGGTGGGCACGAAGGGACTCGAACCC
>CAYPGP010000037.1:0-18113 GCA_964410495.1 uncultured Chloracidobacterium sp.
CGCATCTTTGCTTCGTTGGAATATGTGATCGCTCCCTCGAGAAAATATGCGGAAGAACCCGGAACTTCGGTAAGCCGCTGACCGATCAAGCCGCCCGTGCAGCTTTCGGCGACCGCGACTGTTTGTTTGAGCTCGGCCAGGCGCTTCCCGACGACCTCTTCCATTGACTCGCCACGCGTCGAAAAAACAGCATTTCCGAGAGCATCGGCGAGCTTTTCAGCAAGTTCGTCAGCTGTCGATTGGGCCTTTTCAGGCGAGTCAGCGGTTGCCGCTACGTGGATCTCGACTTCGCTTTTATTAAATAGGATCGAAGTCTGAACTTCGGGATATGCCGTATAGATCGGGGCCGCGATCTCGTCCACGGCAGATTCTCCTTTGCCCGAGACCTTTAGCAGCCGGCGGCGGACAAAGACCTCGCCCGCTACGGCCTGAAACTTTGGAAAAACGTGTTCGAGGAACATTGGCTGGTTCTCACGCGGCGGCCCGGGCAGGATCGCTAGCATTTTGCCGTCGTCTTCGAGAAACATCCCAACCGCGGAGCCGTTCGGATTCGGCAAGATCTCGGCGCCATCAATGACGTAGGCCTGCCGTTTGTTTATCTCAGGCATTTCACGGCCCCACGCCCGAAATCGCTCGCGCAGGTGCTGCTCGATATCGTCCTGATAAATCAGTTCCCGCCCAACCGCCTTCGCCGTAAAAACCCGCGTAATGTCATCCTCAGTCGGCCCCAAACCGCCGGTTGTGATCACAAGATCGGATCGCCGCAGCGCATCGCGCACCGTTTCTTCAAGTCTGCCACCATCGTCACCGACGACGGTTTTAAGCTTAACGTCGATGCCGATGTCGTTAAGCTTTTCTGTTAGCCAGAGACTGTTAGTGTCCGTTTTGGTCGGCGTCAGCAATTCTGAGCCAATAGCGATGATTTCTGCGATCATAGTCAGAAGCACGTGCGTGAGCGGGCGGCATTGAGTGTTGTTCTAGATTGACGGGATCAATAGCTTGCAACGTATCTCGCGGCAGCGTCCATGCCGCCCGCTTAGCCGGGCGGTTCTGACAGGAGATCCCGCACCATCTTCATGTCTTCCCAGACCTCTCGCTTTTTGTGCGGGTCGCGTAGAAGATAAGCCGGATGAAACGTAGGCATTACCTTCGTGCCGAGATAATCGTGAAAATGCCCTCGCAGTTTTGAGATCGGCACCTTCGTCTCAAGCATATTCTGCGCCGCCGTCGCACCTAGAACAACGATGACTTTCGGCCGAACTACGGCGATCTCTCGCTGCAAAAAGGGTTTGCACACAACCGATTCGTCCGGCTCCGGGGCACGATTGCCCGGCGGACGGCAGCGATTGATGTTTCCGATGAATACGTCTTTTCGCGGTATTTGCAGACCTTTTTCGATGATATCGGTCAGCAACTGCCCCGCCTTCCCGACGAAGGGCTCACCTTGCGCATCCTCATCCGCACCGGGAGCCTCGCCGACAAACATCAGATCCGCATTAAAATTCCCGACGCTGTTTACAACCTGCTTGCGGCCACACTGCGACAGCTTGCACCGTGTACAATCCGGCCCGATCTCGGCCCTGATGGCCTCGATGGTTTCGGTCGGCTCCGGCAGTGCAACTGGGATCTCGGCTACACGAAGTGACTTTACCTGTCCCTCGCCACTCGCAACTCGACCCTGATCCTCGGGATTGTACTTATCAAAAAACGGCATAGTCTTTCGGCTCGACAGCGAAGGCAGCGAAGCCAGTCGCGATCCGGGCTTGCGGTCCGCCCCTTTGTCAGAACCGCCTGCGTAAGCGAGCGGCAATGGTTGTACACCTTGATCAACGCGTTCCAATGGCACCCGCTGCGGGATCGGCATCCCATCGACAGCTGGCCCCGCCGTCTGAGAGGAAACGACCGCCGACATCTCAAAATCACAGGCTCCAACGCCAAGCTCCTGCAAATAAAGCACTTGCTCTCGAATATCAGAGATGAGACCGTCCAGTTCAGGTTTCATTTTGCCAGTGTATCTTAAACGCGGATAGGCGGTTTAGCCGATAAAGCGGATCTCGTAAGCCTTGACATATCCGCTACTATCCGCCGAACCCGCTTCATCCGCGCTCAATTATGTTCGCAATTTCACTACCGCATCTAATATCTTGTCCGCCAATTCTCTTTTGGACATCAAGGGCAATTCCGACTCCGAATCCCGAGTGATGATCGTCGCGATGTTCGTATCCGTGTTAAATCCCGCACCTTCTTTCGTGATGTCATTCGCGACGATCAAATCGAGGCCCTTTTTTTCCATTTTCGAACGGGCGTAAGCGACGACGTCATTCGTCTCGGCGGCAAAACCGACGACGAGCAGCCCGTCGTGACGATTTCGCGAAACGTCTGCGAGGATGTCGGGTGTTTTGACCAGTTCGAGCGTCATAACATCGCGGCCCTCTTTTTTGATCTTCGCGTTCGCCGCATTGGCCGGAGCATAATCCGCAACCGCCGCCGCTCCGATAAAAACGGTCGCGTTCGGCAGCTCGCGCATCACCGCCGAATGCATCTCCGCGGCCGAAACACCCTTTATCACGCGAACACCATCCGGCGGAGCAACCTTGGTTTCCCCCGCAACAACCGTCACCTCAGCACCTCGGGCCGCCGCCGCCTCAGCCACCGCAAACCCCATTTTCCCGGATGAATGATTAGAAATAAACCGGACCGGATCGATCGCCTCGCGCGTTCCGCCGACGGTGATCAAAATGCGTTCGCTCGCCAAGTCAGAACCGCCTGCGTTAGCGGGCGGCAATGGGGCAGCGGCGGGATCAACGTAATCGCCAGTGGCCAACGGAGCACCAAACGCATCTTGATTGCCGCCCGCTAACGCAGGCGGTTCTGACAAGAGCCTCATCGCCTGAGCAACGATGTTCTCCACATCCTCGAGCTTCCCAGTCCCAACCGTTTTACACGCGAGTTCCCCTGCGACCGGATCTACAAAATGCACGCCGTCCGCCCGCAGCTGCTCGACATTCCGCTGCGTGGCGGGCTGCTCCCACATGGTCGTATTCATCGCCGGAGCGATCATCACGGGTGCTGTCGTAGCAAGATAGGTCGAAGAGAGGAAATCGTCCGCCACGCCGTTCGCAAACTTCGCGATGATATTCGCCGTAGCCGGAACGATCAGGAGCAGGTCGATGTTTTGCGAAAAATTGATATGCGCGATCGGGTCGGGGTTCTCCGGATCATAGTCGTCCACGATGACATGCCGCTCGGTCAAAGCCCTAAACGTGAGCGGCTGCACAAACTCCGTCGCATGCCGCGTCATCGCCACCGACACGTCGCACCCGGCCTTCTGCAACAGCCGCAAAACCTCGACCGCCTTATAAGCCGCAATACCGCCCGAAACGCCTAAACCTATACGAAATTTCGCCATTACGTGGAAATTCTACTATATAAAGGAGCGAAAAGTGGATTTTTGGCCAACAACTCAACTTCCTCCCTAGCCCAAGGCGAATACCCATTCGCGGGATCGGCGACCTCGATAACGAAATCATTCCAATCGACCCAGCGGATGTCGTTGACTTCATCGGGATTCGGACGGGACGTTCCATCAAATCTTCCAATCAGGACCGGACAGATCTCATTCTCAACAACGCCGTCTTTTTCGGCGCGGTAGCGGAAATCAGGGAGGACGATCTCGAGTTTGACGCCGGTGATGCCGAGTTCATCTTTTAGGCGGCGTTTAGCGGCGGCCTCGACCTTTTCGTGGAGCATTACGTGGCCGCAGCAGGAGTTTGACCAGACGCCGGGCCAGGTTTTTTTGGTGAGGGCTCGCTGTTGGAGCAGGAGTTGGCCTTTTTCGTTGAATAGGAAAACCGAAAAGGCGAGGTGCCGTTTGGTGTCGCCGTCATGCGCGGCGAGCTTTGGATAAGTCCCTGTCGGCGTGCCCGCTTCGTCGCAGTAAACGATCATGTCGTCAAAGGCATAGTGATACTTGGCGAAAAACACGGAAAGCAAGCCAACTCCTACGATACCAATGGCCAGAGGCCAGTACATCCCCGAGAAAAACGCGATAAACGTCCAGAACGCAACGATAATGAACGTACTCGAGATCAACTGAACCGGAACCGGAAGCAGCGGCCGCTTGAACGCGAAAAATATCTCCAGAACAACGCCCGCGATCGCTCCGGAAAATAGCCAGCCGAGGAAATTCGACAGCGGCACATCATAGAAAAATCCGCCGCCGTCGTACTGCCAAAACCCGATCCTCACCGCTCCCGGATCGAGTACGAGGTCAAAGATCACGAGCAGCACCGCAGTAGCCGCGATCCGATAAATACTGGCTAATAGCTGATAGCTATTAGCTGTTAGCTGTCCTTCTCCCAGACGCCGTGCGATCGCGTACGCCGCAACGACCAAAGGCGTCCAAGCTAGAAAAACGGTCCACGGCGCGTATCCGAAAATCTTGGCCCCAAGCAACTCTGAATACCCGAAATGTCCGTACGGAAAGCCGGTAATGATCGCACTCGTTTCGATGATCAAGGCTAAAACACCAAGGATCGCCCAAAGCAGAAGAGCGTCCCGCCATCCGAGCCACATCTTCGTCGCCCAAAACGCCGGCAGCGCGAATAAAATGACGTTTATACCCGAAACCCAGGCAAGCGACGGCGGGATGACGACGTTCGCCATGAAAAAGGCACTTGTGGCGAGCATCGCCAGGACGAAGATGACGACTGCAGTTTGTTTCGAAGAAAATACCATCAAAAAGTTAGGCTTGGCCTATTGCCGAGCGGAAAAGCTCTGATATTCCGCCGTCGCGAAAAACATCTTTGCGGCTCCGCCGCGTGACGGCGTGGCAGAACCATCGCCGCAGTGCGTTATGGTCAAAGCCGGGAAATCAGCTTTAAAGCAAAAGCAGAGCTTCACAAATAGACGGACATAAACCCGACATCCTAGAATAAGCACGGATGCAAGAACTCCGTTTCCTATTTAAGGTCAGCCGTCCCCGATTCTGGTTCTACCTTTTCGGCCCATATCTTGTCGGCCTTATTGCCGGCATCGCGGAACGGGGTGAACTTGCCGATTGGCGTTACGCCGTGTTCGCGATCTACTTCCTGTTGCCTGCCAACCTGCTCGTTTACGGCGTTAATGACATTTTCGATTACGAAACCGACCGACTTAATGAAAAGAAGGCTGGTTACGAGGCGCTCGTAACGCCGGAACGCCGACGGCGGCTTTTCTTTGGAATCGCGGGGCTAAATCTTCCTTTTATTATACTTGCGGCCTTTCAGATGAAGCTTTTCGCATTCGCCGCCCTGCAAACATTTCTCTTCCTCTCCATCTTCTATTCATCCCCGCCGATCCGTGCAAAGGCAAAGCCGATCCTCGATTCGGCGTTCAATATTCTATACATCATGCCCGGAGCGTTCGCTTTCGCTCTCGTGACGAGATCGCTGCCGCCCGCTGAGTTGATCATCGCTGGCGGCTTCTGGACCGCCGCGATGCATGCATATTCGGCGATACCCGATATCGAAGCCGACCAAAAGGCCGGACTGCAAACGATAGCCACGAAATTCGGTGCCTACGGCACGCTCGCCATCTGCTTTGGACTTTACGCAGCGGCGGCGTTTCTTTCCGCACCGTTTCTTGGTATAACCGCCGTCGGGCTCGGAGCCGCGTACATGATCCTGATGCTCGCTTCGGTAAAGTCAGTTCAAAGCGGCCGCATTTTCAAACTTTACCGAGCATTTCCCATGATCAACATCGCTGCCGGTTTCGTGCTCTTCTGGCATATCGCTCTCGACAAACTGATCCGATAGGTTTTTCCGGTCACAATCACAGTTCTCGCAACGGCTCCGCCGAGGTTATTCCGTGCACCCGTTTATAAGCCAATTCCGCCGAGATCAGGCAGATCTGCGTGCCGATGCCCGGAATCGTCCCTGCGCCGACGTAGAATAGATTCTCGACTTTTTTCGACACATTTTTCGGTCGAAATATAGCCGTCTGTCGCAGCGTGTGAGCCAGACCGAGGGCCGAACCTTTGAACGCATTGTAATCCGCGGCGAAATTATCGACTGTGTAAATCCGCTTATACTCGATCTTCGATCGCAATGCCGGCAGATCCATCTCTTCTTCCATTAAAGCCAGGACGCGATCCGCGTAACGCTCTTTTTCTTCGTCGGAGATATCCAGTCCCGATGCGATCGGAACAAGCACAAACAAATTCTCTTTACCATCGGGAGCCACCGAATCGTCGCTGACGCTCGGCGCGCAGACATAGAGTGAAGGCTCGTCCGGCAGTCGCGGGTCCTTATATATATCGTCAAAATTCTTCCGCCAGTCCTCGCTAAACAGCAGATTGTGGTGAATAAGCGACGGTAGCTTTTCGCTGACGCCGAGATACATAATGAACGCCGATGGCGCCATTGTGCGTTTTTGCCAGTATTTTTCGTTGTGGGTTCGCTGCGGAACTTCAAGCAGTTGGGTCTCGGTGAACCACATATCCGCGTTTGATATCACCATGTCAGCGTCGATCACTTCGCCCCCTTCAAGCCGAACCCCGGCCGCTTTCCCGTCGCGAACGATGATCTTCTCAACGGGCGAACTGGCTCGCAAAACAGCTCCATTCTTCTCCGCAATGCTTGCCAGAGCCTTTATCAGCTCATAAAAACCCCCTTTTGGATAAAACACGCCCTGGTTGAAATCCATGTGCGACATCAGGTTGTACAATGCGGGGGCTTCGTAAGGCGATGTGCCGAGGAAGACCATCGTGTATTCCATCACCTGCTGCAATTTGGTTGTTTTGAAGAACCGCTTGACGAAATTGTGCATCGTCGAGAAGACCGAAAGTTTCTGCCCCTCGGTCATCACGCGTTTGTTGAAGAAATCCCAGATGCGGTCGTAATTCTTGAACATGAAGTGCTGCGTCGCGACTTCATATTGGTATTCGGATTGCTTTAGATATGCCCGCAGCTTATCGCCCGCTCCCGGCTCGATCGCGTCGAATGTCGCGGTGTCGATGTCGATGTTCGAATTGATGTCCAGCGGCCGTTTGTCTTTGCGAAAAAAGATCCGGTACGAAGGCGACAGTCTAACCAGATCAAGATGATCCTCGACCCGCTCGCCCATCAGGTTGAAAAAATGTTCAAAAATGTCCGGGGCGAGGTACCACGAAGGCCCCATGTCAAACTTGAACCCGTCGGCCTCAAAAATATTCGCCCGACCGCCGAGATTCGCGTTTTTCTCGACAACCGTCACATCGTAACCCTTACGCGCAAATAGCCCCGCGGCCCCAAGTCCGCCGATACCGGCTCCGATGATGACAATTTTCTTCATTCTCGTAATGCACAATCCTGCGCTCTTACGCCGGGATCGCTCAATCAGTCGTAAATCCCAGCTAACACCCTGCCGGCAAGCCACACCTTCTGCCGAAAGTTCGTCCTTACTCGCCCCAAATGAACGTTGTAATTGACCCGCTCGATCTCGTTAAGTATAGCTTTATAAAGCACATACGAAACCTTGACCGCCAGCCGCCCTCGCCACGCGAGCATCGGAATGCCGGGCAGGGCTTGCCGATATATCTCACGATTGCGTTCGATCTGAAACTTCATGAAGGCGATAAACCGCTCGTCGTAAACCCGATTCGCGATATCTTCCTCAGACAGCCCGAACCGCTCCAATTCGTCGAGCGGCATATAGATTCGCCCGAGTTCGTCGTAGTCTTCGCGGATGTCGCGAAGAAAATTCGTCACCTGAAACGCATAACCAAGCTGTTTGGCATGATAAAACGCCGCATCCGACGAATAACCAACGATCCGCGTGACCATCAGCCCGATCACTGCCGCCGAGCCGTACATATAATCTTCAAGTTCGGCGTAGTTCTCATAACGAAACTTCTCTTCATCCAGAAACATCGACCGCAGAAACGCCTCGCCATCGCTTTCCGGTATATCGAACCTGCGAAATGCCCAGACGATCGCGTTCATCACTGCATCTTCGCTGCCGCCCGAACGCATGGCCGCGAGCCAACGCTGACGATAGTCTTCGAGCTTCGCAAGCGTTTCTTCTTTCGCTCCCTTGTTCGGATCATCGACGATCTCGTCCGGTATCCGGGCAAAAGCATAAACGCCGTAAATGCCATTTCGGACCTCACGCGGAAAAAACTGAGTCGCAAAATAATAGCTCGTCCCGTAATGCTTCGTTATCTTGCGGCATTCCTCGATGCCTTGTGCGAGAAAGCCTTCTTTTGTCATTTACGTACGACTCGCTACAAACCTTTCAACTTCGCGCTATATTCTAGTTTAGATTCAGAATTTGTTTTAGAACGCATCCGTTTTCGGATCGCTTGCGAAACGGCTTTTTGCGGGTTTTTTGTAAATGACGGCGAAGCAGGAAATCAAGGTGAATGGTTTGTGGGGTTTCGTGGCCGAGAGTAAGCCGCGGATCGAGGTCTCGCTGCGCAATAATCTGCCGACAGCACCGCCGGCGATCGAGACACAGTTCAACGAAGCAGTCACCTACGCGGTTTTTCCGGGCGGTAAGCGCCTCCGTCCAGTTCTGACGATGCTCGGTGCCGAACTTTTCGGCGGCAAGCCTGAAGATGTTATCAACGCCGCCTCGGCCGTCGAGTTCATTCATACGAGCTCGCTTATCTTTGACGATCTGCCATGCATGGACGATTCACCCAACCGCCGCGGCAAGCTTTCCTTGCATGAGAAATTTGGTGAAGGCTTATCGACGCTTGTCGCCATCGGCTTTTTGAATCAGTCCTACCAATTAGTCACGCTAGACGGCAACGGAAATGGGCGTCGTTCGCTCGATGCTGTGCTTGAGATAGTTGACTGCGTCGGCCCGGCAGGCATGGTCGGCGGGCAATCTGTCGACCTTATGATCGCTACCGCAAACGTGTGCAAGATCTGTACGCGAACGCAGTACGGCGGCGTGCTCAACCGCAAAACGTCGTCGCTTATCCGCCTTGCTCTCAGGCTAGGTGCGATCCTTTCAGGAGCAAAGCCCGATGAGATCAAAACGCTCTCGGATTTTGCCGAAGCGCTCGGCCACGCTTATCAGATCAGCGATGATATTATTGATCTGAATGAGGACGCAAAAGTCTTTGAGAACGGAAACGGCAAGGCGGAAGCCGAACGGGCAGCCGTGAACCTTGCAAAAAAAGTGGCGGAAGCAAAAAGCATACTGACCGACAGTTTTCCCGATTCCAAAGCCCGCCAGCGACTGATCGAGCTGGTTGATTACGTTGCCCAGCGTCGGAACTAAAGTAGAGATCAAATGACCAAAACCCTCTCGTCCGAGATCGTTTACCGCGGCCGCGTTTTCGACATCCGCAAAGATCGCATCGCCGAAAATGAAGCCGAATATGACCGCGAGGTCATCACACATAAAGGGAGTGCCGTCATCGTCCCGCTCTTCGACGACGGCACCGTCGCCCTCGTCAAACAATATCGTCACGCAGCCGGCCAATATCTACTAGAACTGCCAGCCGGAACGCTCGACCACGAAAACGAAGACCCGCGAGACGGAGCCATTCGCGAACTTGAAGAAGAAATTGGCGTAGTCGCGGAAAGAATGGAGCCGCTTGCGGAATTCTACGTTTCTCCAGGATTTCTCAGTGAAAAGATGTTCGTTTTTCTTGCAACGGGCCTTTCGCAAACCCAACAGAACCTGGACGAAGACGAATTCGTCGAGATCGTTCGCATCCCTCTTTCCGAAGCAGCCGCAATGGCCCGGGATGGACGCATCCAGGACGCAAAAACTATCGTCGGGATCCTTTTTACCGAAAGCGTTACGTCAAAATAGAGTTAGCCCTCGAAACCGCGCATCGTCCGACTCCGTATCACGCCATGGAATCCCTTTCAGGAGTTGTGCAAATGAAGAAATTTCGAGCGTTTTGTTTTTTGGTCTTTACTCTTAGCGTTTCGTTATCTGCCATCGGCCAAAACGGGACATCGGGCGAAGAACTATTCAAGTCTGCTGAGGAACAGCGGACAAAAGGCGACACCGCAAATGCTCTGACAACCTACGAGAAAGCCGCCGTCGAATTCCTGAAGGGCACCAGCAAAGAGCGGGCGATCGACGCGTACAACCAGATCGGAGCGATCCTGAACCGACAGGACAAATACGCCGAAGCAAAGCAGATACTCGGAACAGCCTTAGAACTGGGCCGCAAACTGGGCCTCTATGAAAGCCCCGCGATCGCGACGACCTATCTTCATCTAGGAGTTGCGCATAGTGCGGAGAACAAATTCGAGGAAGCCCTCGTCTTCCACAATAAAGCTCTGGCGATCCGAATCGCCAAATTAGGCCCGAACAATTCCGACGTCGCAACCAGCTACGGCAACATTGGCAACGTTCATTTTCGCAAAAGCGACTTCGACCGCGCCCTCGAAGCTCACCTTAACTCGATGCGGATCCGCGAAACTGCCTTTGGAAAAAAGAGCCCGCAGGTTGTTGAAAGCTATCGAAACGTCGCCAACGTTTATCGTGAGAAAAAGGATTACAAAGTCTCGATCGACTATTACGAAAAAGCCCTAGCCAACAAATCGACCGAACTCGGCCCGAACCACAAAGACCTGGCGCGTTACTACAAAAGCATCAGCGAAGTCTATCTTCTGATGGGCGACAAGCTGCGTTCGGACGAATATCGAGCGAAAGCTGAAGAAATAGAGAAAAAGTAACGAACTTACGGACTAGCACCTACGATCGCCATGATTTCCTGATTAGCCGCCACGCAACTTGACGCGGGACGGCGATGTTCGATATCCTATGCGTTCGCATTTTTGCGGATTAGGTTAGCAGTGTGTGATTATGAGTACTTATTTTCCTAGTGGAAAGGGTTTGGCGGACGGGCGTAAATGGCTCGTGGTTGACGCCAAGGGTAAGACGGTTGGACGGCTTGCGACTGAGGTCGCACGCATCCTTTCGGGCAAGAACAATCCGGCATGGACGCCGTTCATGGACATGGGCGACCACTGCGTTGTGATCAACGCCCGTCACGCCGTGTTCACGGGCGCGAAGAACGATCAGAAGCTTTATCGCCGCCACACGCTGTATCCGGGCGGTTTGAGAGAAACGACGGTCAAGGAAATGTTCGAAAAGAAACCTGAAAAGGTCATCGAACTCGCCGTCAAAGGCATGCTGCCGAAAACAAAACTCGGCAAAGCAATGGCCAAGAAATTAAAAGTTTACGCCGACGGCGAACACAGACACACGGCACAGAAGCCGGAAGCGGTGGAAATTTAGTTCCAGGTTCCAAGTTCCAGGTTTCAAGTCATGCCTGGCTCAAACTTGGAACATGGAACATGGAACTTTGAACTAATTTAGTTATGGCAGACATTCAATATTACGGCACAGGCCGCAGAAAGACTTCTACCGCACGCGTTTACCTGCGTCCGGGCTCGGGCAAGATCGTTGTTAATAAGCGGGAATTCGATTCGTATTTCCCGAACGAAGCTCTGCGGATGATCATCCGTCAGCCGCTTCGCTTGACCGAGACGGCTGAGAAATTTGACATCCTCGTCAACGTCGACGGCGGTGGAAACGCCGGCCAGGCCGGTGCGGTTCGCCACGGCATCACGCGAGCCCTGATGGAATTCAACGCTGACCTTCGTCCGACTTTGAAGAAAGCAGGACTCGTCACACGCGATCCGCGTCAGAAAGAACGTAAGAAATACGGTCAGAAAGGCGCCCGTGCGAGATTCCAGTTCTCGAAGAGATAATTAGTAGGAGTTACGCGTTTACGCGTGATCTTGTGTTGGCTTATGCAACGACATTCACGCCTAAAGGCGTAACTCTTACAAGAAACCATCAACGGAACACTTTGGTTCGATGCCGTTTCGTTGAGTACATAAACCAAGGAGATAAGATTTTGGCTACAGTTACGATGAAAGAACTCCTCGAAGCAGGGGTTCATTTTGGTCACCAGGTTCGCCGTTGGAACCCGAAGATGAAGGAATACATCTTCGGCGAGCGCAACGGCATTTATATTATTGATCTTCAGAAAACGCAGAAATTATTCCGCGA
The DNA here is from genome assembly GCA_964410495.1 of uncultured Chloracidobacterium sp. Classification (GTDB taxonomy): domain Bacteria; phylum Acidobacteriota; class Blastocatellia; order Pyrinomonadales; family Pyrinomonadaceae; genus OLB17. The sequence goes on from CAYPGP010000037.1 coordinate 12,013, forward strand.
TGCACTCAGCTGGGTCACGGAATCGCTTACCGAGCGTCCTAACCAGAAGGTTTTGTTCGTTGGAACAAAGCGTCAGGCCCAGGAAGCGATCAAAGAGGAAGCTGAACGATGCGGGCAGTATTACATCAATAATCGCTGGCTCGGCGGCCTTCTGACCAACTACGAAACGGTCAAAAAGTCGATCAACAAGCTTAAAGAGATCGAAAACATGCAAGAGGACGGCCGCTTTGAGATGCTTACCAAAAAGGAGCGTCTGCAGCTGACCCGTGAGCACGAAAAGCTCATGAAGAACCTTGCCGGCATCAAAGACATGGGCGGCTTCCCTGACCTCATGTTCGTAATTGATGTCCGCAAAGAAGATATCGCGATCAAGGAAGCAAATCGTCTTAACATCCCGATCGTCGCCGTGGTTGACACGAACTGTTCGCCAGAGGGCATCGATCATGTCATTCCGGGCAACGACGACGCTCTTCGTGCGATCCGCCTGTTCGCTTCGCGCATCGCGGATGCGATCATCGAAGGCCGTCAGGTCGGCACCGAAGGCCGCGTGGCTGACGTTCAGGCAGAAGCGGGCGATGAGGATGCAGATGCACCAGTGGTAGCATCGACCATTTCGATCCCGAAGGAATTCCTGACCGCTGACGATGTTGCCGAGATCGAAAACGCCGATGTTCCGGACGTTGTCGAGGAAGATGATGACGTCGTAGCAGAAGCCCCAGCGACCGAGGAAACTCCGGCCGCTGAAGCAGAAGCGGCACCTGAGGCTTCGGAAGAAAGCAGCGAGGCAAAAGCGAGCTAGTTCAAACAATTTTTATTTTGAAAGCGTAGCTCATTACCGCATCACGGCGACGGGCTACGCTTTTTTACAAGACAAAACAGCGGAACCTGTCCGCAAATAATATTGGAGCAATAGTAATGGCAGAGATAACAGCAGCAGCAGTAAAATCACTTCGCGAAAAGTCGGGCGCCGGCATGGTCGATTGTAAAAACGCCTTGGTCGAAAGCAATGGCGACGAAACGGTCGCGATGGAACTCCTTCGCAAAAAAGGTATGGCTACCGCCGATAAAAAGGCAGGCCGCGTAACGGCGGAAGGAGCAGTCGGTTCATACATCCACATGGGCGGCAAGGTCGGTGTACTCGTAGAGATCAATTGCGAGAGCGATTTCGTTTCGCGTGGCGAAGAATTTCAGCAGCTCGTAAAAGACGTAGCGATGCACATCGCCGCGACCGATCCGCGTTACACGAACCGCAGCGACGTTCCCGAAGCCGATCTTGCAAAAGAGCGTGAGATCCTGATGGAACAGCTCAAGAACGATCCTAAGAACGCGAACAAACCGGAAGACGTGCTCACCAAGATCATCGAAGGCCGTCTGAACAAGTTTTACGAAGACAACGTCCTGGTCGATCAGCCGTTCGTCAAAGATCCGTCGAAGACCGTCGGAGAGCTCGTCACAGAGAAGATCGCATCGATCAAGGAGAACATCTCCATCCGCCGCTTCTCGCGATTCAAAATGGGCGAAGGCATCGAAAAGAAAGCCGACGATTTCGCCGCCGAAGTCGCATCGATGGTTTCTTAAGTGTTCGGGGGATTTCGATCCCCCTTTTTAATGTAGATGACGCCAGCATATCGACGCATACTTCTGAAACTTTCCGGCGAAGCCCTGATGGGATCGCAGGCCTACGGTATTGACACAAAAGTTGCCGACAGCGTCGCAGCGGAACTGAAGACGGTTTACGATCTCGGTATTGAGATCGCGATCGTTGTTGGAGGCGGTAATATTTTCCGCGGAGTCTCCGAATCAGCGGGCAACATGGACCGCGCGGCTGCCGACTATATCGGAATGCTCGCCACGGTTATGAATGCGGTGGTCCTCCAGGACGCTCTGGAGCGGTTGAAAATCAACACGCGAGTAATGTCGGCCATCGACATCCCGCAGCTCGCCGAACCGTTTATAAGGCGACGAGCTGTTCGTCATCTCGAGAAGAAGCGGGTCGTTATATTCGCTGCTGGAACGGGGAATCCCTATTTCACGACGGATTCGGCGGCATCGCTGAGAGCTCTTGAGATACAGGCCGAGGTCATCCTAAAAGGTACCAAGGTCGATGGTATTTACTCGGCAGACCCGGTCAAAGACCCGACGGCGACAAAGTTTGATAGGATCACGTATCAGGAAGTTCTCGAAAAGCAGCTCAAGGTAATGGACGCCTCGGCCATTTCGCTGTGCATGGACAATAACCTTCCGATCATGGTATTCAACATGAAAAAATCGGAGAATATAATCAAAGCAGTGTGCGGAGATCTTTCGATCGGCACGCTGGTATCGAATTAATTATGAGCGTACAAGATGTGATCAAAGAAACCGGTCCGAAGATGGATGCCGTTATTGAAGATTTCAAACGGAAGCTCGCAAATATCCGCACCGGTCGAGCGACCGTTGGCATGCTTGATGTTGTGACGGTCGATTATTACGGCACCCCGACGCCGCTTTCGCAAATGGCCTCGGTCGCGGTGCCCGAGCCGCAGATGATAACCGTTCAGCCCTGGGACCAGACCCAGCTCGGAGCTATCGAAAAGGCTATCCTCGCCGCAAACCTCGGCATGAGCCCGTCAAATGACGGCAAGATCATCCGCCTCTCGGTCCCGGCTCTCACCGAAGAACGCCGCCGCCAGTTCGCGAAACAAGCCCACGAGATCGCCGAAGAACACCGCGTCGCGGTCCGAAACGTCCGTCATCATTCGAACGATCAGCTCAAAAAACTACTCAAAGACAAAGCCATCTCTGAAGACGACGAACGGGGCGGCCTCGACGAGGTCCAAAAGCTAACCAACAGTCACATCGCCCGGATCGACGAACTCGCGAAGAATAAGGAACAAGAGATCATGAGTGTTTAAGACACTCTGGCTTTAACTCGTAAATACAGCCTTTCGGTACTTTCATCGAAAGGCATTTTTCTTTGCACAAAATCCGCTTTCTATCGTTCCGACATTGGAGTAACATTACTTCGAAGAAACCACCGTATGAAAAGATCCGCCCGGCTTCTATCCATTACGATCATTGTGTTGGCATTGCTTTCGACCGGGCTTCCATGCGGACCAGGATACGTCTCGCCGCTTTTTGACACGACTTCGGCACCTGAGATACCTTATTCGGATTTCGCTGCAGGGCGCCTTGGAATAGTTAAGCCGAGTTTTCGGAGGACCGTTTTGATCGCGGCGTATCGGCATATCGCGGGCCGCGGGTTGAATGCGCCGGAACAGCAGGCTCTCGTCGAAGTTTGGAAGGCTCAGATCAATCATCGCGATTTTCGTGACGACTCTGTTGATGAAGCTGTAAAGGCTTGGGTCGCGAAACGCAAAGAAGCCGTCGCGAAGGAGGAGAAACTTCCCGAGATCTACGTCGAGCGTTCCTACGGCGGCTATGAATTCTTCCCGAACTGTGCCAAGAACGCCTTCGAAACCGCTACCGAAACGCTCGGCGATCGAATGACCTCGCACGGATCGACCGACGCAAATGTCCAGAACTGGATCGCCGGCCAGGACCAGGTCTTTCAAAATTGTGCGAGCGGAAAACGTGTTCCTGATCCCGCCCCGCCCGGAGCTCCACTTTGGCTCCAGAAGGATCGGGATTATCAGATAGCGGCTGCCGAGTTTTACTCGATGAATTATGGCGAAGCGAAAAAGCGCTTTGGCGAGATCGCTCAGGACACCGAATCTCCATGGCGTGAAACCGCCGATTATCTCATCGCCCGCACGCTCATCCGGCAGGCAAGCCTCTCGGCGAATCCCGCTTCGGCGGCTCCTCATTACGAAGAGGCAGAAGCTCATCTGCAGAAGTTCGTGTCGTCCTCGGGAAAATTTTCAGCTTCCTCGGAACGGCTTCAGGGCCTGATTCGGTATCGGCTTCATCCACGGGAACGCGTTTCCGAACTTGCCAAGAACATCACGGTTTACAGCGGCGAGAATTTCCGCCAGGATGTGATCGATTACACCTGGCTGCTAGATAAGTTTGAATCCGAAGCCCTAACTGCCGAGGAAAAGCGGAAGGAGATGGAAAAACCCAAGGATTCGAACACAGTTGCTGCTGAAACGCCGGTTTCAAATGCCTCGAACATCGCAGCCTCATCCGGGAAAAAGAACGCGGATGATCTTGAGATCTATCTATATTCGGTACCCGATACAAAAAGTTATCAGATATACGTCCGGCCAAACGCGACCGACGCCGAAGCGGTAGCCGAGGCCGAGCGAGTAATTGGCAAGCCCCTGACCGACGAAATGAAAACGCAGGTTCGCGATGGTCGTCAGCGAGCGTATCAAAACCGTTTTTCAGATGGCGTGAAGTCGAACTACGAAGGCGGTTACTACGGAGAAGAACTGCTGACGCCCTCGATATTGCCTGCATTTTTGCGGCAAGATGAGATAACCGAATGGCTCTATCTCTATCAAATGAGCGGGGCAGAAGCCTATCTGCAGTCGCTCAAGCGTTTCGAAGAACGCGGTTCGGACCTCTGGCTGATGACCGCCCTGGTGCAGGCAAATAAGAGTTCGACAAAACTCGACAGCCTGATCGAAGCCGCGAACAAGACCGACCGCTCCGGCCCGGCCTATCCGACGATCGCTTATCATCAGGCACGCATTCTGCTCGTTCAAGGCAAAACTGCCGATGCGCGAAAACTGATCGACGAAATGCTGAACCTCGGCGATTCGCTCCCGATATCAGCACGAAACTCGTTCGCCGAGCTAAAGCTTCAGCTCGTCGACACTATCGAAGATTTCATAACCTATTCTCTTAAAAAACCTTACGCCTTCGATTTTAGCGGCGAAGTAGGAACCTTGGATGAGATAATCGCGGAGCAAAAGAGCTATTTCGACCCCGAATACAACAAGGAAGGCAAGGAAAAGTACGAGGCTGACATCGACGAGCAGTACAAGGATGAACGGCTTTGGGAACGACGGGCAATGTTCGACACGGACGCTGTCGAGATCCTGAACCAGCACTTCCCGACCGCTTCTCTGATCGAGGTTTACAATTCTCCTGCCCTTCCTGACTACATGAAACCGCGGTTCGCAATGGCGATCTGGACCCGAGCTTATTTAGTTAACGACGCCGCAACGCTGGCGAAATTCTCGCCGGAGCTCGCCAAAGCGAATCCGGACCTGGCCCCCGGCCTCGACGCGATCGCTGCGGCGAAAACTCCGGCGGCACGCGAAAACGCTTTGTTGTTCTTTGTCGTAAAAAATCCCGTGCTGAGCCCCTTTATCGAAGACGGCATCGGTCGAAGCGACAACGAGGTGGAGGAGTGGAGCTTTGATGACTGGTGGTGCGAGCCATACGATTCGGAGTACAGCGATGCGACAAATTCCGAGGTCCCCAAGGCTCTACCGCGTCGGCCTGCGCCGCTTAAACCAGCGCAAACCGCCGCGGCCCAAGCGGAACGGAAAAAGTTGAAAGCAACGGGCGACGCCCCTAAATTTCTGGGAAATAAGGTACTTGCATGGGCCCGCCGTTCACCCGCCGACAAACGGCTGGCCGAAGCTCTATACCTGATGGCCGTCGCTAACGGATGGAGCAAATATGGCTGCGGCAACAACGAAGAGCTTCGCAGCGACCTCGCCCGAATTATCAAAACCCGTTTCGCAAATACCGAGTGGGCCGCAAAGCTCAGAGAGATCGAGGGCGAGAAGTAGCAAAAACTGGGAACTGTTCACTCGAAACTGAAAACTGTTGATTTACCAGTTTTCAGTTTAGAGTTCTGAGCTTCCAGTTTTTTGGTGACTACTTCTTCCCTTCCGCGGGCTGCCCTGCTTTGTATTTTTCGAATTCGGCGCGAAATTCCTTACACGCCACTGCGATCTGCGCTTTATCGGCTTGATTTTCTTCGACGGTCGTTCGGATCGATTCCTTTATCTGATTGGCGATGAGCTGCTTGCCCATCCGCACAGCGAAATTGTCGTCGGGATTGTTGGCAAAGGCGGTCAGCTCGTTTGCGAGCGTATCGCATTCCGGAACGCCCGTCGTCGACTGACTGGCGACCGTATCGACCGCCGTATCCGTGAGCGATTTGTTAGCATTCGAGGCGGAATTTGCCGGGCGACTTGAAG
>CAYPGP010000038.1:0-15022 GCA_964410495.1 uncultured Chloracidobacterium sp.
CGTCGGAGTTGGCGTCGGTGTTGGAGTCGGCGTCGGAGTTGGCGTCGGGGTCGGAGTTGGAGTCGGCGTCGGAGTTGGAGTCGGCGTTGGGGTCGGCGTCGGCGTCGGAGTTGGCGTCGGGGTCGGGGTCGGAGTTGGAGTCGGCGTCGGAGTTGGCGTTGGAGTCGGCGTCGGCGTCGGAGTTGGCGTTGGGGTCGGCGTCGGCGTCGGCGTCGGCGTCGGAGCCGCACCGCCTATGGTGAAATTAGCCGACGATGTTCCGGACGGCGATGCAAAATCTGCTTCGCGGACTCGAACTCGAGCGGTTGCCGTTGGCGAATTTGGAACCACGAAGCCGAAGGTACCCGTATTTGCAACATTGGTGGCCAACGCCGTTGGAAAAGTCGTTCCGCCATCGGTCGAAAGCTCGATCGTAACGTTCTTATTGAACCCGCCGCCGTTAGTCCAGGTCACGTTCGCGTTCGCCCCAACCACAAGCGAACCGCTGTTCGGCGTGACATTGGTTATCGTATCCGAACTCATAGGAGGGCCAGATAGATCAGAATCTCGAAACCACCCAATATCCCGCATCTGCTGGCGGGTCATGTCTAGATCGATAGGTAGGCCCGCATTAATGCTCGGTTCCATCAACAGATTCGGAGAGCAGGCCGTGCTGTAGTGAGAAACAGAAGACCCGGGGGAAAATGTTGTTGGCGTGTGTAATTGCAGTCGGCCATTGGAGGCGTCGCGACAACCACCGATGGCTGACGATGCAATTCCTACGCTCGGGCCGCTCCAGAAGACATTTCCGTTATTTATCGCGGAGGCCTGCCGTTGGGCGTTCGACATCGCATTCCAACCTAAATTAACGGTGTTATCAAAAATATGGGTGGTGTAAACATCGGGATCTCCGTTGAATAACGCTCCCGTCGAACCGTCAGCAAAACTGGAAAATCCGAGTCCGTGTCCCATCTCGTGAAGCAGAACTACCAAAAGATTGGTCGTGCCGGCAGGTGTCGAATTATCAAAACCGAGATAAAAGATCCTACCGTTCAGACAGCCGACGCTGCCGTTCACGTTACTGTTAAACTGGGCTTGAAGGTCGGGCTGAGCACTGCGGTCCGCGCCACCCTGCTTATTCGCAAGAGCTTGGTGGTACCAAGTTCCTGGAAGCAGTACTCCTCCGCCCTGATGAACGGTCAGGGCTCCAGCAGATCCCAAGGTTCCTGAAAACTGCGAACAAGTTAGCGGGTTAAATTCAGACCTAACCTGGATCGGGACGTTCGAGTCTAGAAATGCACCCCATATACCAGCGGCGAAATTGAAAAGATTTAATCGCTGCTCACCGAGGGTCGCTCCATTGTTACCTCCAACAGGAGGCGTGACCGTAGGATCGTTGAAGCCCTCACCTGCTCCGTCATTATTAATGATCGTTATCGTAGCGGCATTTGGCGTTTCGGCACGATGTTGAGCGGCCTTCTCAATGAGGTCGAGGTAAAAACGGTATTCATCGACACCCATTCCGTGCTGACGAGCCTGTTCGGCAACTTCGTCGAGTGGCGAAAACCGAGGACCTAGAGACCGACCTGTTTCTAGTTCACGACCAAAAAAGTCATTCGCTTCTTCGATCGAGGTGACACAGCCAACTACAACCCGTCCTTGATCGTCAATAGCCGCAAGCGGCACGTTTTGGAATCGTTCTTGCAGATCGACGGATATGCTGCCATCCGCGGCACGGTCCAAAATAAGACCCTCGTCCGAACGGTTCGTCAACCGTTTTATCTCCTCGGCCATCGCCTTATCTTCCGGTTGCGGATCGGTGATGATCCGGGAGCGTTCCTGGGCGCGGGATGAGGTTAGGAAGGTTATTCCGGCGACGATGGAGAATAGGGTGACGATTCCGAGCAGGGCAATGCGGTTCATAGTTCCTCGAGCAGAGATGCGTTAGAAATAGGACGTACGGATCGGTCAAAACAACTAGTCAATGGATAGCCCCGGTGGAGTTTTCTAGTTTGGTCGGTGCGGTAAATGGACGTAGTTGCGGGTGATGAACAACCTTGTTGAAAAGTGTATCGTTTTTTCATTTCTTTTGAAAGCATTTTCTTGCTCCAGGTGATGCCGTGGGCGACGAACGCCGCAGGCCGTAAAAATGGGGTCGGAGCCGAGTTCCGAGAACGGTTAGAGCGATCGTCGCGCCTAAAGCGGCGTCCCGCGGCCTCAAAATTCTTGTCCCATTTGTCCCGCCGACGGACAAATTCGGGACACATGTATCATATTGATATATAACAACTTAACCTCTGTTTTTGCCTTGTCCCGTTGTCCGGCATAAAAAAATGAAGTGACCCGACCTGAAACGGTACTGAGCGGCAATATTCCCAAGTTTGGACGGGTCGAGCGTGCATCGATGTTGCAAGGATAGCACAAAATCTCGAGAATGTCAAGCTTTTTGTTGCGGGCGAGTTTGCAAAAACACCTGCGGGAACCGAACCACGCGCGGGAACGTATTTAAGATGCTGGCGGCATTCGATATTGTCGCTCTGACAATTTTGCGTAATATTCTCGCATCTCATTCGTTCCTTGATACGAATGGTTATGGGAAAGTCGCGTTTGCGACGGTAAATAAGTATAATATCGGCGTTATTTAGCCTTACTGTCATTAGAGCCTTAATTAGATCAAATCTTTGAACCGGGGAAAGCCAAATGAAGATATGTCCGCGATGCCAAAAAACCTACGTTGACGACAACCTGAACTTCTGTCTCGAAGACGGTTCGGTGCTCTCGCAAATGTCTCAGCAACAGCAGCCGCCGGCGACGGTAATGATCAACGAGCCGCGTGTGACCCAGCCGCAGCCGCAGATGCCGAGCCAGCAGGGGTCGCAGCCGGGTTGGAACACGCCGCAGCAGTATTCGATGCAGCCGCCGGCAAAATCTTCGAAGACCTGGCTGTGGGTCGTGGCGATCCTAGGCGGGGTCATTTTGCTGTGCGGCGGTGGATTCGGTGCTCTGGTGCTGATCGGCATGAATGCCGAAAATAATAAGACCGACATCACGACGACCAACAGCGTCAAGAATACGCCTGCGAACAAATCGTCAAATTCCTCATTTTCTAACTCTTCGACCAGCAATTCGACCACGTCGACTTCCACCCGTGACGATCTGGACACCGTCGACCTCGAACCATGGGTCAAGGAATTTTCGGCGTACGGAAACACGGAATTCACGGGCGGCGAGTTCATCATGAGCTCGAAAAAGAAAGGCTTTTACTACGTTTTGGTAGCGCCGGAGGAGTATAAGACCGAAAAGGCAGACACTCGCGTTACGCTCAGAAATGTAGATAACGCCGCGGGAAGCCTCGGCTACGGGCTGATCTTTCACAGCAACCCTACGCCGCTGCAGCAGGGCTACGCTTTTCTGATCGATACGAAGAAGAAAAAGTACCGCGTAGTTCGCCATGAACCGTCGAACGAGAAATCGGTTATCACGTGGACCAATTCGGATGCGATCAAGGAAGGAGCGGCCGAGAACGTCCTGGAAGTACGCGATCTGCCCGACAAGGTCGAACTTTACATAAACGGTACAATGGTAAACTCGATCAAGAATACGCACGGATATTCCGGTGGCGTCCCGGGCCTGTACGCGGGCGATGGCGTTAAGGTAGCGTTCAAGAATCTCGAGATCAGAAAATAACCGGCTATGAAGCAATGCCTGCGGTGCCAGAAAACCTACACCGACCAGACGCTCAACTTTTGCCTTGAAGACGGCGAAATGCTCGTCATGGTCGATGGCCCTTCTCGGCAGGATGATGCTCCGCCGACGGTGATGTTCGATCAGGCACGGCGGACCAACCCGACGGGCTGGCCATCGCAGCAGCCCGCCGCACCGCCTGCCCAATGGCAGCCGCAGCCGATGAACGCCGCGCAGCAATTCGGCGCATTTCCCATGACGATGTCACCTAATCAGACGCTCGCGATCGTATCGCTCGGCCTTGGTGTCAGCAGTTTGGTCATTGGATGGTGCTGTTATATCGGGTTTCTTCTTGGTCCGGCTGCGATCATCACCGGCTTTATTGCCATGTCACAGAATAACAAGAACCCGGAAAAATACGGTGGTCGCGGGCTGGCGATCGGCGGAATTGTAACGGGTGCCTTGTTTGTTGTTGGTTTCGCACTGATTTTCGCAATAATTTTTCTTAGTGGTCTAGCGAGATAAGGGCATAAGGGTATAATCGTTCTAGACCCACGCAGGTCGTTCGCTCGGAAAATGCGTGTAACACTCAACGTTGTCGCCGGCCCGCAAACCGGTCGCAACTTTACATTCGATCAGCACGATACTTTCATGATCGGGCGCAGCGAAGACTCGCAATTTTGTCTTCCGCAGGACCGCTATTTTTCGCGCCATCACTGCATTCTCGAGATCGCACCGCCACAGGCATTCCTTCGTGACCTAGGCTCGACCAACGGAACTTACGTCAACGGAATGCGGGTCGAAACCGCTTACCTGAAAAATGGCGATCGCATCCAGGGCGGCGAGACTATCCTTGAGGTCAACGTTTCGACAGGGATAGAGGAATTTCAAGATACCGCGAAAATTCAGGGCGAAACTCACCCATCGATCGTTACGATCGCGTGTCTTAAATGCGGCATCCCCGGAAAATTCGAGGCCGAAAATGCCGATCAAAAACTCTCCTATATCTGCGACGAGTGTCGCGAGAAGCTTAAAGCCAATCCGCAGCCGATACCTAACTATCAGATGATCCGGATCATCGGCCAGGGCGGCATGGGCAGCGTAATGCTCGGCCGGGCCGAATCGGACGGACGAGCCGTTGCTATCAAAACGCTGCTGCCCGAAGTTGCCGTCAGCGAACAGTCGCTAAAGCGTTTCCTGCGAGAAATAGAGGTGGCGGCTGCGCTTGAGCACCCGAATATCGTCAGATACATAGAGCACGGTACGCACAATGGACTCGTTTATCTGGTGACGGAGTTTATCCAGGGGATGGATGCCGCGAGGCTCGCGAAACACCGCGGCGGAAAGCTGAATTATCGCGAAATGGTCAGCGTAATTGGTCAGACTTTGGCCGCTCTCGATTTCGCCCATTCCCAAGGGTTCGTGCATCGCGACATCAAGGAACAGAATATCCTTGTTATGGGGGAATTTCCGTCGAGCGTCGCAAAACTAACCGACTTCGGTCTCTCGAAAAGTTTCAAACAAACCGGAATGAGCGGCGTCACGATGGTCGGCGATGTCGCGGGAACCATCGCCTACATGCCGCCGGAACAGGTGCGAGATTTCAAGGACGTAAAACCGCCATCCGATATTTATGCCATCGGGATGACCGCGTACAGCCTTCTGACGGGAGCCCACGCCCTCGACATCAGTCCCAAGGCGGGAATCGCGGAGACTGTCAAAGCAATTTTTGAAAAGCCCATTATTCCGGTGCGTTCGCGTATCCCTGACGTTCCGGTCCACGTCGCCGCCGTGATCGAAACCGCCCTCTCAAAATCCATCGAAGGCCGCTGGCGAACCGCCGGAGCCATGCGCGAAGCACTGCTGAATGCCGCTGGTTAGTTTACTTTCCGATAAGTTTCATTAATCGTTTTATTTCCACAGCGAACCGCTCAAGTTCGAAATTCTGCGGGTCGTCATGCGCGTCTTTTATCCCCGCGTCGATCGCCGAATGATAGGCGGGGATCAGCCATTTTCCACCGCGAACGCTTGCTGCAATGTATAGCAAAGCGAGACGTTCGTACTGCTTCTCTGTGAATCCGGGAACCGGAGCGATGCGGTCGTTGTTCGGATTCGAGACAGCGGGGTCACGACGGCGGGGCTGAACGAGTTCGATATGAATCTGCATCCCCTTCGCCTCGGCCTTCAGGAAGTCTCTCGCGAATTTGGTCCCGAAACCTTTCGCTACCGGCAGGTCGAACGGAGTCGTCGTGATCGATTCGCCCATGCGGTTAACGAACACATGAGCGACCGGCGATTTGAGCCACACGTCAAGTTTGTTCCCGCGCCAGGCCGGGTCATCGTTAGAGCCCTCGGGAAACGGCTCGTCCTTTAGGTACGGCGTCGATGTGTCGTGGATGATGAAATAGGTTGCTGAGACTCGCACGCCGTCCTGTTTTGTGCCGGTCGATAACGGCAGATCGAGCGAACCGCCAATCGTCGCTTCGTCGATCTTTTTCTTTGACAAGTAGATACGCAGATCCTGTTTCTTGATAGCGGGGGCCTTGCCGATAAGATTTTCGAGCAGGTCAGGCAGTTTTTTCAAAGGCTCGCCCAAAACGCCGCCCATCTTGTTCGGCCGCAAAAGGCATCGAGCCTGCTCGACCGGTGTCCCGGCGAAAAGCAGCGTGTTCTCGTCGAATTTGCACGGCTGATTTTGGGGCATCACTGAAAGCGAGTGCATGAGGAATATCGAGAATAAAGCCAAAAACCTCATCTAGATAGTCTTTGTAACCTTTGAAAGCGACCGCGGTGCGTCCGGATCCAGGCCCTTTGCCTCGCTTAGCAAAGCGGCGAAAAGCTGGGCCGGGATGATGAATGGAATGGGCGAGAGGAACTCGTCGATCTCGGACGGCAAGATCAGGCTGTTCGGCGATGCGGCAGCGATCTTGTCACTGTTGGTGATCGCGAGGCAGTCGGCGTTCAGCTCACGGAGCCTTTCAAGCAGTTCGAGGCTGCTTTTCTCCGTCACGCCGATGGGCCCGAAAAGTACGACCGGAAAACGGCGCTCGACGATCGCAAGCGGCCCGTGGAAGAAATCGGCAGATGAAAATCGTTCGGCGACGACGTAGCAGGTTTCCATCAGTTTTAGCGCCAGCTCGTACGAGTTGCCGTAGTTCATGCCGCGGCCCACCACAACACAGTTTTCCATGAAAACGTAACGCTCGACGAGAGTCTTGACCCGCGACTGCAGTTTCAAGGCTTCAGCGGTAAAGTAAGGAATTTTTTCGACAGCGAGAGTGTTTTCCGACAAAGCATTTGCCAGCATGTAGAAATGAAGCATCTGGCCCGTATAAGTTTTCGTCGCGGCCACCGACCGCTCGCGTCCGGCGTGGATCAGCAAGGCTTCGTCGGCTAGCTTTGCCATCGTCGATCCGGCTTCATTCGTAATAGCGAGAGTGTAAGCTCCCGATTTCTTGGCACTTTCGAGGACTATGTTTATGTCATCGCCCTCGCCGGACTGCGATACGCCGATGACGAGAGCCCGCGAAAGGTTCACCTTCGCGCCGTAGAGAGTGTAGACCGATGGAGCGCAAAGCGAGACGGGAATTCCGGTGGTTACCTCGATCAGATAACGTCCAAACAGCGAAGCATTATCAGAACTTCCGCGGGCTACAATGACGACCAGATCGATGTCTTTTCCTTTGAGAAAGCGGCCGAGCGAGGCATATTTCGCCGTTTCGGCGGCAAGCGTTTGTTCGAGGGCGGCCGGCTGTTCGGCGATCTCGGCGAGCATCAGGGACATGTCTAAAATATAACACTGCCCGATCGATCAGCCGAAACCGACAATCTATTCTGATGGGGTCGCGTAGGGCTTCCTGCCTTCGATCAGAGCGTCGAGCACGGCGTTCAGCGCCCCGCCGATCATCAGTGCTGAAGCTGTCAGGTAAAGCCACAGCATCATGATTATCATCGTACCGAGCGAACCGTACGTGCGGTCATAGGAGTTAAAATAGCCCAGATATGTACGGAAACCCGTAGAAAGAACTACCCACATCAGGATAGCCGCGACGGAACCGGGCGTGATCCAGTGCCATTTGATCTTCTTGAAATTCGGCAGGAAGGCATAGATAACCTCGCACACGAGGAGCATGACAAAGAAGATCGATATCCACTGGATAGACTTTAAGAGGAGCGGCCAGTCGCTCTCAACGCCTATTTTCTTCAAGCCGGTTTCGAAGATCTGCCAGCCATAAAATACGATCGCAAGCACCACACCGACGAGGATCGAGATGATGAAAGTAAGCAGAAGCGATTCAGCCTTGGTTCGAAACCAGATCCGCGTTTCCTTAAGGTTATTGATCGTATTCAGAGCCGCCCTGATCGCGTCAAAACCGGCCGAAGCTGACCATAGCGTCACGACGAGCCCGATGGTCAACTTACCGCTCGAACTGTTTTGGATGATCTCCTCGATAGTTCGGCTGACAAGATCAAAGACGGACCAGGGCATGACCTGCCTTAAATAACCGAAAAGTTCTGCTTTTAGAGCGTCCGAGGATTCGAGTACCAGTCCGAAAAGGCTGATAACAAAATAAAGAAAAGGGAATATCGCAAACGAAAAGAAAAAAGCGACCTGAGCGGCATGGCTGAATATGTCCGTCTCGGTCACTTTTTCGTAAAGCGAGAGGGCGAGTTCTTTTAGCGTAAATTCGGCGCCGCCTCTCAGCCGCATGTGTGTAAGTTCCTTTTAACCGCGTGCTCGCTCAAGAAGCGTCATCATCAAAACGCTGAGCAAAACGCGCGTCTGCTCTTCTTCCGAAACCGGGCCGACCAGTTCGAGTTTGAACTTGCCCTCGAAAAACGCCGGCTGCTTCGCAAGCTTAGCAACGGGAGAGCCATCCATACGTTCGACAACATACGAAGGATTGAAAAAATATCCGGTAAACATGCCAAGCAGCGGGACTTCGCCAAGCAGGGAATCGACCACCTTGATCCACGCGTTTTCTTCGTGGATCTTCATTACCTGATTGCCGCTAGAGTCGGCGATCTCATAGTTTGCCTTGAAGATCGAGCGCATACCGCGGCGCTTGATGGAACCGATGTGCTGGCCGGAGGCAGCGGTGAAATTATAGTTTGCGGAGAAATCAAGAACGCGGTCCGCCTTTATCCCGAAGAGTTTCTGAGTCTGGCCCTCGTCCGCGAAAACGTTGATCTCTTCCTTAAATTTGAAGAGTTTTTGCTTGACGTAGCCAAGTAGATTGCCGTTTGCGTCGCGGACGTAGATCTGGCTGGCGATCGCGAGAAGTTTGAACGATAGCTCGATTGGAAAGTTCATATTTTACTTTTTTTAACGTAAATTCGTGGAACTCGTTCACTAATACCGCAAGTGACTTCGTAGGATATTGTACCTAATTCGGCGGCGATATCTTCCGATTTTATTTCCGAATCGTGATCTCGGCCGATGATCGTCACGAGGTCGCCGAACTGCGCTTCGGCGATATGCGTCACATCGATAGTTATCCAATCCATAGAAACGCGGCCGATCACGGGAGCGTATTTGCCCCGAATGATCACGCCGCCCAGATTCGAGCGTGAGCGGCTGAAACCGTCGTGATAACCGATCGGCACCGTAGCAACGACGGTATCTCGCTGGGCGGTAAAGGTGCGGCTGTAGCCGACCGTGTCGCCGCTCATTATTGTCTTGACCATCGCGATCCGCGATCTGACCGACATCACGGGCCGAAGCTCGGGCGTTTTGATGCCTTTCGGCAAAACGTCGCCGCCAAGCCCATACAAAACACCTCCAAGACGGACGAGATTTGAGCGTGAAGCCGGATGAGCGACGGCCCCGGGCGAGTTTGCAAGATCGGCGTACTTAGGCTGGTGTCCGGCGACGGAAAACACTTTCTTTACCTCCTCGAATTTTGCGATCTGCTTTGCTGTGAAATCCGAGCTCAGATCGTCGGCCGCCGCGAAATGGGTCATTATGCCTTCAACGCGAATGTTTCTTAATTGAGACAGTTTATCGGCGATCTCGGCCGCGTCATGACTTCTGAAGCCAAGACGGCCCATTCCCGTGTCGATCTTTACATGAACCGGAGCCACGACGCCGCGTTTGAAAGCCGCGCGATCTATCGCCTCGATCTGCGGAAGGTTGAAAACGGCTGAAACGAGATCATGATTCAGGCCATGGCCAGCCTGCTTCGGCCAAAAGCCGCCGAGAACGAGTATCGGCGTGGTGATCCCGGCATCCCGGAGTTCGACACCCTCCTCAACTGTCGCGACCGCGAACCAATCGGCACCTTCACGCTCGAGCCGCCTTCCGCATTCGACCGCACCGTGGCCGTAAGCATCGGCTTTGATCACGGCCATGCACTCGACGCCCGGCCCGACGAATTCGCGGACGGAATGATAATTGGCCGCCAGGTTGTCGAGGTCGATCTCGGCCCATGTCGGCCGCTGGAGCGGTCCTGATTCCATTGACTAAAGGGGAATATTGCCGTGTTTCTTCGGCGGGTTCGAATCGCGTTTGTTCTGAAGCAGCGACAACGCACGGATAAGTTTCGGCCGCGTAAACTTCGGTTCGATAACCTCGTCGATATAGCCACGTTCGGCGGCTACGTAAGGATTTGCGAACTTCTCACTGAATTCCGCGACCTTCGCCTGCCGAAAGCTCTCATCGTGTTCGGCGATCTCTCTTTTGAAAAGCACACCCACCGCACCTTCCGAACCCATCACGGCGATCTCGGCCGAAGGATATGCAAAGTTGATATCGGTGCGGATGTGCTTCGACGCCATGACGCAGTACGCTCCGCCGTAAGCCTTTCGCGTAATGACCGTGATCTTTGGCACGGTGGCTTCCGCAAAGGCATAGAGCAGTTTGGCTCCATGACGGATGATGCCCTGATGCTCCTGATTGACGCCGGGCAAAAATCCGGGGACGTCTTCGAAAGTTATTAGCGGAATATTGAAACAGTCGCAAAAGCGGACGAACCTCGCCGCTTTCACCGATGCGTCGATATCAAGCACGCCGGCAAGAAAAGCCGGCTGATTTGCCACGATCCCTACCGAATGACCGCCAAGCCGGGCAAACCCGATCACGATATTCGCCGCATAATGCTCCTGAACCTCGAAGAAATAGCCGTCATCCACCACGTTATGAACAATATCCCGAATGTCGTATGGCTGCGTCGCGGCCTCTGGGACGATCGTGTTCAGCTTTTCGTCTGCCCGGTCGCTCGGGTCGTTCGTCGCCGCGAAGGGCGGATTCTCCATGTTGTTCGACGGAATGAACGAAAGCAGTTCGCGGGTCAATCGCAGCGCATGTTCGTCGGAATCAGCCGCAAAATGGGCAACGCCCGACTTGGCGTTATGGGTCATCGCTCCGCCGAGTTCGTCCTTTGTCACGTCCTCGTGCGTGACGGTTTTGATCACGTCGGGGCCGGTGATGAACATGTACGACGTGTCCTTCACCATCACGTTAAAATCGGTGATCGCGGGCGAATAGACCGCTCCGCCCGCACATGGGCCGAGAATACATGAGATCTGCGGCACGACGCCGCTGGACATTACGTTTCGGAGAAAAATATCCGCATAGCCGCCGAGCGATACTACGCCTTCCTGAATTCTCGCCCCGCCTGAATCGTTAAGCCCGACGACCGGCGCACCCGTTTTCATTGCGAGGTCCATTACCTTGCAGATCTTCTGAGCATGCGTCTCGCTCAGGCTGCCGCCAAAAACCGTGAAGTCCTGGGCGAAGACGAATACTTCGCGGCCGTCCACCAGCCCGTGGCCGGTGACGACGCCGTCGCCAGGGAACTTCTGCTCTTCAAGCCCGAAATCGGTCGAACGATGGACAACGAATTTGTCGAATTCCTCAAAACTGTTCTCATCCAAAAAGAACTCGATGCGTTCGCGAGCGGTCATTTTCCCGGCGGAACGCTGCTTGTCGAGCCGTGCCTTCCCGCCGCCTTCTTCGGCGACCCGAGACCTTTCTTTCAGAAGCTCGATCTTGCTTAATGTTTTCGATTCCGGCTGCATATCCAGTTAGTGTAGCCATTTTGCCTATCTTTTCAAAACGCCTTAAATAATGATTAAATCGTCCAAACGATGTACGATTCAGAGCCGATAAGAAGCCGTGAAAACAAACGACTGGTGGAACTGCGCAAGGTCCGCGACGGCCGCGACCGAACGCGGATATTTATCGAAGGAAAGCGGCTCGTAGAAGAGGCGCTTCGTTCGCCAATGGTTTTGGAAGATTGCTTTTATGACGCGGAACGGATCGACAGACCGCTTCTTGAGCGTCTGAGGGAACACAGTGTTACTCTTCATCCGGTCGCCTCGCAGATATTTCCGTCGATCGCCGATACCGATTCTCCGCAGGGCATCATCCTCACCGCCAGGCGGCCGCATTGCTCTCTCGCGGATATAGCGGCCGCAGAAAATGCGATCGTCGTTTATTTGAGCGAGATCAACAACCCCTCAAACCTCGGAGCGATCTGCCGCACGGCTGAGGCGGCGGGCGTTTCGGGCATCGTCGTATCACGCGGTTCGGCAGATCCTTTCTCCGCGAAGGCACTTCGGGCCTCGATGGGATCGGCGTTTCGTCTGAAGGTGGCGGAGTCCGTCAGCCTTGTCGAAGCCGTCGAATGGGCCAGATCGCAGCGGATCTCATCCGTTGCTCTGGACGTCTCGGCAGAGAAAAGCTACACGGAGGTTGATCGCTCTACCGGGAAGCTCATCGTTTTTGGCTCCGAGGGTCATGGCTTGAGTGAAACTGATTTGGGAATGATAGATGAAAAGGTGATCATCCCGATGGAAAACGGAGTGGAAAGCCTGAATCTGGCGGTTGCGGTCGGGATCGTGCTTTTCGGGTTTCGGCGACAGAATTCCTAGCGATTTGAATTAGTATTTGCGGCGTT
Organism: uncultured Chloracidobacterium sp.; assembly: GCA_964410495.1. GTDB lineage: Bacteria > Acidobacteriota > Blastocatellia > Pyrinomonadales > Pyrinomonadaceae > OLB17. Next base: position 12,564 of record CAYPGP010000038.1, read on the forward strand.
CGCGGGCATTTTTGCCGTGGCTTCAAGTTCCTGTTTGAAGCGGGTTTGGATCGTCGGATCGTTTGCGATCATCAGGCCGGTGACAATGTCGGTTTGCAGCACGCGAACATTACCGGGTTCGCTCGCGGTAGCGAGTTTCTTCTGTGCCTCGATAAAAGCCTGCCGGGCCCGAGGGTAGTCGCCGGTCAGCAAATACGCCCGTCCGATCAGGTAAAAATCTTCCGCATCGTCGGTAGGACGAACCTCTTTCACGTACGCCGCGGGATCGGCATCAACGGTCCTCCGCAGTTTTTCGTAGGACGTGAGCGAAATATCTTCGGTCTTCATCGCCGGAAATCGCTCGTCCGGAGTCGGAGCGGCCGGCGTTGGAGCGAGAGCAAAATGATAGACGCCGAGCCCTATCAGGCTTCCGATAATAAGCATCGCGACCGCGGTTAATATCTTTCCCGATGAACTTGGAGCGGCTTCGCTCGAGGAAGAGTCGGAGGACGAGCCGAACAGTGAGAAATCTTGTTCGGCCTCTGGCTCCTGTTTTTCGTCAACCAAGGTCTCGACAGTTTCAATGGCAGCTGGTTCCGCGGCAGGCGTGGATTCCTCAGTCACTTCGGCAGGTTCGACATCGAAATCGATCTCCTGCGTGTCCGCGGCCTGAAGCTCTGCGGTATTTGCGAATTGGTCAGCGTCCACATCGCCGCGTTCCGGCCGATCCACTTCAAGCGTTTCGAGCTCGAGCAGTTCGCCATCGTCATCTTCGATCGGTTCGTCGAAGGTCATCCTCGCGGTTGCAACGGTAGCTTCTTCTTCTTCGATCGGAGCAGGCGGTTCAGTAAATTCAGTGCGAGCCTTATCAGAAGCGACCTTGACGACGACCGCGGTCAGATTGTCCTCGGCACCGCGTTCGTAGCAAAGATTCTTGAGGTAGTCGCAAACCTCCGAAGGGCTTCCGCCGAAGGTCAGCACACCTTTTATCTCGGCGTCGGTCACGTGGCGTGTTATGCCGTCGGAACAAAGCAAAAACGCCGTTCCCGGTTCGATCATTATTGTCTTAAGATCGACGAGCACGGACGGCTCGGCCCCTAGGGCTCGATTTATTATGTTCTTGCTCGGATGGTTCTCAGCCTGTTCGGGCGTCATTCTGCCTGCCCGAACTTCGTCGGCGACCATTGAATGATCTTCGGTGTCCGCGAAAAGGTTGCCGTCGCGATCCACGCGATAAAGCCGCGAATCGCCCACGTGGCCGATCGTCGCAACATCGTGATTCAGGTGGAGTGCGACGATAGTTGTCGCCATGCTCGCAAGCTGCGGCAGTTCCTGCGCCATTTGGTAGATCGCAGAATTTGCCTGTGAGATGGCAAGCCGCATCACGGCTTCCGCGTCCTGTTCGGGGCGTTTATTGGAGAACGCTTCGCCCAGCATTTCGACCGCCATCTGCGAAGCAACTTCGCCAGCCTGCGCACCGCCGACGCCGTCAGCGACCGCGAATATCCCGGCTGAGGGCATTTCCAGCACCGAGTCTTCATTCTGCGGACGCTTTTCGCTCAACCCGCGGTCTGTTACCGATGCCGAAGTTATCGTGAAGGTGCTTTGCATTAGGTGAAACTATTGTGCAGCTGGAGCTTCCTCGACAGCCTGAAACTCGTCATTTCGCCTGTCGACGCTCGCCCGGTGCGAAAAGGCCATCAACATGCCGAGCATGGTGAAGCTCGTTATTAGGCTAAAGCCGCCATGGCTGACAAAAGGAAGTGTAATCCCCGTCATCGGCAATGCCCGCGTGATCCCGCCGATATTGACGAGTGCCTGAAATCCGATGAACGCGGCCAGGCCGATCGAGCAAAGGCGGCTGAACATGTCACGAGAATCGCGGGCCGTCCGCACACCGGCGCTTACAAAAACGATCAGGGCAAAGGTTACCAACAAACCCCCTAAAAGTCCAAGTTCTTCGGCCAAAGCGGCGAAGATATAATCCGAATCCGCGACCGGGATCAATTCCGGATAACCGAGCCCGAGACCGCGGCCCGTGGTCCCGCCTGAAGCGACGCCAAATGTTGCCTGGGCGGGCTGAAACGCAAGGACGTCAAACCATGCGTCGACATTGATCGTTTTCTGCAGCTCAGGGTCTTCGGCCAGCATTTGCGGCAGATTCGGGTCTTTTTCGACGAGTTTCTTATAGTACTCGTCGTAACTCTCCTTCCACCAACTCGTCTCCGGTGAAGGCGGATTGAACCCGTCGAGCCAGAGATGGAAACGCTGCTGAATTCGATTGGGAAGTATCGTCTTGACCGGCGATGCGAGCGTTGGAAGCAGCGGGATCCTTTCCTGCGTCTTCAATGGCAACGCTCCTACCACGAGAACGGAAACTACGAGCAGAACACTCCCGATCAACACAAAACGCTGAGGAAAACGCCGGATCGCGATCAAGTATAGCGTCGCGTAAACAGCGCTAAAGACCATCATCTGAC
>CAYPGP010000039.1:0-13427 GCA_964410495.1 uncultured Chloracidobacterium sp.
ACATAGCTCGCGAGATTCCAGTCGATCTTGAGCCGCGAACCGTTCGGGTACGAGACGTCGATCTCCCACAGGCCGTGCTCTTCGTCCATCGTAAGCTCTGTGTTGTAGCCGGCATCGGCGAGCTTCGATTCGACCTCGGCCATCATTTCCTGTTCGCCGAAGACCTTGCGGATGCGCATCGGGTTCTTCGTAATGACCCCGTCGGGGCCGGCAAAGGCATCGAGCAGCACCTCGACCAGTTTGGTGTCGTTGAATACGCGACGCGCTACACGATCGGCGTAATTTTTTAGCTCCTTGGTCTGATCGAGCGAACGCGAAAGCGAACGACCCTCTATCGGCGTGCCGTTTGCGGTGATCTGAACGTCGGAGGTCGCCATCCGCATCAGGTAACGGAACATGGCGGTCTCGTCCTTTATGTACTCCTCTTTCTTCCCGCGTTTTACCTTGTAAAGCGGCGGCTGCGCGATGTAAACGTAACCGCCCTCGAGCAGTTCGGGCATCTGGCGATAGAAAAACGTCAGCAGCAGCGTGCGGATGTGCGAACCGTCAACGTCGGCGTCGGTCATCAAACAGATCTTGTGATACCGCAGCTTGTTAACGTCGAAATCTTCCTTGCCGATGCCCGTTCCAAGCGCGGTGATCAAAGCCTTGATCTCGCCGTGGCCGAGCATTTTATCGAAACGCGCTTTTTCGACGTTCAAGATCTTACCCTTAAGCGGCAGAACCGCCTGATTCTTACGATCACGGCCTTGTTTAGCGCTTCCGCCTGCGGAATCTCCCTCGACTATGTAGATTTCTGACAGAGCCGGATCTTTCTCCTGACAATCCGCCAGTTTACCCGGTAGCGTCGAAGTCCCCATCGCGGATTTGCGAACGATTTCTCTCGCTTTTCTTGCCGCCTCACGCGCACGTGCTGCATCGACCGCTTTCCCCACGATCTTCTTCGCGACAGCCGGATTCTGCTCGAAGAATTCGCCGAGTTTCTCATTCAAAAACGACTCTACCGGGCCTTTCACAGGCGAATTCAGCTTACCTTTCGTCTGTCCTTCGAACTGCGGCTGCGGGATCTTCACCGAGATCACCGCGACAAGGCCTTCGCGAACATCGTCGCCCGAAAGTGCGACTTTCGCGTTCTTCATCATGCCCGACGATTCCGCGTAATTGTTGATAGTACGGGTGATAGCCCCGCGGAAGCCCGATAAATGCGTACCGCCATCGACGGTGTTGATATTGTTCGCAAACGAAAATATTTTCTCGTCGTATGAGTCGTTATACTGCATCGACACCTCGATAGAGAGGTCGTCGCTAACCGTTTCAAAATAAAGCGGCTCATCGTGGAGCGGGGCTTTGTTGCGATTGAGATGTTTTACGAACTCGGCAATCCCGCCTTTGTAGTAGAACTCGTGCGATTTTTCGGGCTCCTCGCGCTCGTCCTTGATATGAATACGGATGCCCTTGTTCAAAAACGCCTTTTCGCGAAGACGCTCTGAGAGCTTTTCAAAGCTGTAGACCGTGGTTTCGAAAATGCTCGAGTCCGGACGGAATGTGATCTTTGTGCCACGCTTCGTGGTTGTTCCAGTTTGTTTGAGCGGCGCAGTCGGGATTCCCGACTCGAACTCCATTTCATGCGTTTTTCCGTCACGCCATATCTCGAGACGCAGGTATTCGCTCAGGAAGTTTACGCAAGAAACGCCCACGCCGTGTAGTCCGCCGGAAACCTTGTATGAGTTCGAGTCGAACTTGCCGCCCGCGTGAAGAACCGTCATCACGACCTCAGCTGCAGAGCGGCCTTCCTGCTTGTGGATATCGGTCGGAATACCGCGGCCGTTGTCGACGACCGTTATCGAATTATCCATGTGAATGGACACCTCGATCGTGTCGCAGTAACCCGCCAACGCCTCGTCTACCGAATTATCGACCACCTCGTAAACAAGGTGGTGCAGCCCGATCTCGCTTGTCGAGCCGATGTACATGGCGGGACGCTTACGAACTGCGTCACGGCCTTCAAGAACTGTAATGGAATCTGCCCCGTATTCGGGTTGTGCTGTAGCCAATTTTAAACCTCAAGAATAAATGATTTCGCTGCGCAACAGTCGCATGCTTCTATTGCAAAATAACACTAAATTTTACCATTTTTCTCGGCGCAATAACAGCATGAAACGTAATAGATATCAATGCTTTACTGACCTACAACGGGCCGGAGGGAAAGCTGCCGACTACGCTTTTGAGTGCCGCATCAGTTCGCACGGGTTCCCCGGCCATTTTCGACCCGGAGATTAAAGGCATTCGAACCGAATCTTTCGATAAAACTCTCCTTCGACGTTGTCACGAACGTCTGTGTTTTACCGTCGAGAAACTCCAGAAGCTTTCCGATTCGGCGGTAATCGAGCTCGGCGTCGATGTCGTCGATGAGAAATAGTGGATATTCGCCGCGGGTGGCGTTGAAGACTGAGATGTTGGCTAGCAGAAGAAGCAGCAAGGCACTTCGCTGCTGGCCGGCTGAGCCGAATTTGCGTATATCGTGGCCGTCAAACTTTAGCTCCACATCGTCGCGGTGCGTGCCGATTAGGGCATGGCCCGAGACGACCTCGGCCTGGACGCGGAGAGCAAGGCGTTCGGCGATCAGAGCTTCGTAGTCAGTGAGGTCTCCTTTGCCTTCGAGCGACGAAAGATACCGCACCGAAAGCTCCTCGCGGCCGAAAAGCCTCTTTTCGAGGACCTCGTTAATCCGCTCAATAAACCTCAGCCGGGCACGGTTGATCTTGGCGGCAAGCCGCGCCAGTTGCTCATTCCAGGGTTGAAGATTCTCGGCGACTTTATCGATCGGCGTTTCGTTATCTCGCGCTGATTGAAGAAGTGCGTTCTTTTGCTTGATCACCCGGTTGTAGTCAGCGAAGACTTGTATGAACGGCGGGTGAAGCGAGACTATGCCGGCATCGAGGAAACGCCGCCGGGCATCCGGCTGGCCGCGAACGATCTCCAGTTCGTCGGAATTGAATACAACGGCATTCAGTTGTCCGAGGTAGCGATTGACGGTTTCTTTCTTGTCATTGACCAGAAGCGTCTTTGTGTTGCCAGCTACTATGACTCGCAGTTCGCGAACGATCTCTTCGGACTCGCGAACGCTCCCGCGGACCATTGCATTCTGCTCGCCGAAAGCAATCGCGTCTTGCAATCTCGCAGTCCGAAAAGAACGCGTTGAAGCCAGCACCGCGATCGCCTCAAGCCAGTTGGTCTTCCCCTGTCCATTTTCCCCGACGAGCACATTCAGTCCGGGCGAAAATGAGATCGACCCGGAAAGATTGCGAAAATTTAAGGCTTCGAGGGATTCGAGCAGCATCGGGAGATTTTACCATGCGGCCTCAGTACAAGCAGTTTTTGATAGATCAACCGCGTCCGCAATGCTGTCATGTTTGCTGAATTGTTTGGATATTGCTTATATGTTTAAATGGGGCGTTAAACATGTACAACAAATCTATCCTGGCAGTATTCTTGGTCTGTATCGGCTTTGTCCCGACTTCTCTTTCGCAGCAAAGCCTAAAGGTCGGCCAAACCGCACCTGCCTTCTCCGGCACGACGATGAAGGGCGACGCGGTCGATCTCGAAAAACTAAGCGGCCGTGTGGTCGTTATGACTTTCTGGTCTACCCGCTGCCTTATCTGCCATAACGAGATACCAAAACTTAACGCAATGACCCGGCGATTCCCGGCCGATAAAGTCACGTTTCTTGCTCTATCCATGGAGAACGAGGAAAAGATCGCCTCTTACCTAACGAAGAATTTTTTCGATTTCCAGATCGTCCCAAACAGCTTCGCAACTGTCCTGCAGTATGCCGACCGCGACCGCACGGGTAGTCTCGATATGGGCTTCCCGTCGTTTTTCGTCATCGATCAGACAGGTAGTATCCAATATCGCTCAAGTGGATATAACAAAACGGGCGGAATGGAGACGTTGATCGGAAAACTGCTGGCAAAGTAGTTTGACATCTGGCGAGAATCAAACTAAAAGATGGTGTATGAAAACCATCCTTGCCCTTCTGTTTACCGCTATCCTCGCTTTATCCGTCTCAGGCCAGATCGATCCATCCAGGCCGACCTTTGTCGAACACACTATGGATGGTTCGAAAATTGATATCGAGAAACTGCGTGGCAAAGTCGTTGTTCTCAATCTTTGGTTTATCAACTGCCCCAATTGCCTCGAAGAGATCAAGATGCTTAATGCCTTGGTTGACGAGTACAAAGCAAACAAAGACTTCGTCTTTCTCGCTCCGGCTGCCAGTAAAAAGGCTGAGTTGCAGAAGTTCCTGTCGAAGAACCCATTCAAGTATCAAGTCCTTCCAGACGCAACGATAACCATCCTCACCAAGTTCGGTGTCCCCGACAAAGATGGAAACCTAAACGTTCCATTCCCGATGCACATCGTTCTCGACCGCGAGGGGAAAATGGTTCTGAAAGAGCAGGGAATCAAGGGAATTGCGAAGGTCAAAGCCGAGCTCAAGAATCAGTTAGCACAGCGGTCGGCGGCAGTACGATGAGTTTTGAGTTGTTGAACTCCAGTGATTCCGGTATATTCTGTATTTCGGCCTCTCGTGCGGAGAGATAGCCTAATTGGTAAGGCAGTAGTCTTGAAAACTACCGCGCGTAAGCGCTTGCAGGTTCGAGTCCTGTTCTCTCCGCCATTTCCCTTTCTCCACTCACAAAATAATATTCTCGTCGTCAAAGACCGACATTAGGCACGCCGCCGGGATATGCCGGATGAGGCGGATCATCAACAGGAACGGGTTCAGTATCCGGATCTTGCTCGGGCGGTAGATCCGTGACCGGATATGGATCTGGTTCCTCTTGGATCGGCGGCGGATCCGGCTGGCCCTCGGGTTCGGTTGGACGCGGCGTGTCAGGAACATCAGGATGGCTGACAGGGTCGCGCTTGTCTTGTTCTTGTGTCATTTTTTTCCTCCTCCTGCACTTTAGGCCAGGCCACGCCGGCTCGTCGGTATCCTTAAATACAGACGTCGACCAATCGCCCGACTAGGATTTAGGTGTAACTAAGGTCCATAGACAAGGAGAAAAGATATGTCGCTACCAAACAAAGACGAAGTTGAAGGAAAATGGGAAAAGGCCAAGGGTTGGGTAAAAGATAAGACCGGAGAGATAACAAACGACCCTGATCTTGAAGCTGAAGGCGAGGCCCAGCGGGCCGGCGGAAAAGCCCAGGAATCATGGGGCAAGGTCAAAAATGGGGTCGGCGAAGCGGTCGATGCCATCGGTGATGCTATAAGCGATGCCGGTAAACGCATCAACAGATAATTCACCAGCTTTAGTAAGAGAGGAGAACTCCGTGGTCGCGGTTAACACTCGACGCGGAGTTTCTTTTTCTTATAAGGATACGACCGAATCCAGCACCGATTTCGCACTTATCTATCAGCCCACATTTCTTCTTGCCGGAAAAACCAAAAGCGATTACCATGTAAATGAATGAAGATTCATTCATAATCACCCTATGCCGAAACCTTCTCGTAATGGTTCGTCTGCTCGAGCTGTCGTCGTCGACAAGCGAGAAGCTATTTTGCGCGCGGCGACCAAGGTATTCGCCGTAAATGGCTATTTCAATTCGAAGGTTTCGGACATCGCGGGCGAGGCAGGCATCGCGGACGGTACGGTATATCTGTATTTCAAAAGTAAGGACGAGATCCTTCACTCGATCTTCGACCGGGCGATGGCTGAGTTTATCGAAGAGGGCCGGAAAGAAATTGCAGCCATTGAGGATCCTTCAGCAAAATTGAAACGCATTGCTGAGCTGCATCTTGAACGCCTCGGTTCGGATCGTGAATTGGCGATCGTATTTCAGGTCGAACTTCGCGGTTCAACCAAGTTCATGCAGGAATTTTCTGCCGCCGGGTTCAGCGAATATCTCGACATAATCAAGACGACGATCGCCGACGGCCAAAAGAGCGGTGCATTTCGTGAAGACATCAAACCTATAGTCGCGGCAAAGATCCTTTACGGCTCGCTTGACGAGATGGTGACGAACTGGGTTTTGTCGAATAAATCGTACCCACTCCCGCCGATGGCCGGCGAAGTTTTGAAGATCTTTCTCGGAGGTATTGCGGCGAGATGAACGGGCACACGGAGGTTCCGAACGACGTGCTGAAGTCTGGCGAGGCCGCATACTTTGCGAGCCAACCGTCCACGCTGGCCGAGCTATTCCTAAGCTCGGCCGACAGGTTCGATCTACCGAACGCTCTCAATTACAAGGCAAACGGTGAGTGGAACGCGATCTCATCAAAGGACTTTGTTCGGCGGTCTGAGAATATCGCTTTGGGATTGTATTCGCTGGGGTTAAGGAAGGGCGACCGTGCGGCGATACTTTCTGCTAACTCCCCTGAATGGACGATGGCCGATGCGGGCTGTCAGTTCGGCGGTGTGATCGATGTTCCGATCTACACGACGCTAGCCGGCGAATCGGTCCGGTATATCATTGACGACTCGGAATCGAAGGTCTTCTTTCTCCAGGATCTCGCGACTTTCGAACGTGTCTGCTCAGCGATCTCGGAATGCCGCTCGATCGAACATTTCATACTTTTCTCCAACGAGGAGAGAGACGACCAACGCGTGACCACCCTCGCCGAACTTGAAACGGCCGGAGCAAAGCTTCGCGAAGAACAATCCGATCTCATTGGGGATCTTCGCAAAGACATTCTCAGTTCGGATATCGCGACCCTCATCTACACTAGCGGAACAACCGGCGAGCCTAAGGGCGTCATGCTCAGCCACTCGAACCTGATCTCAAATACGATCGGTGCGAGTGAAAAATACAGCTTCTCGCCGGACGACATCGCCCTTTCCGTACTGCCGCTCTCGCATGTTTTCGAACGGACAGGGATGTACGTTTATATTCGGGCGGGCATGCGTGTGTTCTATGCCGAATCCATCGACAAGGTTCCGGATAATCTGAAAGAGGTAAAACCTACGATCTTTGTCGGCGTACCGCGGATCTTTGAAAAGGTTTTCGAGCGAGCACGTTTGAAAGCCGCCCAGGCCGGCCGCGTGAATGAGATGATCTTCGACTGGGCGATAGACGTAGCAAAGGAATACGCGACCCTCACCGGCAGCGGCCAGCCGATACCTATGTCGATGATGGCAAAGCACAGCATCGCGGACACCATCGTCTTTTCAAAGCTTCGGGATTTCTTCGGCGGGCGGCTTAGGTTTTGCATTACCGGCGGAGCCGCTCTGCCGGACGAGATATTTTTGATCTTCACGGGTGCGGGAATTTCGATCATGCAGGGCTACGGGCTGACGGAAACGTCGCCGGTTATCTCGTCTAACAATCCATCCGCTGTCCGTGTCGGAACGGTAGGAAAGCCGATCCGCGATGTCGAGGTTCGCATTGCCGAGGACGGCGAGATCGAGGTTCGCGGGCCAAACGTTATGCTCGGCTATTATCACAAGCCCGATGCGACAAAAGAGGTCTTTACCGAAGATGGATGGTTCCGTACCGGCGACATCGGCCAGCTCGACGCCGATGGCTTCCTGAAGATCACTGACCGGAAGAAGGAACTTTTCAAAACCTCGGGCGGCAAGTACATCGCTCCGTCGCCGATCGAGCAGATGTTGCGGGCCTCGCGATTTGTTAATCAGGCTGTGCTCGTTGGAAATGAAAGAAAGTTCCCTGCCGCTCTGATCGTGCCGAATTTTGAGATGCTGGAAAGTTACGCCGCTCTAAAGGAATTCGAGGTTGGCTCACACGCCGAATTCTGCAAGCATCCGCGGATCCTCGATCTTTTTACCCGCCAGATCGAAGCGATGACGCCAAACCTTGCTCAGTTCGAAAAGGTAAAGAAATTCGTACTTCTGGAAAACGAATTCTCGGTCGAAAACGGAGAAATGACCCCGACTTTGAAAATAAAGCGTAGGGTCATTGATGAAAAATATCGCGACGTTATCGACGAAATGTACAAGAACTAACTGGCTGATCAACTAACGTCTAAAGGCTAAATTTCTCTCGGTGATCCAAGAGATATTTAGCCTTTAGCAATTAGCCTGACAGCCGTTAGCAAACTAGTAAACCACGCGAACACCGGTTTGATTAGCGGCTGAAGTTATGATCGACCGACCTGCTCCAAGCGCAAACTCGGCGATCGTCAATGCGATACTTTTCTTGGCCTTATCGACGACAATAAGATCATACGGTTCAAGAAAGATGTCTTTCTGCTCCCGTTTTCTGATCTTCTCCAAATTAACGCTGATCTCCTGGCGTTCGTCGTAACCGGTCTTTTTGCGATAGACCTTAACGTCCTTGAGCTTTGCTTCAGGGCGAGGTCCGCCCACGAAGCTGAGAGCGTCCATCACCGTCGTTCCGCCGATCTTTTTCAGCAGCACTGCCTGCGGAGAAAAAACTTCTCCCACGACATAAACGGGAGCGGCTTGCGGGATATGTATTACATCACCTGGCAGGATCTCAGGATTTTGCGAGGCCAGTCCCTTTTCCATATCCGCTAAATTGAAGACTTTGAACGGCGTCTCGTTGAGGTCGCCCGTGTCGCCCTTCCAGTTGTTCGGGTCATCGCCGTCCGAACAAGCAACTTTCTGCCGCCTGTAAACATTCACAACCTGGCCCGCATCCTTCGTAGCTCCGCCCGCAAGACCGACCATTTCAAACAGCGTTGCCGCCCGAGTAAGGTCGACCGTTGATTTAGTGTTTACCTCGCCAAATATGGTTACCGGCGGTTTTGAGCGTTTGGGTATGCTGAGAGTCCACTGTGGATTCTTGAGATCGCGTTGCAGCAGCTTAGTTATCTCGTCGCGGAGTTGATCCTCCGACTTACACTGGGCAACGACCGGATTGCCCGCAAACGGCAGGTAGATCAAGCCCTTTGCGTCAACCTCAACCTCGAAATTGTATTCCTGATCGCTCATCACACGCCCCGCGATCTTATCGCCCGGGCCGAATAGATACGGTTTCGGGGTAGTAATGTCTTGAACCGGGCGGGCCACCTGAGCAACCGTTTCCTGAGCGCTCACGAATGTCGGCATACATAGTGCCGTAAGTAAAAATGCTAGATAAAACTTCTTCATAGAGAAACTGCCCTCCATTTATTCACAGGGCTAGAGTTTATCGCAATGAAAGCAAGCGCAACAACTCGTATTCGAGCGCGTGAACGGGCGCTCAGTATGATGTAAGGCCCGTTACACCGGTTCGCTCATTTATCTTCGTGGTAAAATACTCGAAAAAATGTACCGGAGAATGTATGACCGAACCACGGCTATCTCGATCAAGGATCTCGCGTAAGGCGGGAAGTTTCACAGAATCAGTCATTCGCGAGATGTCGCGGGAGGCGGTCAAGTATGGAGCTGTGAATTTGGGGCAAGGCTTTCCGGATTGGGCAGCTCCGTCCGACATCAAGCGCGCGGCGATAGAGGCGATAAATGCGGACCATAACCAGTACGCCGTGACTTGGGGCGTAAAGGAATTTCGCGACGCGATCGCGAAAAAGACGATGTGGTTCCTCGGCCTTGATCTCGATCCTGAGGAGGAGATAACGGTCACGTGCGGCTCGACCGAAGGGATGATTGCGGCGATGCTCGCGACCGTCGACCCGCTCGACGAGGTGGTCGTTTTCGAGCCTTTTTACGAGAATTACCAGCCCGACGCGATCCTTTCGGACGCCACGCCGCGGCGAGTTCCGCTTTATCGCACCGAAAACGGTTTTGTCTTCGATCGCGAAGAACTGCGGGCCGCTTTCAATGAGCTAACCAAAGCCATCATCATCTGCAACCCGAACAATCCGACCGGCAAGGTCTATACAAAGGACGAACTCGAGTTCATTGCGGATCTCTGCAAAGAATTCGACGCACTGTGCTTTACCGACGAGATCTACGAGCACATCACGTATAGGTCTGGAATCGAAAGTGCGGAGTCTGATGTCTTTCCGCACATTTGTATGGCGACACTGCCCGGAATGCGGGAAAGAACTGTGGTCGTGAATTCCCTTTCGAAAACTTATTCCGTAACCGGCTGGCGAGTTGGTTACTGCATCGCTCCACCGGACATCACCGCCGCGATCCGCAAGGTTCATGATTTCCTGACCGTCGGTGCCGCCAATCCGCTCCAGCACGCGGGTGCGTACGCGATGTCGCTGCCGCCGAGCTACTACGACGAACTCCAGCTCGAATACCAGCGAAAACGCGACTTCATCGTCCCCGCACTCCGCGACGCAGGCTTCAAATGCGACACGCCTGAAGGTGCATATTATGTCATGGCCGATATCTCCGGCTTCGGCTTTGCAAACGACATCGAATTTACAAAACACCTGATCCGCGAGATCGGCGTCGCCGTCGTGCCCGGGTCGTCATTCTACTTCGACAGCACAATGGGCTCGCAGCTTGTTCGGTTTTGCTTTTGTAAGAAAGACGAGACGCTAGAGGCCGCGGTGGAAAAGTTAGAAAAACTGAAACGTGGCTGATCTAATGCAAAGGCCCGCGCGTAAGCGAGGGCGGTACACCCAACGTGCTCGTTCGCCCTTGCTTACGCGCGGGCTTTTGCACAAGCCTCGCGAGGCAACCATTTTCAGCTGAAAAAGCAACAAAATCAGTAACCGATGCGTACAACGCAGCGTCTTTATTCATTACGATATTTCGTTTTGGAGGTTATTTTTATGCTTAAAAATATACTTGGTATTGGTTTGGTCGTTGTCGGCGGGGCCACATTTTTGACGGGCCAAACGCCGGAACCGAAGGTTGAAAGACTGCTCACTCCCGATGCTTTCGCGTTTTCGTTTGATGGAAACGGCGGCTATCTTGGCGTGCAGACCGTCGAGGTGACGAAGGATAATTTCTCGAAATACGCGCTTCGCGGTGTTCGCGGCGTAGCGATCGAAAAGGTTGCGGAAAATTCCCCTGCAGCCGCTGCCGGGTTGAAAGATGGTGACGTGATACTTCGCGTCAACGGTGACGAGATCACAAGCACGCGCAAGCTCACACGCCTGATCAGCGAGATCGAACCTGATCATCAGGCAAGGCTAACCATCTCACGCGGCGGCAGCGAGCAGGAGATCACAGCGACGCTCGGGAAACGGCCGACACCAAAGTTTGGCGAAGGCAATTTCCGTTTCGAGGGCCCCGAGGCCTTCGGAAAGCTCGACCTCGACAATTTTCCTCAGCTCAAGAACCTACCTCGGTTAAAGGATTTCGACTTCAAGAATCTGCCGGACGGCGAAGGCTTTAGGAGCTTCTCATTTCCGGGCGGCGAAGGACGCGTATTTAGCTGGACAAACGGCCGCCAGATCGGCGTTGGTGTATCGCCGCTAACGGCTCAGCTCGCGAAGCATTTCGGAGTTGAGTCCGGGTTGATGATCAACGAGGTTCGCGAAAACTCACCAGCCGCGAAAGCCGGTTTGAAAGCAGGCGACATCATTGTCGAAGCTAACGGCAAAGCCGTGAAAGGCGATTTCGACCTGATCGGAGAGGTTAATCGAAACAAGGAAGGCGACGTTTCGCTTGTGATCGTTCGCAGCGGAAGCCGTCAAACGATATCGGTCACACCCGAGGCCTCAAAGGACAGCGGCTTTTTCTTCAGAAACGAAGATGGCGACGGCAAGATCCTGACGCCAAAACCGCCCAAAGCTCCCGCAGCTCCGATCTCCCCGCTCCAGGCCCTTCGCTGGAACCGGATGATCTAGTTCGGATACGCCACCGGCAATTGATGGCGAAACTTCTGAAGGCGGACCTTGTGCCGCCTTTCCTTATTTATAGTTCCTATCACTGGAGAAAGATGATACGCTTTTCGCTCATTGGCAAAATTGGAGGTTATTAAATGCTTATTCGATCGCTTGCTTGTTGTCTGATCGTTGCCTCATCCGTCCTCCTCGTCTTCGGGCAACCGCCTGGGAGCCAGAAAGCCGATGCGGATATGTCCGCTAAAACATCGGGCATAACGCAGAAATTGCGCGACTTACCTATGCCAAATGGCATCAATCTACAATTTATAATTCGGGAATTGGCGAATGATATAGAGCTTAACGTCGTGTTCGATAGTGCGTCGATCAGCCCGCACCAAAGAGTGGCTATCGATCTTAAAAATGTAACAACTTCGACTGCTCTGGACTTCATATACGCGAAAGAAGGATTGTTTTTCGTAGAGATCGCTCCTAAGACAATTCTTGTGGCTAGCAAGACGAGGACATCACCTCTTTCTCACATAGGTTTGGGGATCGTTCCCCTGACTAAACAGCTTACCGAATATTTTGGCGTAGAAGGTGGATTGCTGATTAGTTCGGTACACGACGATTCGCCGGCGTCAAAGGCGGGAATTAATCCGGGAGACTTGATCGTGGATATTGACGGCGTGACTTTTAAAAATAACCTCGACTTTGTTCGGGCAATCAAAGAGAAGAAAGAAAGAGCAGTCTCGCTAAAAATATTACGCGACCGTAAGGACAAAACCGTAACACTCTTGGTGCCGAAGGGCGTCGAATCCTGGTTGCAAAATTACACACCCAAACCGTCAGAATAATCGAAACTCCGGATGGCTCCCGCGTCGCCAGATGAAGCCGTCGAGGACGTAGTGCGTTAACTGCGGGACGGCAAGCAGCGGTACCACAAACATCTTAACCGTCCTTCCCCATTCCCAATCGGCGCCGAAAAGGTATTGTTTGTCGTGCCAGACGCCCTTGTGCCAGCACAGTTCCTCGACATAGGCGAGTGCCCACAGTGTGGCGAGAAAGAAGATCCAGTTTGATGAGAGAGTGCGATACACGGGACCGGCGGTTTCGCGGCGGTATTTTGCGTAGACGTAGATCAGAGCGAAATACGGAACGCCGTGGATGATGACGTTTGTGACGGTGAATGCGTAGTCTGAGTTGAAAAAGACGATGCCGACGTACCAGCAGACAGCGGTCGTTGCAACGACTATATCTTTGCCGATGTTTAGAAAGCCGTCTTTGAAATAGAGATAGATAGACTTCGCGAAGTACGCCGCGAGAGCGATGACATAGATCGGCAACAGTATCGTCTCGACAACCGCCGGCAGCGAGACAAAATCATTCTGTACGAACCATTCGAAATTTCGCGGCAGCGATGTCATCCAAAAAGCCAGCGGATAAACTGTTGCCAGATAAACCGCAGAAGCATCTATCCACCAGCTCCAATTCGCCGTCTCGCCCAAGCGTCGCCGGTATAGGTTTACCCATCCATACTGCTGCCGCACGAAGTGAAAGACCGCGATCACTGCGAGCGTCCGCCAAAAAACCAGCTCGCCCTCGCTATACAACGCCACCCCGACCGCATAACCAGCAACCGGCACCAACACATAAAGCCAAAACCGCCGCTTCAGCTCCTCGGTATCAAAATAGACCCGAAAACTCGTCGACCACACATGGGCGACATCGATCAACAAGATCGCCGTTATCCAAGTCCACTCCGGCGAAT
>CAYPGP010000040.1:0-12661 GCA_964410495.1 uncultured Chloracidobacterium sp.
GGCCATTCCGCAATATATGACCGAGGCGGTGGCGTTGATCGTCGCCGGGGCGGTCATTGCGTATATTTGTTTTCGGCTGCGGCTGGTTCCGATCGTGGGATTTTTGCTGGCTGGTGTGTTGATCGGGCCGAATGCCTTAGGGCTGGTGAAGGATCAGGCGCTCGTTGATGCGACGGCGGAGATCGGCGTGATCCTGCTGTTGTTTACGATCGGCATTGAGTTCAGCCTGGAAAAGCTTTCTCGTATTCAGCGGCTGATCTTTGGCGGCGGCACGATGCAGGTCGGTCTTTCGATCGCCGTTACCGCAGGGATCTTGCTCGCGTTCGGTGTCGATTGGAAGACGGGGGTTTTCACGGGAATGCTCGTTGCCCTGAGTTCAACGGCGATCGTGCTGAAACTTCTCGCGGATAAAAGCGAGACAAATTCCGAGCCGGGGCAGGTCGGGCTTGGGTTGCTGATATTTCAGGATCTTGCCATTGTTGTCATGGTCATGCTCGTTCCGGTACTTGCGGGAACCGGAAACGAAGGCTCGGCGGGCATCGGTTTCGCGTTGGCCAAAGCTGTCGGCATCATCCTGCTCGTGCTCGTTGTTGCGCGACGGATCATGCCGAAGATCCTCGAAACCGTAGCAAAAACTTGTTCACCGGAGCTATTTCTTCTCTCGATCGTGGCTATCTGCTTTGGTACGGCTTACCTAACGAGCCTCGCCGGCGTAAGCCTTTCGCTTGGGGCGTTTCTTGCCGGGCTTATGGTCAGCGAGAGCAGCTATTCGCATCACGCTTTGAGCGAAACGCTGCCGCTGCAGATACTGTTTTCTGCGACGTTTTTCGTGTCGGTCGGAATGCTGCTCGACGTCAGCTATCTCGTCAATAATCTGCCGATCATCTTCGCTGCGATCGGGGCCGTTCTGGCGATCAAGATAATCACGACCGGCTTTGCCGTTCGTACCTTAGGCTACAAGGCTCCGGTCGCGGCCGCTTCGGCGTTGATGCTGGCGCAAATTGGGGAATTCTCATTTGTACTGGAGCGTGCCGGCCGGGAAGTTGGCCTTTTTCCAATGGGCATGGGAGCGGCTGGTTCTCAAACCTTTATCGCGACCACGGTCGTGCTGATGGTACTAACACCGCTGCTTATGAATGTCGGGTCGGGACTCTCGGCAAAGATAGTTCGTAAGCGCCAGATCGCTGGTGCTCCTGAGAGCGCCGCGGAGATGGCCGAGCCGCTGCAGCTTGAGGATCACGTGATCGTCGCGGGATATGGCAAGGCTGCGCACTGGCTAGTGCGGGTTCTGGCCGGTTCGGGCATTCCTTATGTGATCACGACGCTGAGCCCGGATAGCGCGAACGAGGCCGAGAGTGCCGGCCTGCCGGTGGTTCGAGGCGATGCGACTAAGCCGTTCCTGTTAAACCACGTAGGTATCGCGAACGCTAAAATGCTTGTAATTCCTGACGACGACCCGTCGACCGCTCACCGGATAACCGCCGTTGCGCGGTCGCTGAATCCGACGATGCGTATCGTCGTTCGAACGCGTTATACATCCGAGGTCGACGGGCTGGCAAAAGCTGGGGCCGATGCGGTGATCGCAGAGGAACTCGAATCGGTCGTTCAGGTTTTCGGTGATGTACTTCGCGATTATCGGATCCCGGCCGAGGAGATCGAGGCTCACGAGGAGTTGGCCCGCAAAAATGGCTATTCCGCCTTCCTCGACCTTAACGTCGACACGTCGATCTTTAAGTGCGAAACAGATAACGAGTGTCTCGATACGAGAACGGTCAAGGTCCGGGCCGACGCTCCGGTGGCGGGAAAGGCTCTCGCCGCATTATCGTTCATGAACATGGGTCTGACCGTCAGGAGCGTGATGCGAGGTTCGCTGATCTTTGACCCACCACCGGCCGAGTTGGTGCTTGTACCCGGCGACGAACTCGTGATGGCCGGTGAGACCCGATCATTTGCTCGCAGTGCCGCTTTTTTCCGCTCACCGAATGACTCTGTTGCCGAAGCGCCCGTTCGTGTCTCGCCGGCCACGCAGGATGATGAAAATGCCAGGGCTTTTAAGACGGAAACCGGCATCGATACTGAAACGAGGATCGATTACTCGCCCAAGGCCGATGCAAGTATTTGTTCGCATCTGGATCAGATAAGGCCGGTGTATCCAAGTGCATCAGGCTGTGAAGAGTGTCTCCGGTCCGGCGACAAATGGCTCCACCTGCGACTCTGCCTTTCATGCGGGCATGTCGGCTGTTGCGATTCATCCGAGAATCAGCATGCACGCGGCCATTTCCACAAGACGGGGCATGCCGTGATGCGTTCCATCGAGGTATTTGACGATTGGGCGTGGTGTTTTGAGGATGAAGAATATATCTGAA
The DNA here is from genome assembly GCA_964410495.1 of uncultured Chloracidobacterium sp. GTDB lineage: Bacteria > Acidobacteriota > Blastocatellia > Pyrinomonadales > Pyrinomonadaceae > OLB17. The sequence goes on from CAYPGP010000040.1 coordinate 2,367, forward strand.
GCGGTGGATCAAAAAGCCAACAGGGGTGCCGGGTTGATTCGCGATCAGCTCGGCACCCGCGTTATTAGCCTATTCTGGATCTAATCCCCAGATACCGCCGACTTCACGATCTCGCGGAGTTTTTGAGCCGATGTCGTGTTCGGTTCGAGTTCGATCTCCTCGACATTGCCTCGCACCTTTTTGCCAAAAACGCCGTTCCAAGACGGGATGGCGATCGTCACATTTCCGTACGCTTTTGCCTGGCAGGCAAGGCGGAGAAATGGCTTTTCGCCTTCGGGTTGGTTATAACCGAAGACCTTCATCGCGCGTTTTTCGCGGCGGTTGACCTCGTTCAGCTTCTCCTGACCGGCGATCACGCCTACCCAGCACGTTCCGCACGAGGCGGAAGTGCATTCCACCGGTATCGGGCCTTCCCAGCAGCGGCTGTCCTTCGCCTGCCAGTCTTGCGAACGGTCCTGGGCAGCGGCGTGGGTGACTTGCTGATCAAGCATAACGGGGAACTTACCGCTGTATCCATTTGCTTCGAATGCGAGCGAGAACTTCTTGTCGATCGTCTTGAGAAAGCCGAACAGCCCTTGCGAATCGTCCTTCGCCCGCTCGGCTACGATCTGATCCGGCGACTTCTTCATCAGACCCGAAGGCTCATTAACCTTGCCTTCCGCGGCCTTGAATGCCTCAAGGCCGACCTGATTTAGTGTGGCGAGCCCGACAGCGGCGATGGCATTTAGCAGATTCCGCTCGACCTTGAGTTTTTCGGCGGCCAGGATCCCGACTTCCTTGATCAATTCGACCAGCTCCGACGAGCTTTCGCATTCGTTCACGACCTTTGCGGTGCCGTTCTTGCCATTTCCATTGGCGGTCGGTTCGGGTTCCGCAATCTTTTCGATAACGCCCTTGATCTTCGGCCAGAAACGGTGCCCGTATAGGAAGTGGTGCGAAGTGTCGATCTGGCCGGCAAGTTCGAAATTGCCTTGCAATGCCAGGCCGCGAATCAATTCGTCACGATCTTCCGCCGCCGCTGCATAACGCTGCAATTCGAGCGGGAAGAAGCGAAACCAGATCTGAAGAGCGTTCTTATCCACCTCGTGCACGCACGGCAGGATCTGATCAACCGCCGTGAGCCAGTCTGCCTCCGAGAAGATAGCCAAGTGATCCATTAAAACGTTACTCATAACTTTCCAAAAACAATGAGTAAATCAAAAAATCGACCGCGTATCAACCGCTCAACGAGGGTCTGGCCGCACGAGGCGTTGCGGAAAAGGCCCGCATTGTTGCGAAAACGGGGCAGTTTGTTGTTGAAACAGATGCTTTTTTGCAGATAAAACGCGAGAAATCACTCATTTTCGAGCCCCAGATCGTGGACAGGATCTAGCCGTGAATCAATGGATCCTCACAGTTTTGCCCAGTAAATTCGGGCGTTAGACGGTTTTCGCAGCTTCAAATATCTGCGATCTTGTCCACAGCTGTCCGCGGCCTGTCCGCGGCTTGTCCACACCCTTGTCCGCGATCCTGTAAGACACGTAACTAATTGAATACGCATCTGTTACAGCATTTTCCGTGTGGAATTTCATCGATTTTGCGAAAAAACAATTTCTTCGCCTGTCAAAGATCAAAATATGTTGCAAGCGTAGCACAAATGGCACAAAATGTCAAGAGAAAAATGCGATCGGTGGTGTCTTGATTTGAGGATCTTTCTACCCGGCTAGCCCAAATCGCACGCGGCGAGCTAGAACCGCCGCCGTGCGATAGCGGCAAAGCTGATGGTCGTCGTCAGGGTCCAAAGCTGACGATCAGCTCGGAGGCTTCGGTCGGGATCTCGACGAGCAAGGTTCCGTCAGGAGCTTTTTTCGTTTCTGCTGGCTTTCCATTTACGGTTGCCCGCCAGCGCGGATAATAGTAGGCGCGAATGCGGGCTTCTGTTTCGGGGCCGGGGGCGATCTTGAAGCGGCGGGTGTGGGTTGTGACCTCGGCTTCAAGAATTTCGCGGGTTCCGGCGTCGATCGCGCCGGTCATGGGTTTTACGTCTTTGATCGCGGCGGCGCCGACGGGGAGCCAGTCGGGGAAACTCGGGGCGGCACGCGAGGCTTCGATCCTCGAAGTAAACGTCTCGCGATCGAGGAAATCGCTTGCGATGGCGAATTCCCCGAAGGAATAACCGGCAGCCGCGAACGAGATCGCGACCATTGCGAGCTGCCATGGGCGAATCTGTTTTGAGACGATCTTCTTAACAAACCAGACGATCGCAAAGGCCGCCGCCGGGCAAATGGCTACCGATGCGACGGTGAGCCATCGGTAGGGAAACTGGATGTCGGGCAGTTTTGGGATCACGAGCCAGAGCGGACGGCTGAGGTCGGTGGTCATGAAAAATGCGAAGGCGGCAATGATCATCGAGGCCCTTAGTGGTTGTTTTGTCCGTTCGCTTTCAAGAGGATCGCCCGCTTTTGCCGCTCCGCCAAAGAATTTTGGGAAGAGCGTGACTGCGGGAAGGAATATAAATATGGTCACGGCGGCGATAACGCTGCCGAGCCAGGTATTGAGGTTTGTCAGCGACCACGGTGAGAAGAGGAAGTTGTTTCGGTAATCGTAGTGCTCTGACGTGACTTTGTGTCCGGCCTGGATCCAGCTAAGTTCGGTGACGACCTTGGTCCAGAAAAAAGAGCTGAGTGCCAGCCCAAAGCCGATACCGAGCGCAGCATAGATGAGAAAGCGTTTATTGCTTCGCCAATCGGTCAGCAGTAAGGCAAACAGCCCAAGCCCGAGCGAGCCGACGATGGTTGTCGGGATATGAGTCAGGATAATTGCACCGAACGTGATGCCGAGACCTGCGATGTTTGTTATCGCGGCTCTCTTCGAAAGGCGTTCAAGAAAGAGAAAGGCAAACGGCAGGAACGACATCGCCGCGTATTCCGCCAGCAACGAGGCCTGGTAAAACTGTGCAATGTGATAGGGAAGGACAGCGAATACCGCCGCGGCGATCAGGGATGTTTTCTCGTCGAAATTCTGCCGGGCCCAGATGTAGATTCCCTTGCAGCCTATGACCGACAGTAACGTAAAGACGGACAACGTGGCCGCGTACCAATCGCCCGTCACGAAACGCGCCGCGGCGAGTATGTAATAAAGAAGCGGTGGATAAAAGCGAAACCGCGTGTCGCCAAAGCCGTTGTTCGATTCAGCAAGCCAGCCGGGAATGACGTTTCCGTTAGCGATCTCGTCGTAAAAAGGCTGGGCGAAGCGAAAATGATTATCGAGATCGGCCCCTAAAGGAATGCCCTGCAGCAAAGCCGGAAGCATAGCCGCGACGCCGACGAGGGCGATCAATAACGGTGCGAATTTTGAATGCTTGCTGGCGATCACGTCGGGCTATTCGAAATTGTACCAAGCGTGGCGCGGATTCGGCGAAAAATCGATTGAAACACCACAGAAGACGTGCTAGTTTATGGACACGATCAGCTTTACCGACATGCCTCTCAAAAGATCCAGACTCGCGGCGGTTCTCACGCTATTAATATTTGTGTTAGTCCCTGTCGTCTCCGCACAGGATGACGAGATTATCCGCATCTCTTCCGACAACGTTTTTGTGCCGGTTTCGGTTTTGGATAGGAGCGGTAAGTATATTTCGACGCTCAAACGCGAAGACTTCAAAATATTTGAGAACGGCGTGGAGCAGGAGATCGAATCGTTTGCGACGATCGACAGCAGCGTGACGGTTTTGCTTCTCATCGAGAGGACCGGCGGTATCGGAACGCAGCTTCCGCGTGTCGTTGCCGCGGCTAATGCTTTTGTGCGGAATATGCGGCCTGAGGACTCGCTGATGGCGATGACATTTGGTTCGACCGCAGATATCGTGATCGACCGCGTGAAGATCAAGGATAGTCCAAAAGGCGTAAGGGTCGGGCGAACCCACAACGACCGCTCAGGAACGCAGCTTTACGGCGCCGTCGAGGAGGCGATGAAAAAGCTCGAGAAGGTTGAGGGCAGAAAAGCGATCGTGCTGTTTTCCGAGGGCTACCAGACCAGCCCGTTCCTGGGGAAAAGCGTCAAATCCGTACTGCGGACAGCCGAGGAGAATGACGCGACGATCTTCACGATCAGGTCCGGTTCGCTTCAAAAGGTGCCGGACAACATTCGACGCTCGAACGCTTATCAACGCCTGGCAAACGATGCAACGGACTTCATGAACGGCTTGCCGTCCAAGACCGGCGGCCGAGCGTTTCAGATCGATCAGATCGAAAACCTCGACGCAACCTTTGCCGAGGTAGCCCGCGAGCTCGTCAAACAATACACCCTCGGCTACTCGCCCACCCAAACCGGAACCGACGGCGAACGACGGAAAATAACGGTCAAAGTAAACGTTGCGGACGCGGTTGTGAGGGCGAGGAAAGAAGTGGTTTATCATCGGAAGAACTAGATTCTCCAAATCACGGGAAACGGAAAAATATGAAACTCTCGCTACCGATCCGACTATTTTTCATCTGCATTGTCTTAATAACGCCGATCGTTGCGCAAAAGCCAACACCGACACCGGAGCGGGATCGGCGGATCGTGGCGTTGATAAATGACGCACGGTTAGCGGCTCCTGAGTTGACTGTGGACACTTTGCTTAAGCTCGTCGAGACCAAGAAGGTAACGGATCCGGTTTGGCGAAAGGAGATCGTCGATGAAGCCCTGCGGACGATCGACGATGTGCAGTATCCAATGCCGATGCGGGCGGCTTATGGTGGAGCCGTCGAGCGAGGAAATTTGCTGCTGGACACGGAGCTTTTCGTTCTCGTTACAGCCCATGGAGCAAAACTGGATCAACTGTCATTCAAAGAGCGAGTTATCACCATCTTACTTGACACTGAACCGCAACGCGCGAAGCAGATGATATTTCAGGTGGGGGGCGATTTCGGGCTAAAGCCTCGGTCGTGCGAGGATGCCCTGACCTATGGTGTCGAGGGAATCTATCCGGTCGTAGTAAAGGTTGCAAAGGGGCTTTTCTCGGAAAAACAGGTAGCTGAAGGGCAGCGAGCTTTGTTTGTCGCGCCATGGATCGAAAACGTTCAGTCCCCGAGACAAATCTATCCGGCATTAAGCCTCATTAATGAGCTTCAGGGATCGCCAGCGGAGCGGCAGATTTTGTTCAGTGCGATGTCGCGCGCAATAGATCGCGATTTTAAGGACGACCGATCTTTTACGTACGCGTGGGAAGCTGTCGCGGCAAGAACGAGCAAGCTGATCGAAGGCGAATCCGATCCACTGAAACTTGACTTGAAAAATTCCTTTCGCTCGATGATGGTGAAGAATCTTCGCGGAACGCGTTGTAAAGACAATGAGATTAATAAGGACGGACCTCTGCCCGACTACATAGTTGCGGCGAACAAACTTTTGCCGGAAAAACCGCTAACCATGGAGGATGCTACGTCCGCCGAATTTAAAGGGACGCCAAAACTCACACATATTCTTCAGAAATCGTCGATAGCTAAGAAAATGCGGGAAGAACTGATGGAGACGAGAGATACGAAGATCGTGGATAACAAGGTCGTTAATCATGACGTTAATGATCTCGAGTGGGCAGCACGTGTAACCGAATTTGTCGACCGTGTGATCTCGCTCGAAGGTAGCGACGGAGAAACCGAGGGAGAAATGCTATTCCTAAAGAGCGCCTTTGTAGGCGCAATGCTGTCGGGAGTGAGTCCGGGCGACCTGAGAAAATCTATCGTGCGCAGGTACCTTCGGCTGATCCTTGCCTCGAAGCAGCAAAAAACAAGCTTCATAGAATGGCGAAGATGGCTAGCGAACGTCGAGCGCTCGGCTCCCGAGTCATTCGACGAGATAGCCTCAGAGTTTCCGAACCCGAATCTGAAAGTGATATTAGCCGCGAAGAGACTGTTTGAGGCATCGGCGAAAGGTGAGGTTCCCTCGCCGAAACCTGCAGCTACTGCACCGGTAAAGCAATGATCCGCAGACATCGATCAAAAATGCTCGCGATGGCTTGACACGCTGAACGGTAATGAATACTATCTAAAGTTTCGGACTTTACGGTCTGTCGTTTCCTTGCGGTTTAGCAGGAATGATATTTGAGATTTGAAACACGGATTGTTGCGTAAAAGCGTTCGTCACCCGGACGGCGGCTAGATGAGTGGACACACCTTACTAATGCCACGCTACAGCAAAGTTTCGCTTCTCTGTGGAAGAGCTTCTATACAAAGCTACTGACACTAAGCCTAGTTAGGCTGGCCAAAATTTACTTTAATTCATTCAGCGAGAGCTGCTTGAGCTAACTGCCGGAGTTTCCGAGCAAGAGTCAGGTAAGACGATAGTTTTGCCATTTATTTGTTGAGATATGCCGACAATTAATCAATTAGTACGCAAAGGGCGACAGGCCGTTAAGTACAAAACGGCGAGCCCAGCCCTGCAGGCAAACCCGCAGAAACGCGGAGTTTGCACGCGTGTTTATACCTCGACTCCGAAGAAGCCTAACTCGGCACTTCGTAAAGTTGCTCGTGTTCGCCTGACGAACCAGATCGAGGTCACGACCTACATTCCGGGTATCGGCCACAACCTGCAGGAGCACTCGATCGTGCTCATCCGCGGCGGCCGTGTGAAGGATCTTCCGGGTGTGCGTTATCACGTTATCCGCGGAACGCTCGATGCCTCAGGCGTCGCTAACCGCAATCAGGCCCGTTCGAAGTACGGTGCGAAGAGGCCGAAGGGAGCGAAGTAGACATCTGGCTGGTAATTGTTTCATTGATTCATTGAGTCATTGAAACATTTCGAAATGGGTCAATGAAAGAAATGATCCAATGATTCAATAAAGAACATGGCACGAAGAAGAACAGCAGGACGAAGAGAAGTTTTACCGGATCCGATCTATAACAGCATCGCGGTCACCAAGTTCATCAATGGCTTGATGTGGGAAGGTAAAAAGACAGTTGCCGAAGATATTTTTTACGCCGCGATGACGAAACTCGCGGACAAGACCGGCGAAGAAGCTTTGAAAATGTTCAAGAAGGCGCTCGACACCGTCGCCCCGACGCTTGAGGTCAAATCACGTCGTATCGGTGGTGCGACCTATCAGGTGCCGCTCGAAGTTACGCGTGACCGACGCAACACGCTGGCGATCCGCTGGATCGTGAGCAACGCTCGCAACCGCAGCGAAAAAACGATGGAAGACCGCCTCGTCGGCGAACTCCTCGACACGCTGAACGGACGCGGCGGAGCGATGAAGAAGAAGGACGACGTCCACAGAATGGCAGAGGCGAACAAGGCGTTCGCACATTATAGATTCTAAGTAGTAAATAGGACGCATATGTCCCATAGGACTTATAGGTCCTATAAAATATGGCAAAGATCAGTTTAGACAAATATAGAAACATCGGCATCATGGCCCATATCGACGCGGGTAAGACCACGGCGACTGAGCGCATCTTGTTTTATACGGGTGTTTCGCACAAGATCGGCGAAGTTCACGAAGGGACTGCGACGATGGATTGGATGGAGCAGGAGCAAGAGCGCGGTATTACTATTACATCCGCTGCAACTACCTGTTTCTGGACGCGCAATGGCGTCGAGCACCGTATTAATATCATCGATACACCGGGACACGTTGATTTCACGATGGAAGTTGAGCGGTCCCTTCGAGTTTTGGACGGTGCTGTTTGCGTTTTCGACGGGGTCGCTGGTGTGGAGCCCCAGTCGGAGACGGTTTGGCGTCAGGCTGACAAGTATGGCGTCCCGCGCATTTGCTTTATCAATAAGCTGGATCGTGCCGGTGCTTCGTTCGAACGCTCGTTCGATTCTATCTTGAAGCGATTGGGTGCTAACGCAGTTGCACTTCAGATCCCGATCGGTATCGAAGAGCATTTCCAAGGCGTTGTGGACCTTATCACGATGAAGGCGTACATCTGGAGCAATGAAGCGAAAGGTGCGAACTACGACGTCGTCGATATTCCGGCTGATCTCGTCGATCTTGCAAAAGAGAAGCGCGAGCTCCTCGTCGAAGCTGTTTCGGCCACAGACGACGATCTGATGATGAAGTATCTGGAAGGCGAAGAGGTCACCGAAAAGGAGATCCGCGACGGCCTTCGAAAAGCGACCCTCGCGATGAAGATCGTCCCGGTCGTTACCGGTTCTGCTTTCAAGAACAAAGGCGTTCAGACGCTGCTTGATGCTGTCGTTGACTTCCTTCCGAGCCCGCTTGATATCCCCGCGATCGAAGGTGAGAATCCGAAGACCGGCGAAATGGAAAAGCGAGCGGCTGATGCTAAGGAGCCTTTCTCGGGCCTTATCTTCAAGCTGATGGCTGATAAGCACCTCGGCCAGCTCGCATTTGTTCGCATCTACTCTGGTACGGTTACTGCCGGTTCGTACGTTACCAACACCATTAAGAACAATAAAGAACGTGTCGGCCGCCTGATGCTCATGCACGCTAACAAGCGTGAAGACGTCGAAACGGCATCGGCAGGCGAGATCGTTGCCATTGGCGGCATGAAGAACATGACCACCGGCGATACGATCTGCGACGAAAACAAGCCGATCATTCTTGAGTCGATGGAGTTTCCCGATCCGGTTGTTCGCGTGGCTGTTGAGCCTAAAACACGTGCCGATCAGGACAAGATGGGCATTGCTCTTAGTCGCCTCGCTCAGGAAGATCCTTCGTTCCAGGTCACATCGGACCACGAAACGGGCCAGACGATCATCGCCGGAATGGGCGAGCTTCATCTTGAGATCATTGTCGATCGTATGAAGCGTGAGTTCGGCGTCGAAGCAAACGTTGGTAAACCGCAGGTTGCTTACCGCGAAACGATCACAACGTCGGCTCCCGGAAAAGAGATCTACAAGAAACAGTCGGGCGGCCGTGGTAAGTTTGGCCACGTCGAGCTCACAGTGGAACCAGCTCCTGGCGAAGGTTTTGTATTCGAAGACAAGATCACCGGTGGTTCTATCCCGCGTCAGTTCATCAAGCCGACGATGGAAGGTATCCGTGATGCGATGCAGCGTGGTTTCCTCGCCGGCTACGAGTTGGTCGACATTAAGGCCACGCTTTTATTTGGTTCGTATCACGAAGTCGACTCGGATGAAATTTCGTTCAAACTGGCCGGTTCGTTCGCTTTCCAGGATGCAGTCAAGAAAGCGAAACCTGTCCTGCTCGAACCGATCATGAAGGTCGAAGTCGTGACGCCGGAAGAATATATGGGAGCCGTCAACGGTGACCTTAATCGCCGCCGCGGGCAGATCGAGAAGATGGAGCCGCGTCCGGGTAACGTTTCAGTCGTGACGGCTTTCGTGCCGCTGAGCGAGATGTTTGGTTACACGACCGATCTTCGGTCTTCGACCCAGGGCCGTGCGACGTCATCGATGCACTTCGAACGTTACGCTGAAGCTCCGAGGAATGTTGCTGAAGAGGTTATCGCGAAGGTCAAAGGAGCTAGCAATTAAGTTTTGATATTTCAGATCTGAAGTTTGAAATTACACATCAGGAGAAGCAATGAGCAAAGAGAAATTCGATCGCAGTAAGCCGCACGTAAATATTGGAACGATCGGTCACGTTGACCACGGCAAGACGACGTTGACGGCAGCAATTACGAAAGTGATGTCGAAGCACAACCCGAAGATGGTTGTCCGTGCGTTTGATTCGATCGACAACGCGCCTGAGGAAAAGGCTCGTGGTATCACGATCGCGACGGCACACGTTGAGTATGAGACGGCAAATCGTCACTATGCCCACGTTGATTGCCCGGGCCACGCTGACTACGTCAAGAACATGATCACGGGAGCCGCCCAGATGGACGGAGCTATCCTGGTGGTCGCTGCGACCGACGGACCGATGCCGCAGACGCGTGAGCACATCCTGCTCGGCCGCCAGGTCGGTATCCCGACGATGGTTGTCTTCATGAACAAGGCGGACATGGTCGACGACGCGGAACTGCTCGAACTCGTCGAGATGGAGATCCGCGAACTGCTCAGCTCTTATGAATACCCGGGCGACGACATCCCAGTCATTCAGGGCTCGGCACTCAAAGCTCTCGAAGGCGATCCGGCTTGGGAGCCGAAGATCGACGAGCTTATGCAGGCGGTTGACGACTTTATCCCGACCCCGGCCCGCGAAACGGACAAGCCGTTCCTGATGCCGGTCGAAGACATCTTCACCATCCAGGGACGCGGAACGGTCGCTACGGGCCGTATCGAGCGCGGCACGATCAACGTCAACGAGCCGGTCGAGATCGTCGGTATCCGTGAAACAAAGAACTCGGTTGTGACGGGCGTCGAGATGTTCAAGAAGCTTCTCGATTCGGGCATGGCAGGCGACAACG
>CAYPGP010000041.1:0-11265 GCA_964410495.1 uncultured Chloracidobacterium sp.
ACTCCATCAAAATGAAGTAAAATGCTCTGTGAAGGAGTACATATGAGAAAGTTATTTTTAGTCGCATTTTTATTAGTGGGTTTATTCGCTGTGACAGCGTCGGCTCAATCAAAGTCTGTCGCCGGCGAGTGGGACGGAGCGTTCGAAACGCCGGGCGGCGACAGGCCGTTCAAGGTTGTTCTGAAAGTAGACGGAGATAAGGTCACCGGGACTGCGAAGCGGTCGAGCGGCGATGTGCCGCTTCAGGGAACGATAAAGGGAAAAGATATTACATTCAGCTACACGATCAGCTACAACGGCAATAACCTCACAATGAGTTTCGCCGGTACGGTTGACGGCGATAAGATGACTGGCAGCGTTTCTTTCGGAGGCAATGCTGATGCTCCATGGACCGCCCGACGAGTTGCCGAGAAGCCGAAGGAAAAGTAGCTTGGCTGAAATGCGGCGGAGCTGAATTGATAGCCCAACCTTGAGCGAATCCGCTCGGTGAAGTATTCTTTTGTAAAAATCGGGGGAAAGATCATTAATGGAACGCAAAACCGCAGATCAATATCCGCAGGAGTTACTCGACTTATTTCATGAATGGCAGCACGGCGAAATGGATCGTCGCTCGTTCATGAACAGCATTGCCAAATTTGCGGTCGGCGGGCTTACCGTGGCTGCGATCTTCGATAGCCTGACGCCAAATTACGCCTGGGCTCAGACCATCAATCCTGACGATAAAGACATAAAAGTTGGCTACGAGACGGTTCAGTCGCCAAACGGCAACGGTACGATCAAGGGCTATTTCGCAAAGCCCGCAAAGGGTAAAAAGTTTCCTGCAGTCCTGGTTATTCACGAAAATCGCGGCCTTAACCCATACATCGAAGACGTTGCTCGCCGGCTCGCGAAGGTCGGCTACATGGCCCTCGCACCCGATGGGCTGACGTCCGTCGGCGGATATCCTGGAGACGAGCAGAAAGCCGCGACGGCGTTTCGAACCGTTGACCCCAAAAAAATGACCGAGGATTTCATTGCCTCTGCGATGTGGCTCAAGAAACATAAGGACGGCAGCGGCAAACTTGGTGCCGTCGGCTTCTGCTTCGGCGGCGGTATGGTCAATCAACTCGCAGTCATGCTTGGGAAAGACCTCGACGCCGGAGTCGCATTCTATGGACGTCAGGCGGGTATCGCGGACGTACCTAAAATAAACGCTCCGCTCATGTTTCAGTATGCCGGTAATGATGCTCGCATCAACGAAGCTGCGGCCCCGTACGAAGCGGCTTTGAAGGAAAACAAAAAGACTTTCGAGTCGTTCACCTACGAGGGCAAGCAACATGGTTTTCACAACGACACTACGCCGCGGTACGACGCCGAGGCGGCGAAGTTGGCCTGGGAAAGGACGCTGGGATTCTTCAAAAAGCATCTAAAGTAAGTTAACACCGATCCGGAGCAAATATGGCCATCAAGTTCGCTCTCTACACCGTTGTTATTTTGCTCGGGCTATCGTCTGCAGCGCTTGGGCAATACAAAAAGGGAAGCCTCGAGGAAAAATTGATCCAGCTCGACAAGGCATGGACCTTTGCGGAGTTGAAGGGCGACAAAAAGGCCGCGGCTGCGATGGTAGCGGACGACTACGTCGGCACCACGCAGAGGGGCGAGACCGAGAACAAGACTCAATACCTTGCCCAGCTCGCACCGAATTCCGACATGGTCAAGTCGGACGATTACAAGGTCCGGATCTTCGGTAACATGGCGATCATGACCCACCGGGCGACGGTCGAGGGCGTTAGAAACATGCAGTTTCGCAGCACACATGTGTGGATGAAACGCGGCGGCAAATGGCTTATCGTCGCACATCATGGGGGTCAGATCTTGCCGCCTTTGGAATAGTTATACAGCAAATTGTCGCCAAGTCGCGATTTTGATATTTTTTACCTATGAGCAAATCAACCGGAATGGCAAAAACTGCCGGCCTCGTGGGCTCGCTGCTATGCGCGGCGGGCGTTGTTATATTCTTCATCGGGATGTTCATCGGCCCAAAATCCGCTGTGATCGTTGGTTCCATTCTTATGGCCGCCTCGCTCTTTGGCTTTTTTGTCGAGGAACAGCAAAATCGAAAGAGCCGAGCATAGCCGCTTTTCCGCGAGCCTTGCACCTGGCGAGTCCCAGATCGCAATTGTCGGGAGTGTTGGCAATGCCTGCCAGCACTCCCGTTTTCCCGTCCCTAGCGATAAACATCACGCCCGCGATATTTATTCGTCCATTCATCCTGGAAATGATCGGCGTCCTCCACTGAACGAGGCTTCACCCCGATGACGGTTCCGCCGCCAGCGATGCCTTCGGCGTAGATCTTGGCGCGGTCTTCCGGAATTCCCCAGCCAACCAGAGCTCCGACCAATCCGCCGACTGCTCCCCCGGCTCCGAAGCCCGCAAGTGCACCAGCGATCGGCCCCCAGACGACAAGCCCGATGCCCGGTAGAAAGAAGTTCGATCCGACCGCCGCGAGGCCGCCGACCACGGCTCCGAGCGTTCCACCGAGCACTCCGCCGAGTGCCGTGCCTTCCGCCGCTTTTGTGCCAAGCGGATGCGTTCTAAAGTACTTGTCCCGCGTCGCGTCGGACATGATCACGTTGATCTCGTCGTCAGAGTACCCTCGCGATCGAAGCGAATTGTAAACCGCTTCGGCACTTTCCTTATCCTCAAAGAGCCCGGTCACGATGTTAGTGTCGTGTTTTGTCGATGCAGCATTGCTAGTCATATTTATTTCTCCTAAAAATGAATTTCAGAACTATGACCACTCCGTTAATTCAGCGTGGATAGTGCAATGCTGACACCACTCGATCCGAAAAACCGTACTCTAACCGACATTCACCCCAATGTTCGAAACCCTACAGATAGTAAACGCCAGCTATGACAGCATTATTCACAAGGCGTTCTCTCCGAAGAGCCTTCACAAAACTTAGGAGGAATTACAATGAATAAATTCATTTCAACATTCTTGCTCGCAAGCCTTCTGGCAGTCATTCCCGCGATGCCAGCATCCGCATACACAAATGATGCCGATAGTGAGTTCGTCGAGATCGAACTGATAGACCCATATGAAGCGGCTGAAACCGCCGGATTTGCCGCATCGGCTGGGTTAAAACCCTGTCCAGCGGGCACTTACCGGGTTCGCCGAAACACCCGTACGAAGAAAAAACTAGTCAACTCGCTCATCGCGGGCGGTATCGGTGCCGCGGTCGGCGGCGGACTTGGCGGCGGCCGCGGTGCGCTGTTAGGAGCCGGGGCCGGTTCTGGCGGTTACCTTGTTTACCGATATGTTCGAGACCGTCGTGGTCGCTGCGTGCCGCGATATGTTCGACGCGGTTAGGCCTTTATCCAAATACTTCATCAATGAAAGCTTCGTGATCTCGCGGAGCTTTTTTTCTTTTCCTTCATGATAGTTTTCTCGTAATTCCAACGCATTCAATAATGGCCGCCGCTTTTTTGGTCGGGCGGGATCATTTCATACAGAGGAGAAACTATGAGAAACATATTTACCGCACTTATCATCGGTATCGCACTTGCGGGCGTTTCGCTCGCACAGTCAACATCAAGAACCACTAGCACCGCGCCTCGCTTGGCGGTCGTCGAATTCACGCCGAGTGCACAGGCATCGCCCGTGATGACCTTCGAGGCGAAACGCCATTTTCAGGCGAGCATCGCGAATTCGCTCAACAACACCCGCAAATTCAGCGTCTATGACGTTCGCAACACGCGTGACGCTTCGCAGGCTAACCTTGCTTCGATCAACGGAAAAGGTTCGACCGCGGCGGCCATCAAGCTCGGGAAGCAGCTCGAAGTTGCCTACGTCGTGACCGGCACGGTTAACGAATACACGCCGAAGGGAACTGACGGTTACGGCTCGGCGGCGGTTTCGGTCCGCTTGATCGAGGTCAAGACCGGTAAGGTCAAATACTCCGGCGACCTGTCGGTGCGAAGCGGCAAGCCGATGCGTTCCGGCGGCCAGGCGGAGATGCAGACGAACGTCCTTCGCCACATCGTCGATCAGATGACCGAGCTCCTGACCGGCTCGCACTAGGCTCATAATTCAGTTTTCATCGTTCAGCAGTCGGCGAGCTTCGCGGGCTGCTTTTTCTTCGCTGGAAACCGGCTGTACTTAATGGCCTTTTGGTTGATGAAAAACGTGCAAAACGTGTCGAAGCTTGCCGTTTTGTTGCCGTTCGAGGCACTTTTTTTGCTGTTTTTCAATGAGCAGGGCAAATTTACTGCCTCATCGAAAAACTGCACGAAAGCCAGTAAAACAGGCGTTCCCAGGACGTTTCATCGCCAGATCTTGTCCGCGATCTTCGAACTTGTCCGCAGGCTGTCCGCCGGTTGTCCGCGGCTTGTCCGCACCCTTGTCCGCGATTTTGTAAGACAGGTAAATCACTGTAAACAAGATAGTTACGCCGATTTTCAACCAAAATATATCAAAATTTTCAAAAAACATTTTTGCTACGGTTTCAGATGTTGCAAGAACAAAACAGCGTACCATAAATCGCCCAAAAAGTCAAGATATTCTTCGCAACCGGGTTCGCCGAAAGCCGTTGGAAGGCTGAGTTTCATGATCCCGGCAAGTTCGTGTTATTTTCGTGGCTAAAATACGGCCGCTGGAGAGGGAAGTGATGAAAGGACGGGAAGTCGGGCAGCATAAGCAGGAAATGGGCGAGGTCAAGGTTAAAGGCCTCGCCGCCGGAGCGGCTGCGATCGGGACCGCCGCATTTGGTTCCGCCGCATTCGGGGCCGCGATGCTCGGTGCAGCCGCTATCGGGGCCATCGCCGTCGGAGCCTTCGCCATCGGCCGCCTCAGCATCGGCCGCGCAAAGATCAAAAAACTCCACATCGGCGAACTGACCGTCGACGACCTGATCATCAAAAACGATTCGTCCACGAAGCACCAGAGCGGACATGATTCCTGATTCGTGTTATTTCGTGCCGATTCGTGGCCAAAGATCTTAAGAATTGGAACCACGAAAAACACGAAACAGCACGAAACAGATCAGATCGATCCACCCGGGCTCTGTTCGGTATTCGTTATTCGTTATTCACTATTCGTTATTCACTATTCCCCCGCTCGCCCTCGACCAAAAAAACGGCGTCGCCCTCAACCGCGCCTATATGCCCCTGAGGATGGAATTGTGGAATTGTGTGACGCGACCGCAAAATTTGTTGGTTTGCAACTATACGGAAATGCGTGTACTGTTTTAACTGTACTTCCTTCTCTGACGATCTCTCGATGGGATTTGTCACTTATCAAGAACGGTTTTTTCGGATCGGTACAAGGAGCGGGTTTTTCCAATCACAACAGAGCAGCTCTAGGCCGGACACTTCGTACAGTACCGTTTTTCTCGCGAAGCCAATTTCGATACCGACGCTCTTCACACTCCCTGCAACATCAGGGAAAGGTAATCTATTATAATGTCAACGAAACTTTACGTCGGAAATCTCTCATTCAACACGACCTCGAACGATCTCGAAACCCTTTTTAGCGGCGCCGGAAGCGTTCAATCGGCCAGTGTCATCGAAGATCGCGAAACCGGTCGTTCACGCGGTTTTGCATTCGTCGAAATGACGACCGCCGAAGAAGCGCAGGGCGCCATCGCGTCCTTTGACGGCAAGGACCTCGACGGTCGCAGCCTTAAGGTTAACGAAGCTAAAGCTCGTGAAAACAGCGGCGGCGGCGGAAATCGCGGCGGCGGCGGTTCGCGCTGGTAATTGAAAGACTGGGGCCGGCTGCTATCAGTCGGCCTTTTTTCTTAGGCAGGCCGACGAATTCAAGCAACAAAACTCAAAATAGCTGCGTACGCGAGGTCAATATAACCATGACGATAAATAGCCCAGTTTCGCTATCCCGCCGGCACGTTTTAGGCGATCTATATAGCCGTTGTACAGCCCTGACCGATGAGATCCCCGTATATCTCGAAGGCGATGATCGCGAAGTGCTTGGCCACGCGAATCAGCAGCTCGGAGCATTCGCCGACGCCATATCGTTCTTTTTAAGTGAGGGCAACTGCAAAAAACTTGCATCGGGCGGTTTCAGGTTCGCTGTCGATTACGATAATTCAACCGCCGACAGCAACGTAAACAGCCGTCGGGTTGTTATCACATCGATAACCCTTCTCGCGCCTAAGAATTATGAAAAGCCTGTTCCGCGTCACGGCTAGAAGCCAAAAATGCCGCCAGTTCTCGAGAAATATATCGCACAGATGATCGCTCCTGAGTCCAAAGCGGATAGCATTGCACAGAGCGGCCCATGGCGATAAACACAGCTATTGCCACAATTTCGGCATATCAATTTCACCTCGCATTTTTACAGAGCATAGCACCACTTTTAGTCCGCTGCCGGCACTTTAGCTCGGGGCCAGGGTCTCTGCGAAAGCTTTCAGATCGTGGTCCGGAACAAACTGATCTGAGATAGTCAGGATCGAAAACAGGTTTCGTTTCAATCCTTCCTCCGAGAGGTCGCCTTCCTTGAGAGCTGTTTGCAGCAGATGGAGAGCCATGTCTGCAAGGAGAATTCGCTGCTTTTCGTTCCAACCCGCATCGCCGCGTGTCGAAGGGGTTTGTTGGTACGACTCTTCGGTCAAACTATGAGCCGCTCGACTCATAGCCAAAATTTCTTGTCTGATCGCTTCATCCATCTTGAGTACCTGTCTATCTGGTCGCCCGGTTCAAAGACATCTTAGTTTAATATGCGAAGCGTCCCTGAACCTAGTTAGACCGGCGACGGGGATCAACGGCCGCAATGCTATGTGGCAGGGGGGAACAGAGATCCACCGTCACCGCAGCAGGTCAGGAGGAGTGAACCACGAAAAGGTACAAATAGCACGAAACAAGATCAAATCTGTCCGCTTTGTTCAGTGTATTTTCGTGTTATTTAGTGGTTGCTCTTGCCAGCCCGAGGCCGGAGTCATTTCGATCCCCGGCGAACCCGCGAGCGGAGCCATGATCGATACTCCCGGCCTTTGCTGGTGGGCGGTTGTTGGAGATGACGCGGCAGGATCTACGGCCGAACGGCAATTAGGTCTATTTCTATCAAGGCTCCGCTGTCAGCGGCGGGCAGCACGACCTGGACGGTGGTTCGGGCGGGCTTGTTGGGTTGTTCTTTTGTGCCGAAAAACAGCTTATATCCTGTCTGCATCCCGACGAAATCCATCTTGTTATCCTTTGCCGGATCGGCTCCGAGATAGACGTGCAGCATCACGGTATCGGCGAGAGTGAGGCCTTGTGTTTTGAGAAATTTATCGATGTCCTTGAGCAGGCTGATCGTTTGCAACTCGGTAGTTTTGTTCGTCTTACGGTCCGGATCAAGCCAGCCGCTGACATATAGCGTATCGCCCGCCCAAACCGCGGCCGAAGTTCCTCGCGGAGTGGCCGAAGCTCCCTCAAGCGAGATCCGTTTGATGGGAGTATTCGAGTTCGGCTTGGCCTTCTGGGCCTGGGCCGCACCGGTTATAGAAAATAAACCTAACAACGAGAGCCCAATAACCGTCAGCTTCCGAGAAATATGTCGCACAGATGAACCTCTCCTGAGTCTAGAGAGAATAGCATTGTATAACGGGCGTTTTCAAAGATGAGGCGAAGCCTCGGGGATCATTTCAGGCGTACCGGAAAGGCTAAGCCATTCCGCACAGCACTGCGGCAAAGCCGCCGGATTCGTGTCATTTCGTGCTGATTCGTGGTTAAGATCTTAAGAATTGGAACCACGAAAAACACGAAACAGCACGAAACAGATCAGATCGATCCACCCACTCTCTGTTCACTATTCGCTATTCGTTATTCACTACCGTAACTCGCCATTCGTTATTCGATATTCGCTATTCGTTTTCCGCCCGCCCTCAACCGCGCCTGGGAACTGGTGCATCACTATATGTCCTGAGTTCGGACTACCCTCATTGGGCCAGTGCTGTGCGGAAAGGCTCTGCCTTTCCGACCGACTCCTAAAAGGTCAAGAGGCTCCGCCTCCACCCGCAAAAGGCGGAGGCGAAGCCTCAGGATCATTTTAGACCTCCCGGAAAGGCACAGCCTTTCCGCACAGCACTGCGGCGAAGCCGCTCTTTAGAATTACAAGATTGCGGTGCCTGATCCCTATTTTCATATCGACTTAAGCTTAGCCTCACAAAACTTCATAAACGCATCGAAGTTGTTTTGAGTTGGGATTGAAATCGTGTGATGAACACTGGTCAAATAAAGTTCTTGAACCGCCCTGTTGAAATGCTTCTTGGCGTATTTTGTTGTGGCCGCATAGACGGACTGCTGAATAGCCAGTCTTTCCGCCGGATCAATTAAGCTTTCCATGCTCTTTTTCTTCCACACTGAGTCAATATCCCCGAGGGAGAAGATGCGATCACTTACTAGACCGCCAAACTTCTCAACATACCGA
Source organism: uncultured Chloracidobacterium sp. (assembly GCA_964410495.1). Lineage (GTDB taxonomy): Bacteria > Acidobacteriota > Blastocatellia > Pyrinomonadales > Pyrinomonadaceae > OLB17. The sequence continues at coordinate 8,408 of CAYPGP010000041.1, forward strand.
CTCTTTTCTTTTTCGCCAGCTTCGTCGGAGTCCAGAATCACAATAAAATTTCGTCCCCATCCGAGATAAAGCTGAATCGGAGCGTCTAAACTTCCGGCTCCACCACCCGGCATAAGATTCAAGTCATAAGAAGTCGGCAACAACTTGTTGAAATACTTTAATGTATAGAAGTCATTTTTCCCTTCTATCATTACGACATCCGGAATGTTCTCCAATTTGCTCGGTGAGTAATCTAGAACGTCAAGAATCGGCTGAAAATAAGTTGTTTGGTCGGGATGCTGCGCCGCAAAATCTCTGTACTTGTAGAGGCTAATTTTAGTATTGGTTGCATTATATGAATCGTAGCTGTCGTCGTATTCCAATCCTTGATTCTTAACAACAAATGTCCCTTCAAGCCATTCGGGATTAATGAGATGGTGACTGTGGGTTGTATAAACTATAGACAAGTTCTCGGAAAACTTTCCGAAGCTCTCCAAAAGTTGACTTTGTGCCGACGAATGTAGGTTTGATGCCGGTTCATCGAACATGAACAGGACATTGTCAGGAGCATCTTTTCGAAATCCCCTGTAAGTCGTGAGAAGAAGGAATGCAAAGAACCACCGGAAACCAAGCGATCTTTCACTTATTGAATAGTATTCACTTCCATCTTTGAGTTGCAATTGCAGGTACAGTAGCTTTTGCGGTTCTACGGAACCTACTACCTCGGCGTCTTCAAAGTCAACGTTCAGAACTATTTCCTTTCCACCGCTAGTTCGTTTGAAAATTCGATTCCAATTAGAGAAAACCGTTTTAGTAATATTGCTGCCCATCTTGAGCAGGACACTATCGAGTGCACGACGGGCAAACCATCCTCCATCTCTCGCTCTCTCCATGATGTGGGTTTCTAAGGTAGCATTCTCGTCCACAGCATCAAGAACATCTTGCAGTACGGTCCTGTAAAATTCATGCTTATCTTTGTCAACGGGTGCCTCATCCAAATAAATCTTATCCGGAAACTCAAAAAGAAAATTGGGAAAGTATAGGACGCTTGGAATCAGAGACTTAGTGAAATTTACTACTTTAAGCCAGTTGCTTCGGTCTAGTTTTTTTTCGGTCTTCCTACCTTTTTGTGGCTTTCCGATCAGGTTAAAGTTTCCCCATGTGGTACTGGGTTGTCCGGATTCTAGGATTGAGTTCTTAAATTTGTACGTTTGTTCAACCGTGATTTCGTCGGCCAAAGGTGAACACAAAGTGAATTCGGTATTTGCACTAACGAAGGTTGTAATCTTCTTCTTATCATCTTCGTCCAACGTATAACCGACGCAGATTTTGACCTCACCGTTAAAGTTCGACCTCTTCGAAATAGGAATGAGTTCGTGGACATCTTTGATCGAGTAACCGTGCAAATTCAGCGGATCAAGTGTCTCCGTTTTGTAGGTCAAGAAATTTAGAGCTTCGAGTATGGTAGTTTTACCGCTTTCGTTAAGTCCAACAAGCGTATAAACATTGCTTCGGGGGTGGGCATTGAAATCAAGTCTTATGTGATCGATTCCCTTGAAGTTCCATATTTCGATGAAAGCATGCTTCATGATTCAATCTATCCTTTATCTACAAATTTTCTAGTGTAGGCCTAGACTAGAAATCTAAAAGGCTTCGCCTATCGCTAGACGAAGCCTTCCTGTTTACATGAACTAAACCGCAGTTCGTAGCAAGCGGGAGTGCTTGCGTCGGAAATTTACATTCCCATGCCCATGCCGCCCATGCCGCCGCCCATGCCGGCCATGTGGTCGCCGCCCTTGTCGTCCTGGATGTCGGCGATCATGGCTTCGGTGGTTAGCATCATGCCGGCGATCGAGGCTGCGTTTTGGAGTGCAGTTCTCGTGACCTTTGCGGGGTCGATGACACCGGCTGCGACGAGGTCTTCGTACTGCTCGGTCGCGGCGTTGAAGCCGAAGCTGTCGCCGCCTTCGCGGACCTTGCCAACGACGACCGCGCCTTCCATACCGGCGTTTCCGGCGATCTGGCGAAGCGGTTCTTCGATAGCACGGCGGACGATGTTGATGCCGATGGTTTCGTCATCTTCGTCACCCTTGAGGCCGTCGAGAGCGACTCCGGCGCGGACCAGGGCGACGCCGCCGCCGGCCACGATGCCTTCTTCGACAGCAGCACGGGTCGCGTGCATCGCGTCTTCGACACGAGCTTTCTTTTCCTTCATCTCGGTCTCGGTAGCGGCACCGACCTTGATCACGGCAACGCCGCCGACCAATTTAGCGAGACGCTCCTGGAGCTTTTCGCGGTCGTAGTCGCTCGAGGTCTCTTCGATCTGGTTGCGGATCGTTTTGACACGTCCGTCGATCGCATCACCAGCACCGGCGCCTTCGACGATGGTGGTGTTTTCCTTGTCGATCGTGATCTTCTTGGCACGGCCGAGGTCTTCGAGCGTGATCGATTCGAGCTTGATGCCGAGGTCTTCGCTGATGACCTTTCCGCCCGTGAGCGTCGCGATGTCTTCGAGCATTGCCTTGCGGCGGTCGCCGAAGCCAGGTGCCTTGACAGCAGCAACGTTGAGCGTGCCGCGAAGCTTGTTGACGACGAGCGTCGCAAGTGCTTCACCATCAACGTCTTCCGCGATGATCAGCAGCGGACGGCCGCTTTTCGCAACCTGCTCGAGGATCGGCAGAAGGTCGCGCATGTTCGAGATCTTCTTCTCGTTGATCAGGATGTAAGGCTCGTCGAGGACGGCTTCCATACGGTCGGCGTCGGTGACGAAGTACGGCGAGAGATAGCCGCGGTCGAACTGCATACCTTCGACGACTTCGAGCATCGTGTCCATCGTCTTCGACTCTTCGACGGTGATAACGCCGTCTTTGCCGACCTTG
>CAYPGP010000042.1:0-1577 GCA_964410495.1 uncultured Chloracidobacterium sp.
GCCTGGCGTCGATCATCAATGTCGTCGATCCAGCCCGCATATATATCGGCGGCGAGATCACTGAGGCGTGGGATCTGATCGAACCGACCGTAAAGAGCGCGATCAAAGAAAGAGCCCTGAGCGCCGACTTAGGCGAAGCGTCGATACGAATAGTTCCGGCAATAGAATTTCCGCGTCTTAAAGGCGCTGCCGCGCTTGTAACAGCGCCGGCTTTTGCAGCTCCCAAGGTTGCATAGAAAGTTTCACCCCCCGATGTTCGCCGCGTCGGGAACCCTGCCAAGCGGGTAAGTCGATCAAGAGAAGGAGAAGATCAAGATGAAGCTCATACACATAGGGATGATGGCTGTGTTGGCCGCTGTCCTAATGCTGCCGACATACACGTCCGCTCAAATAACCACCGCGACGATAGTTGGTACGATCACGGATCCGGGTGGTGCGGCGGTTCCCAATGCCACAGTGACGGCGAAAAGTGTCGATACGGGCCTGACCCGAAACGTTACGACAGCAGACGACGGGAGCTTCCGTATAGAGTTCCTGCCGGTCGGCAACTACACCGTTGAGGTAATGGCGACATCCGGCTTTAAGAAAGCCTTTCGCGAGGGCATTGTTCTTCGGGTAAACGACATTACCCGAATGGATTTTGCTCTTGAAGTAGGGTCGGTGGACGAACAGGTGACGGTTACATCTGCTCCGCCGGAGATCAACACAACCTCTGCCGAACTTGGCCGCACGGTACAAACCCAAGAGATCGAGAATCTGCCTCTCGTCGAGCGAAATGTTTTCTCTCTTTTGGATCTGACACCCGGCGTTCAATCGAACAACGCGGGAATTGCGACAGCGTCCGCCAGCACGAGCAATCTGAGCCTCGGCTTCCCGGAACAGCGAACGCTGATCAACGGCGGTACCGATGGTGGGACTGGTTCGGTCAACTATTTCCTTGACGGCGGAACGAACATGACGAATCTCCGCAATACAGGAAATATCCTGCCGGCTCCGGATGCGATTCAGGAGTTCCGCGTGCAGACGAACGCTTACAATGCCGAGTATGGCCGGTTTGCCAACGGCATAGTCAACGTTCTGACAAAGTCAGGCACCAATAGCTTTCGGGGATCGCTCTACGAGTTTGTTCGAAACGATGCGTTCAACGCGAACGAGTGGGGAGCGGTCATCGACAAAGCTCCGTATCGCCGTAATCAATTTGGCGGCACGATCGGCGGACCGATCGTAAAAGACAAAACCTTCTTTTTCTTCTCTTACGCCGGTCTTCGTCAGATGACGAACACGTTTCTCGCGGGAGCCCGTGTTCCAACGGCCCTCGAGCGTGTCGGCAATTTTTCGGCGTCTCCGGGAACTGGCCCCAGAGATCCTCTTACGGGACAGACGTTCGTATGTAATGGCGTTCAACGGGTGATCTGCCCCAACCGGATCGATCCGGTCGCCGCTCGGATCATGAGCGACTTCATTCCGCAGTCGAATATGACTTTGAGCAACGGGCTGCCGGGTTGGCAGGGGACGGTGCCGAACCCGTACAACACGAACGAGTTTCTGGGCAAGGTCGATCATCAGTTAACCGACGA